>JAGNEX010000096.1 GCA_018003035.1 Acidimicrobiia bacterium
GCCTGGTACTTCGACGCGTTCTACCAGAAGGTCATTGCCGAACCCGGCCGCAAAATCGCGCTGTTCCTGTCCCGTGACGTCGACAGCAAACTCATCGACGGCCTGGTCAACGGTGTCGGTAAAGCGTTCGGCTTCGCTTCGGTCGAATCGGGCAAGGCCGAGACCGGATATGTGCGCCAGTACGCATTAGTGCTGCTTGCAGGCACTGTTGTGTTGATTACCTACGCGATTGTGAGGGCCGCCTGATGCTTGCAGCAAGCGGCGGGGACTTCCCGCTACTGAGCGCGCTTATCGTCACGCCCTTGATCGGCGCCGTACTGATCGCTTTTGTTGGGCAAACGCGAACCGAAATCGTTCGCGCTTTCGCCATCCTGGCGAGCGTGTCGACAGCGGCGCTGGCTGGCTATCTGCTCTGGCAGTTCCAGGTTGGTGACGGAGGATTCCAATTCGTTGAAGACCGCACCTGGGTCGAGGCCATGGGCCTGCGGTACATCCTGGGAGTCGACGGCATCTCGTTGTGGATGATCGTGCTGACGGGTCTGATCTTCCCGCTCGTTTTCCTTAGCTCGGCGAACATCACCGAACGTTTCAAGATGTACGCCATTTCGATGCTCATCCTCGAAGCTGGGATTATGGGAGTGTTCCTCTCCCTTGACCTGGTCCTCTTCTTCGTGTTCTTCGAAGTGGTCCTCATCCCGATGTACTTACTGATCGGGATTTGGGGACACGAACGTCGGGTCTATGCGGCGCTCAAGTTCTTCATCTACACGATGGCGGGTTCGGCGCTGATGCTTGCAGCCATCCTGACCCTCGGCTTTCTGCACAACCAAGATACGGGCATGCTCACCTTCGATATGCGCGAGCTGTCCGTCTGGGGTGGGCTTGCGCAATCGACGGCCCAGTGGTTGTTCTTGGCGTTCTTCGTCGCCTTCGCCGTCAAGGTGCCGATCTTCCCGCTCCACACCTGGCTCCCCGACGCCCACGTCGAGGCGCCCACCGCAGGTTCGGTGGTCCTGGCGGCGGTCATGTTGAAGATGGGGACCTACGGCTTCCTCCGCTTCTCCCTGACCCTGTTTCCTCAGGCAGCCGTCGATATGGCTCCGTGGATCATGGTCCTCGGCGCGATCGGCATCATCTACGGCGCGCTGGTTGCGGCGGTTCAGACCGACCTAAAGAAGCTCATCGCGTATTCGTCGGTCGCTCACATGGGGTTCGTCGTCATCGGTACCTTCTCGCTGACCCAGCCTGGAATCGATGGCGGGATCATGACGATGTTGGCTCACGGCCTCAATACTTCTGCGCTGTTCTTCCTGGTCGGAATGCTCTACGACCGGCGCCATACCCGTGAGATCGCCAAGTTCGGCGGCCTCTGGAAGACGATGCCGAAGTTCGCCGCGTTGTTCCTCGTCGCGTCCTTCGCATCCGTTGGCCTTCCGGGTCTGTCGGGATTTGTCGGTGAGTACCTGGCGTTGCTCGGTACCTTCCTGTCGTCCCGGCCGGTTGCCGTGGTCTCAACGGTTGGTGTGATTCTGGCGGCTCTTTATCTGTTGTGGGCCTTTCAGCAGGTCTTCACAGGCGAGCCCGAGGGCGACAACAAAGACACTCCCGACTTGTCGATCCGGGACATCGCCGTCGTTGCGCCGCTCCTCATCATGAGCCTGGTCATCGGTCTGTACCCGCGGCCCGTCCTGGACCGCATCAACCCGTCGGTCGAGGCACTGCTCGACCATGTCGACGCGGAGTCGGATTGGGTTGAGCCGTCAGTCCCATCACCGCCCGCCGAAGTGGGCGAAGCGGAGGGTTCTGAAACCTCGGACCACTCTTCCGACGAGGCGGAAACCTCAACGGACGAACACTCAATCGGATCTCTCGATACGACCGTCACAGGGGGTGTCAAATGAGCGTCGAACTTCTCAGCCTCGCTCAAGCTGAAGCACTTCCGACCCCGAGTTTTGACTGGTTCGGTATCGCCCCACCGGTCGTTCTGTTCATCACGGCGCTCCTCATCATCTTGATGGTCGCCTATAAGCACCGCCTCGGGATGGCCTCGTGGCTTCCACTCGCCACGTGCCTGGTTGGCATCGGCGTCTCGGCCGTTTACACCGTGCTCGCCTGGGGCAAGGTCATTAACGACGGTCCGTATACGACGGCGGGTGGTCTCGTCGACGTCGATGGTATGGGCATCTTTTTCACCGCCATCGTGTTGATCTGCGCTGGGCTTGGAGCGCTCATCGCCAACGACTATCTGCGTCGTGAGCGCCTGGACCGCCCCGAGTATTTCGCTCTAATGCTTTGCTCGGCGACGGGTATGGCGCTGATGGCGACAGCTGCTGACCTCATCACGGTGTTTTTGTCTCTCGAGATTCTTTCCATCGCTCTCTATGTGTTGGCCGCCTACCGCAGTAACGAAGAGTCTTCCCAAGAGGCAGGCCTGAAGTACTTCCTGCTTGGGTCGGTAGCGTCAGCGATCTTCCTGTACGGCATCGCTCTGGTTTACGGGGCCGTTGGGTCGACGACGCTGCGCAACATCGCTGAGGCACCGGCGGACAACGTCCTCTATCTGGCGGGGATTTCGCTGTTGATCGTGGGCTTCGCCTTCAAGATCGCGGCCGTTCCCTTCCATATGTGGACTCCGGACGTCTACCAGGGTGCTCCGACTCCTGTCGTCGCGTTCATGGCATCCGGGGCCAAGGTCGCCGGGTTTGCCGCAATGACCCGCGTCATCGTTATCGCCATGCACGGCAGTACTGATGACTGGCAACCCATTCTCTGGGTGCTCGCGGTCGCCTCGATGCTCGTAGGGGCGGTCGCAGCGCTGTCGCAAAACAACGTGAAGCGGATGCTGGCCTATAGCTCAATCGGCCACGCGGGCTTCATGCTGATCGGATTGCAGGTTGCCACCCGTGAGGGCGCTGCAGCGACGATGGTGTACCTGCTGGTCTACGCGGTCATGGTCTTGGGCACCTTCGGTGCTCTCACCTACCTGAGCGGCCCTGGCGACAACGCCACGAATTTCGAGGACATCAAAGGGTTAGGTCGACGCCAACCAATGATGGCTGCGCTGGTCGCGTTCTTTCTGTTCGCCCAAGCTGGCATCCCGCCGAGCTCCGGTTTCATGGCCAAGTTCGGAGTCTTTAAAGCGGCTGCAGACGCAGAGAGCACCGTCCTGGTGGTGATCGGCGTCCTGGTGGCGGCGGTCGCGGCCTTCGCATATCTCCGCGTCATCGTGGCGATGTACTTCCAGAGTGGCGAGGGAGTCTCGCTTCCGAAGGCTCCTGCAGGGATTCGAATCGCTGTCTGGGCAGCGGCCATCTTCACCCTTGTGATGGGCATACTGCCTCAGTTCGTCCTCGACTTGGCCGACCGTGCGAGCGCCATCCTCTGACCGGGATGAGATCAAAGTCATCCTGGTGCTAAGTGCGGGAACGGCTGGTGGTGGCGTTCATCGCGGCTCAGCTAGCCTCCGCTCGTCAGCTGGGGTCTTGGATCTAGGGGAACGTCGTGCGTGCACGGTTGTTGGTCACATTGTTGGTCGTGGGTTTGTTAGCTGCTGCTTGCAGCGATGACAAAGACGATGGCGGTTCGGATTCCAAAAGCACGACGAGCGTTGCCGAATCCGATGGTGCGTTGCCGACATCGGACGTACCGACCCCGGATGAGATTTCGGCCGGTGAGCTGTCAGGCCAAGACTTCTCGAACGCCAAGCTCGACGGTGCTCGGATGGCGCAGCTCAACCTGAGTAACGCCAAGTTCGTCGACACCACTATGAGGGGCGCCGACCTGTCCGGCTCAGATCTCACCGGCGCAGTCTTTGCCGGCGCCGATCTGACGGCGGCCGACCTCACCGGTGCAACCGTCGAAGGTGTCAACTGGGGTGCCGACGATGTGGGCTGGGCAACCTGCCCGGATGGAACCAGCGCCAAAGACGCCGGCGGGTCCTGCGCCGAGCATTTGGTCGCATCGGAAGGCGAGGACGGCTCAGAGTCGCCAGCGGATGGCGCGGATACGGGCACCACGACCATTTCGGCCGCCGACGACGCAACGACAACCACGGCCGCCTGACCTAGCGCAGGTTTCAACCCTCGGAATCCCAGCTGCTCACTGGCTTCGGCGCCGTTCGCTGCTTCCGCTTCAGGGAGCTGAGCCTTGCTGCTACCGGCCGACCAGCGGGGCGATGAGTTGGGCAGATGCCTTGTTGCTCGGGGCGGTTAATTCAGGTCGCAAGTACCGAGCGGTCACTATTCGCTGAGACCTTCGACGATGGTTCGCGGCCTGGCGCACCAAGTTCGTGCGGTTCGCGAATCGACACATATACTCGATCCGTTGTCCCTGCTGGAGGTCACCCCGGTGTCGTATTCCGACTTTTCCCAAGCGTATTTGTCGGTCGCTGTTTTTGTGGTCGCCTCTGGCGTGATCATGGCCGCAATGTTGGGCGTCGGCCGTTTGGTCCGCCCTACTCGCCCGCAAGACGAGAAGTACCTCTCCTACGAATCCGGAGTCGACCCTGCCGACTTCTGGGGTGCAGCCAATGTCCGGTACTACCTGTACGGGCTGCTGTTTGTCATCTTTGACGTCGAGGCCGCGTTCATCTTCCCGTGGGCGATCCAACTGGAAGAGTTCGGTGTCTTTGGCCTCGTTGAAATGCTGGTCTTTATCGCGATCCTGGTCTTGGGCCTCGTGTACGCCTGGCGGAAGGGAGTGCTCAAGTGGGCCTCGTAGAGTCCGGCAATATTCCCAAGCCACTCACGTGGCTCATGAACTATGGGCGTAAGTACTCGCTGTGGATGTTCCAGTGGGGTCCGGCATGTTGTGCCATCGAGATGGCCGCGGCGCTCGCTAGCCCCCGCTACGACATGATGCGGCTTGGGGTCATCCCATTTCCTGCATCGCCTCGCCAAGCGGACCTCATCGTCATTTCGGGAACGATCACCGACAAGATGGCGCCTGCAGTTCGCCGTCTCTGGGAACAAATGCCCGACCCCAAATACGTCGTTTCGATGGGCTCGTGCGCTAACTGCGGCGGTCCGTATTGGGACTCCTACTCAGTTACGAAGGGCATTGACCAGATCGTTCCGGTCGACGTGTACGTGCCCGGGTGCCCGCCACGACCAGAAGCGTTGCTGGAAGCGATCGTCATTCTCCAAGACATGATCCAGAACGAAGACATGGCCGCGCGTTGGCGTGGCCGCGGCGAGCCGATCGTGGTCAGCTGACCAGCGACGACGAACGCACCTACGTCCGCGCACCGGGAGACACTGTGTCTGAGGAAACCATCGAAGAATCTGCAC
>JAGNEX010000038.1 GCA_018003035.1 Acidimicrobiia bacterium
AGGGGAGCGTTTGGAGACCGCTGGAACTCTTCGGGCAGGTACAGCCAACCATCCAGACCGCGAAAAACGGTGGAGATGTTCGGCGTGTCTCCAAAGAGTCGATAGTTGATATCAGCCGCTGCCGAGATCGCTTCCTGTCGGAGCGGCATCCGGTCGGTCGCGTACGCCGTGATCTCGTTGTACATGTCGGTATTCAGAATCCGGCGAAGCGAAATGTTCGGCGCTGGTGCGAACTGATCGTTCTCGAAGCTTGTCGCTCGGATCCCGACAAGACCCGCCAGGTACGGAGCGCCCAAAAACAGACAGAACCCGACGGCAGCGGCGATTCCGCCCCAGCGGGTGAATGTGCCTGGAGAACCTTGTTCGTCCACATGGCCGTAGACGCCAACCGGCATCGTGTCGCTGGCATCTTGTTCCCGGATCTGCGGAGCCGAATACTCCAAGCCGCTGTCGCTTGTCCCTGTCGAACTTGAGGCGTCCTCCGATGCCGACGACGCGTTGTCTCGCGCTTCGTCAGAAGCAGAGCGGCCGGCCGCCACGGATTGACCGGCCGCGGCGTCGACTGGCGTTGGAAGGTCGGGCGTGTCTGAAGGCGGGTGCTCGTTGCTCATCGGATCAGAAAGCGAAGTAGAGGAACGGTTGGAACGAGCCCGTCGCTACGAGCATTCCTGCGTACGGCAAAGCGAGACCGAGGACCGCGGCTCGCGCCACGGCAACCCGCCGACCCCGCGCAGACGCTAGCCAGACACCGGTTGAAAAGCGTGGCGGAAGCAGCCAGGTTGACCAGGCAAGGATCAAGAGGAAGACGTTGCGGGTCGTCATGTTCAGCTTGACTGCGGCCGGTATGGCGCCGTTGTTGAACGAGAACATGTTCGAGAACATGTCGAAGGCCTGGCCGAGAGAGGTCGCCCTGAACAACGTCAGGCTCATGACGATCACCAGGACGTAAAACACCCGCCGAGCCGCCACGTACCGAACCTTGGATGGATCAGACACGTTCTGGCCGGTCGCCGCCTCAACGACGAGGAACGTCGCGTGAAACGCCCCGAAGGCTACGAACGTCCAGTTCGCACCATGCCACACACCCACCAGGATGTAGACGACGAACAGGTTGAACATTCGCCTTCGGGGGGAGCCGCGCGACCCGCCCAGCGGGATGAAGACATAGTCCCGGAACCATGCTGACAGCGTGATGTGCCATCGACGCCAAAAGTCGGTGATCGAAATTGATGCAAGCGGGCGCAACACGTTCTCGGGAAACCGGAACCCCATACAAAGTCCGAGGCCGATCGCCATGTCGGCGTAGCCAGAGAAGTCGAAATAGATCTGCATGCTGAAGGCCAGCACGCCGATCCACGCCGTTGGGGTGTTCAGTTGGTCTGCGCCCAGGCCGAAGGCCGCATCAGATATCGAGCCGATCGAGTCTGCGATCACGACCTTTTTGAACAATCCGTGGGCGAACCTCACCGCACCCGCAGCAAAGCCGTCCACGGTCTCGGTGCGATTGACCAGCTGATCGGCCAACTCGTGGTATCGAACGATGGGGCCAGCGATCAACTGCGGGAACAGCGTGACATACAGGAGGAAGTCGCTAAAGCTTTTCATCGGGGTGACGCGACCCCGGGCGATGTCGAGGGTGTAGCTCATCGACTGGAACGTAAAGAAGCTGATCCCGATCGGCAGTGCGACGTTGTGCCACGCGATTTCACCCCAGCCGAACTGCGCACCCAGGTCGTTTAACTGTTCGACGATCCAATTGCTGTACTTGAAGTAGCCAAGGCAGGCCAGGTTCGTGCTGACAGACAGCCAGATGGCCATCTTGCGGGCCCGCTCGTTGCCCTCGGCAGTAAAACGGGCGACCAAGCGACCGGCGGCAAAGTCGATCAGCGAGTTGCCGATGAGGACGAAGACGAACGCGCCGCCACCCCAGATGTAGAACAGCAGGGATGTGATGCTGAGCCACGTGTTCCGCCAACCCTTGGGGAGGACGTAATAGACCGCGAGCGTGATCGGCAGGAACAGAAAGAGAAACTGCAGCGAAGAAAAGACCAACGTTGTCCCTAACGGCTGCCGAAAGCCATCCTGCGAGGGCCGTCAGACCCCGCTTAGCGCTGGACATGTTCGCGCTCGGCGGATCGGGGTGGCGAACTCCACGACGCACGGAGTTCCCTGCCCCGCTGCTGGAGCCCGTTGTAGCGCCGTTGTCTCTGCACGGAACTACCGGTGGGCGGGAGCGCTTCGTCCGCCTGCCGACCCCAAAAGTTTTTTGGGGGTGCCTTGCAATGGGCATCCCACGGGATGAGGATTATGGGGCCGACGGTACCTAGCTCGGTGCGACGGGTTGCTGTGCAGCCTCGGCGCATCGTTCATTGGTTCCGCTTGGCCGCCGCAGACATAACGAAGCGTCGACGGGTTCGAGCCGCCAATCTCCGAACCCGCTAAGGCGAGCTTGTCGGGGGCGCAGCCGGTTTTGCCTCCCTTTTCCGGCTGTTGCCCCCGACTCGCATTTTCTGGTCCTGTTTGTGGACCGTGAGCCGAAATCCCCAAACCTGACGCGCATGTCAGGTTTCGATAGATTCGCCCTGTGGATCTCAGGTATTCGGCACAAGACGAAGCATTCCGAGCAGAACTTCGTTCGTGGCTCACGACGGCAACCGCGGAAATCGGTGTCCGTCCGACCAACGAAGACTGGACGGAGCGGCGGAAGTACGACGAGCGCTGGCAGCGGATGCTCTTTGAGGCCGGGTATGCCGGTATCAACTGGCCGACCGAGTACGGCGGGCGCGGAGCGTCGCTCACGGAACAGCTCGTGTACTACGAAGAGATCGCCCGCTCTGGGGCCCCAGATGTGGGGATTGGCTTTGTCGGTCAACTCCATGCGGGGCCGACCATCATGATGATGGGGAGCGAAGCCCAACGTCAGGCGCACCTTCCCAGGATCCTCGACGGTACCGAAGTGTGGTGTCAGGGGTTCTCCGAACCCGGCGCCGGTTCCGACCTCGCCGCACTCCAATGCAAGGCCGTTCGGGACGGTGACGAGTATGTGATCACCGGTCAGAAGATTTGGACCAGTTTCGCCCAGGTCGCGGACTACTGCGAGATGCTCGTCCGAACCGACCCCGAGGCTCCCAAGCACAAGGGAATCACGTGGCTGATCGTCCCGATGGATCTGCCGGGGATTGACGTCCGTCCGCTGCGCAACGTCTCAGACACGACCGAGTTCTCTGAGGTGTTCTTTGACGAGGTCCGGGTGCCGGTCGAAAACCGCGTCGGGGACGAGAACGCCGGTTGGCGGGTCGCCATGACGACCCTGAGCTTTGAACGGGGCACCGCCTTCATGGCCGATCAGATTCTGATCGGCAGGCTCGTTGAAGACATGGCGGCACTGGCCCGTCGCGTCTCAAAGGCCGGTTCAACCTGTTGGGATGATGTCGAAATCCGCCGCGAGCTCGGGCACCTGGCCGCCGAGGTCGACGCGCTCGACGCGCTGACCAAACGGAACGTGAGTGCGATTGCTCGGGCCGGCGACGGCATCCCCGACATGAACCTCGCCGTCGTGGTCAAACTTGCCTATTCAGAACTGCGCCAGCGGCTCGGGCGTCTCGGCATGAAGATCATCGATCGGGCGGGACTTGTGTACGAAGACATGTCGATCGACGGTCACGGTCTGGCCACTCGAGCACTGCTCTACGAACGCCTGCACAGTCTCGCCCTGTCGATCGCTGCAGGTACCTCACAGGTCCAAAAGAACATCATCGCCGAGCGGGTCATGGGACTGCCCAAGGAGCCGACGTGGACTTCCAACTAAGCCAAGATCAGCAAGACCTCGTCGATGCGGTCCAGGCGTTCTGCATCGATCAGCTGCCGATGAGCCGCCTCCGCTCAATGGAGGGCGGATCGGGGGTAGACCGGGACCTGTGGGCCCAGATGGGCGAGATGGGCTGGTTCGGGCTTTGCCTGGACCCTGAACAAGGCGGTGTCGGGCTGGGTCTCGCAGACGCCGCTCTTGTCCTCGAACAGGCCGGGCGTTTCTGTGCGCCTGGACCGATCATCTGGACCCATCTCGCGGCGGGGGTGATCGATGGCGCGACCGAGGGAGCGGTGGTGGTCAGCGGCCTGGAGCGACCTCGATCGTCCTTGGACGGTTCGCCGATGCCCGCAGTGGTGGAGTTCCCCGAGGCTTGCGACTCGCTTGTCGTTATCGACGAGGAAGGGTGTTGGCTTGTCGACCCATCCGCTCTCAAAGGCCCGACGCCGCGTCCGACAGACCCGTTGACCCCGGTTCGTTTGGTGACCGACCTTCCCCAGGGCGAGCTTCTCGGCGGGCCAGAGCTGGCGAACTCGTGGCGTCAGCGCGGACGGGTGTTGACCGCCGCGTTCATGGTCGGTCTCGCCGACCGACTCGAATGGCTGAGCGTCGACTACGCCGCAGAGCGTTATCAGTTCAGTCGCCCGATCGGATCGTTTCAGGCGATCAAACACCTGCTGGCAGAGATGCACGTTCGAACCGAAATGGCTCGAGCGCAGGCGTACGCGTCGGCGGTCATTTCCGATCAGCCCGAAGTCGGCAACGCTCACCGGGCCGCAGCGTCGGCGCTTGTCGTTGCTGCAGGTGCTGCGGAGAAGAACGGTGACGTGGCGGTCCAAGTCCACGGAGGCATGGGTTACACGTGGGAGGTGGATGTCCACTTCTTCCTCAAGCGTGCGATCGTGGCCAAGACCTGGTGGTCCGGTCCCGAAGCGGCAGCGCTCGACGTCGCCGCGTCACTCGTCCGTGCGTGACCGATCACTGTCGGTTCGACCGTGGAACTGCAGTGAATCACTGGCGCTACCCAGGGTGGTTGGCGGTGCACCCATCCTCGGACATTTGTGACCCCACGTTGATAAATGATGGCCAAAGCCATTGCGTGCAGGGCCGGCGTCGTACATCGTGGGGGCAGGCCGGATCCCACGGTAAATGCCGTAAGGCGCAGGCCCTCAGAAAAAAGGTCCGTGCTCTTTCCCCGCGAACATGAGGGCAGCCCCGGGTTCCGGCCCGGGGCCGCGCCGTCGGCGCACATGGTTAGGGATTTGGCACGTCGGCTCGGGACCAGCTCGTTCAACCAGGGAGGCGGCTGGACGTGCTGGTCCCACATTTGTGTCTAAGCCCCCCCGCATTTTGCGTCTGGGGCTGAGGCGCCCGGCGAAGCGCCGGTCGTGTGGACCGTTCGCAAACGCCGGGCCGATCCCGTTTCTAGCCGCCCTGTCGCAGGGTGGGTTCGTAACCGTGCGGCAGACTGATCGACTTGGTCTCGAGGAAGGCGCTCAGACCTTCAGGGCCAAGTTCACGGCCGATACCTGACTGCTTGAACCCTCCAAACGGGGCTGCAGGCTCGAGCATGAAGCCGTTGACCGTGTAGGTGCCGGTGCGAACCTGGCGGGCCACATCGAGGCCGCGATCGACGCTGGCCGAAAACACCGTCCCCGACAGGCCGTAGTTGGATTCGTTGGCGATGCGGACCGCGTCGGCCTCGTCGCTGTACTCGATGACGCTGAGGACCGGACCGAAGATCTCGTCTTGCGCAATCTTCATCGTGTTGTTCACGCCGGTGAACACGGTCGGCTCAACGAAGTAGCCGGTCTCGATATCGGGGCGCCCACCGCCGGTCGCAACCGTTGCACCTTCTGCCTTGCCGGCTTCGATGTAGTCAAGAACTCGGGTGCGCTGCCGGTCAGCGATGAGCGGCCCAACCTGGGTTTCCATGTTGGCCGGGTCACCGACGGGCATCGCCTTGACCGCTTCGACGACCGCTTCGGTGAGCTCCTTTGCACGAGATGCCGGAACGAGGATCCGCGTTTGTGCGACACATGCCTGACCGTTGTTGAGCATCGCGCCCATCATCAGGTTTGGCATGGCCTCTTCAACGTTGACGTCGTCGAGCAAGATTGCGGCGGACTTGCCGCCCAGTTCAAGGGTGACACGCTTGAGCTGTTCGCCACAGACCGCGGCGACCTGACGTCCGGCTGCCGTGCTCCCGGTGAATGACACCTTGTCGACGCCGGCGTGAGCAACCATGTAGGCGCCGAGTTCGCGGCCTCCGGGCAGGATCGACACGACACCCTCAGGGATGCCGGCTTCGGCAATGGCGTCCGCCAGCAAGAATGAGCTGTGAGCTGCTTCCGGGGACGGCTTGAGGATGATCGAGGAGCCCGAGGCCAGTGCCGGGCCGAGCTTGAGCATCGAAATGAACAGGGGCACGTTCCACGGGACGATACCGACGGCAACACCGACGGGCTCTTTGCGGACGACGGCAGGGCCCATCATTCCTTGACGAAGTTCTTCGAACTCGAACTTCGAAGCCAGGTCGACGAAGTAGTCGAGCACCATGGTGGCGGCAAAGACCTGACCCATGTACGAAAACGCCAGGGGGGCGCCCATCTCGTTGGTGATGGTCGAGGCGAGATCATCTTGACGAGCTTGCAAAATGGCGGACAGTTTGCCCATTACTTCGCTGCGCTCGACGCCCGACATCCGGGCCCAGGGGCCAGTTTCCACGGCCCGTCGCGCCGACTCGACGGCAGCGTCGACATCGGCGGGCTGAGCGTCGGGCACCGAGCCGTTGAGCTGCTCGGTGAACGGAGAGATCGTCTCAATGGTGGCGGAGGTGGCGGGCTTGCGCCAGGTTCCGCCGATGAACAGTTGATCGCGAGTGAACATGCCGTCCCTATCTAGGTAGTTCGGATCTGATGTGACTGGTAGTCACAATTAGTCCGCGAATGTACCTGGCTGGAACGGGTAGTGGCACCCACCGCCAAAACGCACCGCTCCGGGCGTTTGCTTCATCGGCGTTCGGTTACCGAGACCACACTCTGCGCCGTTCGGGCGGACCCCGTCCGGCCGCTCGGGACTGCAGAAATTTTGTCCCCGAGCGACGCCCGAATGGGAGGACCGGTGCTCAGACGGCGGCGAGTTGCAGCGGCGTCGGCTCAAACCAGTCCGCAGCGAGACGAGTCGGCGCTTCGATGTCAACGCGCTTCCACTCGACCGGTCGGGGGGCAAAATCGCTGCTTGCCTCGCGCAGACGGGCATGTGCTGCTTCGGCGGCACGGCGTGCCCGGGGAAACTGGATGATTTGGGCGGAATGAGCCTGGGCGTTCCCAGCCCGTTGCCAGTGCGCTAGCCGTTCGGTCGGCGCTACCGCCAGACTCGCCTGGAGGGCCTCCCTGACCTCGATTCTCATCTCGGGGCCCGTAGAGGCGTCCAGGGTCGACACATCGAGAGGAGCGATGACGTCTTTGATGTTGCTGCCTCGCCCTTGGACGGGTTGACCCTGCCGTGCTTCTTGTTCTTTGTGGAAGGCTTCGATCTTGGCTGCGATCTCGGGCGTGATGTTGCCGTACAGCCAGGAACCTGTGTGGAGTTGATTGGGTGCGGTCTGCATGGGGCCGACGCTCCTTGATGCGACGTGGGAAGAGTCCTCGGGCGCGGCGGCGAGGCCGTGTCCGCCAGAGCTGGGATGGCCGTCGCCATGGGCGATTGCGGCAGTGTCGCTGGCGAACCCCGTTTGCGCGGTGAGTCCGGTCGCAGCGGTCTCGGCGGCCTTGACGACGATCGCTGGCTTGCGTTGCTGGGCAGTTCGAGCGGTGCGCAGGGCATCGTTGCCCATCGGCCACGTGCCTGCGCCGGTCGCCCCATCCGCAGCAAGAACGCGTGTCGGACTGGGTTTGCGCAGGACGAGGGCAGACACCGCAGCGATAGAACAGATGCCGAGTGCTGCCGACGCCCAGACGAGCTCTGGGGCGGTGCCGCCCTGTGCGGCGAGGCGCACCGCATCCGATGAGCACAGACCGTTACAAGCGGCGGTGGCAGTGGGCGTATGGGCAACGCTGAGTGAAACGCCCGTCAGACCGGTCGCCGCTTTGATCCAAATGTTTCGGCCCATCGAATCCCCAGATGCCAACGCGATATTGCAATAAGCGAATCCTATTGGGTCGCGCATGCGGTTCGAGCTTGATTTTTCTCAAGTTGACTGAGGGTGTTGGTCGATACATCTTGGCTATCGAATGTTTCTTGCAATGCCACGCATAGTGGTGAAACAATCATGACCGTTGCGGCGATCTTCACCGGGGCAGGGTGGAGGTGCCGCGACTGTGTTGCTGGATGGGTGCAACAAAGTAGAGGCGGGGCCAGAAACTAGCCCCGCCTCTACTCGTTGAAGCAGCAAATTTGTGGTGACTGACGGCCGGCGATCGGCTCACAACCCCGAAACGTCAGAGTCGCTCAAGCCGCTCGTCGAACCCCGTTCGCGGCTACTTGCCCGTTTGGGCGATCCGCTGTTTGGTCGTCGAGTGCAATTCGGGTTCGGGGTCGAACTTCGGAATGACGTGGTCGCCGAACGTGCGGAACACCGCCTTCGCGTCTTCCAGCGAAATCTGAGTCGTCAGCGGTGAAAACGTCAGGATGTCCGCGCCGAGCGATTCCCACTTGCGGAGTCCTTCCGCGCAGTCGTCGGGGTCGCCGACGATCACCGATGCCGTCTTGCCAACCTCTTCGAGTTGAGCTGGGGTCGGTTCGGGCAACACCTCAGGCCACTCGGGGAAGCCCTTTGGGCGGGGGAAGCTGTCGAGCCAGCGAACCACCTGTGAGTGGTAGTAGCTCATGCCGATCTTGGAGCCAAGTTTGAAAGCGTCGTCCCGATCTTCAAGGCAGACCAGGTTGGTGACGCACATGACGTTGTTGTTGACCCACTCGCCGACCGGGTCACAGTTCTCGATGGTCTTTTTGTAGGTCTCGATCAACGGGCCGAGGCGGTCGGGCGGTCCGAACGAGAAGCAGATCACACCCAGACCGAGTTGAGCAGCCTTTTCGAAGGTGCTCGGCGAACCTGCCGCAACCCACATGGGCGGGTGGGGCTGGGTGTATGGCTTGGGCAACACGTTGCGGACGGGGGTCGAGAACCATTTGCCCTCGTGGCTGTACTCGGCCTCGCGCCACATCTTGGGGAACTCGCGAATGGACTCGTCCCACATGTCTTTGGTGTCGTCGGCGTTTTCGATCCCGAAGCCGAACATTTCGGTAGTCGACGACCCTCGGCCGGTTCCAAACTCGAATCGCCCTTCGGAGAGGTGGTCGAGCATCGCCACCTGTTCGGCGACCCGGAAGGGGTGGTTCACGTACGGCGTGATGTTCATGATCGATGAGCCGATGTGGATCCGAGAGGTCCGAGCGGCGACCATCGCCAGATAGACCTCTGGAGTCGACATGTGGGAGTACTCCTCGAGGAAGTGATGCTCCGAAGCCCACGTGTACTTGAAGTTGCACTCTTCGGCATACACGCCAAGCTCAAGGTTGGCGACCAAACGCTCGTGTTCGGCGTTGGGGTTCTTGTCCGAAATCGGCTTGGGCACCGCGCCCTGAGCAAAGAATCCGAATTCCATTGAACAGCTTCCTTTTCTCTGTGGGCTCCGTCGACGTCGTCTCCGGTGCCTCATCGTGGGTCGCCGGCGGTTCATCGGCGGCTCGTCGTGCGCAGCTCCGGGCGGCCGCTCGCGTTTCCTGACAATCATGTCAGAGAACGCGCGCCCGCGGCAACGTCGCGTCGTCCCGGAACTCCACCGCTAAGGGTGCGAAAGCGGCGAAAAATCAGCCGTTCGCGTAGGTCTTGCGCAGGTCGCCTTTGAGGATCTTGCCCGTGGGATTGCGGGGCAGCGCATCGATAACTTCGATCTGCTCAGGGATTTTCTGGGTCATCAATCCACCCTCCTTGCAAAAGTCAAAGACTTCGCTCACCGTGAGTTCGTCGACGTCGGGCGCCAGTACAACAACAGCGCAGCACCGCTCGCCGAGCGCCTCGTCGGGGACTCCAATCACGGCCACATCGGCGATCTTGGGGTGGGTATAGAGCAAGTTCTCGACTTCGACGGCCGAAATGTTCTCGCCCTTTCGGATGATGACGTCCTTGAGTCGGCCGGTGATCGTGATGAAACCCTCATCGTCTTGTTTGCCGAGGTCCCCTGTCCGAAAGAAACCCTCGTCGTCGAAGGCGTGATCGTTGAGCTCGGGGTCGAGGTAGCCGCGCATGAGCTGCGGTGCCTTCACGCGAATCTCTCCCACCTCGCCGACGCCGGCGACGGTGCCGTCCAGCGTCACGATCTTGACCGTCACCCCTGGCGCTGGCGCGCCTTCCGTGTTTGCCAAATGCTCGTCTGAGTCCGTGATCTTGTTCATCGCCAGGATGGGGCATTCGGTCAGCCCATAGCCCGAGACGATGCCGACCGAGTCGAGCTCTTCTTTCATTTCGTAGTGCAAGGCCGGCGGTTTAGACGCGCCGCCACCTGGATACACGCGCACGGTCTTCAACAGACCAGCTTCTGGTTGAGCCCGGTGGACCGCCAGCAACGCTTGGTGGATAGGTGTGGCGCCACCGGCGACCGTCACCTTCTGGTCGAAACAGACCTTGGCGGTCCCTTCGGGCGTAAACGCTTCGACGAGAGCGAGGCGGCAACCGACGGCGATCGCTCCCAACATCAAGCCGATACCGCCGATATGGGTGAACGGAAACACCAACAAGATCACATCGTCGGGTGTCCAGCCGACCGCGGTCACGTTCACCATCGCGCCAGCGATAACCGACGGATCGGTGTGCTGGGCGCCTTTGGGGTCAGCGGTCGTACCGCTCGAGTAAAAGATCCAGCGAACTGGGGCGGCGTCAGGGTCGTCGGCTACAGCCGGAGGAGCGGGAAGGACGGCCGGATCGCCGATTGGCAGTTCGCGTCCCGGCGAAATCACCGTCACGTCACCTCCGGCATCATTTGCCTGTGCTGCAACGCGTTCGGCCATCTCGCTGTAGTCGTAACCGCGCCATGTGCCGGGCATCACCATCAGGCGGGGCCCCGCTTGTTGGACAATGAAGCCAACTTCCTTTTCGCGATAGATCGGCACGAGCGGATTCTGGGTCGCGCCTAACCGGCTGAGCGCGCCCACCAGAACTGCCGCTTCGATCCAGGTCGGCAACTGCCAGGAAACGACCGAACCTTCTCGAACCGATAGGTCATACAGGCCAGCGGCGACCTGCTCGGCTCGCTCGGCAAACTCGCCGAAGGTCATCTGTGCACCGCTGTCGTCAACCATGAAGATTGCGTCCGGCGTCGCAGCGGCCCGCTGCGCGATCAGGTCCCAGACCCCGTTGCTGCTGATCATGTTCGTTCCCCTTATGTGCATGCTCCCGGCGGAGCGTTCGTTTGGTCTCGCCCATACGACGGCGGGCGTCGCCGTTTCTCTACTGCTGGCGGCAAATCAGGTGTTGCGCCACGGCTCGATGCGAGCCATCCCGTCGACAGCTCGCATCGCTTAACTCCGCTTGACTTGTCTGGCCCGGTCGGTCTGTCATCCGGCTTGGCTGGTCGCCGGTCGTTTTGGTCGCCTGGTTGATTGGTCGCATCGCCATCAGATAGCGCTCTGGGCTTGGATCCGAGCCCACCCGTCGTCGGGCTGCCCATCGGGATGATGCGCGATCGAGTCGACCAGCACGATCGACTTCGGAATCTTGTGGCTGGCAAGACGGCCTTGACAGAACTTCGCAACGGCATCAAGAGACACGCGGGTGCGGCCGTCGGGTTGGATCACGGCGGTAACCCGTTGGCCCCAATAGGCGTCGTCCACACCGACGACTACAACGTCGATCACCCCGGGCATCTGGCGAAGCACACTTTCGACCTCTTGGCCGAAGACGCGTTCTCCGCCCGTATTAATCGTCCGGAAATCGTCGGCGACAAGGCGGATGCGACCCGCTGTGTCAAGCCGTGCCCGGGCGCCAGAAATGACGTAACGAGTCCCTTCCACCTCTACGAAGGTCCGCTCGTTGCGCTTTGGGTCTCGGTAGAAGCCGACCGGGATGTGTCCGGAACCGGCCAGACGTCCAATGACGGTCGATCCCGGTTCGATAGGCAGGTCCTGATCGTCGAGCAGGGCTACATCACCATGTGCAAAGACGGTCGATTCGTCGAAGCTCCAGCCCATTGTCGACACGTTTCCGCTGGGAGCGCCCGGATCGCTACTGCCATCGAAGAGATCGACGTCGGGCAGCAGACGATTGAGGAGCGCCTTAACGTCGTTCGACCAGACCGCGCCAGAGGAAACCCACCGAGTGAGTTTGGGTAATGGCACGGGGTTCTCCGCCAGCGTCTCGGCGAGCGGGCGGCACATAGCGTCGCCTGTCGTCAGCAACATCGTGACGCCTGATTCGGATGCGGCGGCGAGGATCGCCTCTGGTCGGAACGCGGCACTGTCGTCAAAGACCGCGGTGCCGCCGGCAAACCAGGCCATCCAGACCGGCCATTGTCCGGCCGGGTGGTAAGGCCGGGCGATGGGCATGACCACCAATGAATCGCTGGGGACCAGTCGGTCGGTGATCGACGTCCCCGAGGGAAGTGGGCCGTCGGTGCCGGTCGGATCGCCGGCGCCGAGTGCTGCATAGAAGAAGTCAGATTGCTTCCACACCAGTCCCGCCGGTCGACGAGACCGGCCCGCCGTCACCAGCATGAAGGTGTCATCTGGACCGCGTTCGATACCGACCGGTCGCTGAGGCGAACACGTTGCGATGTCGTTCTGTGTGGCGACGATCTGCGCCGTGATCTGGGGGGTGCTGCCCGCGGCTGTGCTGCTGGAAGGGCTGGTGTCTGCTTGGTTAGGGCCGGTCGACATCTCGTCGCCCGACACGACTGCGAACCGCAGGCCGGCGGTCGCCATCGATGCATCGGCAACGGTGGTTAGGCGCGAGGTCTCGGTGAAGAGCCCTTCGATGTCGAGAAAATCGATCGCGTCGGCGAGTTCTGCAGCCAGCAGGCGAGTGCTGAGCGCAAGCGGAAGCGCCCCGGCCTTCAGGCAGCCGAGCATCGCCGCAAAGAAGTCGACCTGATTATCGAGGTGTAGCCCGATGTGGGTCCCCGGGCGGGTCCCGGAATCGACCAGCCATTGAGCAACCTTGTTCGCCCTGGCGTCGAGCTGGCTGTAGGTCAGCCGCTGAGCACCGCGAACGAGGGCGAGCGCGTCGGGGCGGGCGTCAACAACGGCTTCGAACAGGACAGAAAGGTTGTCTGGCATCACATCTCACGGGACGGGTCGGCTTGTTCGCCGGGGCGGCCGGCCACTCATCTTTCGAGGGGCCGATTCGTGTCACTAAATTAGAACAGGTTTCAATCTTGCGGGTTACCTCACCGAGATACGCCCGAACTATCGCACCAAACTTGGGAGAGCAAAAGCATGGGAATGCTCGACGGGAAAGTCGCCATCGTTACCGGAGCAGCGCACGGGATCGGGCGAGGCCACGCACTTGAGCTAGCAAAAGAAGGCGCCAAGGTGGTGGTCAACGACCTGGGTGTGACCGTGGATGGGTCCGGTTCAGAGACCAACGACGCCGACTATGTCGTCAACATGATCAAAGAGCGGGGCGGCGAAGCCATCGCCAACACCGCAGATGTTGCCGACTACCAGCAGGCCGGCGACATGGTGCAGCAGGCGATCGACACCTGGGGACGTCTCGACGTCGTCGTGTGCAACGCCGGCATCGTCCGGGACCGGGTGATCTTCAAGATGACCGAAGAGGACTGGGACTCGGTCATCCGGGTTCACCTTAAAGGCACGTTCTGCCCGGTCAGTCACGCCACGCGTTACTGGCGGGATAGGTACCAAGAGACCGGTGAACAGCAGCGCGGGCGCATCATCACGACGACGTCTGGCGCAGGGCTAGAGGGCAACTTTGGTCAGGCTAACTACACCGCTGCCAAGGGGGGCATTGCGTCGTTCACCCTGACGACCAGCCTTGAGTTGTACAAGATGGGCGTGACGGTGAACTGCCTCGCTCCCGCCGGTATGACCCGAATCACCGCCACGATGGGTCGCGCCGACCTGCAGGCAAAGGAGCCCGACGAGTTCACCGAGTACGACATTCGGGACCCGTCGAACTCATCGCCTTTGGTCGCGTGGCTCGCATCCGACGAGGCCCAACACGTCACAGGACAGGTGCTGCGCGCCGTTGGGGACTCGATCATTAAGTTCATGCCGTGGGACTACGGCAACATGATCGAAAAGCCCGGCGCCCGATGGGATCCGGCAGAACTGGGTGCAAAACTGAACGCAAAGGTGTTCGGTTGTCGTGCTCCAGGGCTCCGCTCGATCTAGCAAGGACGAGTGCGTCGGTCGGCTCCTCGCAGCTCTTCGTAACCCCGATCGGGGATCTCCTCACTCGACGAGGTGCACACCGATGACCGATCCCCACGCCATGTTTGGTCGTATCAAAGCGGCTGGCATACGGACGGTCTTCGCCGCGGACGGCTGCGCTTCGCAGCCAGCCCCCGACTCGTCGCTCGAATGGATTTCGGCCCCTGCCGCCGTCGCACGAACGTTGGCGATGGCGGCAGGTGAGCTGGGACCCACCCCCGGTGTCTATTTCGATGGGGATTGGTCGCTGGTCACAGGGCTCGTCGAGGAGACTGCGGACAGGCGAGTACTGCCCGTGAATGCGTCCCTCTCGACGCTTCGAACGCAGCTCCCCCCGGCGTGGTTTTCCTTCCCCGAATGGGATGACCGCCCGCCGCCAACCCAGACGGCCGACGGATCTGATGCAGCTCACAGACCTGACCCCGCTGACGCAGCCGCGCACGTCAATCAACACACAGGCGATGGCGCCGGACCGGGGCGACGCTCAGAAGGTGCGCAGCCTCCCGGCGGAGAACGGCCCGACATCGGGACCGCTCAGAACCTGCTCGACGGAGTGGCCGCCATTTTGTTGGGTCCCGGGGTCCGCCGTGCCGGACGAGAGTCCGACTGGAGAGCGTTCGCGGTCTCGACCGGCCTCGGCGTCTTTAACACCGTCGGCGCCAAGGGTTTCTTCGAATGGGATGACCCGCTCCATCTGGGTACGGTCGGACTTCAAGGCGGTGACGCCGCCACCACCGGACTCCCGCCCCGCAGCCTGCTGGCGGTCGGTCTCGATCGAGCTGAACTGCCCGGCAGGGCATGGGAACCGCTAATCAAGGAAGAAGTGTCGGTTCACGCGGCGCGTTTGATGGCCGAGCGTGGGGTTGTCATGGCCGACCGATCAGATGGGGCTGGCCGGTACGCCGCCCGGGCCTTTTATGACGCGGTGTCGGCGGTGGCACTCGGGCTGTATTCGGGTGCGACGATCCCGGACGGGCCGGCGGTGCTGATGGGCAAGCTGTCGGCCATATTGAGGCGGCACCGCCTACCGATCAGCGTCGTCGCCGCCAGCCCCGGCCCAGGCGGGTTCCTCGTCGGCAGAATGTTTCCGACGCCCGCTGGCGCAAACCTGCTCGTTCCCGCTCGCTCGGTGCCTGGGGCGGCCGTTGGGCTGGCTGTGGCCGCCGCGCTGGCCAGGCCAGATCTCATCCCTGTTGCATTAGTCGACGACCTCGCTTGCCCTGTCACGAACGCAATGCTCGAATGGGCCCGCCGACAACGGCTCGCGATCCTGGTGGTGCATTGGCAGGACAGGCGTGGGGACCCGGACGAACTCAGCCGTCGACTGGTTTCCAGCGTCACCGACCTGCGGTCCGGGAACACCCGCGATCGGGTCCTTATCGCTGAAGGTCATTCGGCGATCGGAGCGACAATTCGCGTCCTGGTCGAGGCATTCGGCCCCATCGAGCTGTGGGACGGCCACTACAACCAACTCGGAGTGACATGACTCACCGGTATCTGTACCTCCACGAGGTGATCGACATCATCGGAGAGGGCTCACAGCCGTACATGGCCCACACCGTCGACTTCAAAGCCGACAGTGCGGCCGGGCGAGGCCTCCAGCTGATGGGGACGTGGCAGGTGGTCGGGTCGACCGGTCGGTGGCCACAGGTGGTCAACCTTTGGGAAATGATCGACGGTTGGGAGGGGTGGCGCCGCCTCACGCGCTCAACCAACATCGAACGCCAGTCAAACCATGCCCTCGCAGAGTGGTGGCAAGAGGCTTACAACTACCGGACCGGAGGGCTCGATCGGCTGTTAGGTGCCGGTCCGTCATGTCCGTCGCTCGAGGACCTCGTGGCGAGTGGGGCCTCAGGTGAACTGTTTGTCCACGAGTACGTCAAGGTCCGCCCAGGCTCGACGCTTGACTACCTCGCCGCTGTCGTCGAAGAACGCAAACGCGTCATGGCCGACTATGGGCACACGCTCATCGGGGCCTACGAAACGTTGCTCCACGACGATGAGGCGATCATCATCTGGGCGACCGATCTCGAGAGCCAGATCTCGCTGGCACAAGCATGGGACGCGGCGCGCGGCCTGGGAGGGGACCGCATCTCGGTCGTCGACGACCGTCTGCAGGCCTGGGCCAGGCATTCGCGCACCTTTGTACGCACTTCCCGGGCCGAGCTGATGACGCCGTTCGGTCGGTCGCCTGTCGGCCAAAGGCCAGCACAGACGACCGATCTAGATCCTGCCGGTTAGCGGGCAGAACGACGGTTGTTGCCCTACGCGGCAACCTTGGTCTGAACCAGGGTTTGGAACCAGGCGACCGTTTGTGCGATGCCGTCGCCCAGGGACACCTTCGGTTCCCAGCCGAGCACCTCACGAGCGAGCGTGATGTCCGGGCGCCGACGGGTGGGGTCGTCGACCGGAAGGGGCTCGTGGATGATCTTGCTGGATGAGTTGGTGAAATCCACTACCAGTTCGGCCAGTTCAAGCACGGTGAACTCGCCCGGGTTGCCGATGTTGACCGGACCGACATATTCGCTGTCGAGCAGGGCGATCAAACCGGATGTGGTATCGGTGACATAGCCAAAGGACCGAGTCTGGTCGCCCGCGCCGTACACGGTGAGCGGCTCACCTGCGAGCGCTTGGCGGATGAAGTTCGACACCACGCGGCCGTCTTCGGGGCGCATCCGGGGGCCGTAGGTGTTAAAGATCCGTGCGATCCGAACATCGAGACCGTGGTACCGGTGGTACGCGAGTGTCATCGCTTCGGCAAAACGCTTCGCTTCGTCGTAGACCCCGCGTGGGCCGGTCGGGCTGACGTGGCCCCAGTAGGTCTCGGGCTGAGGGTGGACCTGCGGGTCGCCATAGACCTCAGAGGTCGATGCCAGCAGGAAGCGGGCGCCCTTTTCGGCGGCGAGGTCAAGAGCGTTCTGAGTGCCGACGCTGCCAACCTGCAACGTTTCGATCGGCATCTGGAGGTAGTCCTTGGGGGACGCCGGAGACGCAAAGTGCAAGACGGCGTCCACTTTGCCAGCGACCGACATCGGCAAGGTTGCGTCGTGGGCGAGGAACTCAACGCCCGACCCTAAGAGCGGGGCGATGTTGTCGATCGAACCGGTCGACAGGTTGTCGATGACGACAACGTTGTCGCCACGATCGACGAACATTTGGCAAAGATGCGACCCAAGAAAACCTGCGCCGCCGGTGATTACGACTGTGCTCACGACATTCCCTCTAACTTCGATGGGCGAAGGTTGGGGGACAGCGCCGGGGTATCGAGTTATTACCGCCGCTTACTATTGTGAGCGGCGACCGTCATTTCAAATCAACGAGGGTCACTATTGCACCCACCTCGTTCGCTCGGCCACGCGCATCGAATCCTTTGGGCTGCCATATCTCGGTCTTTACCTTCGCCCGAGGTTGGAGGACATTCAGACCGAGTCTCACGAGGGTATCGCGGTGAAAGAATCCGAGGAATTGCAACGCTGAATTGACATGTGGCGTTGATGTCGGCCCGAGGCGCGGTGTCTTCTTGCAAGAGCGACTTGGCCTGACGTTGCCTTCCAGGAATCCCAGGTACGACTTGGTTTCTGGAGTCGTTCGGCCCGACGGTTCCGCGACGCAAGGTGCTGCCTCGTGTAAACGACAAGCAATATTCGGGCGGCATTTAGGGAATTGCGGCCCGGACTGCTTTGGCTAAGTGACTGCCAAGAAAACGTGTGCTGGAACCGGAGGCCGCCGCTCAACGTCTGACCCCGTGAGTGAACGCGTTTTAACTGTTGCAGTCGGCCTTCAGCCGACCGAAGATGTCCAGGCTGGCCGGCTCGCTTCGCCGTTGCCGGCGGCCGGCGAAGCGAGGTGGGTCCGATGAGGGTTTGGTCAGAGAACAGACGGCGTGCTGCGCGGGCCGGCACCATGTGTGCAGCGCTGGCGCTGGCTCCGCTCATCGTCGCCGCCTGTGGCCGAGCGACCGAAGAGTCTGATCGGGGCGCCGCTGGCGATCAGCCAACTACGACCGACGCTGCCGGTGGTCTCGCTAGGTCCGGCGAGGGCGCCGGTTCCGGCGGGTCGTCCGGGACGACGACTTCGACCGTCGCGCCTTTGGTCGGAGCGAGCGGTCAATCCGGGCCGAGTGTCTCGACGACCGAAGCGACCGGGGAGGAGGCCGATCCGCCCCATCAAGGCGCACCGAACGACGAGGAGCTCGGCATGACGGAGATTCCCGGAGCATCGCACGATTCCCCAGAAGCAGATGAAGGGTCGGAAGCTTCGCCTGGGGTGGCTGTGGAGGGGTCACCCGGAAGCGATGCGGAAGGGAGTGGTTCTGCGAACCCCGAACCTGACCTTCCCCTCCCTGGTGATGTACCCGGTTCGGTAACCCCGCCACCGGTTCGGCAGACACCGCCGGAGGCAGATCCCGCCCAACTCCAAGGCCGAACGTGGTACGTCTACGCGGCGACCGGTCCCGATGGCGAGCGGGTCGCTCCACCCTGGCCGGTTTGGATGGTTTTCGCGCAGGGTCAGGCTCTCCAAATTCATTTGGGGTGCAACTCAGGGTCCGGACGGTGGGTGATCGACGGACCGTCGATCCGCGTCGAACAAATGATGTCCACGCTGATGGCTTGTTTTGAGGTCGGCGACTTCCAGCCCTTCCGAGCGTCCGAAGACGCCAACTACCGAGTCCACTCCGACGGGAGTTTCACCGTCCTCGTTGCAGATGACGGCGTTTCCAGTGTTGAGCTGACCGCGGATTCGGACTGAACCTGCCTTCTGGGCGCAGTACTTCGAGCGCCCTGAGGCGGGCGAGACGACGCCCCGTGGCAAGAGGGCGCCGCGGCGAACTACGGCTGCCGGCCCCTCGAACAAAGTGCCACATGGCTAACATGCGCCTTCGCCTGATGACGGAGGTTGCGGTGAACGTTCGATTTGCTGGTACGGCTCTCATGACCGCTGCGCTGATCCCCCTAGCTGCGTGCAGTTCGGACGGATCCGACGGAACAGCCTCGACGACCGTTACCCAGGCAGCCGTTACGACGAGCATGGCAACTCCAACGACCATCCTGGCGGAAGTGGATTCCGTCGGCTTGGCACAGCTTCCCGACGGCGTGCATTACGGCCTCATCACAGAGGTAGATGCCGACGCCCAGACGGTTTCGTTCGATAAGGCCGACTTGGTTGAGAACGGCGTAGCTGCCACGGGTCCGCTCGAGGGCATTTCAGATCCCAAAGGCGCAGCGCCCGACCTGTCTCGGATGAC
>JAGNEX010000097.1 GCA_018003035.1 Acidimicrobiia bacterium
GGTTCGCGCATGTGGATGGAAGAGCACACCGAGGTCAAGATCAACGTCGATCGTGCCGAGGAAGCCATCGAGACGCAGGCCGACCGGATCGCGGTTGCGTGCCCGTTCTGCATGGTCATGTTGGACGACGGCGTGAAGGCGAAGGGCAAAGAAGAAGAGGTTGCAGTTTCGGACCTCTCGGCGATCTTGTTGGAAGCGCTGAACAACGCAGACGCTGCGGCTGTCGCCGCCCCGGCGGTGAAAGTCTCCCCTTCACCGGCCCCACAGGACTGAGCTTCGCGCCACCATCGGGCGAGCGTAAGCTCGTCCGATGAGACCCGACCGTCCACTTCATCTCGTACCCGCCACGCCGGCCGACTATCGGGCGCGCGCTCGCCGCCGTCTCCCTCGGCAGTTGTTCGATTATCTCGACGGTGGGGCCGGCCGCGAGTCGACAATGGACGCAAATGCAGAAGCGTTTGACCGTGTCCTGCTTCGGCAGCGGGTCATGGTCGACGTCGCGGAGCGTGACACATCGGTCGAGCTCCTGGGCCAGCACTGCGATATGCCGGTCGTCCTTGCACCGGTCGGCCTTGCTGGCATGTTTGCTACCCGCGCTGAAGTTCAGGCCGCCCGAGCCGCCCAGCGGGCGGCGGTCCCCTTCTGCGAATCGACCGTCTCGATCTGCAGCCTGGAAGAGGTGGCAGCGAACACCACCGCTCCCTTCTGGTTCCAGTTGTACGTCATGCGTGACCGCTCCTATGCCGAAGGTCTCATGGAGCGGGCGCACCGCGTGGGATGCCCCGTGTTGGTGCTGACCGTCGACCTCGCCGTCGTTGGGGCCCGATACCGCGACGTTCAAAACGGCATGGTGGGATCGGTCAATGCATTGGTGAAGGCTCGCCGCGCGCTCGACTATGGCACCCATCCCAAGTGGCTCACAGACGTCGCAGTCCGCGGCAAGCCGCACACGTTTGGCAACCTTGAGGACGCCGTTCCCGGCGCAAAGAGCCCCGAGGCCTTCCGCGAGTGGGTGGATGCCCAGTTCGACCCATCGGTGACGTGGGATGACATCGACTGGGTTCGAGCCCACTGGCCCGGCAAGCTGGTTCTTAAGGGCATTATGGATGCAGAGGATGCCCGGCGGGCGGTCGACAGCGGGACCGACGGAATCGTCGTCTCCAACCACGGTGGCCGCCAACTCGATGGGGTGCCCGCGACGATCGATGCGCTTCCAGCGGTGGTTGAGGCGGTTGGTGATCGCACAACTGTGTTGGTCGACGGCGGTATTCGTAGCGGCACCGACGTCTTACGGGCGTGTGCTCGTGGCGCCGATGCGTGCATGATCGGCCGCCCTTGGGCCTATGCCGTCGCCGCGGACGGAACCGCTGGGGTGCGTCGGATGCTCGCCACCATGCAGGCCGAACTTCGTGTCGCGATGGGCCTAACCGGTGTCACCAAGATCTCAGAGAGCCATGGAGCGCTTCTGTAGCCCCTGACGCAGCCTGCCGGCGGTCAGGTTTTGAGGCCGTCAGCGCGCGGCCGCTGAGGCGTTGGTCAGGTTTTCCCCGCGTGGTTAGGCCTCGCCAGATGGGGCTTCGTCTGTGGTGTCGTCGTTGCTGCTTTGGATGACCAGCCGAAGCTCGGTCACTGCGAAGTTGTCGACCCCTTGCACGAGCAGCTTGAACCCTGGTTGGACGACTTCGTCGCCGATCTTGGGGATTCGGTCGAGCGTGTCGATCACGAAACCAGCGACGGTTGACCATTCTCCTTCGGGAAGTTCAATACCGGTCCGCTCGGTGAACTGGTTGGCGCTCAGATCACCGCTCAACACCCATGTCCCGTCAAACTGTCGACGTACGTCGGTGCTGGTGTCACTTTCATCGTAGAAGTCGCCGATTAGGCGCTCGATGACGTCTTCAAGGGTAATGATGCCGCTGACGATGCCATGTTCGTCGACGACGATGGCCAGATGCTGCCGCCGAGCCCGCATCTCGACCAGCAGGTCTTCAAGCGCTTTGTGCTCGTGGGTGACAAACGGCGGCTGGGACAGTTCGATGGCGGTCGTCGCGTCCCAAACCGACTCGTCGAGGGCGATCACGTCCTTGACGTGGGCCACCCCGACGACATGGTCGAGATCCCCTTCGCAGACCGGGAAGCGCGATCGTCCCGATTCGCGAGCTGCAGCCGCGATGTCAGACGCTGTCTGGTCTGCGGTCACGTACACCACTTTGCGGCGCGGCACCATGGCATCGGCCGCGTCGATCTCGGGTAGGCGTATCGAACGCGCGTACAGGGCCCGTTCGTCGTCGCCGATCGAGCCGGCGTCGGCCGATTCGCGCAGTAAAAACAGCAGGTCACCTGCCGAATGGGCCATTGCGCGTTCGTCTTGAGGTTCTACACCGAGCAGTCTGACCAGCCCGTTGGCCATCCAGTTCAGAACAGCGATGAGCGGTTTGACGACCAGGGCAAAGAGCCGGAACGGTGTGACCAGGATCATCGTGGATCGCTCGGGATCGGCGATGGCCCATGATTTGGGCGCCATCTCCCCCACGACCATGTGCAGAAAGACGACGATTGCCAGGCCGATCGCAAACGCGATCGTGTGCGTCAACGCCTCGGGCGGGTTGGCGAGTTTGATCCAGCCTTCGAGAAGGTGCACGACCGCCGGTTCGGCGATCGCACCGAGCAACAGCGAGCAGATGGTGATGCCCAACTGCGCGCCCGCGAGCATCAAGGACAGTTGGCGCTTTCCGGCAAGTGCCGATGCCGCCCGTTTGCTTCCTTCGGCGGAGAGCTGTTCGAGCCGGCTTTCTCGTACGGCGAGCAGCGAGAACTCGGCAGCCACGAAAAAGGCGTTCCCAGCCAACAGCCCCAGGCCGACCAGAAATGCGACCGGGGTACTCACGAGGCAGGCTCGGAATCTGGCCCGTCTTGGGCGTCGATGCTGTTCACGTTGGCCTCGAGCAAGACCCGGGTGACGGCCCAGCCGTCCATTGCTTTGACGGTCAGCCGGTCAGTCCCAACATTGACGACTTCCCCGACCCGCGGAATCCGCTGCAGATGGCTGAGGACGAGTCCGGCGATGGTCGCATAGTCGTCGTCGTCGGGAAGGGCGATGTCGGTGATCTCTTCGACCTCGTCCATCCTCATCTGGCCGGGGACGAGCCAGCTCCCTTCGCTCACCATCTCGATGCTGGGTGCGTCGGTGTCGTCGTCGAACTCGTCTGAGATGTCGCCGACCAACTCTTCGACCAGGTCTTCGAGGGTGACGATGCCGGCGGGCGCGCCGTATTCGTCAGAGACGAGGGCCAGTTCGGTCTTGCGCCGCTGCAGCTGATCGAGCACCGTCGAGAGGGTCGCCGTTTCGGGGACGACCGGTGGAGTCCGTTCGAACTTGACGATCGGCACGTTGGCGTCTCGGGGCGTCATCTTGAGGATGTCTTTGATGTAGAAGACCGATGTCGCCCGGCCTTTTGCGTCGACAATAGGCAGGCGGGAGTGGGTGGTGTCTTTGATCGACCGGGCAATCTGACCGCAACGCAGGGCGGCAGGAAGCTTGTCGACGCGGTTCCATGGCACCATCACGTCTCGGGCGTGCAGGGTGCGAAATCGGCTCACTCGGACGACAATGTCGGCGTGTCGTTGGGACATTTCGCCCCGCTCCGCCGATGCCTCGACGATGTGTTCAAACTCTTCAGCCGAAACCGCGCCTTGGACCTCTTCTGTAGGCTCGACACCGCCAGCCTGCAAGAGGCGGTTGGCGGCCCCATCGAACATGCGGATCAACGGCCGGAAGATCTGCAGGTAGATCAGCATGAACCCGGCGGTGCGTTCCGAAGTGGTTTCTGGCCGGGCGATGGCTAGGTTCTTCGGAGCCAGCTCACCGATCACCATTTGAATGACGGTGGCGATGACGAAACCTGCCGAAAGCGCGATCCCGGCGCGGCTGCCTTCGGGAACGCCGATCCACTCCATAACCGGTTCGAGGGCTTCGCCAAGAGTTGGTTCGGCGATGAAACCGACGATGAGGGATGTGACCGTGATCCCGAGTTGGGCGCCCGACAGCATGAAGCTCAGCTGGGTGAGGACGCGAACGGCGCGACCTGCCCTCTCGTTGCCTTCGGCAGCTTCGTCCTCGAGTCGCGAACGATGCGCCGCCACGAAGGCGAACTCCGCCGCTACGAAATAACCGTTGAGCAGAATCAGGGCGATGATTGCCAAGATTCCGATGACAGGGTTCACATGTTCCTTCCAGCGAGCTGCGCAGCGCGGTGCAGTGTACTAGCACCTGCTCCGACGGGCTGGGTGACTAGCCGTCGGTTGCCGGCCGGGAGTTCGACGAGTAGCGGGAGGCGACCGGTCCCGCTTGGTTCATGTACTTGCTACCGAGGTCGGGATGACCGTAGGGCCGCTCAGATGGCTTGTCCAGCATCAACAAGCTGATCTGGCCGATGCGCATGCCGGGCCACAGCTTGACCGGCAGTGTGGCGACGTTGGAGAGCTCGAGGGTGACTTCGCCATCGAAGCCGTTGTCGATGTAGCCCGCGGTTGCGTGGATGAGCAGACCCCACCGTCCCAGACTGGACTTGCCATCGACACGACCGACGATGTCTGCGGGAAGGGCGATGCGCTCAATGGTGGAGCCGAGGACGAACTCGCCAGGGTGCAAGATGAACGGGTCGCCCTCGGCGACTTCGATCAGGCCGGTCAGGTCGGGGTGCGGGTTGTACGGATCGATGCATTCGACCGTGTGGTTTTGGATCACCCGGAACGACGAACCGAGGCGCACGTCGACGCTGGCCGGTTGAATCTGGTCTGGCTCGATGGGGTCGATGATGATCTTCCCCGAAGCGAGGTATTCCCGCAGCGTGCCGTCCGACAGAATCACTGCAACTCCAAGGTGATGTGGCTGGTCGTCGATGCCGACCAAAAGATGACGGGTCTGCCCGTACCGCTTTGCAGCCGCTGGGACAGCGCAGCGAGGCTAGCAAGCAACGCTCGACGTCGAGTCAACCGCCGGGCCGTTGCTATAGTGACGGCCCCTCCGCGGGTGTAGTTCAATGGTAGAACATCAGCTTCCCAAGCTGAATACGCGAGTTCGATTCTCGTCACCCGCTCTCTCTTCGAA
>JAGNEX010000098.1 GCA_018003035.1 Acidimicrobiia bacterium
CGATGGGTCCGGGCGCTGAAAGGGGCACGTCGTCTGGGGTGCGCCGGACTCGGAGCACCACCGCACGCGCCACTTCGGCGCCGTCGTGAATGACCGAGGCGCCGATCAGACGCACCCGTTTCCCTGGCCGAAGCGTCGTCGTGACGATATCCAGGTGGCCGAGCGGTACGGGGCGGATCAGTTCGATGGTCAAGCGGACGGTCACCAACTCAGGGTCTGGGTCGTGCCGTTCGACTTGTTGGCCGATGAGCGCTGCGACTGGGCCGCCATGAGCGCTCCCGTCGTCCCATGGGCCCCGGGAGAGCGCTGTCGCCACGAAGCCGTCACCATCGGTGAGAAAGAAAGATGAAGGGATCTGCTCGGTCACGGCGTGATGCTTGCCGACGATCTAGCCGTCGCGCAATCCCGCGCCAGCGGCCCGCGGTTAGCGGCCAGCCGTCGGCCCCAAGCGCGGCCGCTGGGTTGCTCGTGGCCCGCGCCGGTGAGGTCATCGCCGAAGCGTCGTGTCGGCCGGGCTCGCGGGTGGGCGCCGCACCGCCGTGGCCAGGTATCGAGGTCAGGCCTCCGGATCGTCGGGAGGCGTCGGGTGGTGTCGGGCCGGCTCGCTAGGGTGGGCCCCATGGGCAAACCAACGCGTTGGGTCACCGACACCAAGGACGGGCATTCGGAGTGGTACGTCGAACGCTTTCGGGCGATGGCGGCAGAAGGCGCCGATCTTGGTGGTGAGGCACGGCTGATCGACGCGATGGTCCGGCCCGGCAGTCGAATCCTTGACGCCGGGTGCGGGCCCGGTCGTTTGGGTGCGGTGCTGCACGATCGGGGCCATACCGTGGTTGGCGTCGATGCGGATCCCGTGTTGATCGAAGCTGCGGCCGCTGATCACCCTGGGCCAACCTGGGTGGTTGCAGACCTCGCCGAACTTGACCTGGCATCGCTGGGAGAAACCGAACCCTTCGACGCTGCGGTCCTCGCAGGCAACGTCGTGTTGTTCATCGCGCCCGGCACCGAAGCGGACGTTCTGTCGTCGGTGGCCAGGCATGTCGCAGACGACGGTCCGATCGTCGTCGGGTTTCACACCAACCGCCATTTGGAGCTGAGCGCGTTCGACGATGCCGTGCACGCAGCGGGTCTGCGGGTTGAGCACCGGTTTGCCACCTGGGATCTCCGGGCATGGCACGAAGACGCCGACTTCGCCGTCTCGGTGTTGCGTCGCTAACGACCTCGGCCTCAGCCGGGAGGTGTGACGCCAGCGCGCCGGCCGTCGAGGCGACCCCGCAGGCGAACGTGGTTTCGCTGCGAGGTCGCACTCAGTGGCGGGCCAGGTTGATCGGGCGTCGTTAGCCGACGACCGGTACCCCGGCCATCGCGGTTTCGATCGCCTCATCGGGCAGGTCGAAGTCGACGACATCACCGTGGAGGAAGGCGTCGTAGGCGGCCAGGTCGAGGTGCCCGTGCCCGGAGAGGGCCATCACGATCACCTTCTCCTCGCCGGACTCTTTGCAGGCGGCGGCTTCACGCAGGACCGCAGCGATGGCGTGCGTCGGTTCGGGCGCCGGGATGATCCCTTCGCTGCGGGCAAACTCGATCGCTGCTTGGAAGCATTCCGTTTGGGGGATCGCTACGGCGTCGGCCAACCCAAGCTCGTAGATGTGTGAGACCAGCGGTGCCATACCGTGGTACCGCAGCCCGCCGGCGTGGATGGGGTCGGGGATGAACGAGTGGCCCAACGTGTGCATCTTTACCAGCGGCGTCAGGCCAGCGGTGTCGCCAAAGTCGTAGCGGTACTCGCCCTTGGTAAGGGTCGGACAGGCCGCTGGCTCGACGCAGAGGATTGTCGGGTTCATCCGTCCGGCCAACTTCTCTCGCAAGAACGGAAAGGCCAGGCCCCCAAAGTTTGATCCGCCGCCGGTGCAGCCGATGAGGACGTCGGGTGTCTCGCCGACCATCGCCAACTGCCGCAACGCCTCTTCGCCGATGATCGTCTGGTGCATGAGCACATGGTTCAGCACCGAACCCAGCGAGTACCGGGTGTGCGGGTCCTGGACAGCCATCATCACGGCTTCAGAGATGGCAATGCCCAGCGAGCCCGGATGGTTCGGGTCTTCTGCAAGCAACGCCCGGCCGTAGTCGGTCACATCGGACGGGCTGGGGTGCACGGTGGCGCCCCACACTTCCATCATCGTCTTGCGGTATGGCTTTTGGTAGAACGACGCGGCGACCTGCCACACCTCGCATTCCATGCCGTATTGGGCGGTCGCGAACGCCAGTGACGAGCCCCACTGACCGGCGCCGGTTTCGGTGGTCAGCTTGGTGACTCCCTCAGCATGGTTGTAATAGGCCTGCGGGACGGCGGTGTTCGGCTTGTGAGAGCCGGTCGGGCTGACACCTTCGTACTTGTAGAAGATCTTGGCGGGAGTGTCGAGTGCCTGTTCCAGCCGTCGGGCGCGAAACAGCGGGCTGGGGCGCCACAACCGGTAGACGTCCAACACTTCGCCGGGGATGTCGATGTAACTCTCGGTCGATACCTCTTGTTCGATGATGGCCATCGGAAAGAGAGGCGCAAGGTCCTCGGGGCCGATCGGCTGGCCGGTACCAGGGTGGAGCGGCGGCGGTGGGGGTTCGGGCAGATCCGGGACGACGTTGTACCACTGGGTCGGCATCTCGTCTTCGGGCAAGATCACCTTGAGGTAGTTGTCGTTCATGGGTCCCTCCATTTGGGCTCAACGTCTCATTTGCAGACCGACATTTGTAGCCGACGGTCAGAGGCGGCGCGATCGTGTTGAGCGGCGCTGGCCGGCCTCCCTGCCAGTGAGGTGAGGTCTGCGGAGGCAGGGTGGGGATGGCGAGCCGTGTTCAATGTGGGTGGGCCGCGGCGGGTCAAGTGGGACGACCCGGGCACCCAACCCGGCAACTGGGAACGCCGGTGCTGGCCGAGCGCCCGGAGCCGTCCGAGAGACGGCCGAAGAGCTATGTGCTCTGTGTCCGCTGGGCTGTGGCAAGCGCGACCGCGCCGACGGCCAGGGGGTAGAGGGCGAACCATCCGAACGACGCCAGCACTGCTACAGAGATGGCCAGGGCTCCGAAACCGAACAGGCGCACGGCGCCGGTGGTTTCGGCGATGAACGCGATGGTCGCGACGACGAATGTCGCAAAGAAGGCTGATGCAGCCAAACGAAACAAGGTGGCCTGAGTGACCCAGCCGAGCTGTTCGGCAATCGCCAGCAATGCAAACACCGACGCGGTAACGAGCACCGCGGTGACCGGGGTCCCGCGGCGATCGGTTCGGGTCAACGTTCGCGGCAGCAGTCCTGAACGCGCGCTGGCAAAGATCAGGCGAGAGAACGCCACGAGCACTCCGGCGATGTTCGCCGTGACGATGACCACCCCGATGGTAGACACAAGGATTCGTCCAGATTCGCCCCAGAGCAGTTCGGCCGTGGCGGCCACCGGTGACGAGTCAACGTTTGGGTCGTCCAGCCGGAGGGTTTGTTGCACGGAGACCGCGAGCAGCAGGTAGAGGCCGGCAACGATGCCAAAACTGAGGGCAATCGCACGCGGAAAGTCACGTCGAGGGTTGACGAACTCCTCGCTCATCGACGCCATCAGCTCCCATCCGACGAAGGCGAAAAACACGAGCCCGACGGTCCCCGCGCCGTCACCGACTTCAGAGGCCGCTGGCATGCCCGCCCCGTCGGTCCCGCCGATGGCTCCGGCAAGCGCGACGGCAAGCAGCGCGACGATGAAGACGGCCGAAACGGCGCGCAGCCATGACCCCGCAAAGGCAGCTCCTCGCAGTCCGACGGCCACCGACACAGCCAGCAGGGCGAACGCGACCGGCAGGACGAGAGTGTCAGAACCAACCCAGTCGCCGACGGCGTTGCCCCCGACGATGATCAAACCCGCGCCGCCGGTGACCGCCGACAGCAAGAGCATTTCGGTCATGCGCGAGGCACGGCGGCCGAGCGACGGTTCGACGAAACCGGCGATACCACCGGCGGCAGGGTGTCGGGCGCCGAGGGTGGCGACGATCACCAACAGAGGCGCCGAAACCAGGGCGGCCAAGGCCCACGCCCACACCGCCGCCCTGCCCGCCTCTTCATAGGCAAGGCCTGGCAACAACAGCACCCCGCCGCCGATCACCATCGTGATTGCAAGCCCAACTGCCGGCCAGAGAGTCAGGGTTGGGGCAAGGCGTGAATCTTCCACGCCACATTGTCGCCCGATTCGTTCACCATCGCCGACAAGGCGGGGTACCCGGCATCGTGCCATGGCGGTTGCGGATGCCGAGTGGCGGGCCTTAGGGGGCCGCGTCGCGATGCCGTTGGGCGCGGCGTTCGTTTGCGTCAGAGACGGTGGGCGCAGGTTCGGAACCTACCCAGACGTCGAGGCGCGTCCTTGGGCAACCTACGTCGCGCGGGTGGTTTGTGGCGTGTGGATCGGTAGCGGTCCGAGCCATTCGGCGGGGAGGCGGGTGACGATGTCGGTGCCTGGATAGGTGCCAATCCAGCCAAGCCAACGCCAGGCGTCAGGTGTGCACGAGGTGATGGTCTTGTCTGAGTCGAATGTGACCGAATGGCCGTCGGCCAACAGGACGGCCCGCCAGTCTACAGCCAGGGTTCTCGGGTTCATCCGCCTGACGGCTCCATCGTTGCTGCCCGACGCGAGGTGTGTGCCATCAGGTGACCACACCACCGACCGCACCGAGCCGTCGTGGCCGGTGAGGGTGGCCGTGCATTCACCCGTGTGTGCGTCCCAGATTCGTACCATTTCATCGTCGCTGCCCGACGCGAGGTGTGTGCCATCAGGTGACCACACCACCGACCACACCCAGCCGTCGTGGCCGGTGAGGGTGGCCGTGCATTCACCCGTGTGTGCGTCCCAGATTCGTACCGTTCGATCGTCGCTGCCCGACGCGAGGTGTGTGCCATCAGGTGACCACACCACCGACCGCACCCAGCCGTTGTGGCCGGTGAGGGTGGCCGTGCATTCACCCGTGTGTGCGTCCCAGATTCGTACCGTTCGATCGTTGCTGCCCGACGCGAGGTGTGTGC
>JAGNEX010000039.1:0-3917 GCA_018003035.1 Acidimicrobiia bacterium
GTGGACAGCACGACGGCCTGGAAAGTGGCTGATGCACTGCCACATTCCGCACCACACGACCAACAACAACACCGAAACCGATGGCGGCGGTGGCCTGATGATGGTGATCGACGTCACCGAATAGCGCGGCAAGGGGCGCGGTGGCTGCGTTTCAGCCCTGCGGCCCGCCGCCTAGTCCCAGGGACAGGGCGGGCCGTGCCAGTCCGGTTGGGCTCGGTAGTCGAGCCCTTCGACGCGGTACCAACACCACGGCTGCCATCGTGCGGCAAACGTGGCGACGCCAACCAGTCCGTCGCCGGGGGTTGAGCGCTCGAAACGCGCGACGACGACCGCTATTACCGCGCACCAACACCCTGCAGCGATGCCTACCGCGGTGGTGATCAGCGGAGCCGCTAAGGCGATCTCACGGCGGGAGGTCAACCCGGCAAACACCGCCACGGGGATCCACCAGATCGCGGCGGCCAGAACTGCCCACGGCGACACGGTTCGAAAGCGCTGGCACGGAACCCTCTGCCACCAGCACCGTGCCGAGCGCATCCACCTCACGAGGCTGACCGAACCCGCGAGCGAGACGGTCGCGGTGACCACCGCGACCTGAATCACCGCCGAGCCCAACTGCACCGCGTGCCCTGGGCCGACATCGACCCATCCCACGTTGCGCGTGTCGCCAAGATTCCAGACCGAAGCGGCGAGTAGCGCCGCGCCCGCAAAGGCCTGTAGCGCCAGGAAGGAAGCGGTCACCGACACCGAACCGAGGGCGCGCGGGGCCCCTCGCGCAACGGCGACGAACTGCCCGATCGGATGGTCGGTTCCGTCGGGAAACTGCCCGTAGCGGGCAAGGGTGGACTTGATCTCAAACATGCTCACCGTGGTCGAGAGGCTCCACTTTCGCTGGGCGACGACCATCACAAGAAGCCAGAACGGCAGCGTCTTGAGCTGCGCCCACGACGACTCGTACAACGCCAGGCCGACGACGATCGCCAGGGACAGCGCTAGGTATCGCCAGTTGGCGGCGCCGCGTTTGGCGAGACGGTCGAGCGCCCAATCTTGGTAGTGAGGCGGCAGTGGACGACGCCGCCAGCCGTACCACATCCGCAGTCCCAGGGGTGGGGAGTGCCGCCACGACCAAGCGACGGCGCTGATGGCGATGCTCATGCCATCTTTGCAGGGAGACGTGATCGGCGCCGCCGTCGGCACTGTCCAACATGGTCGACAAGAGTTCGGCTTCGTTCGCCCGGCGAAAAGCCAACGGGTAGAGATTGGTGTAGCGCAGCGCCGATCTTGTAAAGGCGAGCTGACGACCTGAGAGAGACGCAAGCAGGGCATCTGTGCGCGCCATGGCGTGGCGGTTAGCGACAAACTGCCTCACCTGAGACAGTTCGAGTTCTTGACGTGCGGTTCGTTCGGCTCGGGTCACGGCGCACCGACCAATGCTCGCGAAGCGTGAGCCCAGGTGGGCGGGCGGCGTCGATAGTCGTGCTGAAGGCCCTGGTCGAAACTGGCCGGGTGGGTCGGGTGCGCAGGCGCAGGGCGCGAAGTTTGTTCGAGTTGCGTCATGGCGATGGGCTGGGGGACGACCACGCTCGGCGGGAGCGGGGCGGTGGGAACGGGTAAGCCGGGCGGCTACCTAAGCGCGGTGCGGTTGGCCTTCTTCGAAGGGTGGGCCCTGCCAGCCTTCTATCTGGCGATAGTCCAGCCCTTTGACCGGCCGCCATGACCATTCGTACCAGCGGGACGTGAAGGTGGCCATGCCGACGCTGCCAGCAGCATGGCTTCGAGCTTCGAATCGTCCGACAAGGACGGCCACGATGACCGCCAAACACCCGACGATGACGCCACTTGCGGCAGTCGTCAGCGGCCCGAGCAGTGCAACCTGATGGCGCCCGGCCGACCGCGTCATGAGCGCCACCAGTGGCCACCAAATTGCGGTCACAACGAATCCGACGGGTAGCACGCTTTGGTACCAACGGACGGGTACCGGTTGCCACCATGACTCGGCGCGGCGCATCCATCTGAGCAGCAGCCAAGCCGCGACAAGTACGACGATGCTGGTGATGCCGGCGACGACCAGCACCGCAGAGCCGAGGGGCGCCGATCGTCCCGGGCCGTGATGGAACCAGCCCATGCCTGTCGTGTCGGACAGGCGAGCGACCGCAGTGCCAGTGACGGCAGCGCCGGCGAACGCTTGGAGCGCCAAGAACGCTGCGGTCACGCTGACCGAGCCTCGAGGTGGCGGGCCACCTCGGTAGGTGGCCGCGTACTTGAGCGGCGGCCGCCGCGTTCCGTCCGGGTTGTACCCGTAACGGGCGAGTTGTGCGGCAAGGTTCGCTACATGCCGCTTCCCCGTCACACCGCGTCGTCGCCTCCGGAGTTCTCCGCCGGGAACGCCGACAGCGAAGCACATCCAATACACCGCGAACGTCCAGTTATGAAGGACAAACCCGACATATGCAGAGATAGCGGAATAGATAAGTGCGATGACGATGACCCAAATCGGCAACGTTGCGCTTGCTGCGAGGCGGTCCAGACTCCACTCGTCGTACGGTGGGGGGAGGGGTCGGCCCGAGAGTGCCGATCGAGCCCGCAGGCCGAGAGGTGGGGTGTGTCGCACCGACCAGGCCGCTGCGTTCCACGTCAGGCTGACGGCATCCCTCCCAGACACATGGCGTGCGCCTGACGGTCGTGCGTCGAGCATCGAGGACAGCAATTCGGCCTCGTTGTGGCGTCGGAACCGCTGGGGAAACAGCCGCGTGAAGCGGAGTGCCGACCGGGCATACGCGGCATCGATCCCATCCAGGGAAGCGAGGAGAGCGTCGGTCTGGGGGAGTGCACGTCGGTCGGCGATGAAATGTTGCACCTGTGCCCGCTGGTCGTTGTCGTCCACCTGAACGTTGGGCGTGCGGGAGCCGTGGTGCTGGACGTTTCCGTTGGTCATGATGCTGCCCACCCAACTCGGTCCCGGTATTTGGCGGCAAAGGCTTCCAGTCGAGCCATCTCCGCGCTGAGGAGTTGCCGTCCCTCTGGTGTGATCTCGTAGTAGCGGCGGGTTCGGCCTTCGACAACAACCTCGTCACCTTTGGACAGCGTGCCCTCGTCGCAGAGTCGATCGAGCGCCCCATACAGCGTGCCGGGGCTCAGTCGCGTCCGGCCATCACTCAACTCTTCGACCTCTTTGATGATCTCGTAGCCGTAGCGAGGTCGGTCGACGACCGCCGCAAGGATCAGACGGGTTGGTTCGCGAAGTGGCTTCACCTCCCCAATGTATCGGCTACCGATATGTCGGTTACCGATACGTTCTCAAACTTTTACGCGATGTTGGTGCTCATCGACTCAGTTTCCTGTCCCGAGCCCTGGTTACGGATCGGGATGGTCGTCGGGAAAGATCACGCGAAACACTCGTGCGGCGACGAACGCGCCGACCAGTTGAGCTGCGATGAATGCTGGCGCCGACCGGGGAGCGATACCAGCGAAGGTGTCGCTCAGGGTGCGGGCAATCGTGACCGCCGGGTTGGCAAAGCTCGTCGACGCCGTGAAGTAGTACGCCCCCGCTATGTAGCCGCCGACCGCGTAGGCGACGGCCGACAAACGGCCGGCTCGAACGACGGTCAGGATGATGAGCACCAACCCGAAGGAGGCGATGGCCTCGGAAAAGACGAGGTGGAAGGCACTGCGATCCTTGGTGGAGAGCTCGACGACCTTGAGATCGAACATGACGTTGGCGACGGCTACCCCGAGGATGGCTCCCGCGATCTGAACCGCCGTGAATGCGGCCGCTGTCCGGGTGGATACGGTGCCGAGCATCCTGGCGGTGAGCGTGACCACCGGGTTGAAGTGTGCGCCCGAGACGGAGCCGAACGCCAGAATCAACGCCACCAGAACGCCCGCCGTAGCGAAGGCATTCTGAAGAAGCGTCAGGC
>JAGNEX010000039.1:4017-18813 GCA_018003035.1 Acidimicrobiia bacterium
GTGCCGAGCATCCTGGCGGTGAGCGTGACCACCGGGTTGAAGTGTGCGCCCGAGACGGAGCCGAACGCCAGAATCAACGCCACCAGAACGCCCGCCGTAGCGAAGGCATTCTGAAGAAGCGTCAGGCCTTCGTCGATCGAGAGGTTGTCGGCCATGATTCCTGAGCCGACGACCGCGGCCAATAGCAGGGCCGTACCGACAAACTCGGCCGTCAGTTGTGCCACGGTCGGGCCTGGCGCGGCGACCGCTCGCTGATCTGTGGTCTTGACGGTCACCCGGCGGTCACTCCCAAACTCGCGAGTAGTCCCTCAACCCTTGCTCGAATGTCGTCGCGAACTTTTCGAACGAACTCAATCGGCTGACCAGCAGGATCGGCAAGATCCCAGTCTTCGTAGCGTTTGCCGGGAAGGACAGGGCAGGCATCGCCGCAGCCCATCGACACGACGACGTCCGCCGTCGTCAGACCGTCCATTGTCCACGTTGCCGGCTGTTCAGCAGAGATGTCGATCCCGACCTCGGCCATTGCAGCGACGGCTTGAGGGTTGACGACCTGGCCGGGGTCGGAGCCCCCAGAAAAGACGCGAACGCGGTCACCGGCAAGGTGGCGGGTCCATGCGGCTGCCATTTGCGACCGTCCGGCATTGTGCACGCACAGGAACAGGACCGCCGCTGTGGGTCGAGGGGTGAGCACCTCTCCGAGCGCTTGAAGGCGCTCGGGAACCAAACGAAACCATGCCCACTTGCCGCGTTGTGTGCGGGTGAGCACACCAGCGTCGGTCAACTGGGTGAGGTGGTGGCTGATAGTCGGTTGGGTGCGGTCGAGCAGGTCGGGAAACTCACATGCGCAGACCTCACCGGATTGCGACGCTGCGATGACCGAAACGATCCGGAGGCGCACCGGGTCGGCGAGCGCCTTGAACACCGAAGCCAAATCGACGGCATCTTCGCTCGAAAGTGCGCCATCGAAAAGCTGGGCGCAACACACTGCATCTTTGCTCACATCGGCTCCTTGACTCAACGTCGTTCTCGGTGCTGTGTATCCGCCGGTGGCGGAAGCGTCTCGAGGGGACGTATTGACGGGTGTCGATGCGTAGTCTTACACTTCCCTGTCACATAGACAAACATCGAATCGATTGTGGTCGATTCGTTCCTGACTCGTCGTCCGCCACGCGGATGCGAAAGGACCCGAGATGAGACTCCAACTAGCGCTCAACGTCGACAACCTGGCCAGCGCGATCGACTTCTACTCCAAGATGTTCAACGCTGAGCCAGCAAAGGTGAAGCCCGGTTACGCCAACTTCGCAATCGAGAACCCGCCCCTGAAGCTGGTGCTTTTTGAAGGTGCCGGCCCCAATGGCTCGATCAACCACCTGGGAGTTGAGGTCGAAGCGGCCGCGCAAGTGACCGAAGCTGAAGCGCGGCTGACCGAATCCGGGCTTGCGACGACGGGCATTGCAGACACCGTCTGTTGCTACGCCGAGAAGACCGAGACCTGGTTGGAGGCGCCGGACGGCAATCGCTGGGAGTGGTACGTGAAACACGCCGACGTGGGCGCGGAGTCTCTGGTCACCGGGCCTGAGGGATCGGCGTGCTGCACCCCAGGACTTGAGCCGGTGACCATTGGACTCAAGACGAACTAACGCGGCTTCTTGCTGGACTTCTTCTGCGGACGAGGTCCAGCAGGCACGCTCGAGCGCGCTTTGGCCGACCCGCGCTTATTGCGGTTGGCACGCTTTGGCTTCTTCGGGCCGGCGTTGTTCGCTGAACCCCGGTGTCCCGTCCCAGACCGGGGCGCTCCCGAGCGAGGTCCGTCATCGTCACGAGTGCGGGTGTCGCGGTCATCGCGCTCACCGGACCGCCCGGTCGGACGGCCTTCAGATGAGCGATCCCGATCGCGGTCGGGACCGCCTGTCCGCTCGCTGCGCTGATATGGGCGATCCGACCGGGCGCCGGTCGGACGTCGGTCATCGCGTTGGCGGTAAGGGCGAGCGCCGTTCGATGGGCGGCTTTCGCCTCGGTCCTCGCCGTACGGCCGACCAAAATCAGAGCGGCTTGCACCGGGTCTGCGGTCATCGAATCGATCGTCCGACCGCCCGCGGTCGCTTCGGGACGGGCCGTTCCGGGTGCCGCTATAGCGGTCGCGCTCGCCGAAACCTCGCGGTCCACCGGACCGGTTACCCGGTCGGGCCGAGCCGCTGCCGTCCCGGCCGCGCCCATACGGTCGGCTTCCTTCCCCACGATCGAAGCTCCGGGGGCCGTCGCGACGGTCGTCGCGGCCATCGTTTCGGGGGCCATCGTTTCGGGGTCGATCGGTGCGGCCGCCAAAGCCACGGTCCTCATAGCGATCCCGGCCACGTTCACCGTCAAAGCTCCGTCGACCGTCTCCTTGGCCGCCACGTGCGCCGCTATAGCTCCGCGGTCCTCGATCGGAGCCGCGTTCGCCGCTGCCGCGCTGGCCATTTCGGTCGCCGTCATATCCCCGCTCGGAATGACGTGGACGGTCGCCCTGGCGCTCCCAGCCACCCCTGCGGTTACCGTCGCGGCTGTCGCCACGGTCGAAGTCGTCGCCGCCACCGTCTCGATTGTTGCTGGTGTGGGTTCGGGGTCTGCCTTGGCTCGGCCCGCTGCGTTCGAATCGGGAGCCGGAACGCTCGCCGGAACGCCCGTTCTGTGGCCGATCCGAACGGCGGCCTTCTGGACGTCCGTGGTTGCCTTTATCGCGTCCGCTGCGGTTGCTGCCGTTCTGGTGGCGCGGACCGGAGCGCTGACCGGATGAACGTTCGCGCTGGTCAACTTCCACCACCGTGCGCACGACGTCGTCTGACCCAACCGAGTCAACCACAGCGTCGGTCAAGTTGACGTCGACGTCAGCGCTGCGCAAAAGGCGGCGGGCCTTCTTCGCCTGGCTCGGCTCAACCAGCGTGATGACGGTGCCCGACGCACCAGCGCGCGCCGTTCGACCGGACCGGTGAATGTAGGCCTTGTGATCTTCGGGCAGGTCGTGGTGTACGACACAGTCAACCCCGTCCACATGGATGCCGCGGGCGGCGACATCAGTGGCGACCAGAACGGCGCTGTGCCCCTTCTTGAACGACGCCAGCGCCCGGTCACGCTGCGACTGGGACCGTCCGCCATGCAAGGCGACGGCTGGGACTCCGTTGCGCTCCAAGCGCTGAGTGACCTTGTCGACGATGTGACGGGCACGGCAGAAGACCACAGTGGTCGCGAAACGGTTTGAAAGCGATCCGACCAGTTCGGTCTTGGCGTTCTTGTCGACCTTCCACAGCAGATGGTGCATGGAGGTCATATCGGGTTCGGCTGGACCTACCTCGTGCCGTACCGGGTCGCGCTGGTAGTCGCGCTGCAACACGGCGATATCGCCGTCGAGGGTGGCGGAAAACAGGAGGGTCTGTCGGTCTTTGTTGGTCAAGTCGAGCAGGGCCCGGACTTCGGGCAGGAACCCCATATCGGCCATACGGTCGGCTTCATCGATGACGACGATCTGGACGCGGTCCAGGCGGATCGCGTGTTGGCGTTCGAGGTCTGCGAGGCGGCCCGGACAGGCCACGGCGACATCCACTCCGCGGCGCAACGCCTGACGTTGGGTCTGCATGCTGGCGCCGCCATAGAAGGCGTGAATGGTGCGGCCCCAGGCCTGGGCCATCGGGGTCAACTCCTGGACGATTTGCTGGGCGAGTTCGCGGGTGGGAGCGAGGATCAACGCTGTCGGGCTCTTGGGCTTTGCTCGCACCGAACGGGCGATCGCGGGAATACCAAAGGCGAGCGTTTTACCCGAACCGGTGGGCGCCCGAACTGCGACATCGGCGCCGTCGAGTGAATCGCCGATAGTTACTTCTTGCACCTCAAAAGGGGTGTGGATGCCGCGGGCGTTAAGCGACGCGACGAGATCGGCGGGGACGCCGAGGTCAGAAAAGGAAGGCACATGTGCTCCAGATAAGTAATGGATGGGAGCTCGGGCGGGGATCTAATGGCCGCCGAAGGCTTTGATGCCCTTCGAAGCACAGCCCGCAAAAAACTCAGAAGGAAGAAAGTAAAACTAGGAAAGGCCACCGACCGTCAGGAGAGCTTGAGGGCTTATGTAGGACGGCTCGGGGCGCAGGGAAGTTGCAACCATATCGGGTGCGGCCGGCTCCCCGGGTATCGAGCATCAGACCTGCAGGTCAAAGGTCCGATATCGCTCGTTCGCCAGCCAGACGCGCTGCCGGGTTTGTATGGCTAAGCGGGCAACTCGACCGTTCGTGAACTCTTCGGCGGCCGGTTACAGCTGAGGGGCCCGAGCCGTCTCAGGAGGTGTGACCGGGTCAGCGACCCCGGTGCCCAGGTGGCGGCTCAGGATGCGCCTTCGAGCACTGCCTTCATCCGATTAAGGGTGGTCAACATGCCTTCGTGATTGGTCTTGCCGCGGAACCGACCAGCCAGCGCCCAATACATCTTGTTCAGCGTGGTTGGTTCGAGCTGAAACGACTCGGTGACATCGGTACCCGAATCGGTCTGGGCAAGTTCGTAACTCCAGTTGTTGACCCGCCGGTTGCCGACGATCACGGTGAACCCGAACTCGGTTTTCGGCTGGTAGTCGGTCACTTCACAGACTGCCCAATACGTAGGTCCGCGGCCGTTTCGCTTGACGTGCCCCTTAAACCGTGCCCCGATCGCTGGTCCCGTTGCGCCCCCGATCCATTCAGCCTCGAACGTCTCGGGGCTGAACTCGCCGATACGGGTGATGTCGGTGACCAGGTCCCAGACCTTGTCGGCCGGAGCGTCGATGTGAACGGTTACTGAGTCGCGCATAGCGCCACACTACCGGCCATCGCCCCACACGCCGTCTCGAAGACCAAGCTGAGCCCACGAACTGCCGTCACGAAGCTTGGCTGTCGTACTGCTGCGGTACTTTCTGCCAGGCCCTGCCGGGCTCTACGAAGGCTGGCAGGCCGAAGACCGCCCCGGAATGAGCAAAGGACGCCAATGAAGCTGCACCCGTACCTCTTCTTTACGAACACCGCTAAAGAAGCCATGACTCGCTACCAACAGGTCCTGGGCGGCGAGCTTGAAGTTCTCACGTTCGCCGACATGCCCGACAGTGACGAACTGCCTCCGGGGGCTCGGCCCGACTCGGTCATGCATGCGGCCCTGATCTTTGGCGAGGGCATGGTTATTTTGGCGTCCGACGACCCGACCGGCGATGGAGCAGGGGTCAAAGGAGCTTCCCTCAGCTTGATGCTGACCGATCAGGACGAAGCCAAGCGCGTCTTCGCCTCATTGGCCGAAGGTGGCGTCGTCCAGATGGAACTTTCCCAAACGTTCTGGTCGCCTGCGTTCGGATCGCTCGTCGACCGATTCGGCGTGAGCTGGATGATCAACGTGGATCAGCCAGAATCCGCCTAAACGGGCGGTCTATGCGCGGCGTCGGATCGCGACACGCCCCGCATCTAATCGATGGCCGTCGGTTGGGCCTTGTTCCAACCGACAGCCATCGTCGAGTCCGCTGGACGGTCCCCTAGGCGTCGACCTGCGCCGCCAGATACTTGCCGGTCAAGGTGCCCGTTTGAGTGACCAAGTCGGCAGGGGTGCCTTCGAAGACGACTTCGCCACCCTCGTGGCCAGCGCCTGGGCCGAGGTCGATGACCCAGTCGGCGTGCGCGATCACCGACAGGTGATGTTCGATCACGATCACCGATTTGCCGCTGTCGACGAGCCGGTCGAGCAGCCCGAGAAGTTGAGCGACGTCTGCCAAGTGCAGGCCCACGGTCGGCTCATCGAGGACGTAGATGTCGCCCTTATCGGCCATCTGGACGGCAAGCTTCAAACGCTGACGCTCACCACCGGACAACGTGGTCAGCGGCTGACCGAGTCGCACGTACCCCAAACCGACCGATTCGAGCCGTTCCAAGATCTTGTGGGCGGCAGGCGTTTTTGCGTCGCCCGAACCGAAATAGGGGAGGGCTTCGTCCACCGTCATCGCCATGACGTCGCTGATGTTGGCACCACCGAGGGTGTACTGAAGCACCTCGGGTCGAAAGCCGCGCCCCTCACATTCCTCGCAAGGATTCGATACCGTCTCCATGAAGCCGAGGTCGGTAAAGATGACGCCGGCACCGTTACACACCGGACAAGCACCCTCGGAGTTCGAACTAAACAACGCTGGTTTGACGCCGTTCTTCTTGGCGAACTCTTTCCGAATTGGGTCCAACAGCTTGGTGTAGGTGGCGGGGCTGCTCCGCCGAGATCCCTTGATCGCGCTTTGGTCGACCGAGACAACGCCGTCGCGGTTGATGACCGATCCGGTGATCAATGAGCTCTTCCCCGAACCAGCAACGCCGGTGATAGCGACCAAGACGCCGAGCGGGATATCCACGTCGACGTGCTTTAGGTTGTTGGCGGTCGCGCCGCGAATCTCCAGCGCTCCTTGTGGCTGGCGGGTCGCGTTCTTGATGGTCGCGACGTCGCCGAGATGGCGGCCGGTGGCAGTGTCACTGGCTTTCAAGCCAGCTAGGTCGCCTTCAAAACAGACGGTTCCACCTCCCGAACCAGCGGCAGGCCCAATGTCGACGATGTGGTCGGCAACCTCGATGACCTCGGGTTTGTGTTCGACAACCAGCACCGTGTTGCCCTTGTCTCGGAGTGCCAACAGCATGGAGTTCATCCGGGCGATGTCGTGGGGGTGAAGTCCGATCGTCGGCTCGTCGAACACGTAGGTGACGTCGGTAAGCGACGACCCCAAATGGCGGATCATCTTGGTCCGTTGCGCCTCACCACCCGACAGCGTCCCCGATGCACGATCCAGCGACAGGTAACCAAGTCCTACCTGGACGAACGACGACAACGCGTCGCCCAGGGCGGAGAGCAAAGGCCCCATGTTGGGTGCGTCCAAACCGGCGACCCAATCGGCGAGGTCGGTGATCTGCATAGCCGACGCCTCGGCGATGTTGACGCCTTGAATGCGCGACGAGCGGGCCTGGTCGTTCAGGCGAGTCCCACCACATTCGGGGCAGGGCGCGAACACTGCGACGCGGTCGACGAACGCCTTGATATGGGGCTGCAGAGCTTCGCGATCTTTAGACAGGAACGATTTGGTGACTTTCGGGATCAGCCCCTCATAGGTCAGGTTCATCCCCATCAAGGCAATCTTGACGGGCTCCTTGTATAGGAAGTCGTTGCGTTCTTCAGCCGTGAAATCCTTGATCGGCTTGTTCGGATCGAGGAACCCTGACTCGGCGTACATCCGCACCGCCCAGCCATCGGTCTTGTATCCGGGGATTGTGATGGCCCCCTCAGCGAGCGACTTCGATTCGTCGAACAGGCCCCTCATATCGAGGTCGGGGACGGTGCCACGGCCCTCGCAGTTTGGGCACATCCCGCCGGCCACACTGAAGGTCCGGCTTTCGCGTTCCGCGGTCTTGCCCTTTTGTACCGTGATCGTTCCGCTTCCCGTGACGGTCGGGACGTTGAACGAGAACGCCTTGGCTGAACCGATGTGTGGTTCACCGAGCCGGCTGAACACGATCCGAAGCATCGCGTCAGCGTCGGTCGCCGTGCCGACGGTGGATCGAACGTTGGCTCCCATGCGCTCCTGATCGACGACGATCGCCGTCGTCAGCCCTTCGAGAATGTCGACGTCGGGCCGTTGTTGGTTGGGCATAAAGCCTTGAAGGAACGCGCTGTAGGTCTCGTTGATTAGGCGCTGCGATTCGGCGGCGATGGTGCCAAAGACCAGCGAACTCTTCCCCGAACCCGACACACCTGTGAATACCGTCAGACGCCGCTTTGGGATGTCGACGCTGACGTCCCGGAGGTTATTCACGCGGGCTCCGACCACGCGGATCAGTTCGTGTGTATCTGCGACGTGCATGGGCAACGATCACTTTCTCTACAGGTCGGTGAGGACGAGTCGTCTCGGCGGACTTCCGTCTCGGTCGGCCAGCCCGGAAGGGTTGTCGGAACGGATCGCCTCGGTGGGCGGTGCGAGTTTGACGTGAGTTCTGACGAAACGTTTGCAGGGCGAGGCTAGACCGTCCCAAGGGCGGTTTGGCGCCCCGAATTGGTGGGCCGGAGCGATCTCGCCCTCAGGGCCGGCCACATCAACGCGGCTCCATTTCTGCCACATCCCGAAACAAAAGGGCCCCCAGATTGGTTGGACGCTTCATGAGAATCGATATCTGGAGTGATGTGGTGTGCCCGTTCTGCCTGCTCGGCAAACATCGTCTTGATTCCGCACTTGCGGAGTGGGAACACGCCGACGAAGTTGACGTGATCTGGCACTCCTTTGAGCTGGATCCGAACGCGCCACGCGAACTGGGCGGCAACCTGGTCGAAAAGATCGCAAAGAAGTACGGAATCACTGAAGCGCAGTCCCGCGCTTCGCAACAGGACATTGCCCGGCAGTTCGCCGCCGAAGGGGCGTCGTTCGACTGGGAGCGAGCAAAACCGGGCAACACGTTTGACGCTCACCGCGTCTTTCACCTGGCGGTTGAACGCGGGCTCGGCAATGAGGTGATGAGCCGCTTTATGTCCGCGTACTTCGCGGAAGGCGCATCGATCGGCGATCCGGAAACCGTCGGTCGTCTGGCCGTCGAAGCGGGCCTCGATGCAGACGAAGTCCAAGGAGTGCTTTCGAGCGACGCGTATGCCGATGCCGTTCGCTCGGACGAAGCAATCGCTGCCCGGATCGGGGTCACCGGCGTGCCGTTCTTCGTCTTCGATGAGCGTTTGGCGGTATCAGGCGCCCAGCCGGCCGAACTGTTTACCTCGGCACTCAACCAGGCGTGGGACACGCGGGTCACCGTCCCCGAACAGTTCGTCGGTTCTGCCGACGGAACCGATGACGGCGCTATTTGCGGACCGGACGGCTGTTCGGCCTGACCACCCTGGAGCCACGAGGCGTTGGCAGACCGGCGTCGCCGTGAGCCGTCAGCCGGCCCGGTAGCTCGTCATCGAGAGGGAACCCATGGCACAGCCGTCGGTGATGACCGAAGCCGGCAATCCTGCTGCGCTTGCCGCTCCCGCCACATAGAACAGCGGCAGCAGGTGGTCAGGAGTCGGCGCCGCCAACGCGTACGCGTCGTGGTCGACGAGTTCGGTTACCCGACCCGGATCGTCGGTCATGATCGAGGTTGCCGCGTCGTCAAACGACACAGCCCAGTCGGTGCCTGAATCGGGCATGTTCCAGTCCATTCGACCCAGGTTATGGACCGTGTTTCCGCTCCCGAAGATCAGCACGCCTTCATGGCGAAGCGGTTCGAGGGACTTGCCGAGGTCCAGATGGAACGACGGGGGTTTGGTCGCGTCGATCCCCAATTGCACGACGGGAACGTCCGCGTCCGGGTACATGTGGACCAGAACCGACCAGGTTCCGTGGTCGAGGCCCCAGCTGCCGCCGTCGCCAAGGACGGGAACTGGGTCGGCCAGGGCCGCTACCCGTTCGACAAGGTCGGTGTCTCCGGGCGCTGGGTACTCGACCGCAAAGAGTTCGGGTGGGAAGCCAGAAAAGTCGTGGATCGTCCGAGGCTGGTCGGCCTGGGTGACCGCGGTCGCGTTGATGTACCAATGTGCGGACACCGCCAAGATCGCCCGAGGTTTGGGGAACGACTCAGCGGTGTTGCGCCAGGCCCCTGTCCAACGGTTGAACTCAAGGGTGTTCATCGGGCTGCCGTGCCCGACAAAGATCATCGGCAGCGGCTGGCCGGTCGGGGCGTCAGCGGTCATTCGAACTCCCTCATCGTCGGTCAGGACCAGCCGCGACAATACCGCCGCATGTTTGCTACGACTTCGCCGTGTCCGTGCCGCTGTCGTCGGCGGTCACAACCTCGGTTGCTCCGTCGTCGATCGGGATGCCCTTTGCGAGCACCTCGTCCCGTAGCAGTTCGTCATCTTCGGCCAAATGGAAGGGGACCGTGACGACGACCGTGTTCGCCCGCAGCTTCAACGCGAGTTTGAGCGCGAGGGCCGACTGGTTGTGCATGATCCCCTGCCACCAGTGCGGAAGTACGAACTCTGGGATGACCACCGTGATGTAGTCGTGGCCCCAGCGTTCTGTCAGGACGTCCAGATACTCCTCGACGGTATTGGTCAGGTCGCGGAACGGCGACTCGATGATGTCGAGCGGGAAGTCGACTCCAAGTTTCTGCCAGGACTCGCGCATGGTGTCTGCGTGGCCTTCGTCCATTGCCACACTCATGGCCACCATGTCGGGGGCGTCGACCAAGCGTGCGTATTGAAGAGCGCCGATTGACGACTTGTTGACCCCGCCGATCAGCACGACGACGCCGTGCCGTTTGGGAAGGGCGGCTAGCGCGCCTTCGGAAGGGGCGAACTTAAGTTGCTTGGCGACGGTCCGGTAGTGAGCCTTGACGGCGCGGAACGCCAAGACGATGCAGGGGATCAACAGCACGATGATCCAGGCGCCGATCGCGAACTTCGAGATGATGACGACAGCGGCGACGATGAAGGTCGCTACGGCGCCCACCGCCGAGTTGACGACAGAGACGTGCCACCCCTTCTGGCGCACTCTCAAATGTCGCCGGACCATACCGGTTTGACTGATCGTGAAGCTCGTAAAAACACCGACCGCGTAGAGCGGGATCAGCAAGGTCACGTTGCCCTGGAAGGCGATGAGAAGAACGGCCGCGGCGCCGGCGAGGATCAGGATGCCGTTGGAGAACACCAGCCGGTCGCCACGGTTGGCGAACTGTCGTGGCAGGTAACCGTCGCGTCCGATGATCGCGGCGAGTCGTGGGAAGTCGGCGAAGGCTGTGTTAGCCGCCAAGATCAGAATGGACATCGTGGCGATCTGCAGCAAGAAGTAGGCAATGCTGTCGCCGCCGAACAGAGCCCGACCCATGGTGGACAGGGCTGATTCGGCCTCGGAGGGGATTGGTCGCATCCACGACGCGATCACGCTGATCATGAAGAACGAGGTGCCCAAGATGGCGGCCATCCAGCCCAGCGTGATCGCGGCGTTCTTCGAAGTCGGCTTGCGGAAGGCGGGGATTCCGTTGGAAATCGCCTCTACACCGGAAAGGGCCACCGCTCCCGACGCGAACGCCCGAGCAAACACGAACAGGCTGATGTGACCGACCGCCGGGCCGTGCTCGGCTTGGATTTCGCGGATCTGCTCCCGAGCGGCCTCAGTTGTGGCGTCGAAGACCGGCAGGGTGCCGCGGGCCTTCTGAATGCCAGCCCACACGATGAACGCGCCCAGCATCACGATGTAGACGTAGGTCGGTACCGAGAACACGCGACCCGATTCTTTGAGCCCGCGGAGGTTGCCGACGGTGAGCAACGCCAAGAACGCAAGACACAACTCAACCTTGTACGGCGCCAAACTGGGGAAAGCCGAATAGATCGCCAAGACACCGGCTGCGATCGACACAGCAACCGTCAGGACGTAGTCAACCAAGAGCGATGCGCCGGCGACGAGCGAGGGTGTTTCGCCGAGGTTCTCGCGTGCGACGACGTATGCGCCACCACCGTCGGGGTAGGCGTGGATTGTCTCGCGGTATGAGTTGACGACCAACGCCAACAAGATGACGACGAGGACTGCAATCGGGATGAGCAGATTTGTGGTGAGTTGTCCGCCCGAGGAAACCATGCCCGCCGAGCCGACCAGCACGATCAGGATTTCACCGGTGGCGTAGGCGGTAGAAGAAATCGCGTCGGAGGAGAACACCGCCAATCCGACCGTCTTTGAGATCCGCTGATGATCTGCCTCGCTATTTGCGAGGGGCCTACCGATCAGCAAACGCTTGACTGTGGACGCCATTGAGCAGCCTCCGAAGGCCTGGGCACGCGTACGACCGAATTGTGCCGCGGGTTGCGCAGGCTTGCCGAATAATGGGCGACCTTGTCCATTTCCAGGAAACGCCACCGAGCGTCGAACTACGCTCGCGGGCTTTACCCGCATCCCTCTCCGGACATATGCCGTCGGATCGGTGCGACTGGTCACAATGGATGACACATGGCGAGCGACGCAGCGATCACCCTCGGTGTTTTGGTCTTGGTCTTCGGGACGCTTGCATCCGATCGGTTCCCGCCGTCGGGAGTGCTGCTCGGCGGGCTCGTCGTCCTGATCTTTGCCGACGTGATCGACCCCCAGACGGGGGTGTCGGGCTTTGCGAATCCAGCACCGCTAACGGTCGCCGCCCTCTATGTCGTCGCCGCCGGAGCTAGGCGGACGGGCCTCTTGGCCGGGTTGACGGGCCGGGTCCTGGGCGGCAGCGGCGGTCGCGCATCCATCGCTCGGCTTTGCGTGCCCGTCGCGGGGTTGTCGTCGGTGTTCAACAACACGCCCCTCGTCGCAATGCTGTTGCCGGAAGTGTCGTCATGGGCTCGCTCGAGGCGGCTTCCGGTGTCGCGTTTTCTTATGCCCCTGTCGTTCGCAGCGATTCTTGGCGGCGTCATCACCCTCATAGGTACATCTACCAACCTGGTCGTCTCCGGGGTCCTTGAACAACAGGGGCACCGGCCGTTCGGACTCTTCGAACTCACACCGGTCGGCCTTCCTGCTGCCGTCGCTGGGCTGTTTGTTTTGGTCTTTGTTGCCCAGAGGCTGATTCCCGACCGGTCCGACCCGACAAAAGAAGCGTTGGAATCGCTTCGAAACTTCGCGTTGCACCTGGAGGTGGACGAGCGCGGGCCGCTGGTTGGGCAAACCGTCACCGACGCTGGCCTTCGGCATCTTTCTGGCGTGTACCTGGCCGACATCGTCCGCGATGAACGACACATCGGCCCGGTTGCGCCCGACGAGGTGTTAGAGGCCGACGATCTGCTCATCTTTGTCGGCGATGTTTCCGACGTGCTCGACCTGCGCTCCCGCGCGGGCTTGGTCGTCCCGAAAGACCAGGCAGCTGTGCTGGAATCAGCGCGCGAACCGTTGTACTTCGAAGCGGTGGTCGGACGGGAGTCCGAACTGGTCGGCCGAACTTTGAAGGAAGTCGGTGGACGCGAGGGCTACCGCGCGGCTGCCGTAGCGATTCATCGGGCCGGAGAGGCGGTGGCGGGCAAACTCGGAAACGTCGAGTTGCTGCCAGCCGACACCTTGGTGCTGCTGGCGGGGCGGGACCTCAGAAAGTCCCTGCGGGCACAGAAAGACTTCCTGGTTATTTCGCCGCTCGCCCATTCGGTGCCAGTGATCTCTCGAAGAGCGCGTTGGGTAGCGTTGGCCCTCGCTGTCTTTGTGATCTGCGCGTCGTTCAAGCTGACGACAACGCTCGAAGCGGCATGGCTCGCTGCTGGCATCGTGGTGTGTGCACGAGTCGTGACGTACTCCGAAGCCAAACGGGCGATCGATCTCGACGTCATCTTGATGATCGCGGCGTCGCTCGGAATCGGTGCGGCCGTCGACAGCAGTGGATTGGCTCAGGACATCGCCGAGATGCTGACCGGCAGCCTGGGATTTGCCGGCACCCTCGGAGTGATCGCCGGCATCTTGCTGACCACCACCCTCCTCACGGAGATCGTCACCAACAACGCTGCGGCAGCGGTCGTCGTGCCGATCGCCATTCGAGCGGCCGAAGATATGGACCTGGACTATCGGGTAATGGCAGTCGGTGTTGCCGTCATGGCTTCGGCATCGTTCTTGACCCCGATCGGCTATCAGACGAACGCCATGATCTACGGGCCCGGTGGCTACAAGTTCTTCGATTTCGTCCGGGTTGGCGGCCCGATCAACCTGACGTTCCTCGTCATGACGACAGCGATGGTGTTCTTGCTCGGCTGATCGGCTTTTCCGACCCGCCGCGCACGTCCGCTGGTGGAGCGCGCGTCGACGAGTCGTGGGAACATCCAGAGCCAAGACCGGTAGAAAGGTGGGTGCGTCGATGAGTACTCGGGTTTCGGGGACACCATCTGAGCGGGCCCGGAAGACCGGGCGCGACCGCTGTGGTCCTGCCCCAACGGGTAGCGACCCGACGTCGCTTTTGCTCCGTGATTGCGGCGGATCGATCGAGGGTCGCGCCTCTCGGTCTTTCGGGCTGGCGATGTTGCTCACGTGTCTTTTGTGGCTCGTCGGACTGGCCGCTTGTTCCGATGGCGGCGACGACGGCTCGACGCCGACGCAAGCTCCGACGACGATGACCGCTCCAACATCGTCTGCTGGTTCGGTCTCGCCCGATCTGTCAGGCGCAGGCGGGTCCGACGGTGTGACGACCACCTGGGCCGATGCTGCCGGCGACGGTGGGCGCCGAGCGCCGTTTGGCGCCGTGACGGTGTTTGCAGCGTCATCGCTCACCGACGTGTTTGCGCGCATCGGCGACATGCTCGGTGAGCGGTATCGCGGGTTCGACATCGAGTTCAATTTCGCGGGTTCGTCGGCGCTTCGCGAGCAGATCGACGCGGGCGCTCCCGCCGATGTGATCGTCTCGGCAAATAGAGACATCGTCGAACATCTCCGAGAGGCTGGCGATCTCGCGAGCGAGCCCCAGGTGTTTGCCCGAAACTCCCTGACCTTGGTTGTGCCCTCGGGAAACCCTGGCGATATCGACGCTCTGGCTGACCTGGAACGGCCCGAAGTGCTCGTTGGAGTCTGCGCCGCCGGGGTCCCATGCGGTGACCTCGCACGTAACTATTTCGCACAGCAAAACATCGACCCGACCGTCGTCACCGAAGAACCCGACGTTCGATCGCTACTTGCCAAGATCACGGCACAAGAGCTCGACGCCGGATTCGTCTACAAAACCGACGCTCTTGCCGCCGGCAACGATGTCGAAGTCATCGACGTGCCCGGGATCGCCGCGATGACGACTGAGTACTCGGCGGCGGTCGTCGCCGAGGCGTCTAACCCGA
>JAGNEX010000040.1 GCA_018003035.1 Acidimicrobiia bacterium
GGCTCGGTCACCGTCGATGTTCGCGAGCGCGAAGCGCTTTTGCGAGTTACAACCGAACACGGCGTGTCCCTTGTCGACAAGTCGGGCACGGTTATCACTAACGATGCAGCGGCAGCATCTGAGTATGCGGCGCTGCCCGCCGTCTCCGGTTTGTCCGTCGGCGAGGCGGGGACGTCTGTGAAGCCGGATGGACTGGCCTCGTTTGTCACTCGCCTCCTGTCCGACGACGGTTTGGCCCAACTCGGCCCTGGAGCGACGTTGAGCGATGTCGTCGTTTCCGGTGACGAATTGCGAGCTCGCCTCAACAATGGGCCCACGGTTGACCTGGGGTCCATCAACCTTCATTCGGGTGAGTGGGGGGCCTCGCGTGCTGAGAAGGTCGCCGCCGACCTGAAGGCAGTTCTAGAGGAAGTTCCTCAATCAGATATTGCAAGTGTCGACCTTGCGGTGCCCGGAGCGCCTAGTGTGGCCTTGCGAATCGACCAATAACAGCGGTCGGAATGGGACGTGTGGTGCTCCACCGATCGGTCGACCGACCGGTCGCCGGGGGGATGAGCCACCCAGGTGGGTCCACCACCCGAGAAATGTTCCTAGCTACGCTTGAATCAATTCGTTGAGCGTCAAGACCGAATTGTTCCTTTTGGAGCGCTCGACGATTAGGCGGCGTTTCGTAAACGCGGAAGCCTTGTTCCTCAATAAACAGATGGTGTGCAGGTTTACATAACTCTCAATCTGTACTTGAGGTTTAAGGTTTTTACACTGAAAGAACTGAGGGCGACATGATGAATCCGCAGAACTACCTCGCAGTGATCAAAGTGGTCGGCGTGGGTGGTGGCGGCGGCAACGCGGTCAACCGAATGGTCGACGCCGGACTCAAAGGCGTCGAGTTTTTAGCGATCAACACCGACGCTCAGTCGCTGTTGACGAACGAAGCTGATGTCAAGCTCGACATTGGCCGTGAAAAGACGCGTGGCCTGGGCGCCGGGTCTGATCCCGAAGTCGGCGAACGGGCGGCCCAAGAGCACGCCCACGAAATCGAACAAGTGCTCCAAGGCTCCGACATGGTCTTCATCACCGCCGGTGAGGGCGGTGGCACTGGCACAGGTGCTGCTCCGGTGATCGCCGAGACGGCCAAGTCCGCCGGAGCGCTGACCATCGGCGTCGTGACCCGCCCATTTCGCTTTGAAGGGCGTCGCCGCGCTGTTCAGGCAGAAACGGGTATCCAGCGCCTCAAAGAAAAAGTCGACACGCTCATCGTCATCCCAAATGACCGGCTGCTCGAGGTTGCCGACGAGAAGACCTCAATGGTTAACGCGTTCCGCATGGCCGACGAGGTGTTGTTGCAAGGTGTCCAAGGCATCACCGACCTCATCACCACGCCCGGACTGATTAACACCGACTTCGCGGACGTTCGCATGATCATGGCGAACGCCGGAACCGCTCTGATGGGTATCGGGCACGCCTCCGGTGAGAACCGGGCGATCGCCGCTGCCCGCCAGGCAATCTCGTCACCGCTCCTCGAAGCGTCGATGGAGGGTGCGCGCGGCATCCTGCTCAACATCTCTGGTCCGAGCGACCTCGGCCTGTTCGAGGTCAACGAGGCGGCAGAGATCATCGCCGAATCTGCCCATGACGATGCCAACATCATCTTTGGTGCGGTGATCGACGACAGCTTGGGTGATGAGGTTCGCGTCACCGTCATTGCAGCGGGCTTTGATCGCCTCGATCAGCGGGATACCGACCGAGGCTCTGCTAACTCAGCTGGGCGCGATGACCAAGACTTTGACGACGACTACGACGACGCGGAGGCCACTCGCCCCGCCCGCCGGGCGCCTGCAGGCAGAATGTCTCGGGCAGAACTTGCCGACGAGCCGTCACGTCCGATCCGGCGCAGTCGTTTCCTCGACGAAAGCGAAGACGACCCGTTCGACGACGACTTCGACGTCCCGTCTTTCCTTCGCTAACGACCGTTGTTTCCTGGAGACCTGTTGGAGTTGAGCGGGGTTCGGCTTTTACTGACGACCCGCTACAACGCTGAGTCAGCGCCGATTGGGGGCGCAGACTTCGACGATCCTGCCAACCTTGGCGGTTCGCACGGAGCACATTCCCAAACGCTTGACTCCCGCTGGGCGGCGATCCGAGACCGGTTTGAGGTCGATGGCTGGCCGCTCGTGCGTCTGAAGCAGGTTCATGGCAACACCGTTGTGACCAATGCGCTGCCAAGCGGTCATCCACCTGTCGAGGCGAAACGAGGCCCGATCGAGGTTGGCGAGGCCGATGCCATTGTCGTTGACGAGCCGGGCGTGATCGGCATGATCCGGACCGCCGACTGCGGAGCGGTTGCTTTAGTCGGTTCGCGGGCAGTTGCCATCGTCCACGCAGGCTGGAAAGGACTCGCTTCCGGTGTACTTGAGGCGGCGGCATCCTCTCTGGCCGACGCCGGGACAAAAGCTACGCACGCCGTTATCGGCGCCCACATCCGTCCGTGTTGCTACGAGTTTGGACAGGATGATCTGGATCGAGTCGCGGCGAAGGTAGGCGACGAGGTGCGGTCACACACCCGCGGCGGTGCTCCGGCACTTGATTTAGGGGCGGGTATCGAAGCTGTATGTCGAACGCTCAACGTTGAGGTGGCCTACCACGAGCCGACCTGCACCGGGTGCAGTGAGCGCTACTTCTCCCATCGAACGCGCCGAGACGTCGGTCGCCACGGCATCTTGGCGTGTGTCCGATGAGCGTCAACCTCGCTGCTGGAAGCGATCGGATCACCCCAGAAGACGTCGCCGCCAACTGGGTGGCTCTCAACGCTCGCGTCGACGAGATTTGTCGTGAAGTTGGTAGAAGCCGTCATGAGCTCACCATCGTCGCCGTCTCCAAGACCATGAGCGTCGATTTGCTGACAGCGGCTTACGAAGCAGGCGCTCGAGACTTTGGCGAGAACCATGCGGTCGAGCTCGTTGGCAAGGCAACCCAAATGCCCGAAGTGAACTGGCATTTTGTCGGTCGACTCCAGAGCAACAAGATCAACGCACTCGCTCCGTACGTTTCTCGATACCACAGTATCGACCGCGAAAAGACGGCGTCCGCGCTGGCGGTTCGGGCTCCGGGCGCACGGGTCTTTGTCCAGGTAAACCTGGCGGGGGAGGCCCAGAAGGGTGGTTGCGGACCGGACAAAACCGGATCACTCGTGGAACACTGTCAGGCCAACGGACTAGAAGTAGATGGCCTGATGACTGTGCCCCCCGTCGACGAGGACCCCACTGAGTGGTTCATTCGGCTCCGGGCGTTGGCGGACGATCTTTCGTTGGTCGGCTGCTCGATGGGTATGAGTGACGACTTCGACGCTGCCATCAGAACGGGCGCGACGACCCTCCGCATCGGGCGAACCATCTTTGGTCCGCGACAAACGTTTCATAGATCCACTCCGACGATCACGAGGAGTCGATAGCCAATGCCCGTCTTCCGTAAGACGATGGTGTTTCTCGGTCTCGCAGATGACGACTACGAGGAATACGACGAGTACGACGAATATGACGACTATGACTACGACGATGGTCTTGAAGACCTCAGCGGAGGACAGCGCGTCCAGGGTCGGTCCCCTGAACCGTTCGAGCGAGAGCTTGAACCGCGTGCGGCGGACCAGTCCGGCCGGCATGTTCGGCCTGCAGAGGCTTTTGAAGGCGATCCGCGCGAGGATCTTCGACGCAGCCGCGGCATCGACCGCGGCCCGGATGGGAGTGTGATCGGTATGGGTCGACGCGACCAAGACTTCTATGGTGACCACGGCGACCGTGAGAGGCTTGCCCCGCCGCCCAAGATGGAGCCCCCCCGCACCGGTGGGCACCGCCAATCGAGCGCGGTTCGCACGATCCCCGCGCCCGAACTCCGAGTTGCCATCGTGGAGCCTGAGTCCTTCGACGACGCCGAGTACGTCGGATCTGCCCTTCGCAATCGCCAGCCAGTCGTCATGGATCTCCGGGGGCTCCCGAGGGATCTCATGCGACGCCTCATCGACTTCGCCAGCGGATCGACCTTCGTGCTTGACGGTTCGATGGAGCGCACTGCGGACCAGGTGTTCTTACTGACCCCTGACGGTGTCAATATCCCCAACTCAGAACTCGACCGCCTCCGCGAAGAGGGTCTTCTCGAGGACTGACACCCCGGAGAACAGGTCTTTTGGCAGGGTCGACTAGGGGGCGAGCCGGTGTTGACAGCTTGTGGACTCGGTTACCGGGCCGGCAAGGCTGCGGTCTAGGGTGACGCTTTCCATGGACGCTTTGACACTTGCAATAAGTGCTTCCGGCATTGCGTGCACCGCTCTGTCGGTGTACTACATCATCCTTATCGCGCGGATCTTGCTCTCCTGGTTCACCGTGAGTCCCGGTTCGCCGATCGCTGGCATTGCTTCCATATTGATCGACCTGACCGAACCAATTCTTGGACCGCTGCGTCGCATACTTCCGCCCGTGGGTGGCGGCGCCATTCGACTCGACCTTTCCCCCATGGTCTTGATCTTCGCGATCGTCATACTGCAGAACCAGATTTGCTAGCGGCCCCCGGGCTCGCACATACGCACTAAGGAACAGAAGACCCAATGATGGATGTGACACCAAAGGAGCTACGCAACGTTGAGATAGCTCAACAGTTCCGTGGCTATGACATGGATGTAACCGACGAGCTCCTCGACCGGGCCGCGTCAACCATCGAGCGACTCCAAAACGACCTCGAACAAGCATCCAGGAGAGGCGTTCCCGCGCCAAGTTCGCGTGACGACGATGGCGCGCTGACCACGCCATCAGGTGACGCAGACACGATTTCTCGGACGCTGTTGCTTGCACAGCGCACCGCAGACACCACGGTCGCCGAGGCCGAAAAGACCGCAGCGGATCTCGTCTCTGAGGCTGAGGCCAAGTCCAAGGCGATGGTCGATCAGGCCGAACAAGAAGCGATCGATCGCGCCGAGGCACAACGGGTTGCGTATGCCGATGAGTTGCGCGACCTCGCAGGACGGGTTGAGACCCTCAAGGCAGATGTCGACCGTCTCGACGACTTCGCCGGTGAGTACAAGTCCCGCATCCGAAGCGTCCTTGAAGCGGACCTCGCCGTCTTGAACGAACGCCCCGGCCCAGAACGCCCCGACGAGCCGTTGTTGAGCGATGTCGACGTTCCTAGCGAAGACGACATTCCTTCCGCGGCCTCGTTGCTTGAAGCGGCAGAGGCCGAGATCGACTTGGTCGACGACGAAGAAGACGACTTCGAAGACAGCGTCGAAGAAGAACAGTTCGACATCGAAGCGTCGCTCGGCGCTCGCAGCGCTGTACGGATCGTTTCACCTGAGCGCGCTGCGGAAATGGGAGCCACTGGACGGTCGAATCGACGCGGCGAACTCGATGACGATCGCTTCTTGGCGACGTTGAGCGACGGGCGCGAGGATGACGGAGAAGACGGCGACTCCACCAGCCGGTTTGGCGGGGTGTTCAAGCGCCCAGGCAACTAGGCAACCATCGACCTTTGTGGAGTTGACCGTCGTGCGGTCGACTTGACCAGAGTGATGCAAAACGGGCTGGCTCCTTAGGGCGCCAGCCCGTTTTGCATTCTGGTGTCGAGCCTGGGCCCAAAGTGATCTACCTATTGCCGGCGACGCGGCACATCGTGAGCTGCCCGATCGCTCACGTCATCCTTGATCGTCGCCAGCGGACTGCTACTCGGCGGCGACGAGCAAAAAGGCGACCGGTTCTTGCAGGACCATGACGGTGGCCGCGTCCTCAGGTGCGTGCGCCAACTCGCCTTGAACCAGGTCGGTGGCCAACACCTCTGAGGAAATCTCGCGGCCGTACCGGCGCACGGCACGAGCCACTGCGTCGTCGGCGTACACCGACAACTTGATGCGGTCGGCGATCGCAAAATCGGCCGACTTTCGCAGGTCGTTGATGGTGCGAACCAGTTCCCTGACGAGGCCTTCTGCGACAAGCTCGTCGTCGAGCGCCAAGTCCAAGACGACTGCCTTAGTTCCACCCTGTGAGATCGCGAGGTCATCTTGAGCTCGGATCCGGACCTGCAGGTCATCGGCGGTCAATTCGACCGTGTCGTCTCCAAGGTCCAAGTTGTAGCGGCCATCTCGATCCAGCGCGGTTTGCACTACCGATCCGTCGACCTCCCCGAGTGCCGCCTTCACCGCAGGCATCTGCTGGCCGAGGCGCGGCCCCAACGTCCGGAAATTCGGGACGACGTCATAGGCCGCGAGGCCTTCGAGCGAGGTGATGAACTCGACGTTGTGCACGTTGAGTTCCGTGGCGATCTCGGCCCGGATGTCGTCGGGCAGATTCTGTCCATCGTCGGAGAGCAAGACGTGCGCGGTGCGAAGAGGCTGGCGCGTTCGCATCTTGGCGTCGGTTCGAGCGCTGCGGCCGAGCGCCACAACCTCGCGAGCGATGGCCATGTCCTCGTGCAACATGACGTCGATGAGCGTCGGGTCAGCAACCGGGTAGTCGCTCAGGTGAACGTCGCCGCCAACCAAGTTGCTGTACATGGCATCGGTTATGAACGGGCAGAACGGAGCGACCATCTGACTGATCGCGACCAGTGACTCATAGAGGACGGCGTACGCCTCGCGATCGTTGTCTTTCCAGAATCGCGTGCGGCTTCTACGGACGTACCAGTTGGATAGGTCATCGACGAGCGTCCCGAGAGCGAGCGTCGCCGCATGGGCGTCGTAGTCGTCCAGGGCCGTTGTCACCTGGGCGATCGTGTCGTGCAGTCGCGACCGCAGCCACCGGTCAAGGACGTGAGCCGGAGTCCGAGGAGGCGGCGTTGGCTGCCATTGGTCAATCGATGCGTAGGTCACAAAGAACGAATAGACGTTCCACAGCGTCAACAAGAACTGCCGGGTCGACTCGTCGATGCCTTCGGTGTATACGCGGCGGTTCGTCCAGGGCGATCCTGCCGAAAAGAAGTACCACCTCAGGGCGTCGGCGCCTTGATGGTCGAAAACGTCGTAGGGATTGACGACGTTGCCCTTTGATTTGGACATTTTCACGCCGTCTTTGTCGACTACGTGCGCGAGGCAAACGACGTTGCGGTACGGCGACTGGTCAAAGACCAAGGTGTTTGTTGCGAGCAGCGAATAGAACCATCCGCGGGTTTGGTCAATCGCTTCGCAGACGAAGTCGGCAGGAAAGCGGGGTGCTAGGTCGGATCCTGGCGGGGGCGGCGCCGCTGGGCCGTGGTCATCGACTGCGGTCAAGGAATCGGGGGTGAAGGGATAGTGATGCTGTGCTGCAGGCATCGCACCGGAATCGAACCACGCGTCAAGCACGGGGGCGACCCGAACCGCCGTTGAGTCGCATCCGTCGATTGGACAGCCGAAAGTTACGTCGTCGACGTAGGGTCGGTGCAGGTCGACGTCACCGGAAGGCGCCGTCGGCAGGGCCCCGGCTAGGGCGTTCAGTTCGGCCATCGAACCAACGCAAGTGTCGTGGTCGGTGGAGCATCGCCACACGGGGATCGGGGTACCCCAGTAGCGGTCGCGAGACAGGGCCCAGTCGATGTTGTTGGCCAGCCAATCGCCGAAGCGCCCGTCCTTGATATGTGCAGGATGCCAACCAACCTTCTGGTTCTCCTCCTGCATGAGCGCCTTGCGCTCCGAGGTGCGAGCAAACCATGAGGTCTTTGCGTAATAGACCAGCGGCGTCTGACACCGCCAACAATGCGGATAGGAGTGGGTGTAGTCAGGTGCCGCGACGAGAAGTCCGGCCGCCGCGAGATCTTGGATGATCTGGTCGTCGGCATCCTTGACGAACATGCCGGCATACGGCGGCACCGTCTCATCGAACGTTGCCTGCCCAGTCACTGGGTTGAAGACGGGTAGGCCGTTGCGAAGGCTCACCTCACGGTCGATCTCGCCAAACGCCGCGGCCAAGTGAACGATGCCCGTACCGTCCTCCACGGTCACGAAATCGTCGACGACGACCCGCCACGGCGCCGGCGATGTATCCGATCCGGTTGGGAGGTCAAGAAAGTTGAATGGACGTTGATAGGTGCGACCGACAAGGTCGGACGCGGTCAGTCGTTCAACGACGGAGATGTCCGGTCCGAGCAGTCCGTCGACCCCTAGCACGGCCTCAAGTCGCGCTTCTGCGAGGATCAGATCTCGCTCTGAGCCGTCGATGTGGACACGCACATAGGCGATGTCGGGTCCGATGGCCGCGCCACCGTTCGAAATCAGAGTCCACGGAGTGGTCGTCCAGACCACCAGGTCTGCGTCGGTGTCGTTCAGGGGAAACCTGACATAGGCGGACGCTTCAGTCACATCCTGGTATCCCTGTGCGACCTCATGGCTCGACAGCGCGGTGCCGCATCGCCCGCAGTAGGGGACGACCTTGAAACCTTCGTAGATCAAGCCCTGGTCCCACATGCGGCGGAACTGCCACCACACCGACTCGATGTAATCGTTCGACATGGTCCAGTAGGCATCGTCCATGTCGAGCCACATGCCCATGCGGTCGGTGAGTTCTTGCCATTCCGCAACATATTTAGTAACCGATTCGCGGCATTTGGCGTTGAACCGTTCGATGCCATAGGCCTCAATATCGGCCTTACCGGTGAAGCCCAGTTCCTTTTCGATCTCAAGTTCGACGGGGAGGCCGTGACAGTCCCAGCCGGCTTTGCGTTCGACGTAGCGACCCCGCATCGTGTGGAACCGGGGATACAAATCTTTGAATGCCCGGGCCCAGACATGGTGCAGCCCAGGTCGGCCGTTGGCGGTGGGGGGACCGTCGTAGAACACCCACGGGTCGCCGCCCGATCGGGATGTGAGGCTTTGGTCAAGCAAGGAGTTGCCCGTGCTCGCTGTCGCACGCCAACGTGCCAGAACGCGCTCTTCGAGTTCTGGAAGGTTCAGCTGGGCGTCTACCGGTTCGAAAGCCATGGTCGCGTAGATTAATGGTCTGGCAAGTTGGGCAAGCATCCGCCCTTTCAAAGCATGTGACCGGTCGGGAATACCAGGTCCGCGTCAGTGGTTCCGCCCCGACCTGGCAGCAAACCTGCGATTTCGCCACTTCGTCCTCGTCGTTCCGAGCCCCGTTGATGGGGTGTTGGAAGCCGAGTCGGTCACTTCATGATTTGACCAAAAAGGATGATTTGAACAGTTGGAGGGGCTAACCTCCGGCCCGGTTTGCTTGAGAGCACCCTGGAGGGACCGTGGGCACCACCGATTCAACCCCCACTTCGACACACCCCGACTTGAGTTCGGCACAGCTTGCCGGTCTCCGGGAGGCGCTGCTGTCAGAGCGCGCGGTGTATGAACGACAAGCGCAAGATCTGGCCGCCGAGGCCGATGCGCTGATGCAAGAGCGCGAACAGGGCGACGTGCAGTTCGACGAGGAATCCGGCGAGGGCGACACGCTCAGCGCCGAGCGGGAACGTGACCTGATGCTGTCGGCAACGGCCCAGCGGTCGGTCGACGCGATCGACGCTGCGCTGGAGCGGATGGACGTGGGCACCTATGGAGTCTGCACGCGCTGCACCAACCCCATTCCCTTTGAGAGACTAGAAGCCATTCCAGAAGCCTCGATGTGCATTCCCTGCAAGTCTCGACTGGAGCGGCGCAGGTAAGAGACGAAGGTAGATGTGAAAGCTCGATCTCGCCCGGCGACAGCCGCCGTCATCGCAATCACGGTACTGGTCCTCGACCAGCTGTCAAAAGCTTGGGCGCTGCGCGCCCTTGCCGACGGACCGATCAACGTTGTGGGCGATTGGGCCGAGTTTCACCTCGCGTGGAACTCGGGGTCTGCATTTTCGATGCTGAGCGGATCTACCTGGCTGCTCACTGGGTTGGGCGTCGTGTTGTTGGGGGTCCTGGCCGTCGCAGTCATTCGGGCAACCGACAACATCAACCGCGTCGCCCTCGCATTGCTGTTGGGTGGAGCGCTCGGAAACCTGACCGACCGGTTCTTCCGTGCTCCGGGCATCGGCGAAGGTCATGTCGTGGACTTCATAAGCGTCGGGTCCTGGCCGGTGTTCAACATCGCTGACTCGGCGATCACCGTTGGCGTAATCGTCTTGATGTGGCGGACCTGGCAACTCGATGGCGCCGCGAAGCGGGCCGACCAGGGCGACCACGCTCAGGTCTCCACCGGTCCTGCCGAACGTATGCCGACCGGCGACGTCTCCGTACCGGATTCGGTCGCCCCTTAATGGTCGAATCATTCACCGTCCCCGACGGCCTCGACGGTGTTCGGGTTGACCGGGCGATCAGCACACTCATCGCCATGTCGCGAGCTGACGTGCAGCGCCTGATAGCCGCTGGTTTTATCGAAGTAGACGGCGAGCCGGTCGGCAAAAGCACCAAGCTGACCGCTGGGCAACAGGTTCGCCTGACCGGAAGCCCTGAACAGGTCGGTCCTCCCGAAGCGCAAGACATTGCCCTCGATGTGCGTTACGAAGACGACGACGTCTTGGTCGTGCACAAGCCATTTGGTTTGGTTGTGCACCCCGGCGCGGGTCACGAGGATGGGACCCTCGTCAACGCGCTCCTACATTTCGATCCCGCCATTTCTGCCGTGGGCCAACCCGACCGTCCAGGCATCGTGCATCGGCTGGATCGCGACACGACCGGGCTGATGATGGTCGCTCGGAGCCAACCCGCCTACGAGGCGCTGGTCGCTCAGTTGCGCGAGCGCCGCGTTACCCGGGGGTACCGCAGTCTTGTCTGGGGCGAACTCGTCGAAGCCCGCGGGGTCATCGAGGGGCCGATCGGTCGAGATCCGGCCAGACGGACGCGCATGGCAATCGTGCAGGACGGCCGACCTGCACGCACCCATTACCGGGTCGATGCAACGTCGGCAGACGGGCGCGCGTCGGAACTGGCACTGCGTCTAGAGACTGGACGAACACACCAGATCCGTGTGCACCTCGCATCGATCGGGCATCCGGTGGTGGGCGACGTGATGTACGGCGGAAAGCGTGGCGGCGACGTTGGCGACCGCCTGCGCCTCCACTCAGAGTTCTTGAGCTTTGCGCATCCCATCACGGGTGAGACCGTTCAACGCCATGCGGATCCGCCCATTGAGTTCACCGAAGATCGCGTGACGTTGGGCCTGCCAGCTCGCTAAGTCGCGCCAGTCAAATGGCGCCTAAACAGATCGCCCCGGTGGGGCGGCTAACCAAGAGGGTCGATTGATCGTGGTTCGTCGGAGTGGACCCCGACGTGGCCGACGGTGGCTCGATCGACGAGGTCGGCGAGGGTCACGGCGTTGAGGTACTCCCGCATCCGTTCAAAGACCTCGACCCAAATGTCCTGGATCACGCAACGCCCTTCGCTGTGCTCGATCTCATCGAAATCCGAAGCGATCGGTCCATCGACGGCAGCTAAAACGTCGGCAACCGAAATGTCTCTTGCGGGGCGAGCAAGTACGTACCCGCCGCCGACTCCTCGTTTGGAGCGAACCAACCCGGCACCCTTGATCGCGAGCAAGATCTGTTCGAGGTACGGCTGGGGAAGTCCGGTGCGTTCGGCGATCTCTTTGACCGAGGTCGGCACCTGTGGGTCGTGCAGCGCCATCGAGACCAGGGCCCGAGTGGCGTAGTCGCCGCGTGTGGATACTTTCAAAAGGGCTTCCTCTTGCTGGCGAGCACTGACGAGGCGCGCCCAAGGCTACACCGCCGCTCAGCGCCCGCCGGGTTGGGCTCAAGGGCTCGTCGCGACGTGAGCGGCCCTGTACTCGTGTCCCCGGAAACGGTTGTGGCGTCCGACGGGCCGAGCTAGGGGAAGCTCCGGTTGTTAGGGTGCGACATGGCCGTACAAGAACGTTGCGCAACCGCCGAGCACGGAGTTCCCGCGACGCTGCGTTCCCTGTTGGCCTGGTCAGGGCTCATCGATGAGTCGGGTTCGGAAAGCATGCGACTGGCGTCTGCCGAAGGCGGCCAGCGGTCAGTACTGATCGTCGTTGACGGACTGGGATGGGACCAATGGCAGCTCATGCCAACCTCGTTGAAGGAACGCTTCATAGGCGCGGCCATCCCGACGGTCTCCGCATCGACAACGACCGCCGCGCTCACCTCGTGTACCACCGGCGTGGTCCCGGGCGTTCACGGCATTGTCGCTGGCGACATGCTGGTGGCGGGGCGGCGTCTTAACTCCATCCGATGGACGGTGGGAGGTCGTGGCACCCCGCCGGATCCGTTGAAGGTCCAATCGGTGGCACCGTTCCGCGGTGTTCAGGTTCCTGTCGTATCACCGCAGTTGTATGAAGGGTCCGGGCTGACCAAGGCCCACCTGCGCGGTGGGCGGTACCTCGGGTGGGAGTCGCCGTACGGTCTCGTCGAACGGGCAAGAGCGTCGCTCGAGCAAGGCGCATCGGTCGTGTACTGCTACTACCCGTACCTGGACCGGACGTGCCATGGCTTCGGCGTTGACTCGCCGCAGGCCGCCGCAGAACGCGACCAAGTCGCGGCGCTCCTGGAACGGTCGCTCGACCAGTTTCCGCCACGTACAGCGGTCTATGTGACCGCCGACCACGGGATGGTCGACATCCCGCCGGCCGGCTGGTTGCGGTGTGACGACCTAGCCCGTTCGATCTTGCACTGGACAGGCGAAGGGCGCATGCGCATGCTCCACGTCGTGCCCGGGTCCGCACGGGACATGTTGGCCGAACTCGAACGACGATTTGGCGCAACAGCCTGGATCTGGAGTCGAGACGACTATGTCGATGGAGGGTGGCTTGGAACGAGCTCTCCCAGCGCCGAAGCCGTCGCCCGGCTGGGCGACATCATTCTGGGCGCACATCTTGGGTACGCGTTCGAGTCACCTGATTCGCCTTATGAGCCGCGAATGGTGGCACACCATGGGTCGGTGACCCCTGAAGAGATGTTGGTCCCCTGGGTGGCCGGGCTCACCTAGCGCCCTTGTTCGCCGGTTACGCCGTCCGTTCTAAGGCGTCCGCAGATGCAGGCGAGCTCTGTCCCACGGTGCCCACGCACCCTGGCCTGTCAGCTGGGTTGATGCCCAGACGTGCAGCACCTCGCGGCAGTGCCCAGGAAAGGAGATGTCGTCGTAGGGCAGTTCTTCCGGGCCGAACCAGCGGTAATCGTCAACCTCGTCTACATCGAGCATCGGCTCGTCGTCGCCGCGGGTCTCTGCTGCGTAATACGTGTTGAGGCAGGTGATCTCGTCGGCGGTTCCCAAGGGATCTGCAGGTGCGACGGGCGACGAAATGGCATAAGAATCTATCCACTGGCCGAGGTAGCCAGTAAGGTGCACCTCTAGCCCCGTTTCTTCGCGGGCTTCGCGGACTGCACAGTCCGCCGGATGCTCGGATGCATCGCAATAACCGCCAGGGATGTCCCAGCGGCCCAGCCACGGCTCGATCGCTCGGCGAAGCAACAGCAGCTTGCCGTTTCGGGAGATCAGCGTACCGGCGCACGGTTTGGCGTTTCGCCAGAACATTTGAGCGCACCCGGGGCATGCCGCAGGGAGCCGTTGGTCGAAACGCGTTCCACAGTTAGGACAAAAGCGCATACCCGGCACCGTACTAGAGCCGTTGTCCTCACCCGTTTCGACTGTGTGGACGGCCAGACCGCACGCAGTGTGTCAGGAGCGCGCGGTGCGCACCCGCGGATCAATGTTGAGGACGCCCGTTTGAAATTGCGGCCATACGGTCTGACAGAAGCGAGAAACCTATGCGTTGCCTAGTTCAATTGGGAGCTGACGGCGATCGCCACTTAGTCGTGGTCGACCTTGTTTTCGGGCGAGATTGTACGAGCGCCGACGTGTTGGACGGGCTCGAGGACACCCTTCGGGCGCATCACCTCGCCCCTTCCGGGCACTGGTGGGTCCGAGGCAGGCCGATCGTTGCCTGCGAGCCCGCGAGCCGCGTGTTTCGTCCGGGGGTCGTGATCGCTGACGTGGTGGCGCCCCCTGTCGCGATGATCTCCGACGACGGTTATGACGCTGGCGAGTTGGTGTCGCTCGGAACGGGTAGGCACCGCATCCCAACCGCGTCGGACTTTGTCGATGTCGTTTCATTGCCCAAAGGTGACGTGTCGGTAACGACGGCGGACGGGGTGGTTCAGACGGAGCTCCCCATTCGGATCCGCAGCACAGACGGCGCGCTCGTCGTGTCGACGGTTCCCAGGGCGCCGGCGCCCCGAGTCGAGCTTCGGTTACCCCCGAAGCTGCCGCTGAACGTCGAACCACTCGTCGCTCCCAAACCAGCCGATGCGGCACACCGGCCTGCCTTCTTCTCGGCCGCCAGCTTGGTTATGCCGCTGGTCGCTGGCGGCGCCATGGCGTACTTCTTTCGCAGTCCCATGTATCTCGTGTTTACGATCCTTTCTCCCCTCATGATGTTGGGAAACTTGGTTGAAGGGCGTTTTAGGCGGCGTACGTCTGCCCGCCAGGTGGCACAGGAGAAGGCCAACCAACTACGGGGTCTCGTCGAAGAGCTCACGGCCCGCCACGAGGCGGTCTGGAACACTTTGACCGCCTCGCTTCCAGGACCGGCGCTTTTGGAAGAAGCAGCGCACCGAGACGAACCAGGATCGGTTTGGACCCGCCACAATGACGACCAGGACGCGTGGCTGGTCTCGCTTGGCACTCACCTCTGGCGCTGGGATCCCCCCATCACCGGCGAGCTTGTGGGAGACGACCTTGACGAGTTCCAACGATGGCTAGGCGTGCCCGAGACACCGCTTCCGTTCGCTCTGGGGGAAAGTGCGGCGCTCGGCATCATCGGCGAGCGCACCAGTGCACAGGCTTTGGCTCGCTCTTTGCTCACCCAACTCGCCGTTCACCACCGTCCAGCCGATCTAGCACTCGCAGTTGTGACCGATCAGTCCTCGACGCAGGGCTATGGGTGGAGCAAACTCCTCCCTCACGCTGCGAGTGACGGCCTTGCAGTAGCCAGCGATACCGAAGCGATCGACGACCTCATTCAATGGCTCGACGCTCGAGAGACCGAAGGTCGGCACGTGGTTCTGGTCGTAGACGATCAGGCAGCATGTACCGGCCACGAAGGGCTTCGCTCAAGTATCGGAGCCCGGAAGTGGGCGGCGGTAGTGCTAGTCGGCGACCACCGCGAACTTCCCCCCGGCATCTCCGACATCGCGGATCTGGAGGCGGCGAAGTTCTTCCGCCGGGCGGGACGTGCCGAGCGCGCGGCAGACCGGGTCGCGCCGTTTGGCCACCCACCGGTCAAGCCGCCGTGGCACTCCAAAGTCGAACAGGATGCCGAACAAACAGGGGAGAGCTTCCAGCCGGTGGGCCTGTGCCAAGCAAGCGCTCACCGGATTGCTTCGGCCATTGCGACGCGCACCGATGCAGTGAGCTTGCCCGGCGGTGGTGCCTTGGGCAAGCGAGTGCTCCTCGGCGATTTACTCGCCCCGGTTACAGAAGCCCAACGGTCGACGCGAACCGGCCTTGCATCGCCCCTTGGGGTCTGCGCTGACGGCGTTCTGTCGGTTGACCTGGTCGCCGACGGGCCTCACGCGCTGGTGGCCGGAACGACTGGGGCAGGCAAGAGCGAATTGCTGAGGGCGTGGGTCCTCGGCCTCGCCCATAACTATTCGCCACACGAAGTCCAGTTCATGTTGGTGGACTACAAGGGCGGCTCGGCGTTCGACATCTGTGCCACGTTGCCTCACACGGTCGGAGTCATCACCGACCTCGACGGTCACCTCGGCGAACGCGCGCTCATAAGTCTGGATTCAGAACTTCGCCGACGCGAGCATCTGTTGCGCCAAGCGGGCGTGGATCGAATCGAGGATTGTCCCCGCAACGCCGATCTTGCACGGCTTGTGATCGTTATCGACGAGTTCGCCACAATGGCCTCGGAACTGCCCGACGTGATGGACCGTATCGTTGGAGTTGCTCAGCGCGGGCGGTCGCTCGGAGTGCATCTGATCCTGGCGACGCAGCGTCCCGCGGGGGTCGTCAACGACAAGATCCGAGCAAACACCAACCTTCGGGTCGCGTTGCGGGTGCAGGATCAGACCGACTCAGCCGACGTCCTCGGTGTGGCAGATGCAGCCCATCTGCCCAGAACCGCCCCTGGCCGAGCGATCGTCCGGGTCGGTTCGGACCAACCCGTAACCTTCCAGGGTGCGTTGCCGGAAGCGAGTGTCGACGCCGACTCTGCCCCTGAATGTTTCCTGGTGTCCGTGGTTTCGGAAAGGCGAACGACCCGCCACGGAGTCGAAGGCGCATCGAGCACTCATGTCGATCCCGTTACCCCAACGGCCGTGCCGGGCGTGGGGGCGCGTGCCCGAGAGAACGCTCAGGAACGAGGACTGGGAGCGCTCGCAGCGTCCGTGAGCGACAAGTGGAGCGGCGTCGCCGAACCGCGTCCCGTTTGGCTGCCGCCCCTTCCGAACGTCTTGGCAGGTCCGCAAGCAACCGCAGGCAACCCGATTCCGTTGGCGGCGACCGATGACCCCGAAGCGGTGCGTCACGACACCTTCGACTGGGACTTTGCCGCCGGACCGCTCCTGATGTGCGGTACCCGCACCTCAGGAGTCGCAACGGCCGTAGAGGTCGTCGTCGATGCCGTGCAGACTGCGCTTCCAGAGGCCTGGTGCTACATCGTCGACGACGAGTTCGGATGGCAGGACCGACCGAAACCCGACCACGTAGGCGAGATCATACGAACCGAGGATGAAGAAAGGGTTAGGTCCCTGCTGTCATTGGCCGAACGAACAGCAACCCCCGACCATCCAATCCTGATGATCATTACTAACTGGGATTCGCTGGCGTCGAGGCTCCAGTTCGACGTGGGGCCAACGGCGCTGTGGGACCGCTTGGCGCGCCTGATCGGCGAAGGTTCCACCAAAGGCGTGTACTCGGTCATCGTCGGTCGCCGTCCGGGGAGTTTTCCGGCGGTGGTCTCGGCGACGGCCACACAGCGTCTGTGGTTCGCGACGGCCGATCCGTCCGACCTGCTTGGTCACGTGCCGTCACGGCTGACAAGCCAACTTGCGGCGCCGGGAAGGTGTGTCGCGCTGCCCGACGGTTTGCTCGGTCAGTGTTACCAGGCGGCGTCGAACAGCGCTGTTCGAGGCTTTAGCGGGTTGCGCCCACCGCCAGCGAAGCTGCCGGTCATGCCCCTCGTGGTCGACGCGCCGGACGACCTTCAGGCCGAGCGTTCCGGGAACGCCTGGAAGATTCCGGTCGGTATCGCCAACGGTGGCGCCGATGTGGGTCACCTCGAGCTGTGGCCCGGGGAACATGCCGTCATCGCCGGAAATGCTCGGTCGGGAAAGAGTCAGACGCTTGCCATGATGGCCAGGCTTATCTCAGCGCATGACGGCGTCGATACTTTTGTGATCGCCGGTCAGCGTTCGCCATTGCGCGGTGCAGATGTGAAGGCCGGGCTCATCGACCCGACCGACCTCGACCCGGTCAGTCCGCCGTGGGGTAGCGGCCCCTGTAGTCGTCCGACCGTAGTCATGGTCGACGACGCAGACTTGCTGGGTAACCTCGACGACGTGCTCGGACCCCGACTCGAGTCTCACGATCCGTTGTTTCAAGTCATCGTGACCGGCAATCCCGACCGGCTCCGCCGCATGTACGGCACGTGGGTTGCCGCGGTCCGTTCGCATCGCCGCGGGTTGTTGCTGTGTCCCGAGAACGACTTCGACGGAGAGGTGCTCGGTAACAGCGAAAGCTTCCGAGGCTCCAAACGGCTGCCTGGCCGGGGGTATTTGATCGCTGACGGCGCCAAGGAACAGATTCAAGTCTTCCGTTATGTTGTGCCGGTCTCGGGTGAAGGCCTACGGTCAATGACAGCGGTGTAATTTTGCGGGCCGGCAACGGCTGAGCTGCCCGGGTGGGACCAGCCACTCAGACGACACGCAGCGATGTTCGCCGACCCCCTGAGCCCCGAAAGTAGAGAGCTGGAATGGCAGATTCCTTCGCCCACCTCCATCTGCATACCGAGTACTCGATGCTCGACGGCGCAGCCCGGGTCGACCAGGTAGTGGCGGCGGCGGCACGGGACGGACAGCCGGCCATTGGAATCACCGACCACGGCAACCTGTATGGCGTGCTGCCGTTCTACAAGGCGGCCGAGGCCCAAGGCCTCAAGCCGATCATCGGCATGGAGGGATATTTCGTCACCTGTTCTCGTCACGATCGTCCCAAGCGTGACGAGAACAAGCGCTACCACATGACCTTGCTGGCTGAGACGACCGAGGGGTACAAGAACCTCGTCCGGATCAGCTCAGACGCGTTCATCGACGGCTACTACTACAAGCCGCGCCTCGACTTCGACCTGCTGGAACGGTTCCACACCGGCCTCATTGGGACGACGGGGTGCCTCGGCGGTGTCGTCAGCCAGCACCTGTTGAAAGGTGACGAACAAGGCGCGCTTGAAGCGGCTGGCACCTTCCAAGACATCCTCGGGCGGGACAACTTCTTTGTCGAGATGATGAGCCACGGCCTGGTCGAACAGAAACAGGTCAATCCCGGCCTGCTGCGGATCGCCAAGCAGGTCAAAGCACCGCTGCTTGCGACCAACGACAGTCACTACACCACCGCCGAAGACGCCGAAGCCCACGACGCCTTGTTGTGTGTCCAGACCGGATCACTCAAATCCGACAAGGATCGCTTTAAGTTCGATTCCAGTGACTACTACTTAAAGTCGGCCCGCCAGATGCGGGACCTGTTCGACGACATCCCCGATGCGTGTGACAACACGCTGTGGATCGCTGAACGCTCCGACGTCAAGCTTTCTTTCGGCGACCCGGTGCTCCCCAACTACCCGCTTCCCGACGGTTTCGCCGACGAAGCGGCCTACCTCCG
>JAGNEX010000099.1 GCA_018003035.1 Acidimicrobiia bacterium
CCCGCCAGGGTCGAAACAACGGTGATCGCGAAGACGTTGATGAGCAACACGATGATCTGACCCGTTGTGGTCACCGGGTTATTCATGTCCGAGCCAAGGGTCGAGAGCTGCGACACGGTGAAGTAGAACGCGTCCCACAGATTGGCGATGTCGCTTTCTTGGTGCCCTCGCTCCGCGAGGAACAAGGCAAACGTTGCAACCCCCGACACCATCACAGTGAATGAGAACGTCGTAAACAGTCGATTGCGCAGATCGACATGCGGTATCGACGGCCCGTGTAGGACCTCTTGAATGCTGGATCCAAAACGACGAAATACAGACGACATCGCGAGATGCGCTCCTCTTGGTGGTCTGTGCCTCCAAACGCCCAACCGCTCAGAGTTCGACAACAAGCTTGTCGACGCTTTCGGGAGAGAAGCAATCGGGCGCTGTCGGCCACGCGTAGTGGGTGGGTCTTGGCCGGACTCTTCGTGGTCGAAACCGCGGTCATGCACCTCTGTTTGGCCAGCTCAGCCGGGCCCATTACCCCACCGAAGCATCGAGGTGTTCACGTGCATCCCATTCCGCTCGATCCGTCTGCGCCGTCGGCGGTTGATCCTTGCGCGTCGAGGTCGAGCGCCCTCAGAATCTTTTCGGCGGCGTTCCCCACGATGGCGAGCTCGCTCGAGTCCAGTTGGTCGGTAACTAGGCGGCGCACCGCGGCAACGTGTAGCGGAGCAGCCTTCTGTATCGCCGCCAGCCCCGCGTCTGTCAAGACGACGAAGGCTCCGCGCCGGTCCTGATCGCATACCTCTTTGACAACCAGACCGCGCCTGGCCATGCGATTTATGTGATGGGAGAGCCGGCTGCGTTCCCAACCAATATCCTCGGCCAACTCGAAGAGTCGCTGCCGTCCTTCTGCTCGATCCGTCAGCGAGACCAGCACCGCGTAGTCAGGGAGCGATAGTTCGGAGTCCACCATCAGCTGCCTGTTCAGTGCGCTGTCGAGGCGCATTTGCATCATCCGCAGCGAGCGCCAGGCGCGTTCTTCGCCCTCATCCAGCCATTGCCCACCGTTGTTGCGCTGTTCTGGGTTCGAGCTCATGCCCTACATACTTGCATATAAATGACGCGTCATCTACTGTGATGGACACGTCACCTACCTACGGGAGCATTCCATGTCCGAAACCACCTTTCCAAGCACCCTCACCGGCAAGTACGTGATCGACCCGACACACAGCCGGATCGGATTCGTCGCCCGCCACGCCATGGTCACCAAAGTGCGCGGCGCATTCACCGAGTTCGAGGGCTCTGGCTACCTCGATGCGGACGACCCCGCCGGTTCCAGCGTTGAAGTCACCATTCAAGCCAAAAGCATCGATACCGCCAACGCAGATCGTGACAACCACCTGCGCGGCAACGACTTCTTCGATATGGAGACCTACCCCGAGATCAAGTTCGTCTCCACCCGCGTCGCAGTCGCCGGAGACGGCTTCGACGTGACCGGAGACCTAACCATCAAGGGAACGACTAAGCCCGTGACGGTCAACTTTGAATACACCGGTACGGCGGTCGACCCATACAACAACGTCCGCATTGGCTTTGAGGGCTCTACCAAGGTGAACCGCAAGGACTGGGGCGTCAACTGGAACGCTGCACTTGAGGCTGGTGGCGTCCTCGTGGGCGAGAAGATCACCCTCGAGTTCGACATCTCCGCTATCAAAACCGACACCGGCGTGTAAGCAGGGCTTTTTGTCAGCCCCGTCAACGCATCACTGCAGGTGGGCGGCGATGGGCAACCTCGTGAGACAATGTAGGGGTCTGGGATCGATTCACCGGTCCCAGACCTCTTTAGTCAAAGAGGAGCCAGCGATGCAGTTCCCGTGGAGTCCACGACGACAAGACGATGGCGCCTACGCCCCCTCGTATCTGGCCCTCAAGGCGGCCGGGACCGGGTCGAAGTTCGAAGGCGATCAACCCCAGCTGCCCCTGAACGGACGACGCGTCCTCATGATCTGCACCGAAGACGGTCACATGCGGATGCAGAACGGCAAGCTGTTTTCCACCGGCAACCATCCGGTCGAAACGCTGGTACCCATGCTGCACCTCCTGCGCGCTGGATTCGCCGTAGACGTCGCCACCCCAACCGGGCGTCCAGTCAAGATCGAGACGTGGGCAATGCCAGACGACCCGATCGTGAGCGGTATCTATCAAGATCGACGCGAAGACTTCAGCAAACCAATCGACCTCAGGACCTTCGACAGCGAGTTCGCCTTTGATCCGGCCGACTACCTCGCCGTACTTATCCCCGGAGGACACGGCGCGATGCTCGGGCTGCCTGACAACGCCGACGTTGCATCGGTTCTGAGGTGGGCACACCGCACCGGGCGATACACGCTGTCGCTGTGTCACGGCCCGGCCGCACTGCTGTCGCTCCAGGCGACGGAGGCATCGGTCGGCGATGAGCCCTTCTTGTACGCGGGATACAAAATGGCGGCATTCCCCGATTCGGTGGACAGAAAGCTGCCACTCATCGGCTATTTGCCGGGCAAAATGCCCTGGCACTTCGGCGAACGACTATCCGCCCTCGGCGTCCAGTTCGTCAACAACAAGATCGAGGGCGCCGCTCACCGGGACCGCAACCTAGTAACCGGAGACAGCCCGCGGGCGGCCAACGCGTTCGGAAAGCTCTCGGCGCAGACCCTGGTCGCAGCGCTCGCTTAGCCGGGCACGGCTGCGCTGCCCAGACGGGCCACGGCCTGCCTGGCGATCCATGCCGAGAACCCCAGCATCAGCCCAGCAGGAACAGCATTGGCTACCCGGTCATGGGCGCGGGCGTGTGCCGCCAACGCGAACGAGAAATACGAAACCAGAGCAACGCTCGTCACCAGAGCCATTCGTGGTGACCGGATGCCCAGAATCAGCCCGACCGCCGAGGACAACTTGAGGACCGGCAGGACTGGGCGAAGCTCAGCGGGACAGTTCACGCGGTCCAGCGCGTCGGTAATGAACTGGGCAGGTATGGCGCATGCAATCCCGTCGCCGATCTGAATGCCAGCGAGGGCGACGATCGGAAGCGCATCGGTGTAGTCGAGAGAAGCCATCGGGAACCTCCAGAACGCCGCTAGTCAAATGACGCTACCGTCCACCTGGGAGAGGCCCCGAAAGCACGACCTCAACAGCCGCGAAAGATATTGCCGAACCATCGACGCACAGCGCCGAGGTACGGAGACAGCTTCGGATGAAACTCGGTGCCGAGCACACCCGCGGGACACCCCTCCGACCCCGGAAGGCTCTCGCTGTCAGACCATCTGGACCAGACCAGAACCCGGGACAATGTCGCCGATGACGTACGCGCCAAGGCCATACTCACCTGCCACCGAGAGGGCTGCGTCGGCGGCGTGAGCCGGCAACACCACCGCCATTCCAACGCCGAGGTTGAAGGTCCGTTCCATATCGCGTGCAGACAGGTCACCAGCGCGCTGCACGACCGCGAAGATCTCTGGCCTCTCCCACGTGCCTCGTCGAACGACTGCATCAAGATCTGCGGGCAGGATCCGGTTGAGGTTGCCAGGGATCCCACCACCGGTGATGTGCGCAAACGCATGCACCTCGACCGACTTGCGGATCGCCGCCATGACGGGTGAGTAAATGACACTCGGCCGGAGCAACTCCTCGCCAAGGGTCACCTCTGCTCCGGGCCACGCCGGTTCATCCAACGAGCGCCCCTGTTCCTGGAGCAGCAACCGCCGCACCAGTGAATAGCCATTCGACCGTAGGCCGGGGCTGGCGAGCCCAACGACGACGTCACCGGCGACAACTCCCTGCGGCAACACCGCGGCGCGTTCTACAACGCCGACGGCAAAACCCACCAGGTCAAACTCGCCGGGCTCCATCAACCCTGGATGCTCGGAAAGCTCGCCCCCGATCAGCGCGCATCCCGCCTGACGACAGCCTTCGGCCACTCCGGCGACGATCGCCTCGGCACGCTCGGGGACCATCTTGCCGCTTGACACATAGTCCAAGAAGAACAGCGGTTCTGCACCTTGGACCGCCAAGTCGTCGACGCACATCGCCACGACATCAAGGCCGACCGTGTCGTACACCTGCAGCTTCTGAGCGATTTCGATCTTGGTACCGACACCATCGGTGGAGGCCACGAGGACCGGTTGGTCATAACCACCTGGTACGGCGAACAACCCGCCGAACCCTCCGAGGTCTGACAGGACTTCCGGTCGGAAGGTTGCCCGCACGTGTTTGCCGATTCGGTCGACCGCCTCATCGCCAGCAGCGATGTCGACGCCAGCCGCTGCGTAGGCGTCGCGGGGTTGATCAGAACTCATGATGAGGCCTCACGTGGTGGATCAGACGCCCAAACTGAGAGCGGTAACGCCCTGCTTTTCGACCGGGGTCGGGAACTCTGCGGGGTTGATCGGCACCGGGTACTCGCCCGAGAGACACGCCGTACAGAACCCGGCGTCCGGCGCCCCAGTTGCCTTGATCAAACGATCCAAGTCGAGGTATCCGATGGAGTCAGCACCGACAAACTTTCCGATCTCGCTAACGGTCAGATCGGCAGCAACCAGTTCGCCTTTGCGGCCGGTGTCCATGCCGTAAAAGCACGGCCAGCGGTACGGCGGCGACGAAATTCGCAGATGCACTTCAAGGGCACCGGCCGCCCGCAGCATCGAAACAAGCTGCCGAGTGGTAGTCCCCCGCACGATGCTGTCGTCGACGACAACAACCCGTTTGCCCCTTACGTTCTCGGTGAGCGGGTTGAGTTTCAGGCGGACGCCCATGCCGCGGAGCTGCTGGGTCGGCTGAATGAATGTCCGGCCGACGTACCGGTTCTTGACCAGGCCGTCGCCATAGGGAATGTCTGACTCTTTGGCAAAGCCTTGGGCGGCCGGCACACCCGATTCGGGAACCGGCATCACCATGTCCGCATCAACCGGTGCCTGACGGGCGAGCTCTTC
>JAGNEX010000100.1 GCA_018003035.1 Acidimicrobiia bacterium
CGCTCTAAGGACTCAGCCGTGTCGAACGCGACAACGCATCCTGAGTGCACCACCATGATCCGATCGCAGAACTCGAGGGTCGACAGCCGGTGGGCGATAATGATCACCGACATCGAATTCGAGAGTTCGGTCAGCGTGTCGCGGACGAGCTGCTCACTCTTCACGTCAAGCGCACTTGTTGGTTCATCGAGGATCAGAACGTCAGGTCGCTCCACGAGAGCCCGAGCGATGCAAAGCCGCTGCTTCTGGCCACCACTCAAGTGGTCGCCGCGATCCCCGACCTGCCGTTTGAGTCCGTCATCGAAGCCCTCCACGTCCGCCCAGAGGTTCGCCGCCCGACAGGCCATTTCGATCTGGGAACGAGTGACCCCCGGCCGCATGAACCTGATGTTCTCCTCGACCGTGCCATTGAAGAGATGGGAGTCCTGGGGCACAAATGTCATTTTGCGGGCAAGTTCTGCGCGGGCGAGCGACCCGACATCGACGCCGTCGAAAAGCACCCTCCCCTGGGTTGGTTCCCGGAGGCCCAAGATGAGCTGCACCAGCGTCGACTTACCGCCGCCGGACGGCCCCATGATGCCGACAACCTCTCGAGGCCCTATCGAGAAGGCCATGTCGTGGAGCACAGGGGTATCGGGCGAGTATTCGAACGTCACGTCGTGAAACTCGATGTGTTCGATGGTGTCGACAGACAACCCATCGTCCGTGCGGACCCCCTCACGAAACTCCTCAAGACGCCGCTCAAGGATCGCGTGATACGGCAACGCCGTGTGAATCGTGCTCGACGCGATCTGCAGACTTTGGCCGTAGCTGAGCGACCGCAGCATGAGCAACATGACCGCTCCGAGCGAACCAATGTCCGCACCCTTCGCCAGCACCACCCCACCGAGAGCGACGAGCACCGCAACATAGGCCAACCCTGCGTAGATAGTCGGCGTCAGCGACTGCGCAAATGCGAGTCTCTGATTCGACTCCTGGCTCTTCGAGATCAGACTGTCGATCCTCGCCTCGGCCTCTCGCTGGACGTGAAAAACGTGGAACTCCAAGCCTAGGTCGGAGATCTCGCTGAGCGACCCTGCGAAACTTAGATTAAGCGTTGCTGATCGAGCGGCGTGCCGACGGATCAGGTTACGAACTGGGCGCATCACCGCACCTAGCAACCCTACGACCACAATGACGATCAGCGAGGCGATCGGTTCAACAGCGACCGAGAGTATGAGCAACGCTAGAAGGTTAAAGCCGAATACGATCACGGATGCGAAAGCGCCGAGCAATTGCTGAATCCGATCCGTGAAGGTCGTGAGAAGGTCTTGAAGCTGTCCCACCCCGGCACCCTGTTGAACGTCCCAGCGAGCGCCAAGATACGCGTTCGCGAGATCCCTCCGAGCTCGCGCGACGATGCGTGATGTATTGATCGAACTCCAGCGTCCGCTCAAGACACCAGCAGCTACCTTGCAAAGCACCAGCAATCCTGCCAGCCCAATCGAAAGTCTGAGCGACGGGTTGAACCCACCGAACAAGGAAACCGTGTCCTCGTGGGCGCTGACTGCAAGGCCGGTCTTGGTGGCGAGCACGAGGAACCCGGCCTCGGCGAGACCACCAACGAGGGCTGTCGACGCGATGAGCACGATCACCGCAAGTTCGCGCCGGCTCCCCCTGGTGAGCGAGCTAAGGGTCCTCACCATCGACGGTTTCGCCCCCTCGCCTGCACCTTGGCTCACCATCGCATCTCAAACGCTGAAGACAACTTGCTCCTTGTCGGTTGTACTCACGGCCCTCCTCGGACTGCCGTGCCGTGCCAGTAAGCACGCCAGCGTCCGACGCGGGGACAGCGGTGCGGGAGCGACTGCGTGTTTCGGTGGGATCAGCAGCCTACCTCGGCCTGCGGCGACCGGGTCCAATGCACCGTCACGTGTCCGCCATCGACATTTCATCGCGGTTCACCCCTTTTGTCGCAGGAGCGAGAAGAACGCTTCCGCCGGCGCATTGTCTCGGTCCGCAGCCGCGCCTTTCAGTCAAGCGTCGCAGCCGTTCAGCATCCATCCTTGGGACGGACAAAAGTGATACCTTACTGTTCCCAACTCCAAGAGGGGTCGAATCCCCACGAGGCCCCACTCATCCAACCCCATGGCTAACGCAACCTACATCAATTGTGAAACAAGACGACGGCCTCTATTCTCAGTCGTCGTAGCTACATACAACCGACCCAGCATGCTGCGTGAGGCGCTCCAGTCCATCTGTGCCCAAACGGTAACAGATTTCGAATGCATCGTAATTGATGATGCTTCGGATACTGCTGGGGCAGTATTGCCGAAAGACCCTAGATTCCGGCTGGTGTCGTTGGAATCCAACCGGGGGCTTGCAGGCGTGTGGAACCTGGGGGTCGGAGAGGCCATCGGTGAGCACGTTGCGTTTCTCGACGATGATGATCTGTGGACACCTCAGCGTTTAGCGATTGCTAAGTCGCATATTGACGAAGCCGACGTGGTCGTCTGCGCGGGGTCACTCATTGGGAGTGAGAGCACTGCACGGTTTGAAGTCATGAACGGAAACGTCCACGATACGATTTTGAATTCGTTTACCCCAAATATGGGTAGAACAAGTATTCGCCGTGCTCGCATGCTGCCATTTGATGAAAGCTTTAAAGCCTCCCAAGATATTGAGTGGTGGCTCCGGCAGAGCCTAGAGGCCGAGGTGGTGTTCGATTGTCGTTTGGGTCATCTAAGCCGGCAACATAGTGGGGTACGGACAGGCAACGGACCTTCTGCGCGTATTGATGCTGGCCACCGACTACTAGCCGAGAATAGAGAGTATTTTCGTCGCCATGCGACAGCCAAAGCTTTCCGACAATACCGGCTCGGGATGATGTATCTTGTGGCAGGCAACTTAAAGAAGGCATGGACGTTCACCATCAGTTCGTTAATGAGTCGACCTTCTGGTCGAGCGGTGCGTCTGCTAACCAGGGCTCTCTTGGCGTCTTTCCCGCCGTCACGGGCCCGTCAACGCCGCTGATGCTTGACAGGTGCACTGCCGCATTCGAGTCGCAGCAGGTGGGAGAAGCTGAGCGCAGCCTGATCCCTGGAACAGGGGAGAGGGCATAAAGCAGCCCGGTTCTCCTGTCGTTTCTGTGATGGGTGAGACTGGTTCGCATGGATCGCCGGGGTGAGATGGTTGAGCTGATTGGACGGCTGGGGGACGGGCCTGAGGCGGGGATGGTGGCGGTCGCCCGGCTGGGCGACCTGCTGGATCAGGAGCGGCTGTTTCAGGTTGGCGAGGCCCGCCGGGCGGGGTGGTCGTGGGCTGATGTGGGGGCTGCGTTCGGGGTTTCTCGCCAGTCCGTTCACCGGATGTTCGCGTCGCTGGTCTGAGCTGCCCTCAGACCGTCGGTCGGGGTGGTGTCGCGAGCGGTTGGGGTTCCCACGGGAGCCGGGTGGTGATGCCAGCGCACGCGAGGTAGATGATCGGGATGAACGTGTTGGCGCTGTGGTGTCCGTAGCCCCGGTGGTTGAGCAGCCGGATCTTCGAGTTGGTGCCTTCAAGCCGCGAGTTCGACAGTCCCAGCTCGACCGACGCGATGATCCCTGCTTTGTGGTCGCGGACCAGTTGGGACACTTTGATCATCGGCGGGATCTGTGAGCGGCACGCCGACGCCAACCACCGTTCAAGGTACGCGGCGGCGTCGCTCGGGTTGTCGAGTTGGTAGAGGCCCCGGAACCGTTCCTTGAGTTGTTGGGCCCGCCAGATCGCGTGGTGGGAACGCTGGTGACGTTTCAACACCGCCGCTTGGCCCTCGGTGTGATCGCCCGGTTTCTTGAGGAGCGCCCAGCGGAGATCGCGGGCTTCGTCGCCGGAAAGCGGAAGCCCTGTCTTGGTGAGCTTCGACCAGCGGATCGTTGCTGTGACTGCCTTGTTGAGGTGCATGACGACATGGAACGGGTCCCAACAGATCGTCGCGTTGGTTGCTTTGCGGGTCGCTGAGGGGTAGGCGTAGGCCATGTCCATCGAGACCGCTTCGATCTTCTCGCAGCGTTCGGGCCCGAGCAGTTCGTAGAACCGGCCGAGGGTGGCAGCATTTTTGCCTTCCCCAACCCAGAGCGTCGCCCCCGACGTTTGGTCGACGACGACGGTGAGGAACCGGTGGCCTTTCGCGTGGGAGATCTCGTCGACACCGAGGCGGGTGAGCCCGTCGAAGCGGGAGTCGGTGAGCTGCTCGGCGACCACCCGACTAATGATGGCTGTGACCGATTTCCATTGGATCCGGAGGGCGGTGGCGACGGTGGTCCGGTCGGAGCGTTGGGTCCACCAGGCGACGAGTTGTTCGAACTCGATGGTGTGGCGTGCGCGTGGTCTGGCCCACGGGATTTCCTCGGTGACCACCGAGCCGCACGCCCGGCATGAGAGCCGTCGGATGTCTCCTTGGAGAACGGTTTTCATGCCGAAGCAATCGAGGTGTCGCCAGCGGCGTGTCGAGCGGGAGTGGACCGCCTTGGTGGACCATCCGCATGGGCATCGCAGGAGCGGTCGGGTGTGGCGAATATCGAGGATCACGGCGCCGTTCTCGATGGTCACATTGGTGACGGTGAGCGCGGGAAGGGCGAGCATCTTGTTGAATGAGGTGGTGGCGCGCACAGGCGTGTTTCTCCGGGATTGGTTGGCGTAGGAACCGCCGAACCTAGATGCGCGACCTGTGCACGCCACACAACCACGTTCAATCCGTCGAAGAACCCTGTCCTATCAACGGTTTCAGGCTGTTTCCGACCCTTTTCGCTTCACACAAACGACAGGAGAACCACCATTGATGAGGTGGCGAGCGCCTGGACCGAGTCCACCGATGCAGCGTCCTACCAGGAGCAGTTGACGGCCACCGGCGGCCTCGACGCGGTGGTCAACCACCTGCTGACGCTGCTGTCGAGCCGGG
>JAGNEX010000041.1 GCA_018003035.1 Acidimicrobiia bacterium
TGTCGTGAGCTAGCCCCGTTTGACAGTGACCCAGGTGGTGTCGCGGCACGCCGGACAGCGCATCAGGCGGCGATGCGGGCGGAACGGAAAGAAGATCGGCGCGGTGATCAGCTTGCCCGCCAGATCGCTCAGGCTGATCGGCGTGCGAGCGTGACAGTGCGAACACTCGAGCACCATCGACCCGCGCTTGGCCTGGCTTTGCGAGAACAGAGCCCGCTTGCCAGCGTCGGCCTCGGCATCAAGTTCTACATCGCCGTCTGTCGCCGCTTCCGAGCCGGCTGCCAACCGTCCACCGGTCCCGGTCGCCCCACCGAACAGGGCGCGCTTACCCAACGGATCTTTCGTTTCATCAGCTGACATCGCCTAACCCTCCACCTCGTCCCCGGAACCGCTAGACGGTCCTTCGGCGTGAAGGGTCGCGGCGATTGCGCGATACGCATCAGCACCCGGGTGACTGCCCGGCGCGTCCAGAATGGTCTTGCCCTGTTGGGGGGCCTCTGCGAAGCGCACCGACTTTCGCACCGGCGGTTCCAGCACCGACAGCTCATATTGGGTGGTCACCGCGTCCAAGATCTCGCGGCTGTGGCGGGTACGGCCGTCGTACATCGTCGCGACAATGCCGCGAACTACCAGCTCAGAGTTGGTAAACGCCCGGACATCTTCGATGGTTTCGAGGAGCTGGCCGACGCCGCGGTGCGACAACGTTTCGCATTGCATCGGGATGATCACCTGCTCTGCCGCGGTCAGGCCGTTAATCGTCAGCACGCCGAGGCTTGGCGGGCAGTCGATCAGGATGGTGTCGTAGTGCCGACGAGCGGGCATCAACGCGCGTGCGAGCGCGTGCTCTCGGCCGGTCTTGGTCAACAGGTGCATCTCGGAACCGGCGAGGTCGATGTTGGCGGGCAGCAGGTCGAAGTTCTCCAGGTTGACGATCACCTGCGATGCGGGCTTCCGACGCACAAACATGTCGTGCAGGGACAGCTCCAACGAGTCGGGGTCAACCCCGCACGAATAGGTCAGACAGGCCTGCGGGTCGAGGTCGACGAGCAGCACCCGTTCCCCCAACTCGGCAAGCGCCGCACCCAGGGTCAGAGTGGTCGTCGTTTTGGCGACGCCGCCCTTTTGATTTGCGACCGTCAAGATTCGTGCCATGACGTCACATTGTAGGGGCGCCCATTCGGATTCCTTCGCCCACCCGCTCGCCCGGTGAACGCCCAGGGGTTGCGACACAGCAACCGGGTATCGACGGCGAGTCAACAGAGCGGTCGGGGTGTGTTCCCTGCATTGGCCGAGGACTGCTAGTTTTCGCCACGCCTATGGAATCACTCAGCGCCTCATACTCCCTGTCCCTGCGTATGCAATTGATGGATACGCCGGGCGTTCTCGCCCGACTTTGCCAAGCGATTGCAGACGTCGGCGGCAACATCTCCTACGTCCAGATTCACCACAAAGGTGACGGCATCGTCGAACAGGACATCACCGTCGATGCCCGGAACGAGGCGCACGCCGAACAGATCCGCGCCGCGGTCGAGAACCTTCACGACGTGGCGGTCAAAGGTGTCACCGACCGGACGTTCATCCTCCACGATGGCGGCAAGCTCGAAGTCGTATCCAAGACCCCGTTGGTGCACCGCGACCAGCTGTCGATGGCGTACACGCCCGGCGTCGCCCGGGTCTGCAACGCCATCGCCAAAGACGACGACAAAGTGTGGGACTACACGATCAAGCGGCACACCGTCGCGATCGTGACCGACGGCACCGCCGTCCTCGGGCTCGGCGATATCGGCCCGAACGCCTCGCTGCCCGTTATGGAAGGCAAGGCGATGCTCTTCAAAGAGTTCGCCGGGATCGATGCGTTCCCCATGGCGATGAACGTCTCTTCCGCCCAAGAGTTGATCGACGCCACCAAGGCCATCGCCCCCAACTTCGGCGGTATCAATCTCGAAGACATCGCAGCGCCGGCCTGTTTTGAGATCGAAGAAACCCTCGTCGAAGAGCTCGACATCCCCGTCTTTCACGACGACCAACACGGGACAGCGGTCGTCGTCATGGCCGCCCTGACCAACGCCCTCAAAGTCGTCGGCAAAGAACTGGCAGACGTGCGGGTCGTCATGACAGGAGCAGGTGCCGCGGGAGTGGCCATCACCAAGATGCTGATGGGTAGGGGCGTCAAGGACATCACCGCATGTGACCGAACCGGCGTCTTGCACCTGGGGCGTGACGGTCTAGCGGATAACCCCGCCAAGCTCTGGCTGGCCGAGCACACCAACCTGGAAGGCCGTACCGGCAGTATCCACGACGTCATGCCTGGCGCCGACGTCTTCATCGGCGTTTCCGGCCCCGGTGTCATCACCGTCGAAGACGTCGCTGCCATGGCCGACCAGCCCATCGTTTTTGCGCTCGCTAATCCAGACCCCGAGATCTCACCCGAATCGATCCGCGACATCGCTGCGGTTATCGCCACCGGGCGCTCGGATTACCCGAACCAGATCAACAACGTGCTCGCCTTCCCAGGCATTTTCAAGGGCGCCATGATGTCGGGCGCCACCCGCATCAACGAAGAGATGAAGCAAGCCGCGGCCGACGCCATTGCGAGCGTCATCCCCGACGACGAGGTCAACCCCGGCTACATCATCCCGTCGGTGTTCAACACCGATGTGGTCAAGGCCGTCGTCGCCGAGGTCACCGCCGCGGCGCAGGCGACGGGTGTGTGCAGACCTGAGCGTGCCTGGACCGACGAGGAAGACACGACCGGCATCCTTCCCTAGCGCCGATCGTTCCGATGGCCATCGAAGCAGTCACCTTCGATTTTTGGAACACCATTTGCGTAGAGCGCGAGCTCGAGCCCTCGATGCGCCAACGACGCTTTGATCGGATGAACGCGCTGCTGGTGGCTGCTGACATCGACCACGATCCGGCGCACCTATGGGCGGCGCTCGAAGCGGGGCATCGGTTCTGGAACGACGCGTGGAACGCCAACCGCCACGTGTCCGGTCCCGACGGTGGGCGGCATGTGCTCAGTCGCCTGGAGGCCGCCAATCCAGCGGTGAGTGCGGTCGCCGACCAACTGATCGAGTCCTTCTCACCGGCCGATGAGTTCATCGACATCCCGCTCGCGCCCGGTCTTCGCTCGGCGATCACGGCGCTGTCAGACCGCGGTGTGCGGCTCGGCATCATCTGTGATGTCGGATACACCTCGTCAGCGGTGTTGAAACGCTCGCTGGCGGCCGTAGGCCTTCTCGACAGTTTCGACGCGACGGTCTTCTCAGATGACTACGGGGTCTACAAACCCGATCCGTTGCTGTTCGAAGAGGCGCGGAAGGCGCTGGGCGCCCCCGATCCCGGCGCAATGGCACATATCGGCGACCGCCGACGGACCGACATCGCCGGAGCGATGAACGCTGGGTTCAGAGCGATTCGGTATGCCGGCGCCTACGACGACACCGACGAATCTTCGGGGCCGTCCGGCGATGTGGTGATCCTTCATTTCGATGCGCTGCGCTCTAGCCTGGCGTTGGTCTGACGCCGACTCACCCCATCGAATCGAGGTCAAGGTGCCGTATTCCCAGCCGATTCACGCCACCCGATTCCACCGCCTCTACCAGCGGGTAGCCGCGGGTTTGGCCGTTGGGGCGCTGCTCGTCGGCGTATCCGCTTGCGGTCAGGACGACGATCCTTCCGGCTCAGCAGCGGCCTCCACCGACGCCTCTCAGGCTCGAACGACGTCTACTGCTGCATTCAGCAGATCGACCGGTGCCGACGGAGGCGCCGTCGGCCAGGATTCGGCCTCGACCTCGGGAGCGGCACGACAGCAGACGGCAGCGGATGCGGCGAGCTGCACCGACCCGACAGCATTGATCGACAGTTCGGGCGGCGGGCACGCCCTGCCTGGGGGTGTGGTCCAGTACGACTCGTATCCGCCCGCGTCTGGTCGTCACCTCGACGTCCGTTTTGCTCCAGAGCCCGGCCTGTATTCAGAACCTGTACCGCCGGTGGAGCAGGTCACCGCGCTTCACGATGGGCTGGCTGCCGTGATCTACGACCCGTCGAAGGTCGATGCGGGCGGTATTGCAGAACTGCAGGTGCTGGCCGACGCGAACGCCAACTTGATCGTGGCTCCGGCTGATGAGGAGATCGCTGACGGCGCGGCCGTGGCGATCACGTGGTGGGAAACGCGCCAGCTCTGCACCGGCGTCGACGCCGACGCCATCACGAACGCAACAAAAGAGGCGGCTGCCGAAGCAACCGCCCATTGAGGACACAGACCGAGGACAGAGAAAAATTTTGGTGGCCGGGACCGGCGTCGATCCGGTGACCTCACGCTTTTCAGGCGTGCGCTCTGCCAACTGAGCTACCCGGCCGAAAACGGGGACCAAGCCCCAGAAGCGGTCCTGACGAGATTTGAACTCGCGACCTCCGCCTTGACAGGGCGGCGTGCACTCCAGGCTGCACCACAGGACCATATGTATTCCGGGTGAGACCCGGTATGTCGTTGCGGCGCCGAACCCGTCCTCCGCAGATGCGGATGCCGACTTCGGCGTTGTGCGGAGCGCAATGTAGCACCCCTCACTCATGTTTGCCGCAACGATTGCACCCCCAACGGGGTTCGAACCCGTGTTACCGCCTTGAAAGGGCGGCGTCCTAGACCGCTAGACGATGGGGGCCTATTGGGCTGGATCAGGTTAGCAGTAGGTGCGGCGTCGCGTTGAAACGCTGGCGGAACGGAAAGCTGACTTAGTCCAGGATCGGGGCCAACATCCCCTAACGACTAGCCTCCCGCTTGCGGATGTTATGGGTGCGGGGCCGTGCCAGCGGTGACCGGCGACGTGGTGTCAAGGATTTTTGGTGTCACGTGCGCGGCCGGGCGACGGCATACATAAGGAGCGGGGTAATGCGTTGTATTGCATTCGCCGGCGTGGTGGCGCTGGCGCTTGCGGGATGCGGCTCAGACGAACAAACGGCAGCTGTTCCGTATTGCGAAGCTGCAGGTGACTACGTCGAACAGTTGTCGTTCCAGGCCGGCGGCGATCAGGTAAGCGCTATTGACGATCGGCTCGAGGCGCTTAGTTATCTCGTCGGCGATCAGGCAAGCTCGATCAAACCCGATATCGACGCGGTCACGGCCGCTTTGGAGATTGCGCGCAGCCAGGCCGACAACGGCCAGCAGGTCGACTTGGCCACGATTGAACCAGACCGGAACCGGGCCATCGTCCAACAGTTGACCGTGTCGTGCACCCTCTCGGTCGGGGATTCAATGGCTGAGGACACGTCAGCCAGTCAGACGAACGCCGGCGCGTCGGTCCCCGTCGAAGGGCTCGTCCCTGTCGGTGAGGCGGCCAACCTGGGCGAGCAGTGGACTCTGAAGGTCACCGACGTCGACTTTGACGCAACCCAAGCGGTAATGGCCCAAAGCGGGGCCAACGTTGAACCGCCTGCCGGGACCCAATATGTGCTGATCAGCCTGGAGGTCGGATATGTCGGTGCCGACGCTTCGGGGATCACCTCGCTGTTGCAATCTCAGCTCGTTGGTCCTGGCGCTACTCGGTACGTGGCAGCCGATCATCGTTGCGGGATTTTGACAAGTGACCTCGCCGCCGCTGAGGTAGCTAAGGGCAAAACTGCGCCGGTACAGGTCTGTTTTGCGGTCAGTGAGGCTGACACCGAAGCGTTGGTCCTGGAACTATCGGACCGAGACACGTTCTCGACAGATGCCGTTCGGGCGTTCGCTCTGCGATAGGGGGAGCGGCGGGACGCGGTTGGTATCAGAACCTCAGCATGCCGGGCGCCGTCTTCTCCCGAGCGACTGGTCAACCCTTGAGGGCCGCCGCGTACTGACTCAGCGCCCGTTCGCGTCCAACGGCAAGGTCGATGATCGGATCGGGATAGCCCGACGCCGGGTCGTCGAAGGAGCCCCTCTGAGGGCGCTTCCACGGCTCAAAACACCACTTGGGGTCTAGTTTGGCGAGTTCAGGGATCCACCGCCGAACGTAGTCGGCATCGGGGTCGAACCGGTGGGCCTGTCGCACGGGTTGGAAGATCCGGAAGTACGGGGCGGCGTCAACCCCGCACCCGGCCACCCACTGCCAGTTACCCACATTCTGGGTGGTGTCGCCGTCGACGAGCTGGCGTCGAAAGTAGCGCTCTCCCAACCGCCAGTCGACGAGTAGGTGCTTGACCAAGAACGACGCGGTCACCATTCGGAGTCGGTTGTGCATCCACCCCGTTTCGGCGAGTTCTCGCATGGCAGCGTCGACCAGAGGGAAGCCGGTCATACCTGCACGCCAGATCTCAAAAAGTTCCAGATCGAGGGTCCAGATACGTTGCCGGTAGTTGGCTTTGAATTCGGTGCTGACCGTCTCGGGATGATGGAACATGACATCAGCGAAGAAGTCGCGCCACGCCAGTTGGCGGAGCAGCGATTCGGCGCCCGGTTGGTGCAGGTACGACATGGCGAGGCGGCGCGCGCTGAGGATTCCCCATTTCAGCGCCTGGGACATATGAGAGCCCCCAGATAGCTCGTTTTCGGGGGTGGCGTCCCCGTGAACGTGTCGTTGCACCTCGTGTTGCCAAGCAGCCTGAGCGGGACCCGGCTGAAGCAGAAAATGCGCGCCGGGTCTGGCGAGCGCGGTCAGAGACACTGGTTCACCGCAGTCGGGGTCGTCAAAGGTGCTGTTGGTCACAACCATCAGGCTTGGGCGGTTCCCTGGCCGTCCTGGGACCTGTTCTGTCGCCGTGGGATCGTCCGAGAGCGAAATGCTGGGCGCGGCATCTTGGTCTGGGGCGCCCAGCCACCAAGGTCGTGGACGGTCCGCGCCCGTAAATATCGAGCGAGCCGTGTCTTCGAGCTCGGCGGTCCAGCGTCTGAAGTACGGGGTGAAGACTTGGTAGGGCTCGCCGTTCGGACGGCGGATCGTCCCGGGTTGCGCCACCCAGTTGCCCGCCTCGACATGGCAGGGGCACGCAAGCCCACGCTGGACGTTTGCGTCTCTGCGCCGTCCGAATGGAGTCACCGCGTCGTTCCACAACACGGCGGCCGCGCCCGTGCTCGCAGCGATAGCCGGGACCAACCTGACGGGGTCTCCACGCCGAACGAACAACCTGCCGCCGGTTCTACCAAGGGCTTCATCGAGCTGGGTGAGCGCGAAGATCAGCGCCTGGCGCCGCCGGTTGGTGGCCGCGTCCCATAAAGCCGGATCGATGACGTAGAGCGCCAACAATGGTCGACCCCACGACGCGGCCCGATCAACCGCCGGATTGACGTCGAGTCGGAGATCGGTTCGAAACCACACGATCGCGGGTGCCAGCGGTGAGTCCCATCTTGGATCTGGCGCGCCAGCATCGGGCGCGGCGTGGCCCGTGCGCGAAACGGCCTGCAAGTTTGTTGGGGATTCTTGTTGCATGTTGGGGGCAACTTGTGTGGGGAGATGTCGCTACCCACCGCTGGGAGGGCTCTTCGGTGGGCGGGGGATAAACGCAGACGTAGTCTCGATGTACTGGCGGTACTCGGGTCGCCGGCCTGCGATGTTTCGTTCTAGCAGCGCAACGCCAGATACGCGAATCAACAGCAATGTCATCAGCAATGGGCCGATAATCGTTGCGACGGGCGCGCCGATTCCCACTGCGATGAGCCAGATCCCCCACCAGACACAGCTGTCGCCGAAGTAGTTGGGATGGCGCGTGTAGCGCCACAGACCACGGTCCATGACTTTGCCCGCGTTGCTTGGATCGGCTTTGAACCGTGCCAGTTGAAAGTCGCCGACGGATTCGAACACGAAGCCGGTCCCAAATAACGCAACACCCAAAGCGACCAGGAACAGAGTTTGGATGTCATCGCCGTAATAGATGCCTCCTTGCAGCGGCATCGACACGATCCAAAAGATTCCACCCTGGGCCAGAAACACGGTGAACAGACTGGTGAACACGAACTTTGGCCCGGTTTTGGCTCGCATGGCCCGGTACCGCCGGTCTTCACCTTTGCCGAGGTTGCGCGACATCAAATAGATCGACAGGCGCAGTCCCCACAGGGTGGCACACAACGCGATCAGGGTTCGGGGCCAATCCCACCGCGTAGCGCTGAGATCGACCACGGAGACAAGCCCAGCGAGCAGGCCCCACGCGAGGTCGACGATCGAGGCGTCCTTGACGATGACCGAGACGACCCACAGCAGCGCAAGGCTGCCGAGTAGCGCTCCAAGGGTTTCGAAGCTCATCTGCAAAAAGGTGGCGGCCAACGTCGGCTCCTTGGACGTGTTCGGTGTGGGCTCTTCGCGGGTCGGGAAAGCTGTGACACGGTTACGGCGGTGGTGCCGCCAAATGATTGGCGACCTTCCCGCCCGTTGGGGGGAGTTGCGTGCTGCCCGGGCCCGTCCCGTCGGGGCTTGGGGCGACCGAGTCGACCCAGTCGTCGAGCGCTGCCCACCGTTCATACAGCCAGCGGGCCGTAGCCGGCGCCGGGATGGCACTGCGTGGGATTCGTGTGAAGTGGACGGTGATAGTGGAACCCGGGAGGTTCTTGTCGAAGAGTGAACGCACTCCGACCATCTTGTCGAGTCCGTAGTGACCGACGATAAGAACGTCGCAGTCGGTTGCGTTGACCAGCGCCAACGTCCCGGCCGGACGAGGCGCAATGACGTGTCGGTAGCTGCCGGTCAGATGGGCCAGGTCGGGATGTTGGGTAAGGGCACGCTGGGCCGCTTTCGCCCGAGAAGCGGCGGTTGCCAGCCGCCCTTCCGGGTAGATGATCACACCAGAGTGCTTGTCCAGATCGTCGGCTAAGGCGACGATGCCGTCGATTTCGGCGGCAGTGTTGCTCGCTTCTCGGTCGACGAAATAATTGGGTAGCCGCGATCCGCAGATATCGAGCGCCGGGTCGGCTCGCAGTTCTTGTTTGAGTACATATCGGAGTCGTATGTCGTGGCGGCGAGTGATCAGATTGAGGGGCAGAAGTGTGTCCAAGATCGACACGTGTCTGATGAGCACTACCAGCGGACCCGGCTTGATGATGCCGTCGCCTTCGACTTCGATTCGGAGGTTGAAGGCCCAGACCAAGCCTCGATACAAAGTGCCCGCCCACCATGACTGTGCGCGGTAGGCGCTCTCGACCAGGCGTACGCGGTCGCGACCCCCAAAGGTTGCGATCCAACTCGCTCCCAGCCAGATGAGGCCTCCGACAGAGGTCCAGGCGTACACGAGGGCGCACAGCCACAAGCGCCACAGCGCGCCCGGCTGGCGGCGCACGGCCCGATAGCCGTCAACAAACAAGCTGGCGAGGAGCCACAAGGGGGCGCTGAGAAGCAGCAGAACGGCAAGGATCGTGACGGCCGGTACGGACACGAGCCGCCGCAAGAGCGGTGATCGGAGCAGCATCGCTACCGCAGGTCCTGCTTTGACTGGAAGGCGGCCAGAACTCGGGGCGGAGCCCCTGGACCTCGGTGCCTGTATCTGTGGGACGACGAGAGCCCGGCCATCACTCAATCATGCCCGACCCATCACGGCGCGACCAGACATTGCGCAGTACTCGACGGCCTCCGGGAGGGTGCCGACCGCTGCCGTACAGTCCGGGAAGCCTGCGTCGACGCAGGTGGCGTTGAGGCGGCCTTCGTTTGAGGATCGTCTGAGTGGCCAGGTGAACGGCAGTACATTCTGGCGAAATCGATACCGCTTAGCGGCGCCCCCGCCGCGCCTTCCGACGGTTCAAGAAGCCGGAGACGCCAAAGATGCCTGTGATGAGAATTCGTCACCCCCGTGGCCACGACGCTCGCCTCGTCTGCCGACAGGTTGTCGACGAACCTAGACCGGCCAGAAACTTGGCTAGGGCCAAAGGCCTCGTCGGCGGTGGGCTGGCCGTTCTGATGCTGTGCGGTGCACTCGCACTCATCGGTGCTACCACCTCGCAGGGGTCGGCGGCTTCGATCGCGGGCGCGCAACCGGCGGGTGCAGAAAGCCTTCTGCCACCTGAGCTGGCGGGCAACCCGCTACTGGCGCAGGTGTTAGCGCCCGACGCTCCACCGTTGTGCAACCCGCTGGGCTACAAGACCTGTGCAATGCCCTATCCGACGTCGCTCGCAGGCGTTCCCAACCCTGCGTCACCCACGGGCTTTACGGTCGTCATTCCCGACTCCACCATGCGCCCCGAGGTGCTCGCGCAATTGCCGCCGTCGGTGCATCCGGCAAACGTCCTGACCGGTATGAGTGGCTTTCCGACGAGCGGGCCGATCCTCTTTGAACTTCCCGCCCCGTGGGACCCGGCGACGCTGCCCCCCGATGGCGGCGATGCTGTGGTCGTCTTCGACGCCGAAACCCGCCAGCGAGTCCCGATCATGGTGCGACGAAACCGCGTCTCGTCCGGTCAGGACGCCGACTCCTGGATCGTCGAGATTGTGCCTCGGGACCGCTTCGAGTTCGGTCGCCGGTACGTGGCGTACACGACGACCGCCCTCCGCCGTCTCGACGGCTCGCCGTACACCCGCAGTGCGGGGATGTCGCAGGCGTTGTTGGGCGATCCGAACGGGTTCGGTGCGCAGTACGCCCGGGACCTGTTGGCCGAGATCGCTGCGACCGGACTGAACCCTGACCTCGTTCTGACCATGACCGACCTGCGGGTGCGTGCCGAATCAGAGGTGCTTGACCAGACGATCGCGCGCGCCGACAAAGTCCGTGCGCTGCCACACCCCATCCGCAACGTCGAGGTGAAGGCCACCTTCCCCGAGCCGACCATCGGAGCGTTGATCACCGGCGAGGTCTTGACCTACGACTTCCGCAACGCCGACAGGGTCTTTGACCGAGGAATCGTCGAACCCAAGCCGGTGTGGGTCAAGTTTCTGCTGACCCTGCCTACGGTCGACCGTGCCAAACGGGCGCCGGTCCTGATCTACGGCCACGGCATCACTACATCAAACCATTCGATGCTTTTCTGGGCGCGTGAAGCGGCCGATCACGGTTTTGCGACGATCTCGATTGACCAGCCCAACCACGGTTCAAGAATCCCCACCGAAGGCTTTGTCACCGACCTTGCGAGCCCGGCGACCATCAGCGGAATGGCCGGTATGGTCCAGCAATCGCCGATCGATCAGATCTCGCTGGTCAGTGCTCTGCAAACCAGTTTCCGTAATCTCGACCTGTACGGCGCTGGGGGAGGGCCCGACGGCGCACCCGATCTCAACGTCGACGACCTGACTTATTCAGGCACGTCGATGGGCGGAATTCTCGGAGCGACATTCATCGCTCTCGAACCCGACCTTCGAGCGTCGCACCTTGAGGTGACCGGAGCGGGCATTCTCGACCTCATTTCGGTCTCGACGTTCTTTGATGAACTCCACCTGCAAGAAGCGTCACCGCCCAACGCGACCGGTGGTGAAGCTGCGGTGCTGTACGCAGGGCTCCAGCAGCTCATCGACTTGGGTGACCCAATCAACTTCGCTCATCTGTACAAGGGGAGTGATCCGCGACTCGGCTCTCGAAAGGTGTCGATGCACTACTCACTCGACGATGGGGTCGTGTACAACGCCAGCAGCGAACGCCTCGCTCGGCTTGCCGGGATGACGCAGGTGGGGACGATCTTCCGAGGCATCGCAGGTCTCTCACAGGGCTCCGGTTTTCCTGATCGGAACGTCTACCAGTCGCCCAACTCCCAGGGGGACAACATCTCCGATCTGCTATCGCCGACGTTCGACAAGCGGCTGTTCGCCCTGATCATGCACGTGGGCTTCTTCCACCCCGTCGCCACGCAGATGCGCAATGACTGGCTTACGTCGATCAACCCCGCGGTCGTGCCGATCCACCGTGACATGACCTGGCAAGAAAAGTTGGCGATCCCCACCATTATCTGGCCGTTCCTCGCGGTGTTCGCGGTCTTTTCGCGCATTCTCGGTGAACCGCCGAGCGGAGCCCTCTATTACCAAGGGGGTTAACGTCCGCGTTACCCGCGCACGCTCGGGGATCGAGCCCAAACCAGGACCCGCGTTATCGTCGAATCGCCCGGCTGACTCAGTTGGGAGCCCCCACGTTGACTTGGTACGAACATCCGGCCGTTAGGCCGGTTGTGTCGATCGTGGGCGTCGATGCCACAGGACCTTTCCCAACCTTCGAAGAAGAGCGCCTCGGGCGCTGTACTTACGATTTTGGTCATTCAGGCCGCGCTGGTCGTGACCGGACCGTTGATCGCTCGCATGCTCGGCGCCGAAGACCGCGGTCGCTTTGCCCTGGTGATCTTGGTGCCGTCGGTGCTGAGTCAGCTTGGAGTACTCGGTCTGCCGCGGGCAATGACCTACCACCTTGCGACCGGTTTTGATGAGGGGTTCATCCGCTCTCAGGTGGCGAAACGAGAGATCTGGCTCTCGGCCGCCTTGCCGTTCATCTCGCTCTTAGGCGTGTTCTTACTGGTGCGAGAGACCAACCGCTCCGTGGTCGTCTCTGCGGTGATCGCCTCCGCGTCGATCCCGTTTCACGTGATGCTTCAGCATTCCCTCGCCGTCCTGCTGGGGCGCCAGCAGTACTTCGCTCACAACGTGTTGATCACCGTTCCGGTCATCTTGTACGCCGTCTTCATTGCGGTGTTCTACATCGTAAAGATCGACACCTTGACCGGTGCAGTGCTCGCATGGGTACTGGGCTTTGCCATCGGGGGTTCGGTCTCGGGGTGGTTTGTTCGCAACGTTCCGCCGCGTACTGGCGGCACGCCGATCCCCTATGAGGAGGTGGCGTCGTACGGCCGCAAAGGCCTGCTCGGCACGTCTTCACCGGTGGAACAGTTCAGGGTCGACCAGGGCATCGCTGGGGTAGTGCTGACAAACGTTCAGCTCGGCTACTACTCGGTGGGCCTAGCGTTTTCGAACATGCCGAGGTTTCTGGGGTTGGGAGTCGGGCTGTTGGCACTTCCACAAGTCGCAGAAGCCCAACAACAAGGTGTCGCGCAAGGTGCAGCTCGACGCTATGTCCTTTGGTCTGCGCTGCTTTGCGGGCTCGCCGCTGCTGGCCTTTGCGCCGTTACCCCCTGGATCCTGCCGCTCGCCTTCGGTGAAGAGTTTCGACCCGCGATTGGGGTGACGCAGTGGCTAATCGTCGCTGGAGCCGTCTTCGGGGCTCGACGGACCCTGGTCGAAGCGGCCGGAGGCATGGGCAACCCAGGGCTGGCGTCGACCGTCGAGATCGTCGCCGTCGTCATCCTGGTGCCCGCGGTCCTGGTCTTTGCCCAGCTCTTCGGCACCACAGGCGCCGGAATTGGGCTGTTCATCAGCGCGGTGGTGTCGCTCGCATTCGGTCTGAGCCGCTTAGGACGGTCCGAACCAGAGGATCTTTTCGAGCGCGATAGTGAGGTCCGATCCGAAATGTCGATTAAGGCCTATTCAAGGGAAACCCAAGCCATCGGCTTCGAATCTGCGAAAGAGCGGCTGTAGGCAATACTCGGTTTCACCAAGCGGCGGCCCCCAGCGCCTTGGAATGCTCGGCCTTCCCTTTCGGAAGGTACGCATGCGAGCAGGCACTGGATAGGCAATCATGTCGGAACAAACTTCCGAATCGCGGTACTGGATACCGGCATACATACTGTGCGGAATCGTCGCGGGTGTCGCAGGCTATTTCGTTGTAGAACGCAAGCCGTTGATGGTGGTCGCTGGCGTTAGCCTCGGTCTGCTGGCGCTCGCTGCGAGTTACCGCCTTGGGCGGTCACAAGGCCTGTTCATCGCCCTTCTCGCCATTTTTGCCTTCACGATCCCCATGTCGGGTGTGCGCGTTTCTCAGACGACAGCACTGAGCGACGTCATCATGTTGCCGCTCATCGCCCTCGTGTTTTTGATGACGACGCGAACCAAAGACACCGTCGTTCCCGAGATGAAGCCTTTGATGATTGGGGGCGCCATCATCTCCGCGTGTGGGATCGCATCGTCGTTCACTGCAGCAGATGTGACGCTCGCGCTTTTCGGGGCATTCAGGGTCTTTGTCGCCACGGTTCTACTGCCGTGGGCTCTGGGAACCATCCGACTAACGACGCCGCTTGCCCGGCTGATGACCTGGGCCTGGATGGCCGGGCTGATGATTTCTTCGGTTCTGGGGTTCGTGCACTTCAAGACGCCGTTTGGCCGTGTACTCGGCCTGACAACGCATGAGAACCACTTCGGTCTGACCGTTGTCTTCGGAGTTGGGGTGGCGCTTGCCCTCTACCTTTCGGAGAAGGGCTTCCTGCGGTATGTCGCGTTCGGCTGTCTAGCCATTGCTAGCTACGGGGTGATCGAAAGCGGCTCGCGGGCTTCCTTGTTAGGAATGGTGCTGGCTGTGGCCATCTTTGTGGTGCGGACGCGTCGGGCCATCTTCCTGCTGTGGGGATGGCTGGCGATCGTCGTGAGCTTTGCGGTCCTCGCCACTGGGCTGGTGCAACTGCCCGAATACAACGCGCTGGCGCGGCTCTTCGGCGGGGGCAACGCAAGCGTCGAGATCGCAGATGACGTGCGCGCCGAGGCTCACGAATGGGCCGTCGAGAAGATCGACCGGAACCCACTGTTCGGTGGCGGTTTCGACGAGGCAGAGATCGTGCACAACGTGTACCTGCAGATCTGGGCGTCGGCCGGTCTGCTTGCGTTGGCTGCCTTCCTGCTGGTCATGTTGGCGGCTGCTCGGCCCGCCTTAGCGCCCAAGGTGTTGCATCCAAGTGCGCGCACACCATGGGACCGCCGCGCCCTGTTGTCGCTTGGCTACTCCGTTGGCTGTATCGGCTATTTCCTGATCGCGCTCACATCGAACATCTTTTGGACGAGGTACGTCTGGTTCCAGATAGCGATGGCTGTGGCGCTTTCGTCACGGCGTTACGCAGAGGACCGAGTGGACCCTGATCCTGAGCCGACGTGGCCGATGTTTGTGGCCGCACCTGTCGCCCCCGGGCCGGCAGCAGAGATTCTGCCTCCCGCTGCCAAGTCCGAGGACTTCAACGACCTGTTCGTTTACGCCAATCAACCATCGAATTCCCCCAACAAGTAAGCGCCGACTGACGGGGTTCGGCCTCGTCTGATCGTTGCTCGCCAAAACAGTCGGTCCAGTCGGGCTGGCTCAAACCACGGCACACGAGTCTCCGATGCGCGCTAGCGGCGGGGCCTACTTGAGGGGTCATTCCATGATGAGACGATCAGACAAGATCTTTGTTGCCGGCCATCGCGGGCTCGTGGGCTCCGCGCTGGTGCGGCGTTTGCAAGCCGACGGGTTCGAGAACATCTTGACCGCCACACGGGACGAGTTAGACCTGCGCAATCAGGCCGCGGTCAACGAGTACTTCGATCGAGAGAGGCCGGACGTGGTGTTCCTGGCAGCGGGAACGGTCGGTGGCATCATGGCCAACTCCACCCGCCCGGCGGAGTTCATCTACGACAACATGCTGATCCACGCAACGGTCGTCCACGCCAGCTACTTGAGCGGCGTGGGCAAACTGCTGTACTTGGGCTCGTCATGCATTTACCCCCGGCACGCCACGCAACCGATCGACGAAGCCCAGCTGCTGACCGGCCCGCTGGAGCCCACCAACGAGTGGTATGCGATTGCCAAGATCAGCGGAATCAAGCTGTGTCAGGCGTACCGCCAACAGTACGGCTGTGACTTCATTTCGGCGATGCCAACCAACCTCTACGGTCCCTTCGACAACTTCGACCTGGCCTCGAGCCACGTCGTCCCGGCGCTTGTCCGAAAGTTCCATGACGCCAAGCTAGAGGGCGCCTCCCAGGTGGAGATCTGGGGTACCGGGTCGCCGATGCGGGAGTTTCTCTATGTCGAAGACATGGCGGATGCCTGCGTCTTCTTGATGAACAACTACAGCGACCACGACCACATCAACGTGGGAACCGGCACCGACATCACAATCCGCGAACTCGCCGAGACCGTTCGCTCGATTGTGATCCCCGACGCCGAATTGGTTTTCGACTCGACCAAACCAGACGGCATGCCCCGCAAGGTGCTCGACGTGAGCCGACTGCGCGATCTGGGGTGGTCCGCACAGACCAGCCTCAGAGAGGGGCTCGAAGCCACCTATGCCTGGTTCACCGACCAGAGCGACGGTTCGATTAGAGGAATGGAGATGGCCGCTCACGCCAGCTGAGCGAGCGCAGCACATGACGACTTCACTCACCCAACACTCACAGCCCAAACGCGACGAGACGTCCGGCCGCGTCTTTCACGACGTCATGCTGATCGACTACTCAAACCACCCGTTTCTCAAACGCGGTGTGGAACAGCTGCGCGAGCTTGGCCACGACGTGTCCTACATGTACTCGTCCTCGTTTCAGGGACCGAACATGGCGTCCTCGGCCGAGGGCTACAAGCAGTCCGACTGGCTGATCGGCATCTCGCTTGACGAGGAGTTTGCCAAGTACTCCTGGCTCAAACGCCGCAGCCAAGAGATCGAATGGGCGCGGCGCTGCACCCAGGAACTCGACCGTATCCAGCCTGCTGTGGTCCTTGTCGCCAACACTCCACTCGACGTGATGCGCAAGATCGACAAGTGGTGCAAGGCCAACGATTCCAAGATGGTCTTTTGGATTCAAGACTTTTATGGCATTGCCTCGCGTCGCATCTTGTCGGAACGCATGGGGCGACCGGGCGACCTGATCGGCCGGTTCTATGAGCGGATCGAGCGTCGATTGGTGAAGTCGGCGGACCATCTGGTGCTTATTTCTGGAGCACATCTAGACATGGTCGAACAGATGGGCGCACCTCGGTCGAAATGCACGGTTCTCGAGAACTGGGCGATCATCGACGACTACCCGATCGCTGACCGCGATAACCATTGGGCGGCGGACCAGGGTGTTGACGAAACAATCAATCTGATCTATTCGGGCACGCTCGGGCTGAAGCACAACCCCGACCTGCTGAGCGGGCTCGCTAGGGGACTCAGTGACGTGCCCCAGGCCCGCGTGATCGTCATCAGCGAAGGCGTCGGTGCGGACGTACTCGCGGAAACGAAGGCTGCGCAAGGTCTCGACAACCTTGTGCTGCTGCCCTTCCAACCGTACGAATGGCTCCCTGAAGTTCTCGGAAGCGCCGACGTGCTGATCGCACTGCTGACATATGACGCCGGGGACTTCTCGGTTCCGTCCAAGGTGCTGTCCTACTTGTGCGCGGGTCGACCGATCGTGGGATCTATCCCTCGAAGCAATCTGGCTGCCCAGATCATCGAGCGCGAAGACGCAGGTACCTGCGTGAACCCCGAAGACGAGCAGGGTTTTCTCGACGCTGTACGGCAAATGGTTTCGATGCCCGCCCAAGAACGCGCCGCTCTGGGCCGGAATGCCCGTACCTATGCAGAACGGACCTTCTCTGCTCCCGCGGTCACGGGACGCCTCATCGGCCTGCTCAACAAGGTTGGCGCGCCGACGCGTTCGACTCGAACGATCTAACTACAACCCCAACGAACGAAAGATTTCGACGACATGGTCAAGAACAGAACCGCACGAGTCCTCGTGCAGCTGGCCTTCATGCTGTTTCCCTGGAAAGTCAAACGATTCTTGTTCCAGCGGTTGTTTGGCTGGAAGATCGCCCCGACCGCGCGGATCGGTTGGTCGATGGTCGACGTTGAAGAGCTCTCGATGGACGACTTTGCCCACATCGATCACTTCACGATGATCCTCCGTCTGCGCAGGGTAGAGATGGCCGAACGCGCCCAGATCGGCCGGTACAACTGGGTCCGGGTCGCGGCGGTCTTTCGGGACGCCGGTCCCGACGTGGCACCAGCTTTCTTGAAGATGGGCCGCAACTGTGTGATCACGATTCGGCACTTCATCGACTGCTCGGGCGGTCTGACCTTTGAAGACATCTCCGGTATCGGTGGTGTGCGCTCGACGATCTTTACGCACCAACCAGACTGGGTTACCCAAAAGCAAGTAACCGCTGGGGTGGTCTTTGAGTACGGATCGATGGCGGCTTCGAACTGCCTGATCCGCCCAGGGACACGAGTCCCTCGGCACGCGGTCTTGGCCATGGGTACGGTCCCCGGTATCCGAGTGACCGAGCCCGAGATGATCTACGCCGGCAACCCTGCTCGTCCCGTGATGCCAGTGGGCGAGGAATACCTGCAGCGCGACTTCTACGGCGAGTACGGCTACACCTCACCCGAGGACGAAAAGCGTGTTGGTTTTGGCGACGGAACCGGCGGCGCTGAGCTGGGATCGGCAGACGCCGAACAGGTGCCTGCCTCCGAATGAAGATCCTGCACGTGCACAACCACTACCGCTCCAGGATTCCTTCTGGAGAGAACAAGGTGGTTGCGTTGGAACGGCGAGCACTGAGAGAGCACGGCCTACAAGTCATCGACTACGACGCGTACAACGATGAAGCGGAGCACTACTCGGTTCTTGGAAAGGCGCGCGCCGCGATCGCGCCCGTGACCGGCGCAGGTCACGGGGCGGCAGTGGCGAAGGTGCTGGCAGCGGAGACCCCGGACGTTTTGCACGTTCACAACGTGTACCCGTTGAT
>JAGNEX010000101.1 GCA_018003035.1 Acidimicrobiia bacterium
GCAGTTGGTTTGCTCACTCCCAGACGTCGCTCGACGAGTCCTGCGGTGAGTACTGGCTTTTCGAAAACGAGTTCGACCAGCTGAACCGCCGCCCCGCGAGTAACCGCCTGGATCACATCTCGGTAGCGTTCCCTCAGATCCGTCAACTCCTCGGCGCGGACGATCGCGTCGTTCGACTGAACCGTGACGGCATCGAAGAACATGCTCATCCAGCGCTCGATGTTTCCCTCCTCGCGAACCCCTTGAAGCGCGTCGTAATAGTCGGTTGGGCGTGCTTCGAAATACGGGGAGATGTACAGCAGCGGTGAGGGCAGACGGTCGCGCAACATCAACGCGAACACGACCAGCAGCCGACCGAGACGCCCATTGCCATCCAAGAACGGATGGATCGTTTCGAACTGGTAGTGCACCAACGCCGTCTGCACCAGCGGCGGCAGCCGGAGATCCTCGGCGTTCACGAACTGCTCCAGGTCGCTCAGCAGGCCCGGAACTTTGTCGGGGGGTGGCGGTACGAAGGACGCCGTCTCGATGGTCGCCCCCGACGCTCCGATCCAATTTTGGCTGGTTCGAAGCTCACCTGGTTGGCGGTGTCGACCCCGCACGCCGGACAGGAGAACTCGGTGCATCTCTCGGATGAGCCGCACGCTGAACGGGAGTTGGCCGAGGAGGAGGAGCCCTCGTTCCATGGCGTTGACGTAGTTGACGACTTCCTCGACATCAGGGCTCGGCTCGGTATCGCTTACCTCGGCTTCATAGAGCTCGGCGAGCGATGCTTGGGTTCCTTCGATCCGAGTGGATGCGAGCGCCTCGCGGCGGAGATAGGGCCCAACCATCAACTGAGGGTTGGGGAGCAGTCGCCCTGCTCCGACGAGGTGTCCGAGCGCAGCTTCTGCTTCCGCCATCGCGGACACGTTGTCGTTGGAGAGCGTGAGCTGGCGTGGAATCGGGGCAGGAAAGTAGGCCACATAGCTGTTGGGTCCAACGGTTCGACCTGCCCTACCGAACTCAGAGGCTTGATATCGATCGACATCCATTCGCGAACCGTAGCCCACTGTAAAGAAAAACGCCTTTTCCTTTACAGTGGGGCCTTGACCCGAAAGGTTTCTTTACGGTCACAAGCAACGGACCGACCTGGTGGGCCGACTGGGAGGTCCTGATCCGGGCAGTGTTGGCTGGTTCACGATCGAGGTGAAGGCGCGGCTCAGTCGGTAGGGGTCGGCTCGATCGGGAACTGAATCTCGGTTCGCCACTGTGTGACGTCGTCGGGGCATTCGAGGTAGTGCTCTCGCGAGTACCCGGTGGTGCGGAACCTGTTGGCGCCACTCCATTCTAAGAGCGGCGCAACCGTGTCGATGTCGACGGTCGCCATGTCGCCGCGGTGGATGGCAGTCGCCGCCAGCGGAACCTCGGCAAGGTCGACGACCTCGAGTCCTGGGACCTCGGTCACGCACTCGTCGACCGGGAATCCGGCATGAACACCGATCCCACCATCGACGGTGTCGTCGTAATAGGAGATCGACCGTCCAGCGATCTCCACCCTGGCCGAACTCAGTGCGCCGAGCAGTTCCGGATACAGCGGCTCAATGACGGGCTGAATGTCGGTGGAATCGAAGCTGGCGCTGACTCCCGAGGCGACGGCGAGGTGGACAGCTGGCAGATGCTTGGTGGTGACGGTGATGTCTTTGGCGCGTGTGCTCATCTAATTCTCCAGTCGTTGGATGTGGGCTTCGACTCGTTGGAGCTGCGAGGTGGCTTCGTTGCTCGGGAGGGCTAGTAGCCCGCCAAGGAGTTCGTCGAACGTCGTGAACAATGCGTTTCAGTTCGTCCATCCTCGTCGTGGACTACAGATTGGACGCGGTTTCCGCCACAGAATGGACGTGCTCTGCACTACAAGACGGACGCGAAGGAGCGCCGGTGCCGCTAACCGTTCAAGCTCGGGTGTCACGGGCGGGCGCGGTGGTCCTTGGTTCCTGCGGAGGTGTGGCGGCGTTAGCGGCGGCAGCGATTTGGTGGTCTTTGAGGGTGACGCCGTATGAGGGTCGTTCCATTACATTTCTGCCGTTGGCAGTAACTAGCGTGCGGTGCAGACCGTCCAAATCTGCAGACGGGCAACTTGCCGGCGGGAGGCTAAAGGTTGCAGCACCTATAGTTCGATGTCATAGGTGGTCGTTATCGTTTCCACTGATTCCACCCCTCGGCCGCGCACCTTGGAGATCAAGCATGACCGTCGACAATGACCTCCACGATTTCGCAACGGACGCAGAAATCGATGCTCTGGTGGAACAGACGTTGCAGGACGTCGGTGTCACTCTTGACGATCTTCGTAGTCAGGCCAGTCAGGGGCGATTCGCGTCTGAGAAGCTGCGGCGCGCCTGGTTTGCCATTGACGGCGTAGGCAGGGCCTGACCTGGAATCTCCCGTGTTGCGTGATCTCGATGCCCAAGCGCGTTCCTTCGCAGCTGATACCTCCGACGTTCTCAACCGGACAATCTGCAACGGTGTTCGCATCACCCCTCTGACTACAGCGAACGGCAAAACGATCATGGGCTTCGGAATTAAGCGGACCAAGATCCAGCCCGATCCGATCCCCATCGGCCTCGCAGGTACGAAGCCTCGCCTCTTTCTCTATCTCGCCCACTCCTACGAGCTCGATCCTGAAGGGGTCTACCTTGCTATGAGTACGAGCACCATGAGTCTCTATTCGTCTGAAGCCATGGAGGACGATGACTTGGTGGTTGCGATCGACTACACCAGGCAGCCTGTCAATAGTTTTCCCGGTTCCCACCTTCATGTTTCGGGGGAGCGTTCTGATCTTGACGAGCTCTACCTCGGGGATCGACGAAAGTCGAGGACGCTTCGCGACCTCCACCTGCCGGTCGGTGGAAAACGCTTTCGTCCGACACTGGAAGACCTCATCGAGTTCGTAGTGACGGAGGAGATGGTGGTTCCGCGCGACGGGTGGGAGGCGGCCGTTGCCGAGCACCGATCACGTTGGCACTCGATACAGCTGAAGGCGGCGGTCAGGCGGAACCCCAACGATGCTGCCAGTGCACTCAGAGAAGCTGGCTGGTGCGTCAGTGGCCCAGACGCCTGCAAAGGTGCTCAGTAGTCCAAGTTTGGACTTGGCGTCATCTCGGTGAGCGATCTATGCCGAGATCGCGCCGCAACACCAGCATTGAGTTCGAGAGGGTTGCTTGCCACCGTCATTCGACGCTGGAGGTCAGTCGACAACGACCGTCCTCCGGTCCGAAGCCCCTCATAACGGTCGCTGGCCGTACTCTGTCATGAGGCCAGGCCGGTGTCGGCGAGGTTGAGGGTGGCGAGAACTTCGAAGAAGCGGTCGGCTTGGTCGGTGGTGAAGATCTGTTCGGGGCCGTGGGGGGCGAGACCGACGTAGGGCTCGGCGTATACGCGTCCGGCGGGGAGTCGTCCCTCTTTGCAGAGTTCGTCGATGACCAGGTTGACGAAACGGATCTGGTTTTGGTTGTACCGCTTGTCGTCTAAGAACTCGGCGAAGGCTCGTTTTGCGGCGGCGCGGTCCAAGCCGACCAGTGACCGGATGAACAGGCCGAAGCTGCCGAGTTTGGCGCTGGCAGCGGCGAACGAATCTTGGTCGCCCACGTTGGCAGCGACCAACGTGCGCTGTAACTCATCCATATCGGCAGCGGTCAAGGGCGCTCCGCTGCGGACCTTGGCGACAATGTCGGCGGCCAACCCGTCACTCAAGAACTGCAGGACCCGCTCACCGAACTCGGCGAACTCCGACGACCCGCCACCCGGGCCAGCACCCACCAACGCGATCTCGGTCACCTCGCCCAACGTGTCCGCAAAATCGGAGTACAACACCACCCGCCGCTTGGCCTCGATCAAATGCGCCAACGACCGCAACTGGCGGCGTACATCTTCAAGCATCGGGTAGGTCACATCGACCCACCACTCGTCGGTCTGCACCTGCACGATCAGATCCATTTGCGCAGCCACCGCCGGGATCGACGTGCCGAGGTCTTCTAGCGCGGAGGCCACTTTGACGATGCGAGCCCGCTGCCGCTCGAACGGTTCGGCCCGTAGCAAGCTGAGCTGTGTACCCAACAGCATCACGTCAAACCGTTTGGCTTCTTCGGGTTCGGCGGCGAGCTGGTCGGGCAGCGACGCCACCCGCTCCCGCAGCGCTGCTAGATCCTCAAGGGTGACGGTGTTCCACGCTTCCGGTTGCTCGAAGCGTTCGACCAACTCCAGATGCGGCCGCACCAAAAAGTTGTCGTGATTCATCGATGCCACCGCGCCCTGGAGGATCGCCGCAATGTCGGCGCGAGAAGCAGCATGTTCGCCGGAGTCCCGCATTACCTCCAGCAGGTCGAGTCGGCCCTTGAACAGCACTTCGCTCAGCGACTGCTGGTTGCCGCCGGGTTCGGCAGGTGCGATCGGTTGACTGAAGTATTCGAGGTTGCCGCAGAAATCGAACACGTTGAAGCAGGTTTTGTCGGCCCCCGGACCGAACAGGTTGGGCGACAGACGGGTGCCTCGCCCCAGCATCTGCCAAAACTTGGTCTTGGAGTTGACCGTCTTGAACAGCACCAGGTTGACGACCTCGGGTACGTCGATACCGGTGTCGAGCATGTCGACCGAAATGGCGATATGGGGCGCCTTCTGAGAGTTCGCAAAGTCGTCGATGAGCGACTGGCCGTACCGCACATTATGGGTGATCACCCGGGCAAAGTTGCCCGCATCCAG
>JAGNEX010000042.1:0-8965 GCA_018003035.1 Acidimicrobiia bacterium
GGGATGTCGACGCCCAGGGTGCGGGCGGTGTCCGAGACAGGCACGGCGGTTTTTTCGGGATTGGTCCGCAGAACTCGGTCGCCGATGTTGTTGGTGACACCAAACCAGTAGTGCTCGTTGCGGTAGTGGTGGAGCCGATGCGACCGCCAGATCGCCCGGTACCAGCCGGACTTGGGCCGGTATGCGGTATGGATGAGGTAGTGGGTCCACTCATAGGTGAGCGCCAGAGAGGTGCCGACCACCGCTCCCGTCACTACCAGTTCGGTCCGGGGAAGCAGGACGACCAACAGCAGGCCGACCCCCAAGATCAACGTCGCCAGGTCAAACAACGGAATGAAGATCTGGGGCACATCGTTGGGGTCCCAGTGGTGTCCCCGGTGCTTCTTGGCAGCATGTAGATCGATGGGGATCCCTGCGACCTTGCGCGGCTTCCAATGGAGGATGCCGATGTGGATCAGCCATTCGGTGAACGGCTGAAACCCGATAAGAGCCAGGGCGACATACAAGTCGCTGATCTGCCAGTTGCCCAGGTACACACGCCATGCGACAAAGCCGATCAACATCGGAACCATGATGCGTACCGTCGTAACCGTCGCGAAATGCCGCCGATGAAACGACAAGTCGTCCGCCGGTCCGAACGGTTTGGTGTGCCCACCCTGAGAAACGTCTACCGCTGCCATCGGCTCACGGTACCCGGCGTGGCCGTCGTTCACCAAGGGCGCCTCAGCGACTCGCCGGTCGCCGTCGCTGCCGCACAAGGTTGAGCCACTGTCGGTGACTCTCGGTTCGGTAGTCCAACTGGTATGCGAGCGACGCCTCGAGGAGCACGCGGGGGTAAGGGATCAGCCGCCATCGGAAAGCGACGCCAAACGGTCGAGGGCGTCGACGAACTCTTCCATCATTTCGAGCACCACTCGGCGGGTTGGTGACACTTGATTCATCGCCCCGACAACCTGGCCGACGAAGTAGGTGACGAGTTCGTTGGCGCCGGTGCCGGGCTGTCCGGCGACACGCCCGATCCTGGCGAGGGCCGGGCCGACCAGCATCGGCTGGAGCGGCATCGGCAAGGCACCCGGCCCATCCTCCGAAGCCCACGCCTCGGTCCAGGGGGTGCGAAGCATTCGGGCCGGCTTTCCCGTGAGCGAACGCGACCGCACGGTGTCTCTCGAACCGGCCTTCACAAACTTGTCGCGGATGAACGGAGGCACCTCGGATTCTTCGGTGGTCAGCCACACCGAGCCGCACCACACCCCGTCGGCGCCAAGCGCCATACCGGCCGCGATCTGCCGTCCGGTGCCGATACCGCCCGCCGCCAACACCGGTACGTCGGCGCCGACCGCATCCACCACTTCGGGTACCAGGACCATGGTCGACACTTCGCCGGTGTGCCCACCTGCCTCACCGCCCTGAGCGACGATCAGATCCGCGCCAGCTTCGGCATGTTTGACAGCATGCTCGACCGTCCCGGCAAGGGCCGCCACGGGAATGTCCTGTGCGTGAGCCCGGTCGAGGAAATGCGCGGGCGGTGGGCCCAAAGCCGAGGCCACTAGGCGAGGGGCATGATCAAACAAGACGTCCAGCAGCGGTGCCATCGACTTGGGGTCGACACGCATCCCGCCCATGCCTGAGCCGACGCGAACGTCGTCGGGCAGCGGGGGGACGTCGAAGCGTTTCAAGAGGTTGTCGAGGAAGGCGCGGTGTTCTTCGGGCAGCATCTGCTTGAGGGCGTCTCGGTCGATCCCGCCTTCGTCCGAGCCGACAAACTTCTGCGGTACGAGCAGGTCGACCCCGTAGGGGTTTCCGCCCACTTCCGCCTCGATCCAGTCCAGGTCGATCTGCAACTGCTGTGGACTATGAGCAACCGCGCCGAGCACTCCGCACCCGCCGGCGTTGGTAACGGCGGCGACCACGTCGCGGCAATGGCTGAACGCAAAAATCGGCAGGTCAATCCCAACCAAATCGGTCGCTCTGGTGTGCACGGATCAACTCCTCAGCTCGGCGTATCCCGACAGGTTAGAGAGGCATCAGCCCACCCGCATACGCGTCGATCGCGCGGTCACGGCTTTGACCAACCGGGGACAAGGTTGCGGCGACCCCGTCTGCTTCCAGAGCTTCTCGGTTGGTTGGGTTTGAAGTGGCTCGGTGCCTTGTGGGTTGCCGCCCGCCCGCAACCCCTCCCTGCGTGTGTGGCAGAAGAACGGCGGTGGAAGAGGCTGGGCCAAGCGCCGAGGAACAGCTCGAATAATGTATACAATCCCGATCAAAGATCGGGGCGAGGCGAGTGGGACCTTGCGCAGGGACTTGGAGGGGCGCGGGTGGCGGGCAGTGTGCATTTGGAGGTCGACGGGGCGATTGCGACGCTGACCAACGACAACGTTGACAAGCACAATGCCTTCGACGACGAGATGGACCGGCAACTCTTTGAGGCTCTCGCCGAGATCGAGCAGAACCCTGACATCAGGGCGGTGATTTGGCGGGGCGAGGGAAAGTCCTGGTCGTCGGGTCGTGATGTGGGTTCTATCGGGACGAACAAGACTCAGATGACCCATCACGAGCTCATGACTCGAGGGCACCGAGGAATCCAACAGCTCTGGCAGATCGACGCCCCGGTCATCGTCGCCATCCAAGGTTGGGCGATCGGCGGCAGCTTCCAACGAGCGCTGCTGTGCGACATCCGCATCGCTGCGACCGACGCCAAGTTCATGCTGCCCGAAGTCGGCCACGGTGTCATCCCCGACACCGGCGGTATGGGGGTGCTCTACCAGATTGCCGGGCACGGTTTGGTCTCTGACATGGTCCTCTGCGGACGCCGACTCGACGCAGCGGAAGCCCTCAGCCATGGAATCGTCAGCAGGGTCGTCGAGCCAGACGCCCTGGACGTGACCGCACGAGACATGGCCGAACGCATCGCCGCGGCCCCCTTCGCGACGGTGAAATCTGCGCGCCGGGTCATCGCGAACCTCGCTCGGCCCGAGCAACGCTCATCGATGGGCGACGAGCTGATCCTGCAGACGTACGTGAATCGCTCCGACGACTTCGCCGAGTTCAAGACGGCCCGCGCGCAGGATCGCGCCGGCCGCTACACGGGCTCGTGAACGTCGGACCGAATGTGGAGGACACAGACAGATGAGCGCTGACCCGGCAGACCATCCGACGCAAGACCCGGCAGGCGCGACGGCACCCGTCGGCGGGCCGATCGGGCTGCCTCGGCCACCCGAACCGGGGGCGACTGCCCTTCCGCCCCACACCTACGCGGGCGTCACCGTGCTCGTTACCGGTGGCGGTACCGGACTCGGCAAAGCCATCGCTACCGAGTTCGCACGGCTTGACGCCAACATCGTGGTGGCCAGCCGAAAACAAGAACACCTCGATGCGGCAACGGCGGCGCTCGAACCGTTCGCCGGGGACGTACTGCCGCTCATCTGCGACATCCGTGACCCTGACCAGATCGCCGCGACGTTCGACGCCGCCGACCAGCAGTTCGGCATGGTCGATGTCCTCATCAACAACGCGGCCGCGAACTTTCCGGTCCCTGCCGAAGACATGTCACCGAACGCGTGGCGGACGGTGATCGACATCACCCTCAACGGCACGTTCTTGATGAGCCGTGAGTTCGCCCGCCGGCACCTTGCGGCCGGGGCCCCTGGGTCGATCATCAACGTGGGCGCATCGTACGCCTGGACGGGTGGTCCCGGCTTCGCCCACTCGGCTGCCGCCAAGGCAGGTATCAAGAACATGACCGAAACGCTTGCCGTTGAGTGGGGCCCTTACGGCATCCAGGTCAACGGGCTAGTCCCTGGCCTCATGCCGCACGAAGACATGACTGGCGATATCCAAGGCAACCTCAAACGAACCGCCGACAAGGATGCCTGTCAACCTGCCTTGCGGGTGGGACAGCGTCACGAGCTGGGCTGGGCGGCGACGTTCTTGGCGTCCCCATATGCGCGTTTCATCTCGGGGCACACCTTGGTCGTCGACGGTGCCAACTGGCAGCGGCGCACCCTCACGAACCCTCCCGTCGTGACCGTTCGTGACCAGATGAACGTGGGCCCCTTCGGCGGCTGACCTCCCAAACGAAGTTTCTGAGGCGGGCCGCGGACGACGTTGGCTCCCGTGTAACTAGGGGAACTGATTATGACCACCGAGACCAGCAACCGCTCAGGGGCAGGATCTGGCGGCAACGCTGCCCTGGCCGGCGAGATGCCCAAGCTGATCAGCGTCGACGATCATGTTGTCGAACCGCCCAACGTGTGGGTCGACCGACTGCCCGCCAAGTACCGCGACGTGGGTCCGCGGGTCGTCATCGCACCTCGCGGCGACATGCAGTTGGTCGACGGCGTGTGGAAAGAGACGCCCGGCAGTGGCGACCAGATGGCGGCGTGGTGGCACTACGAAGACCACCGCTACCAGCTCAAACAGATCATCGCCTGCCCTGGTATCCCACCGGAAGAAGTCGCTGCGATCGGTGTGACCTACGACGACATCGCACCGGGGTGCTACGACCCGAAGGCCCGCATTGCCGACATGGAAGCCAACCATGTCGAAGCCAGCCTGTGCTTCCCCAACTACCCTCGGTTCTGCGGGCAGCTCTTCAACGAACGGTCCGATCGCACTCTCGCCCAACTTTCCGTTGAGGCCTACAACGACTGGATGGTCGAGGAATGGGCGGGCGATAGCGGCGGGCGCCTTATCCCGCTGTGCATCGTGCCCCTCTGGGATCCGCACCTCGCCGCCGCCGAGATACGCCGCAACGCGGCACGAGGCGTGCGAGCGGTTGCCTGGAGTGAACTACCCAACTGGCTCGGACTGCCGTCGATCCACTCGGACCATTGGGATCCGTTCTTTCAAGCGTGTGAAGAGACCGGCACCGTGATCTGTATGCATATCGGGTCGGGGACCAAGACGGTCGTTACCTCGCCGGACGCGCCGACGATCGTCACCGCCAACCTGATCGCCTGCAACTCGGTGTCGTCGATGGTCGACTGGCTGTTCTCGGGCAAGCTCGCCCAGTTCCCCCGGCTCAAACTGTTGTACGCGGAAAGCCAAGTCGGATGGATTCCCTACTTTGTCGAACGTGCCGATGACACCTGGGAGACCCACCAATGGGCCCAGGGCGAGACTCGGCTACCCGAGCCACCATCGACCTACTACAGGCGTCAGATCTACTCCTGCTTCTTTAAAGACACCGTGGGCATGGACCTCATCGACCGGATCGGTATCGACAACGTCATGTTCGAGACCGACTATCCGCACCAGGACGGAACGTTCCCCCATTCAAAGCAGACCGCAGAGAAGTTGTTTGGGCACCTCGATGCCGAAGCGAAGTACAAGATCGCCCGGGGCAACGCGATCAAACTGCTCGACCTTCCATTCGTCTGACCAGGAATAAACGCGGGGATCGGTAGACAATCAGAGAATCTTTAAGAGGATCAAGACAGCCTCAACTAAGCCTCTGGAAGGGTCGATAGGTTCAATATCCCCGCCCCGGTGCCTCGAGTCGAGAACTCACCGGCGGCCACCCCTCCGACTCCAGGTTTGATGGCATGTACAACAACGGCGGTTTCTTAGGTGCTGCAGTGACCGGTCCCAGCATCCTCGGGGCGACCCTTGCCCACACCGGTGCGTCCACCTCAATGATTTGGCTAGTCACCGTTGGTTTGCTGCTGGTGCTCGTCGGGCTCTTTACGGTGCGGCACGCACGCGTCGTTCCCACACCCCAACGGGGACAACTGACGCAGTCCGGATCACGCCACCACATTCGGTAACGCCGCCGTGTGGGTCGCCCTACTGTCGGGCGTTGCGCTGATTGTCGCGTCCTTGGGCTTCATTGGGTTCTGGGCCTATATGGGTGGCGCGCTGCTCGACAGGCGTCACCATCAACCAGCCTCACAGGATGGTCCGTCACACCGCTTCGTATTCCTCATTCCCGCGCTGAATGAGCAGCAAGTGATCGCTGAGACGGTCAAAGGACTGTTGAGCCACGACGCCAATGTCATGGTGTACGTGATCGACGACGCGTCGACGGATTCGACAGCGAAGATCATCAAAGGGCTCAAAGACAAGCGGGTCCGTTTAGTCCAGCGGCAACTGCCAAACGCACAGATCGGCAAAGGTGCCGCGCTCAACGCGGGGTTCCACAGGATCCTCGCCGATCTCGACCGCCAGGGTGCCGACGCCGAAGACGTGCTGATCGGTGTCATGGATGCGGACGGGCGTTTGAGCGAGGATGCGCTTCCCGCGGTTTCGGCCATGTTTGCCGATTCTGACGTGGGCGGTGTCCAGCTTGGGGTTCGAATCCGGAACCGTCAGAGCTTCATTGGTCGTCTACAGGATTTTGAGTTCTGGGCGGTCACGCCGTTAGCCCAACTGGGCCGGAACCGGACAGGGTCCGTGTCCCTCGGCGGCAACGGACAGTTCACCCGGTTGTCGGCGCTACTTGCGCTAGGTGAAGATCCATGGCGGGAACGATCACTCACCGAAGACCTCGACCTGAGCATCTCGCTAGCCGTCATGGGCTGGAAGCTCGCCAGTCCTCGTGGCGCGTTCGTGTCGCAACAAGGGGTGGAACAGATTCGACCTCTCTTGCGGCAACGAACCCGCTGGTTTCAGGGTCACATCACCGCTAGTCGACGAACGAGCGAGCTGTGGCGCTCACCCCGTGTGCGAAACGGCGCGCTGATTGAGACGTCGTTCTACCTGTTGAGTCCCGTACTGCTCGTCATCCCGTGGTCGCTGCTCTTTCCGTTTGCCCTGTGGAACACGGCGGTCGAGATGTTCGCGGTGCATCCGGCACCGGTGCTCGGATCACAGATTCTGGGAAGGCTCGTGGCGACGGCGCCCTGGTACTTCGTCTCGTTTGGCCCGACGCTGTTCACAGGATTTGTGTACTGGCGACGCGCCAAGGACGTGAGTCTTGGCCAAGCGATGTGGCTGGCGCACGTGATCGCACTGCCGTTCGCGTTCGTGCCGTTTACGGCCGTGTGGGGCGCCGTCATCAGGCAGTCGCGTTCCGAAGTGGGCTGGGTGAAGACCGAGCGTTCGGTGGAATCGTCGAGCGCCGCCTAAGTGCCCGGCGGCGGAGTCAGTTGCAAGCGCCCGGCGTTACTTATCGATGCCGAAGCGGGCCAGGCCGTACGCCTTGATGGCGTTGCCGCGCAGCACCTTGTAGCACTCGTCCGCGTCCATTCCGGCCTCGACAAACATGCTGTGCGCGACCTTGCGGGAGTGGGGGAACGTGCCGTCGGAATGCGGGTAGTCGGTTTCGAACAAGATGTTGTCGACGCCGACTTCGTTGCGGTTTTTCAAGCCGAACAAGTCGTCAAAGATGCAGCCATAGACCCTGCCGCGCACCTGTTCTGACGGCAGCGGTCCCGCGCCGCCGACGCCCCCGCGGCCCTCACGCCATACCGAATCCATGCGCTCCATCTGGAACGGCATCCACCCAACCTGGCTTTCGGCATAGCTGATCTTCAGCTGTGGGAAGCGCGACAGGGTGCCCGAAAACACCCAGTCGGCCAGCGAACCTTCCGCGTTCTGCGCGTAGAGGGACATGCTGGTCGCAAGGGGAGCGTCGGGCGACGTGAACGGCATCGACGACGACGAACCGATGTGCATCGACACGGTTGTGTCGGTGTCGGTGCAGGTCTGCCAGAGGATGTCCCAGTCACCGGAGTACATCGTGGAACACCCCAGTTTGGATGGGTTCTCACTGAACGCGATGGCGTGACTGCCCTTCTCGGCGCAGCGGCGTACCTCGTCGGCGGCGAGCTGTGGGTCCCACAGTGGGACGAGCGTCAACGGGATGAGCCGGCCTTTGCCAGCCCCGCCGCACCATTCGTCGATCATCCAGTCGTTGTAGATCCGGAGCGAGGTCAGTGCCAGGTCTTTGTCGGCGCGCTCCAGAAAACCTTGTCCCGCGAAGCGGGGGAAGATGTTGGGGTAATTGAGCGCGGCTTCAACATGGTTGGTCGTCATGTCGGCGAGGCGTTCGGTCTGGTCGTAGGTGCCTGGCCGCAGGTCTTCGTAGGTGGCTGCCACGTTCCGCTGCTCTTCCCGGGGCATACCGGCCGGACCGTGGAGCAGCCCGGTCGGCGCGACGAGATCGTCAAATAGCCACACGTCGCACCAATTGCCGTCGGGGTCGTCGCGGTGGAAACCGTAGTGACCCCCGACGAACTCCAGGCGAACCTTCTCGCGGACCACCTTTGGGCCCCGGTCGCGGAGGCTGGCTGGAAGTTCCCGCTGCCAGAGGTCGCGCGGCTCCATCACGTGGTCATCCACAGAGATGATGAGCGGCAGTTCGTTTTCTGCCGGCGTTTCGGAGGACGTTTCGGCGGCCATGACTCACCCCAAGCGCTCAAACCCTGACGCCAATGTCAGGAAACTCCAGGGTAACGCGAAGCCGCCGGTGCTGCATAGGCAAGGGGTCGATGCAGCACCGTTCTCCACGTCGGTGAGCCTTTGGGCGGCGGACGCCACCGCCATACTCTTCGTATACTGTTTTGTATGACAACACCGATTCCGACCCGGTTCTCTGAAGAAGAGGTAGGCCTCATCGACGCTCTGGTCGCCGAAGGAGTCGGCGATAGCCGTTCGGCCGTCATTCGCCGCGCGGTGCATCACTTTTCCGACGCTGTCCGCCGCGAACAACTGGCAGCCGAGATCGTCCAGTCCTACTCCGATCGTCCTCAGACCGCCGATGATGACCAACTCGCGATGGCCAACGCGGTGGCGTTGACCGAGGCGGAGTCGTGGTAGCCCAGGGCGAGATCTGGTTGATGGAGACCCCCAACTCGAAGCGACGCCCGGCGCTGGTCGTGACCCGAGATGAGGCAATCCCGGTTCTCAACAACCTCGTCGTAGCTCCGCTGACCAGCACCATTCGAACCATCGCCACGTGTATTCCGCTTGGGTCAGACAACGGAGTAGACCGCGAATGTGTTGCAACCTTTGACAACTTGTCGGT
>JAGNEX010000042.1:9065-17636 GCA_018003035.1 Acidimicrobiia bacterium
TCAGCAATGGGCCGCTCCAACGAAACAAACGTCGTCTCAGGGTCACGCCACGCGATGTCGTGCTGGATCAGCGAGACGGGAAGGCTGGCGCTCACCCCTCGGCGGTCATGTTGGCCATCATCTCGGCCATCGCGGCGTCCATCTCTTCGGGCGTCATATCGACAAGCCGGGTGTGGAGCGACCACTGGTGCCCGTATGGGTCGGCGACCATCCCGGCACGGTCGCCATAGAACTGGTCTGCGGGTTCGCGCAGGACGACCGCACCAGCATCGGCGGCTTGGGCCATCGCCGCGTCGACGTCGGGCACATAGACGTGCAAGAGGACGGTGGTGCCGCCCAACTTCACCGGGTTGCCAGCAAGCCCGGGCATTTCGTCGGGAGCGTCGGCGACGTACACCGGCGCACCAAACACGTTGATCTCGGCGTGCGCGACCTTGCCGTCGGGCAGGTTCAACGAGTAGTCGAGTCTGGCGCTGAATGCCCGCTCATAAAAGGCGATGGCGTCGGCCGCACCGTTGATCATCAGGTAGGGGATGATCCGGTCGACGAGGCGTTCTGGGACTCCGCTTGGCATAGGAAAGGCTCCTCGAAAATGGACGTTCCGAGGAGCCTACCTAGTCGGTTCGGTGGGAGGGTTCCGGCGCCGTACCGGGTCTAGCGGAGCGGCCAGGCCCCGCCGGGGTTTCCCCTAGTTTCCGGGCGACGTCACCGCAATGTCGTAGCTCCACAGCTCGGCACTGACGCTGACCGGTCCACCGTGGGCCGGCGGACGGTCTGCGCCCTGGTGGCCGTGAGCGAAGGCTTGTGAACTGGTCCACGCCTCGAACGCGGCTTCGTCGCGCCAGCGGGTGACGACCAGCCATTGGTTACGGCCGTCGGTCGGCTTGAGAAGTTCGAAGCCTTCAAAGCCGTCTTGGTTGTCGACGGCGCCTGCGCGGGCGGCAAACCGATGGGCGAGCTCGTCGCCGGAGTCTTCGGGAACGGTGATTGCGTTGATTTTGATGATGCTCATGGTCGCCATTCTGCCGGACCGGCCGGCTCAGGATCTGTACGCGGGAATGATCGCCAATGCCCCCGCGGTCTCGGCGGGGTCCGGCATAGGGTTGACGGATGCAGAGCGAGCTGACGTCCGCACAGTCCCAGCACCTTGAGGCCTTCATGGCAGAGGTCTCGGCCCGCAATCCCGGTGAGGTTGAGTTCCACCAGGCAGTGCGCGAAGTCGCGACATCGGTGGTGCCCTATCTGGAAAAGCATCCCGAGTACGTCGAGGCCAAGATTCTCGAGCGAATGACCGAACCCGACCGCATCATCATCTTTCGAGTGACCTGGGAGGATGACGCCGGCAACGTACAGGTAAACCGCGCCTGGAGGGTTCAGTTCAACAACGCGATCGGGGCATACAAGGGTGGGCTGCGGTTCCATCCCGATGTGACCCAGTCGGTGTTCAAGTTCTTGGGTTTTGAGCAGGTGCTGAAGAACAGCCTGACCGGTTTGCCGATGGGCGGGGCGAAGGGTGGTTCGAACTTTGATCCGAAGGGCAGGTCGGACCGCGAAGTCATGAGGTTTTGCCAGTCGATGATGACCGAGCTGTTCCGCCACATCGGCGACGAAACCGACATTCCTGCCGGTGATATCGGTGTCGGTGGGCGCGAGGTCAGCTACCTGTTTGGCCAGTACAAACGGGTGATGAACAAGTTTGAAGGGGCCCTGACCGGCAAAGGATTGGCTTTTGGTGGCAGCGCGGTCCGGGTCGAGGCCACCGGCTACGGCGCTGTCTACTTCGCGCAGGCGATGCTCCAGCATGACGGCCGTTCGCTCGAAGGTCAGCGGTGCGCAGTGTCGGGGTCGGGCAACGTTGCGTTGTATGCAATGCAGAAGCTCAACGACCTTGGAGCGGTGGTGATCACTGCGTCGGACTCAGATGGGACGGTCCATGACCCGGCGGGCATCAGCGGCGAGCGGTGGGAGTGGCTGCGCCAGCTCAAGGAAGACCGTCGCGGTCGCGTACGCGAGTACGCCGAACACTTCGGTTGTGAGTATCTCCCCGGAGAGCGGCCATGGTCGGTGGTATGCGACGTTGCATTGCCCTGCTCGACCCAGAACGAGATCGACCAAGCCAGCGCCAGAACGTTGATCGATAACGGTGTGATCGCGGTGGTCGAAGGCGCCAACATGCCGAGCACCATCGACGCGATCAACATGTTTCAAAGTGCGGGCGTGCTGTTTGCGCCGGGGAAGGCAGCCAACGCAGGCGGGGTCGCCGTGTCGGGCCTGGAACTGAGTCAGAACGCCGTGCGGCTGTCGTGGTCGCGCGAAGAGGTCGACAAGCGGCTGCGCGACATCATGACCACCATTCACCGCAAGTGTGTCGAGCGGGGCTCCGGCTCAAACGGGGTTGACTACGTCGCTGGCGCCAATATCGCCGGCTTCGAAAAGGTTGCCGAAGCCATGCTGGCCTACGGAGTCATGTAAACGACTCGAACGACGAGAACCCGCACGTCGCAATCAGCTACGCTGTGTAGCAGTCTGCTACGCCAAAGCCGCAGAAGCTCCGACATCCTGGGGGATCAGTTCGATGGCCAAGACCGCGTCCACACCGACCCGAGTGAGTGCAGATGTGTTTGAGGCGGCGACATCCGTCGCTGCGGTCGAACATCGAACGGCCACCGAGCAGGTCAATTATTGGGCTCGGATCGGGATGCAGATCGAGCGGTCGGGAACGTTGGCGCACCGCAAGGTGGTCGATGTGGCAGCGGGACGAGCCCAGTTTGCCGAACTGACCGGCCACGACCGTCAGGTTGCCCATGCCTTGGTCGACGCAGCGATCGCCGAACGGGTGGCCTCGGCTCGATTTGGTACGGCGGCCCGCGCTGAAGGCAAACGGACGGTGTCTCTGGACGAGAACGGCACGCTCATCGAAATCGGTCCGGACGGCGTCGCCCGGCCGCTGTGATTCGTTCGTTGGGCAATGCTGGCCCGACAGCCAGCGCCTACGCAGCCTTTCCTGAGCTGACGTGAGCCGACTCGATCTCTTGGTCGGCCCGAACGGGGCCGGTAAAACCACCTTCTTTGAACGGATTATCGAACCGGATCGCCCGGGACTGCCATTCGTCAACGCGGACCGGATCGCCGCGCAACGCTTTCCTGGCGAAGAAGCGGAACGGTCCTACGAAGCGGCCCTCATTGCGGCCGACGCGCGGACCGCGCTCATCAACGCACGCCTCGACTTCTGCACCGAGACAGTGTTCTCGCACCCGTCAAAGGTTGATCTCATCAACATGGCGATTTCGGCGGGGTACGACGTGGCGCTGCACGTGATCATGATTCCGCTCGAACTCAGCGGGCCTCGGGTTGCGGCCCGAGTCGAGTCAGGTGGGCACTCAGTCCCTGCCGACAAGCTCGCCGACCGTCATCGCCGCATTTGGCCCCTCGTCGCCCAAGTCGTACCGGTCTGCTGGCGGGCGATCTTCTATGACAACTCGGCAGATTCCGGCCCGGTAGAGGTCGCATCGTTCAGAGTGGGCATCGCCGACTACGAACCCCGCTGGCCAACCTGGACCCCGGGCGTCATCGCAGGCAGCTAACCCTTCCCGATCGGCTCCGCACCGCCGCCGCAAAAGCGATCCAACGAACAGCTCGCGGCACTGCCACTGGAGCGAACACGGCCACCACATGACCGTCCAGCGACCCTGGAAGTCAGCGGAGAGGGTCCGTGACGTTAGGAGGCCAGCGAATCACGAATGGGAAGCCGGACCAGGAAGCGCGTTCCCGGCATCGCCCGCTCACTCAACTCTGGTGCGTCGGTCAACGTGATCGTGCCGCCGTGGCCTGTCACAACTTCGGACACGATCGCAAGACCCAGACCGGCGTGGCCCCGGTGGTCGACCTTGGTTCTGGACTCATCCAACCGGACAAACCGGTCGAAGACCGTGCCCCGTTGTTCGGCGGGGATTCCCGGCCCGTCGTCGCTCACCGAAAACCAGGCTCCCGAGGCGTCTTCGCCGCATGCCAAGGCAATAACGGAGGTCGCGTAACGAGCGGCGTTGTCTGCCAGGTTGCGGATGACCCGGCGGATCTCAACGGGCGAACCAAACGCTTCGGTCGGCTGAACACCACCGATATCAACGCGTCCGCCAAACCTCAACGCAACATGTGCCGCCTCATCGAACAGCAGATCATCCAGGCTGAAAAGCTTTTCGGACTTCACAGAACGGCCTTCGTCGCGGCTCGCCAGGAACAGCAGATCCTCAACCGTCGTACCGAGCCGGCGTGCCTCGTCGATCATGCGGCCTTGAATTTGAGGCCAGCGCGCATCGTCCAGCGTGGTGGTTTCTGCCAGTAGAGCCAGGCTGGCTACCGGACTCTTCAGCTCGTGCGAGGCGTCGGCAACGAAGCGCCGTTGAGCCGTGTCTTGGGCGGCCAGCCGGTCGAGCATGTCGTTCAGTGTTGTGATGAGGTGGTCGATTTCATCGCCGGTGCCGGGAGACCGGAGCCGGGTTGGGTCCCCGGCTCCGCTGATGGTCGCTGCACTCCTTGCAGCGGAATCGACCGGGCGCAACGCCCGCCGGGTTGCCCACCACACCGCAATTCCGACCAGGCCGATCGTTGCAAGGACCCCCCACACAAGGGTGTTGATCACGGTGTTCAGCGCAGAACCCAGGTTCTGACGGTCAGATCCGACCACGACCGTGACCTCACCGTAGGTATCGGTCTCGGTCGTCGCAGAGGCGAGCCGAATTCGAGCCACTTCGCCGGACTCTTCAGCTTCTGACTCCTTGCCTTGGTCAGACTCATCATCTGATGTCTCCGTCGAACGGTCATCTGACAGCTCGCCTGTCAGCTCGCTGGTGTCGATCGTTACCTCGGTCGAGGCCGTGGCCGCCGTTCCCCCGATACCCGGCCGCTGGGGTGCTTGCAGCGTTCCCGGTCCGCCATGTCGGCCTTCACGTTCGTTGGCTTCGTGCCATGCGCGCTCATCCGCTTCCGTCTCTCGAACGCCGATACGAAACTCGTCGACGCGGTCCGGCCGCGGGCGCGGAACCGACTCGGTCGGCTGCAAGTATCCGCCCTGGGCAAGGGTGCCGTCAGCGGAAGCGATGATCACGAAGGACTCGTTGGGGCCGGCGCTGACCAGGCTCGCCGGGTCCGCGCCCGAGTTGAGCAGATCGGCTCGGTCTGCGGCTGCCTGTTCGATGGTGCGGTCCAGATCGGACAGCAAGGAACGTTCAACAGCCCAGGCAAACACCGCCGCGCCAGAGATCAGCACAACAGCGACGATCAGCACCGCGGCGAGGGTGCTGCGCCCGCGGATGCCAAGCGGATGCCTGGCCAGCCAAGACCTCATCGTCGGTCGGCGCGGCTGCGAGCTCGCCGACGGGCCCGCCGTTCGCTGGCCGTCTCGCGCTGCTCATCCACTGGGGTGCTGTCCGCAGGTGCGGTCGACGGGTCCGGTGGTTCGTTCGCGGTCGTGTCGGCCGCCTCACCGTTGTCGGAGACTGGCTGAGCGCCAGCAGCCGAACCGTTCTCGCCTGACCCATCGACATCTGACGGGTCTGGGTCGATGCAATAGCCGTGGCCGCGGACGGTTCGAATGGTTTGGGCGCCAAATGGGGTGTCGATCTTCTTGCGCAGCGAACTGACGTAGACCTCGACGATATTGACGTCGCCGTCAAACGCGAAATCCCACACCTTCGACAAGATGTCGGTCTTTGAAAGGACGTCACCTGCCCGTGTCATCAACAGCTCGAGGATCGCAAACTCGCGGCTGGTCAGCGGCACAGACGTCGCGCCCCGCGTCACGAGTTTGCTGGCCGGGTTGAGCGTTAAGTCACCCACGCGAAGACTTGTCGGTCGAGGCGCGCTGGACCGGCGCAGGAGCGACCGGAGACGGGCGAGCAGGACGACCAGTGAGAAAGGCTTGGTCATGTAGTCGTCTGCCCCGGTGTCGAGACCTTCGGCTTCGTCCCATTCGCCGTCTTTGGCGGTAAGCATCAGAACCGGCGTCCAGATTTCTCGTTCTCGCAAGGTGCGGCAGACCAGGAAGCCATTCATCTTGGGCAACATGACGTCGAGGATGATCGCGTCGTAGGGCTCTTCGGTGGCGAGCCACAAACCCTGTTCGCCGTCATAGGCGACGTCGACCGCAAAGCCTTCGTTCTGAAGGCCTTGTGCCAGCGCATCGGCCAGGTTCTGTTCGTCTTCAACGATCAAGATTCGCATCGGGAGCCCAAGCTAGTCGGATGTTCTAGGAGCCGGGCAGGTGCGCCCTGCCGCTCACCGGGGTTGTTCGAGGCAGGCTTAGTCGTTGACGGGGCGAGCCCACAGAACGTCGGGTTGCGTCCCCCCGAACGTGGCCTGCCCCGGCGGGACAGCCGGGAACTCGGCGGATGCGGCGGCGGACGCGGAGTCCCCTCCAACGTTCGCCGGTGCGACGGACGCCGAGGCGACCGGTCGGGGCGAAGACTCTGATCCCGTGCTGGCCCGTCGGGCGCGTGGCGTTCCGTTGGGCCCGACAGTGCTGGATGGCCGTGCGCTGGTCTCGCTGGGGACGCTCTTCAAGATCCGGGCGATGGTCATACCGGTGATCGCCACGGTGAATAGGACCGCGCCGATCGCATAGGCGGGGTTGCCAGCGTCGGTACCGGAGCCGGCACCGTGATAGATCCCCGCGAAGAACACGATGTAGCTGGTCAGATGGATGCCCCGCCAGAGGCGTCGAGGAATGTGTTTCATGTAGAGCGACGACACCTCGATTGCGACCAACAGGTAGAAGGCGCAGATTCCCCAGGCGATGGCGCTGGTCGAAAACGGTGCACGGAACGGAATGAATGCATCCGCAGCGGTGAAGCCCTGATGGCCATTCATGATGACCGAGACCATGTGGCCCACCGTGAACACCAGAGCAGCGGCGCCGAGAACCTTGTGGGTGTCGACGAGGGAGGCCTTGGTGAAGCGTTGGCGCAGGAAACGTCCAGATGCGCCAATGCCCCACAGAACTGACAGTCCAGCCAGCACCATGGCGACGATCCCGCTTGATCTGGCCAGGTACCACCATGTTTCGGGGGTCATCGGAAGAGCTCCTCAGCTTCGCCGCGGCGGTGGAGAGCGCCATCGGCAGTGACCAATAAAGCGGAGCGAACACCCTCAACTTTGGCGTTCGGACCAGCTACTAAGAACGATTTGGTTGCCACCTCTGCACCTGCAGCCGTGTGGGCGATGACGGATGCCAACACGACGGCGGTGTCGCGTTGGTCGTCGGTGCTGTACCCCGTCGAAGGGTCGAGCAGGTGATGCACCTGGTGCCCGTCGTGGGTCCACCGGCGTCGTCGGGTGGTGCTGGTGGCAAGACCACCCGACGACAAGGTGGCGGTAGCCAGGGGCTCCTGGCGTACCGCGGTCTCTGCGACGAGCAGCCGCCACGAACCACCGTCGGCGGGGAGTCCGCTGACGCGGACGTCGCCTCCGATGTTGGCGAGCGCACCGTCGGCGCCTTGGTCGATCAGTTTGGTAACGATCAGATCGGCGGCCGCTCCCTTGCCGATCCCACCGAGATCCAATTGGTACCCGGCAGGCAAGGTCACGGTGTTACGGGCCGAATCGATGTCGAGTTCGGGGACTGCTGATGGTGGCAGTAGCCCAGCACCGCTCTGGGGGGAGGCGTTCCCAGAGGGTGCTGGGCCAGACTTGTTTGAGTCAGAGTTGCTCTTGCCAACGGAGTCGGCTGGACGGATTTCCCAGTCCTCCCAATTGCGTGGCTGGTCATATCCGGCGCTGTTCATCTGCACCCCAAGGGTGGGGTCGAACAGGCCGCCGGAACGGTTCCAGCCAGCCACAGCGAGTTGAAGCACCCCGATGGTCTCGGCGGCGACCCGGGTGGGTGCTCCCTCGGCTCGGTTGATTCGGCTGATATCGCTGTCGGGAAGAAACCGACTCCACAGATCTTCAAGCTGCGCCAACCGATCGACCGCCCCGTCTACCAGTCGGGGATCCCCATGGATCACCAGATGAGCCTGTGAGCCCATGGCTGGCACCCGCCGCTGAGTTTCCTGGCCGGCGGAGCGGCGGAAACGGCTTTCGTTCAGTCCTTCTAGTCCAACGATGTCGGCGAACGCATCTGCGGCGTCACCGCTACCGTCGGTGCGGACGAACGGAGCCATTGCGAGGAACTTGGGGCGGTCGGATCGGAGTCGCATTGTTGTTAGCTTCCTGAGGATTGGGAGTGTGAGCGCTGCTGCATACCCGGTGCTGGAGCGGTACCCGATTCTCCCGTACCGGAAGTGCCGTTGGTAGCTCCATCATTGTTTTGTGGACCTGCGCCCACGGCGGGGTCCTGACCGGATCCGCCTTGGTCCATCCCGCCGCGACGTCCGGGCATCTGGCCTTCCGGCATTTGGCCTTGGGGCATTTGGCCTTGGCCAGCGTGCTCGCCCCGATCCATACCCTCCATACCTTCGGGTCCACAACCCTTCCTGTGGTCCTCGGTGTCGGTTTGGCCGGTCCGGACTGCGTCGTCCTTGGCCGAGGTGTTCTCGTCAGAGTCCTTGTCGAACGCACGGTCGGCTTTCCCGCCGG
>JAGNEX010000011.1:0-8752 GCA_018003035.1 Acidimicrobiia bacterium
TGATGGGCATCGAGGCTCCCCCTCGAGCGCAGTACATCCGGACGATCCTGACCGAGCTCAGCCGAATCTCTACGTTCATCTTGTTCCTGGGCGAAATGGGTCTTCAGGTCGGCGCCATGACGGCGGCGTTCTATGGCTTTCGCGACCGCGAGTACATCCTGAACCTGATCGAAGCGGCCACGGGTGGGCGTTTTCACCCCAACTACAACCGCATCGGCGGTCTCAAAGAAGACCTGCCACGCGGGTGGATTGCACAGACCCGTGAGGCGATGGGCCGAGTGCTCGAGAACTGTGACCAGTTCGAAGACCTCGTCGCCGGCAACGAGATTTTCGTTGCCCGCTGCAAAGACGTCGGGATCGTGCCAGCCCACATCGGACTCGCTTACGGAATGTCAGGTTCGAACATTCGCGCTTCTGGTCTCGACTGGGACCTGCGTCGCGATGGCAAGCCGTACCTGGTGTACAACGAACTGGACTGGAAAGTCTGGACGCACCCAGACGGTGACAGCTTCAGCCGCTACTGGGTTCGCCTGCAAGAGTGTCGCGAGTCGGCACGTATGGTTCTCCAGATGCTTGACAAGATCCCGTCAGGCAAGATCATGGCGAAGGTGCCACGCATCATCAAGGTGCCCGAAGGCGAAGTGTGGACCCACATCGAAGGCACCCTCGGCGAGATGGGCTACTACGTCTATTCAAAGGGCGGCACAGGGCCATTTCGCACGAAGATTCGCACCGCGTCGTTCTCGAATATCTCGATTCTGCCGTGGCTGTTGAAGGGCACGTATGTGCCCGATGTGGTGACGATCTTGGCGAGCTTGTACTTCATCCTCGGCGATATCGACCGGTAGGGATCTCGTGGGGTTTGCGCAACGCGGTTTGGAGATGGTGGCATTCGGTGCAACAGCGCCCGCTTTCGGGGTCGAGCTGTGTCCGATGTCCAAGTGCCCGTGTCCGATAATCAACTGGGAAGCATTCGATTATGAGCGGTGATCTGGTGCTTGGGGTCGACCTTCCCTGGGGCCTCGTATTGCTGATCAAGGGTCTTATTCCGCTGGTCCTCGTACCGGCGGGTGCCCTCATTTTCGGCTACGTCTTCTTGATGAAGATGCTTTCCCACATGCAGAGCCGTTTGGGTCCTATGGAGTCCGGTGGCTTTCACGGCTGGTTCCAGCTGATCGGTGACGGCATCAAGTTCATCCAGAAGGAAGACATTTTCCCCGACGGTGCCGATCGACGTGTTTTCGCTTTGGCGCCGTTGATGGTTCTGATGTCGACGTTCCTGATGTACGTCGTCATTCCGGCCGGTCCCGACCTGATCGTCGAGGACTTGAACGTCGGAATCTTTTACGCACTCGCCGTTTCGTCGCTATCGACCATCGGCGTACTGATGGCGGGTTGGGCGAGCGCCAACAAGTACGCCCTCCTGGGGGCGCTGCGCTCGGTCGGCCAGCTGATTGCATATGAGCTGCCCCTCGTTCTTGCCGTGGTTGGCGTTGTCATCCAGGCAGGCACGATGAGCCTCCAGGGCATCGTTCTTGCCCAAGCGGACGGCGAGATCTTTGGTATCAGCGCGATGGGCAATCCCTTCATCCTGTCCCAGCTCGTCGGTTTCGTCGTTTTCATGACGGCTGCACAAGCCGAATTGGTCCAGACCCCGTTCGACATGCCGGTCGCTGAATCCGAAGTCGTCGGCGGGTACATGGTTGAGTACACCGGCTTCCGGTTTCTGCTCTTCTTCCTCGGCGAGTTCGGGACGGCCTTTGCCTACTCCGGCCTTGCCGCAACATTGTTCCTCGGCGGCTGGTCATTACCGGGCGTTGACGGCGACATCATGAACTGGCTTGGCCCGCTAGTGCTCTTTGCAAAGGTGATGCTTGTCGGGTTCATCATGTTCTGGGTCCGGTTCACGTATCCACGCTTGCGAGAAGATCAGCTCCAGACCTTGGCCTGGAAGTATCTGATCCCCATTGCGCTTGCAAACATCGCGGTCACGGGTGTGCTGAAGGTGGTGTTCTAAATGGCCAAACCGAAGCTCCCTGGCCTTTTCACCGGTCTTGGGATCACGTTCAAGACGATGATGGACGGCGCGGTAACCGTCCAATATCCAAAGGAACGAGAAGATCCGCCAACCAGGGCACGTGGCGTCATCGCCCTCAAGGAAGAGAACTGCACCGCGTGCATGCTCTGTTCCCGGTCGTGCCCGGACTGGTGCATCTATATCGAAGGTCACAAAGAGAAGCGGCCACCTCGCCGTGAAGGCGCTAAGCCCCGAACGGTCAACATTCTCGACCGCTTCGACATCGACTACGGGCTCTGCATGTACTGCGGGATCTGCGTCGAAGTGTGTCCGTTCGACGCCCTGTTTTGGAGCCCCGAGTTCGAGTACTCGACGCCAAAGATCGCCGACCTCCTGCACGATAAGTCGCGCCTCGGTGAGTGGATGCTGACTGTTCCCCAACCAGAGCCCCTCGAGGTGGGCGCGGAAACGAAGGGGGACAAGTGAACCTTTCTCCGCACGACGTCGCCTTCGCCATCATCGCCGCCGGCATGGTCGTCGCCGCGATTGGCGTGGTGACCACCAACAACGTCATGCACGCAGCGCTGTTCCTGGTCATGGTGATGGCAGGTTCCGCGGCTCAGTATCTCTTGTTGGCGGCCGAGTTCGTGGCTTGGGTCCAGGTCATCGTGTATATCGGGGCCGTTGTCATCCTGTTCCTGTTCGGGATCATGGTGACCAGAGCGCCGATGCGGGCCACGGCGTCGCAGACCAACTCGCAACGGTGGATGGGTGCCATTACCGCTCTCGGCCTATTCGGGTTGTTCAGCGCAATCGTCGTCGACTTCGTCGAGCGCACCCGATTCGTCCCAGGGGACGCCGGAACTACGCAAGCGATTTCGAGCGAACTCTTTACCGACTTCATCGTCCCGTTCGAGTTGATCTCCCTGCTGTTGTTGGGTGCCCTCGTCGGGGCAATCGCTCTGGCTCGGAAGGACTGAGTAATGGCTTTCGGGTTCGTGGTTGTTGGAGTGGTCGCGGCGTTGGTCGTTGCCGTGGCGGTATTGGCCGGGAAGGACTGACTCTATGCAACTTGTTCAGTTTCTGATCTTGGCTGCCTTCTTGTTCTGCACAGGCGTGTACGGCGTAATTTCGCGCAAGAACTCAGTCCTCGTGCTGATGAGCATCGAACTGATGCTCGCTGGGGTGAACCTCAACTTTTTGGCCTTCTCGGCTGCGCTCAACGACACGGCCGGGCAGATCTTTGCCCTGTTCGTTATCGCGATCGCCGCGGCCGAAGTCGGCGTTGGCTTGGCGCTGGTCATCTTGATCTTCCGGGGTTATGGCGCCAGCGACTTCAACGAACTCGACGAGATGAAGGGCTGATCGCATGATCGAACACGCATGGATCATCCCTGTAATCCTGATCGCGTCCTACTGGCTGATTCTCTTCTTCGGAAAGCGCCTGCCGAATAAGGGTCACGAAATCGGCATCCCTGCCGTTCTGACGACCTTTGTCATGTCGTGCATTGTGCTCTTCCAATGGGTAACCGGTGATCACTCATCGGCCGAACCTGTCCGCCAGTCGGTGTCCTGGTTCTCCATTGGAGATGTCGATGTCCGACTTGGGGTGTCGATCAACGGCATGGTGGCGATCTTGCTGTTCGTCGTTACCTTGGTGTCGTCGTTGGTTCACCTCTTCTCGACCGAATACGTCAAGGGCGACCGCAGGTACACGCAGTATTTCGCAGCGTTGAGCCTGTTCACGGCCGGCATGTTGACCATGGTCATGTCCGACAGCATCCTGCTGCTGCTGTTCGGCTGGGAGACCATGGGTCTGTGTTCCTTCATGCTGATCGGGCACTGGTTTGAAGAACAAGCAAACTCCAACGCTGCCCTGAAAGCGTTCTTGACGACTCGTACGGGTGACATTGGCTTGTTGGTCGGTTTGTCGACCCTCTTCTTTGCGGCTGGCAAGACCTTCGACATCGGCACGATCAACTCGCTCGCCGCTTCGGGTCTCATTGAACATTGGCTCTTGCTGTTCGCTTCCTCTTGGTTGCTCTTGGCCGTCGTGGGGAAGAGCGCTCAGGTTCCGCTCCATATCTGGTTGCCCGACGCCATGGCCGGTCCGACCCCGGTGTCGGCGCTTATCCACGCGGCGACGATGGTCGTCGCAGGTATCTTCCTCGTGGCACGGATCTTCCCCGTCTTCTTCTACGGCTTTGATATCGGTGCGGGTGGCATCAACCCGATCGCATTGATCGGTGGCATCACGATTGTCGTCGGTGCGTCGATGGCCTTCGTCCAGCAAGATTTGAAGAAGGTGCTGGCGTACTCGACGATTTCCCAGCTCGGTTACATGGTGGCGGCGCTGGGGGTTGGTGCGTGGACGGCGGCACTGTTCCACCTCTTTACCCACGCGTTCTTCAAGGCGTGTCTGTTCCTTGGGGCCGGTTCGGTTTCCCACGGGGTGCACCACACCTTCGACATGCGCAAGATGGGCGGGCTGCGTAAGTACATGCCCACCACCCACATCACCTTTTTGCTTTCGACGCTCGCCCTCGCTGGTATCGCCCCGTTGTCAGGCTTCTGGTCCAAGGACGAGATCCTCAATGGTGCCTACGCAGACGGTTACAACTTTGTGCTGATCATGGGTTCGATCGGTGCATTCATGACGGCTACCTACATGGGGCGGGCCTATTTCAAGACCTTCTGGGGTGAGTACAAGGGGCACGGCACCCCTCACGAATCGCCCAAGATCATCACCGTTCCGCTCGTCATCCTCGCTTTCTTCGCAGTGTTCTCGGGTTTCCTGAACGCACCGGGCATCGAGAAGTTCAGTGAGTGGACCGAGATGGAAGTGCCGCTCGTTGACGCATCTGGTCAACCCATCGTCTCCCACGGTGAAGGCGAGACGCCGGCAACAGAGACTGGTTCGGCCGAAGAACATGCGGCGGCCGCCTTCTCGGTAGAACCGACCGACCTCAACGCAGCCCCCGGTGCCGCTGCGATGCCGTCGATGACCTCGGTGCAATATGCGTCGGTCAGCTTCGACAGCCTTGGCGCACCCCGGGAGCTCGCTGCCGAAGCGGAAGAAGGGGAAGGTGAAGGTGAGGCCGATCACGGCGGCTACTTCATCCCGCCCCACCACAAGTTCAATACGACCTTGGCCATCCTGACCTCGATCCCGGCCCTGGTCGGTATCGCACTGGCCGTGTGGATTTGGTACCTCGGGACCGCTCCGAAGGGTGTCATCGCTCGCAGCGCCTTCCTCCGCTGGGTCGTTCACGTCATCGATGAAAAGTTCTATTTCGACTGGATCGCGCAGAATCTGGTGGTCAAACCCATTAAGGGTCCGATCGCTCGAGCGTGCTACTGGTTTAACCAGAACGTGATCGACGGCATAGTTAATGGTGTAGGCACCTTGTTCGGTCGGGGGCTGTCGACGGCAGCATCTTTCTTCGACCGGAACGTGATCGATGGTGCGGTTAACGGGTCTGCTGCTGCGGTGGGGGCCTCTGGTGATGCGCTGCGAAAGGCCCAAGACGGCCACATTCAGCGATACGCCTTGTTCTTGTTCGCTTCGGTGGGTCTGATCGGCCTCGCCGTGCTCGTACTGAGCTGAGGGAGACAGCAAACCATGAACGGATTCGAAGACTGGGCACTGACACTGCTGGTGTTCCTGCCCTTGGTCGGAGCCGCGGTGGTCGTAGCCATCCCTCGGAGCGAAGAGGGGCTCATCAAGATCGCGGCGCTCGGCTTCAGCCTGGCGACGTTGGCAGTGGCTATTGGCGTGATCGCCGACTTCAACTTTGATGCCGGCGGCGACATCCAGATGGAAGTCAATAAGACCTGGATCAGCGTCATTAACGCCAACTACCACATGGGCATCGACGGCATTTCGCTGCCGCTGATGGTGCTGAGCGCGATCATTATTCCGCTCTGCATTATTTACTCGTGGAACCATTTCCCGGACCCGCACAACCCCAAGGCTTTCCTGGCGTTGATGCTGATCCTTGAAACCGGAATGATCGGCACCTTCGCCGCACTCGACCTGGTTCTTTTCTTCGTATTCTTCGAAGTCGTCCTGTTGCCGATGTTCTTCATGATCGGCGTTTGGGGTGGCCCAGACCGAGAGTACGCATCGATCAAGTTCTTCTTGTTCACCATGTTTGGTTCGGCCCTGATGCTCATCAGCTTCCTGGCCGTCTATTTCCTGTCCGAGCCCCACACCTTCGACATGCTCGCCTTGCAGCAGTCCGGCGCGCTGGACATTTCTCGTGCCACCGCCAACCTGGTGTTCGCTGGAATGTTCATGGGGTTCGCCATCAAGGTTCCGATGTTCCCGTTCCACACATGGCTGCCCGACGCCCACACCCAGGCGCCAACCCAGGGTTCGGTCATCCTGGCTGCGGTCTTGCTGAAACTTGGCACCTACGGCTTCGTGCGCATCGCGATCCCGATTCTCCCGGGTGCCGCCCACGACTGGGCCCCGTGGATCGGCCTGTCAGCCGTGATCGGAATCATCTACGGAGCTCTCAACTGTTTGGCGCAGACCGACATGAAGCGCTTGATCGCCTTCTCCTCGGTTGCCCACATGGGTTTTGTGATGCTCGGCATCGCGACCTTGACCGATATCGGCATCAACGCCGCCATCTTCGGCATGGTCGCCCACGGTTTGATCACCGGCATGCTCTTCTTCATCGCTGGAAGTGTGAAAGAACGCTTCCACACCTTGGAAATGAAGCGTCTGGGCGGTCTGATCCTGCAGGCGCCGCGCCTTGGCTGGCTCCTCGGCTTTACCTGTATGGCGTCGCTCGGTCTGCCAGGTCTGGCGGGGTTCTGGGGTGAGTTCCCGGCCATCCTGGCTGCCTACTCACCCGCCGATGGTTTGAGCACCGAGGTCTTCCGGGCCTTCATGGTTGTCGCCGCTATCGGAACCGTCCTCGCTGCCGCGTACCTTCTGTGGATGCTTCAGCGGGTTGGGATGGGCACGGTCCCGGACGAGTGGCAGGACCACAACATTCCCGATGTCCAGCCCTCCGAATGGCTCGCGTGGGTTCCCTTGCTGGTGATGATCGTCGTGCTCGGTGTGGTTCCGGCGATCTTGATGGGCACGACCGACGACGCTGTTCAGGGAATCGTCAAAATCATCGCAGCGGCAGGGAAGTGATCCGTGACGCCATCGCTTGACTATCACGCGCTCGCACCTGAGCTGATCGTCACGGCAACCCTGACGATCGTTCTGCTCGTCGACCTCTTCTGGGATCAGGTCGGCAAGCGTCAGGTCGCGCGCATTGCCACCATCGGCGTGTTAGCGGCGATGGTCCCGATCCTCACTCTCGCCGCAGACGGCAACGAACGAGTCATGCTCGGCGGCGCGTATGTCGTGGACGACTTTGCCCTGGTGTTCAAGGGCTTCTTCCTCCTAGCTGCCTACGTGACCGTCCTGATATCGATGGACTACATCGCTGATGGCGACTACAAGGAGTCCGAGTTCTACTTCCTGATGCTCATCTCGGTGGTGGGCATGATGGTCATGTCCTCTTCTCGCGAGCTGATCACGATCTTCGTGGCTCTCGAGACAATCTCGATTCCCACCTACCTGCTGGCCGGTTGGCGTAAACATGACGAGCGTTCGAGTGAGGCGTCCCTCAAGTATTTCTTGTATGGGGCGCTGTCCTCGGCGGTGATGCTGTACGGCATGTCCTTTGTCTACGGTTTGAGCGGCTCAACCATGCTGAGCGATATCGCCGTTTGGGCGGCGAGCAGGGACATCGGCGTTCTTGGCAACGTTGCCATCGTCCTCACGCTGATCGGGTTTGCGTTCAAGGTGAGCGCTGTACCGTTCCACTTCTGGGCTCCGGACACCTATGAAGGAGCGCCGACGCCGGTCACCGCCTTTTTGTCGGTGTCCTCGAAGGCCGGCGGGTTCGTCGGGATGATCATCCTGGTGTACGCAGCCTTCGCGCCGGATCCTGCGGCCTGGCAGTCGTTCATGTGGGTGATCGCAGCGGCCTCGATGACTGTCGGCAACGTGATTGCGCTGCGCCAGAAAAACGTCGTCCGAATGCTGGCGTATTCGTCGATCGCACAGGCTGGCTACATGCTGGTGCCATTCGCGGTGGCGCCTGACGGAGAAACGGCGATCGCCTTTCAAGCGACGATCGTCTACATCTTGATCTACGGCCTGATGAACCTAGGTGCCTTCGCCTGCGTGATCGCGATCGCTCGACGCACCCGGTCCGCGAACGTGGATTCCTTCAGCGGGCTTTTCTACAGCTCGCCGACGTTGACGGTTGCGCTGACCGCATTCCTGTTTTCCCTCGCCGGTATCCCGGTGCTCGCCGGTTGGTACGGCAAGTTCGTCGTGTTCGCTGCCGTTTTGGATGCCGGCGATACCTGGGCGATCGTCCTCGGGGTTGTCGTGGCGGTCAACTCGGTGATCGCGTTCTTCTACTACGGCAACCTGTGCCGGGTGATGTGGTTCCGCAAGCCAGCAACTGCAGACGCGCACCCGATTCGGGTACCCGCGGCGTTGCGGCTGGGCATTGCGCTGACCGTCATCGGAACGGTCGTCGTTGGAGCGTTCCCTCAACTGGTCGCACGACTTGGTGAGCTCGCTCCGTTTACGGTGACTTTGGGCGGGTAGTTCCCGTTACACATGAATGTTGAGCAAAGCGCAGAAACCGGTACTCGGTTTCTGCGCTTTGATCGTTTCATGGCCGAAGCGCTTTATGGCCCAGACGGGTT
>JAGNEX010000011.1:8852-13137 GCA_018003035.1 Acidimicrobiia bacterium
TTGCCGACCGGGATTGAACAATGGGTTGCAGACGTTGCCTCGCACCTCGACGTCCGCAAGATGTTGCACGTCGACTACGGGGCGCCGCTGCGCGAACTTCAGACTCGCAATGGTGAATGGATCAGGACCTACCGGGCCCACGGCCGGGCCGGAGCGCCGTGGGACGATCCAGGGACGTGCGACATTACGGTCGACGTGCCGACCGACCTGGTTTCGTTGTTGTCGGAGCGCGTCGGACTGGGTCGTCTGCGGGCAACCGACCAGTCGGAATGGCTGGCCTCGCTCGGAATTGATTCAGTCGTTGAAGAGGCAAAGCAAGAGGCTCAAGCAACGGCAGCGATCGGCGGGCTCGATCATCTCCGCGCCCGCAGTCTCATCACCGAAGCTGGCCTCTTGACCGACCCGTCCGGTCTTGGACAATTCCAGGTCCTTACGACGGCAACTGCTGGCCGGTAGACCTCGGCGGCGCTACCGAGGTAACCGGTCGTGCTGTGGCGCATGAGGTCCGGCCCGCGCCCTCACGGTCCGGGAGTCAAACGCTGCCGCTCTACTCGGACCTCGTCATGTGATCGATGCCGTCCGCCAAGTGAGACATCGGTTCCATTGGCGCCAGAGGTTGTTGAGCGTTTCACCGTCGATGGGTTGGCCTCCGCGAGCGCGTACTTCGATGTCTTGGGCGACGGAGCGTAAAGCAAGCGCATGGCAGGCAGCAGATGATCCGGACAATTGATGCGCGAGCGAGGCGGTCGCCACGAGGTCGCCCCTGCGGACGGCAGCGTCGAGGTCGTCCATCACCCGGCCGCTCACTTCTAAGAATGTGTCGACCACCTCCGCGAACAAGGCTTCGTCCGGTTGGCCGAACATCTGACAGAAGCCCTCGTAGCTGAACGGTTCGAGCATGACATCGTCGGCGCCAACGGATGAAGCGGCGCCAGGTTGCTGATCTATCGCGGCGACAGGATCGGCGGCCCGCACTGGAGCACCAGTCGATCGAGTAGCGCCTAGCGGGCGACGACTCGACTCGATGTGCCGGTCGGCACCCAACCGTTGTTTCAACTCTGGCATGGGACCAGTAGCGCCGGACGCGGGCAGCACCGATCGGATCGCGCTCTCGATCGCATCTAGCCGAACGGGTTTGGCGACGTAGGCATCCATGCCGGCCGCTAGGAATCGCTCCCGGTCTCCGTCGAGGGCGTTAGCCGTCATCGCGATGATGCGAGGGCGATCGTCGGGGTTGGGATGCCGGGCCAAGATCGCGGCAGTGGTGGCCAGACCGTCCATGTCGGGCATATGGATGTCCATGAAGATGACGTCGTAGCTGACCGATCGTGTCGCCTCCAAACATGCCGCGCCGTCGCTCGCAACGTCGGTTTCGATCCCCAACCGCCGCAGCATGTGTACGGCAACCTGCTGGCTGGTGGGATCGTCATCGGTTACGAGCGTTCGAAGCCCTTCGAACGAAGTTGGCGTCGCGTCCGCACCCAACCCGGGGAGCGAAGCAGGAACGGCGGACGCTGGGGCAGACGGGAGCGGCAGCGCCACTGTCACTTTGGTTCCTCGACCCGGGTCACTGGTCAGTTCGAGCCAGCCGCCCATCAACAGCACCAAACTGCGGGCAATGGAAAGCCCCAACCCGGTACCCCCGAACCGTCGAGACGTCGAACTGTCTTCTTGGGCAAACGGGTCAAACAAGTCCTTCGCTCGGTTCGAGGCGATCCCGATTCCGGTGTCAGACACCGAAAACTCCACCCATTGGGAGTTGGCCGAGTAGGTACCTGTGTCCGCCTCGTCGTCCCTCCCCGGACTGGTGACCGCGTCGACCGGCGCGTAGCTCACGACCACGGAGGACCCCGTCGGGTCCATTCCGCTGTCAGCGGCGTGACTGCTGGGGGGAACGGGCCCACCGACGCTCGCGGCGATCTGGACCGAGCCTGAGTCGGTGAACTTCACGGCATTGCCAACCAGATTGACCAGAATCTGCTGAAGGCGTCCCCCGTCTCCGACAAGTGCGGTAGGGAGGTCGGCGGCAACGCTGAGGGAGAGATCGACCTCCTTGCGTTGAGCCTCCGGCGCGAACATGTCGATCACTGCGTGTAACGACTCGCGGAGCGCGAAAGGCTGGTTGTCCAGCGTCACCGCCCCCGCGTCGAGTGCCGAGAAGTCGAGGATGTTGTTCACCACGGTGAGCAGCAGCTGTCCGCTACTTCGCGCCACCGAGGCATACTCCTGTTGTTGGGGGTCCAGTTGGGTGTCCAGCAACAGGTCGGTCAGGCCGACAACCGCGTTGAGCGGCGTGCGAATCTCGTGGCTCATGGTGGCAAGAAAATCAGTCTTTGCCCGCGCAGTTTCCTCAGCCGCTTGACGAGCCGCCTCGAGATGTTGCTGGGTCTCCACCTGTTGGGTTACTTCGGTTTCAACCCCCACGAAGCCGCGAAGCGTGCCGTCAGGGTCGGTGACCGGACGCACGTCGGCGTCCACCCAATAGGGCATCTGGTCTTTTGAGTAGTTCAAGATCTGTAGCTTGAATCCGTGGCCTTCGGCGATGCGTTCCTCGATGAAGCGGGCCATCTCGGGATCGGTGTCAGGACCATGCAAAAGCTCTGAGGTGGTCCGACCGCGAGCTTCGGCGAGGGTGTAACCCGTTTGGCGTTCAAAGGCTGGGTTTACCCATTCGATCCGAGAGTCGGCATCGGCGATGATGACGAGGTCCTCGGTGAGCAACGCAACATCTGAGTACTTGAGAAGCTGGGCGTTGAGGTCCTCAAGTTTGCGGCGATCCTGGTCCTTTTCGCGTTCGGAACGCATGAGATTGCGAATGGCGAGACCGGCCAGCAGCGCCATGAGCGTGACGACAGTCGCGAAGCCGACAAGCAGCTGGCCCGTCCCGCCGATCAGCCCCTTTACCACCCGGTTCGTTTCGGCGGAGAGTTCGCGTCGCCGCTGTTCGCTCAGCGTGAGCACCTCGTTGAGGCGGCGTTCCAGCTCGGAAGCTATCGCTCGGGCCTGCAGCCTTTGTTCGGGGTACCGGTCGGGTTCGGTCTCAATCTGGAGCAGGAGCGGACGCAGATCCGTCTTCCAGACGGCGGAAATCGCTCGCGTTTCCGCCAAGAGTTCTTCGGATTGCAGCGTCTGGATCTGATAGGGCGAGGAGACCTCGGTCATTCGTTGACCGACCAGTCCTCGCTGGAGTTCGAGGGCTTCTGGTTCGGGATCGTCCGCTTCAAGGAGCGAGTTGAGCCGAAGCAACTCGCGCTGGGCCATGGCCACCGTCCGGATGTTCGCATTCACCAGATTCTCGGTGGTCTCGGCGTTCTCCCTCAGCGACGTCAGTTGAGACCAGGTCGCTCGACCGAACCACACGGCCAGAACGATGGCCACGAGCGCAACGAGTTGCCAGCTGGAAACTGGAACCCAGCGGCGAGTCGATGGAGGGATGCCGGCCACGCGCTTAGAGATCCGGCGGACCGGATGGGCGCGGGGCCGCGCCACCTATGGCGACAGCGCGGCGATCGGGACGTACACGAGTGAACATGGGGCTAGCTCATCCTCATCCGCTAGCGGCTCAGGAGACGTCGAGGTCGGTAACCTGCCAAATCCATCTGGGGTTGTAAACGGCCGGGTCCATCTCGTAGTCGAGCGAGGGATAGACCACTCGTAGGGGACCGAACTCTTCAACCGTCATGTGCTGGCCGTCGATTTTCGTGGCCAGCAGAACCGGATATTTGTCGATGTCAGACATCGGCAGATCTACCTCGTAGTCGTTGGCGGCCGCGGCTGCGATGGTGTCCGCATCTTCACCGACGCCGGCGACCGCGAGCAGGTCGGACATCAAGACGCCTTCGAAGACAGCGTTCTTGCCGAGACCAACCTCGTCATAGGCCTCGTACCGTCGCAGGCCGATCTGCTCGAGGGTTTCCATGTCGAAGGACAATGCGTCTCCGTCGTTGGTCGTGGCGATGTCACCGGTGATGGTCAGGACGACATCTCCAACGGGGGCCGGAACCTCGTCTCCGGCGTGGAGCGTGGCGGGGGTCACCTCCTTGGCGATGTCCGCTTTTTTGTCGCTCCCGCCGCCGCAACCGACCAAGAGGCCGAGCGCTGTCGTCAGTGCGGCGAGGACCCACATCGTGCGTAGCTGTCGACTCATCACGGGCTCCTGAAACTGAGACTTCCGTGGCGCCGAACCGGGGACCCTGCCATGACGGCGAGGGGACGACTACAGCGAACGTCATTGGTTGAGGTGCACCGATAGTACTCGGCGGGCGAGCAGACAAAAGCGTTAAAT
>JAGNEX010000011.1:13237-64086 GCA_018003035.1 Acidimicrobiia bacterium
GGTGGCGAGGTTTGCTCGTGTGGTGAGGGTGTTGGGGTGGTTGGTGCCGAGGATTTCTTCGCTGTCGGCGAGGACTTGTTCGAAGAGTTTGATTGCGTCGTTGGTGCGGCCCGCCGACCGATAGGAGACGGCGAGGTCTGCTCGTGTGGTGAGGGTGTCGGGGTGGTTGGTGCCGAGGATTTCTTCGCGGTCGGTCAGGACATGTTCGCCTAGCTGCACGGCCTGGCCATTGAAACCCATGCTTCGGAGCAGTTCGCAGCACCACAATCTGGTGGCCCCAAGTTCGATCAACAAGCTGTCCGACGATGGATTCCAATTCAAAGTGTTAAGCGTCTCTACCATCCACGCCGGAAGCGCTTCCGCTCGACGACGGTGATCAGCAGCGCCCAGTCGGTGGAGTTCGATTGCTCCGTAAATCGCTCGATACCGATCGTCGGGTTTCCCTTGGACTGCACCGAGCGCGCCCATCGCTTCGACGGTTACCTCCCGTAAGAGCGGATGCATGGTGATCGCAACGTCACCGGTCTCTCTGGGTTCCTCGATCAGGTTGAACGCACATAGGGCGGTGAACGTATCGACGCGTTCGAAGTCGGAAATATCCGGCTTCGCTGTGGCGAGCGCGTCGTCGGCTATCGAACGGTCGATGCCGGTCGGGTTCATGAGCGCCAACAACTGCAGCAGCAATTCGGCATGTTTGGCTTCCTCGACGGCGGCTCGAAGACTCATGTTCCAGGTGGTCCAGACGACCTCGTTCTCGCCATGCCGGGCGAGCGGCCCGTCGCCCCACCGACTGAGAACCTCCCGTTTGGATGCGTCGTACACTTCGTCAAAGTTGACCAGGTCGAACTGCCTTTGGTGGATGAGTGACCCGATCTGGTTGAGAGCGAGGGGCAAACCACCGAGCCGTTCAGAGACGTGTTTGGCCTGGTCCCAATCTGCGTGCGATGCCCAGCGTCCATCATCTTCCGCAAACGCTGCGTCTTCCCCTGCGATGCGCCTGAGCAAGACCTTGGCCCCCTCCTCGTCATTGAGCGCTTTGACATCGATACGTTTGAGGCCGCGACCAACCCATCCGTGGTCATAGCGGGTAGTGACCAAGGCGCGGGCCTTGCCCGCTCGCGGCTTGTACAGGTCGATGTCGGCGGGGTCCTCAACGTTGTCGAACACCAGCAACACGGGCAGATCGAGTCGTTCGAAACCTCGCCTGGTTGCGTCAACCTGGGTGATCACGTCGTCGTCTTGTTGACACCAGCCCAGGTCAGTTCCGAGGCTGGCGTACGCAGCGTCGACCGTCGCCAGCCGTTCGGCGGGACTCGGCCTCGGCTGGTCAGACCTCTGGACACTCGACGAATGTTCATCAGTGCGCTGCATGTCGAACCAGGCCACCAAAGCGAACGAGCCTTGGTGGCGCAGGACATAAGTTTCCGCCAGCGCCGTCTTGCCGATGCCACCTGTCTCGGCCAACACGGCGCCCGCAGTTGTTCCAACGATGGCCGCACCTGCCGATTCGACCTCGGTCAGCGCCCTGTGAAGAGCGGCGAGTTCATCCGACCGGCCTTGAAAATATGGGGCCGCGCAGGCGGTTGAAACAGGTACGGGCTCTCGAGCGTTAGTTCGATCCGCCGGTCGGAGGCTGGCCTGCCGAGCAGCTCGTCGAGCTTGTGTGCCTGACGTGCGTCCGCGGCCCCCGCCCGTTCGATCGCCAACGCCTGGGCCAAACCTTGTAACGGGCCATTGTCGGCGAGGTTCTGGTTCGCCGCGTGCTGAAACGCCGATAACAACGCATCCGCCATCGCCGGTACTGTGATCTGGTCGCGACGGTCTTCGGGGAACCAGGCTGAGGCGGCCGAGGAGTCGAGATCGTGACCTTCGAGCGGTTCAAAGAGGGGGCCGATCAGGGTGACGAACGCTTCCCACAGCGACATTGTGATCGGCCCGTAGTCACGGTCCCGGCGCCACAACGCGAGGTCGCCCAGTGTTGGGTCGTCGCCCGTCACTGACTGGAGACGATCGGCCGTGACGTGTTCGGCGAGCGACGCAACAGCGAACTCGACGTCTTCGACCCCCATCGTTCGCATCGCTTCGCCGAGCGCTGCCGACACACACGCTTCAAAAGCTTTGCTGGCCTCCGTACCCGTCACGAGACCTGACAGCCGCTTCCAGGCTCCTCTCTCGGCGGATGACTGCGCCTTGCCGGTTACCGTTGTCAGCAGGTAGGAGCCAACTGCAGCAACGGTCAACAGGTCGGCCATGACACACCTTTCGCAGGCTCGTGGAGGTAGGAGTCGCCTAAACGTTGACGCCGCGGATCCACCGACACACAGAAACGAACAGCACAGCGCTGATTGTGTCAAAACGCTTCAGCGACCACCAAGACTGACCTCGACGCCCAACAGGCGCGGGTCGACGGCCCGAACGCGGTTGTTCGGCTCAGGCGGCTGACACATGCGAAAGTGGCGGGCCGGGGAGCGCCAGACCGTCTTGTGAGGGAACGTGCCAGACCAAACAACGATTCTCGACCAGTGGCCCGACAGCGGGTCGGCATCGCGCCGGCTTGCTGTTTTCGACCTCGACGGGGTCATCGCGGACGCCGCCGCACGCCAGGGATACATCGCTCGGCGCGAACCCGACTGGGAAGGGTTCTTTCTGGCATGCGGGACAGACACGGTGGTGCCGGGAGCAACCGCTCTTCTCGCCTCAATCGACCCGGCGCTCACCCTCGTCCTGCTGACGGCTCGACCGGTCACGGTTCGTCCTCAGACGGAGCGGTGGCTGGCAGACAACCACATTCGACACGACGTGCTCCTGATGCGGCCGTACGGCGACTACACCGCGTCGACCGATTTCAAACGTAACGCCACCGCCGAGTTACTCCGCGAAGGTTATGAAATCGTTCTCAGCGTCGAGGACGACCCCCGAAACGTGGAGATGTTCCGCTCGCTTGGCATCCCTTGTTACTACGTGCATTCGGGCTACTACGACAAGGCTTCTTCGCCCCTGGTCCGCTAGTCGCCCAGTTCACGGTCGAGGATCGACGGGTTCGGGGTCGGCTCAGAGGAGCGGGGCATCGTCGGGATAACCCTGCTGCCGCGGTCGTACGTCACATAGTTCCAGGCCCAGTTGACCAGCACGTTGGCACGGTTCCGGAAGCCGATCAGCATCACCAGGTGCAGCACCAGCCATGCGATCCAGCCGAGCGGCCCCGAAAACGTCATCCCGTTCGGCAGCTGAGCGACCGCCGCGTTGCGACCGATGGTCGCCATCGACCCTTTGTCGTGATACTCAAAAGGCGTCCGACTTGAGCCCAGGATGCCGTCTTCGACATCGCGTCGGATCATGCGGGCAGCGTGTTCGGCAGCTTGCATGGCAACTGGAGCGACCTGTGGCAGTAGGTCTCCCGCTCCGCCGTCGGCATGGGCTGCTGCCATATCGCCGACCACAAAGACTTCGGGCCGGCTGGGCAGAGAGCCGTCCGCCTCGACGATGACTCGTCCGCCTCGTCCCAGCTCACCTAGCGCGGGAGCCAGCGGATGGGGTCGAATCCCCGCTGCCCACACCAGCGTCTGGGTCGGAATATGGCCACCTCCGACCAGCTCGACGCGCTCGGCAGTCGCGGCGGCAACTGCAGTATTGAGGAGCACTTCGACCCCCTGAACCTCGAGGGCATGCTTTGCCTTGAGTGATAGCGACGGCTCAAAGCTCGGCAACAGGCAAGGCCCGGCTTCGACCAGCACGACCCGCGAACGATGCACATCAAGGTCCGGGAAGTCACGCGACAACACCTTGTGAAACAGCTCGGCCATGGCGCCCGCCAGCTCGACGCCCGTCGGGCCGCCGCCCGCCACCACGACCGTCAGTGCAGCCTGCGTATCGTCCCCGGGACGCGAGTCGGCGTGTTCAAAGCGCTCCAGCACATGCGTACGAAGCGCGAGAGCGTCGCCCAGCGATTTGAGACCAAAGCCGTGCTCGTCAACACCGGGGATCCCAAAGGTGTTCGTCACCGCGCCACACGCCACGATCAGATGGTCATAGGAGATCTGCTGGCCGGAGGCGGTTGTAAGCGCCCGACCGTCCAAGTCGACAGCCGTGACGTTCTCCATCAGCACCCGAGCGTTGCGCTGCCGCCGTACGATTCCGCGCACCGGAAAGCACACGTTCTCGGCATCCAGGCCAGCAGTCGCCACCTGGTAGAGCAGCGGCTGAAACGTGTGGTGGTTGCGAGCGTCGATGATCACCACTTCAACGGGAGCGTCAGCAAGGGCTTTCGCCGCGGCCAGTCCGCCGAACCCAGCACCAATGATCACGACCCGGTGTTTGCGCGCAGTGGCCGGTACCCGCAGATCCCGGCGGCCTTCGGCGAGGGTGCCAGCCCCGGTGGGTCCGTTCGCCGAATCCTGACGACGACCGTCGTCAGTGTTGGTTCCCTTGGCCATGTTCAGTCCCATGGGGTGTTCCCTCCGGGTCGTGCGTTCAGACAAAAGGCGTCGCATTCAACCCGCAGAGGGACACTCGCTGGGTGCGCGCGAGCGGCTTTGGCCAGTGTTGCGAACTCGGCAGACGCATTCGGCAGGACGCCGCCTGCCACTTTGTAGCGCGTTCATCCCCTCCGATGCTGGACCACGAGCCGGGCGTGGCGGGAGACCTGTCACCGATCGCGTTTGGGTGCTGACTGTGGCAATTTCCGGTGGGGGTGATGTTGTATCGGGGGGCGAGCCGCGATACGTTCTCGCACCGTTAGCAGTCGGGCGTCGAGAGTGCTAACACCGACGCCGACACCCACTATCCAACCACCCTGTGGAGGACTGTCGATGAACCTTCAGCCCCTCGACGATCGAATCGTCGTTCGCCCCTCGGAAGCCGAGGAAACCACCGCTAGCGGTCTGGTCATCCCCGACACCGCCAAAGAGAAGCCCCAGCAGGGCGAGGTCCTCGCGGTCGGTCCTGGTCGGCGCGCCGACCAGACGGGCGAAGTCATTCCGATGGACGTCGCTGTTGGCGACACCGTCATCTACTCAAAGTACGGCGGCACCGAGATCGCCTTCGACGGTGAGGACGTCTTGATCCTCAACGCTCGCGACGTGCTCGCAAAGATCAGCAAGTAACAAGCCGATTGCGGATAGTCCTGGCCGCGGCCCAGTGGGCCCGGCCGGAGACCACCGAATCTCTTGAAGAACACGGCCCTCAAGAACAAAGGCTCACGTACCAATGCCCAAGATTCTTAGTTTCGACGAAGCGGCCCGCCGGTCGCTCGAGGCGGGAGTAAACGCCCTCGCCGACACGGTCAAAGTGACGATTGGCCCACGGGGGCGCAACGTCGTTCTCGACAAGTCCTACGGCCCGCCCACCATCACCAACGACGGTGTGACGATCGCCAAAGAGATCGAGTTGGAAGACCCCATGGAGAACATGGGTGCCCAGCTGGTCAAAGAAGTCGCCACCAAGACCAACGACGTCGCTGGTGACGGTACGACGACCGCTACCGTGCTTGCACAGGCGCTCATCCGTGAAGGCCTTCGCAACGTCGCCGCTGGTGCGAACCCGATGGGCCTCAAGCGCGGCATCGAAGCTGCTGTCGCTGCTGCTGTCGAGTCCATCCAGGGTCAAGCGCAAGACGTCGAGGACAAAGACTCCATCGCCGCCGTCGCCGCTATCTCTGCAGCGGACCCGAGCGTTGGCGAGATCATCGCTGACGCCATCGACAAGGTCGGCAAGGACGGGGTGGTCACCGTCGAAGAGGGTCACTCGATGGGCCTCGAGCTCGAAACCGTCGAGGGTATGCAGTTCGACAAGGGCTACATCTCGCCTCACTTCGTCACCGACCCCGACCGCATGGAATGCGTCCTTGAGGACCCGTACATCCTGCTGGTCAACCAGAAGATCGGTTCGATCAGCGAGCTGCTGCCCGTCCTTGAAAAGGTCATGCAGTCAGGCCGTCCCCTCCTCATCGTCTCTGAAGACGTCGAGGGTGAGGCGCTCGCCACGCTGGTGGTCAACAAGATTCGCGGCACGTTCGCTTCGGCAGCCGTGAAGGCCCCTGGTTTTGGTGACCGTCGTAAGGCGATGCTCCAAGACATGGCGATCCTGACCGGTGGCCAGGTCATCTCTGAAGAGATCGGCCTCAAGCTGGACACGACGACCCTCGACATGTTGGGCCGTGCCCGCAAGGTGGTCATCACCAAGGACGACACCACGATCGTCGAGGGCGCTGGCAGCGAGAGCGAAGTCGCTGGCCGTGTCGCTCAGATCAAGCGTGAGATCGACGAGACCGACTCGGACTGGGACCGCGAGAAGCTCCAAGAGCGTCTGGCGAAACTGTCCGGCGGTGTTGCTGTCGTCAAGGTTGGCGCTGCAACCGAGGTAGAGCTCAAAGAGAAGAAGCACCGTATCGAGGACGCCCTGTCCGCAACGCGTGCCGCGATCGAAGAAGGCATCGTCGCAGGTGGTGGTACGGCGCTGTGCCGTGCACGCAAGGACGTCGAAGCCGCTGCAGCCAAGCTGACCGGGGACGAGCGGACCGGCGCCAACATGGTCGCTACCGCCTTGACTGAGCCCCTTCGTTGGATCGCTCAGAACGCTGGCCTCGAAGGCTCGATCTACATCCGTGAGGTCATGGAAGCCAAAGGCAACGTCGGCCTCAACGCTGACACCGGTGAACTGACCGACCTGGTCAAGGTCGGCGTCATCGACCCGGCCAAGGTGACTCGTTCGGCTCTGCAGAACGCGGCGTCTGTGGCGGCAATGCTGCTCACGACCGAAGCTCTTGTCGCTGACAAGCCTGAGAAGGCAGATCCCGCTGCTGCGGCCGCGGCTGCTGCAGGTATGGGCGGCATGGGTGGTATGGGCGGCATGATGTAACCAGCGCCTCGGCGTTAGTTGCAAGGTCACAACCCTTTTGTGTGAGGGGCGGCAGGGATTCCTGCCGCCCCTCACACGCGCCCGGTGTTGCAGCCGCTGGGGGTGTCATAACGACCGCCACTGCAACTCCAACCACGTTTCGGCCCCAGGCTGGCGGGGCTCACCGGCCGCAGACCGGTACCATGCCGCCATGTCCGACACGCCCCGAGGGGGAGACCAAGTCATTCCGCGCCCCCCGGACACGGTCGAGGGCGACCCGCCAACTTGGTCCGAGCTCGCCGCGCTGCCCGACCTCTCTTGGGAGGCGGTCCAAAAGGCGATCCATGCTTTTCCCGAGGCGTCACCTCCCGAGTTTGCCGTGCCCAACTCATCGGACGCAGCGGTACTCGTGACGTTGATGCCCTCACCCGAGGGACTGACCGAGGTCGTCTTTACGAAGCGGCCTCAGGCCATGAAGAAACACTCGGGCGAGATCTCGTTCCCGGGCGGCAAAGTCGAGCCTGGTGAAACAAAGGCAGACGCAGCAATCCGTGAGGCTCACGAAGAAGTCGGGCTCGCCCCCGAAGCTGTAGAACTCGTCGGCTGTCTCGACGCCCTCTCAACCGTCGCGACCGCGTTCACGATCTATCCCTTCATCGGGCTGGTCTCAGAGCCGGTGCAGCTTGTCCCCAATCCCGGTGAGGTCGCAGCGATCCTGAGGACCCGGCTGGACGACTTGCTCAAAGAGGGTGTGTACCACCAGGAGCTCTGGACCGTCGCTGGCTACAGCTGGCCCATGCACTTTTACCTGCTCGAAGGCGAAACGGTTTGGGGCGCTACAGCGGCGATCCTCACCAACTTCCTGGGCCTGATTTCCGGGACCAAGCCTCCCGCGGGTAGGCCGCCGGTCGATGACAAGTGGATGGTCAACTAGACGCCTGACGCGCAGCGCCTGCCGTGTGTCTTCGGTAGGCCGAGCGGCGGCGCCTGGTCGCTTCACCCGTCGGCCGTCGGCGGGGCGTTCGTCGCTATCGTCGGATCGGCGTCTGCCATCGGTCCCTCGACGCCTAGATCCACTGAAATCTCAGGCGTTCCATCATCGCCGGTCTCGGTGGCGTCACCAACATCTGAGCTGTTTGAGCCGTCTCGACCGCTTGCGTCACCGGCATCTGTGGCCTGGGCGTCTGTGGCCTCGGCTTCGGCCGATGACCGCTTCGACACCCGTTTCACGATGGCGGGGCGTCCGGCAAGAGCCGCGTTAAGTTCCGCTCCCAGCAGCACCACCAGCGACGTCAGGTACAGCCACATAAGGAGCATCACTAGCCCTGCCATGGCGCCAAATGTCTGGCTGTACTTACTGAAGTTGTCTGCGTAGAACGAGAACCCATAGGCCACCCCCACCCACACAACCATCGCCGTTACGGCTCCAGGTGTGACCAGCTCAAACGGCTCACCTGTTCGGTCCGGGCCGAAGCGGTACAGAATCGAAAGGCCGACGATCATTCCGACGCCCAAGAGCGGCCACCGCAGGGCCTGGAGAACATCCGTGATGCCGTCCGAAAGTGGAGTTTGGTCAAGCAGCGACGGAAGTGCGGTGATCAAGGCCGTCGCGGTCACCATGGCGACGATAGCTCCCACGGTCAGCCCGAGCGCCGTCCCCCGCAGCTTCAAAAAGCCGCGCTGTTCGGTCCTTCCGTACGCGGTGTTGAGCGTGACCATCAGGTTCTTGAGCGCACCCGACGCGCTCCACAGCGCCAGGAGGATGGTGACCACTGCGATCGGTCCAAGCCCGTCGGTCGTTGCCACCGCCTTGAGTTGACGGGTCACGAGGCTTGCTGCATCGCTCGGCATCGAGTTGGTCACATCGGCGATCTGCTGTTCCAGCTCGTTGGGGTTCAGCCACAGTCCGTAGATGGACAGCGCAGCAACCATTGCGGGCACCATCGACAGAAAGCCGAAGAACCCCACTCCGGCTGCGGCGACCGACGCGTTGTCGGCACTCAAGTTCTTGAGCGCGACTCTGAACGCTGCCGCGAACTCTCTAACCCTCTCCACCGCGTTCTCCCCGTCGTCGTGTGGGGGAAATACTTACACGCGATGGGTCGAGTTCATGCAGAGGAAATCGTCGCCGCCGAGAGGTGGCGCAGAGGTCGAAAGTGCACGCAACCCCCGCGCCGCAGGCCAGACCAGCCATCACGGATCAGAGCAGGCCGAACCTCGGGCAGAGTTACGGGTCGGGGGTCTCTTCCGGTTGAGCCATCATCGTGTGGGGCAGGGTGGCGTAGAGCTCAAACTCGGAGACTGGCAAAGCGACGCCAGCCTGGATGAACGGGTAAAACGCATCGGCGCCGTATGCCAGCAAGAAGAGCTGCTGGAAGAATCGGCTGGTCGCCTCGTCGGTCCGTCGCGTGCTGGGAGCTGACAGCACCAGCTGTTCGATGAGGTGGATGCCAAAGTGCACCATCGCATCCGACATCACCAGAGTGTCTTCCCACGACCATTCGCGCATTCGGGTCTTGGCTTTGAGCTCCCCTGCGGTTTCAAGGGTGATGCGTCTGATCCCGTCCCTTATGGCGAGCTGGATGCGCTCGCGACCGCTGCAGCGCTCCCGAGCCACAAAGGTCATTTGCGGGCGGTGAGATTTAGAAACCTCTGCGAGGCTGGTCCCGATAGTCGCTATGACGGCGGGACCGTTGTCCTGGTCGAGATTGGCTAAGCCCTCACGTACCGCCAACGCGAGCTGGTGGATCGCTTCCTCGACGAGCACCAAACCAATGTCGTCCAGATCGGTGAAGTGGCGATAAAAGGCCGCCGGTGTAATGCCGACGGCGGCCGTGAGCCTCCGGATTGAGAGCGCATCGAGGGACTGATCACTCAGCTCGTCAAACGCCGCGGCGACCAGCGCAGTGCGGGTGTCAAGTTTGCTTCGTCGACGGGTCACTGGTGCCGGCTCCATCTCTACCGCCGAGCTCCGCTCACTCGTCCCAAGTGCCTATGTGCGGAGGTCTCGCGGTCCGAATGCTACCGCGTGAGGTGCGGCTCCATCCGGGCCGGACTTGCTCAACCCTGTTTGAAGGGTCAACGGCCTTAAAGGAGCATTCAAAGATGCAAGTAAATGACCAATTACTAACCGGCAGACTAAGAATTGACTACGGCGCTCCCCGAGTAGTGGGTGCGGTCCGACGGGATGGTGTCGAACCCGACAGAGAGCAATCTGATATTTCAGGGAAGACTAGTAGATACATGGAACAGAGCAGCCAGCGGTCATCCTCTTGTGGTGGTTGTGGCGGTACTTCGGTGATTGGGTGTTGACGTCAGATGGTTACCTTTCTAGTATGCGACTGTTTACTAAGGCCTTGCCCATAGTGAACGTAATGGCGTCGGTGTCAACAGGGCATCCCGACGCGAGGGGAGTCGAGGGAGGCTCGGTATGGCGCGACCATTGTCGAAAATGTCTGGTGTTGCGCAGCGGAGGACGATTGCTGTTCTCGCGCTGCTTTTGATCCTGGCGACGTCGCTCGTCGTCGTTCCGGGGCTGCCATTCTTTGAAAAGTCCGAGGCGGGGGCGGTCGGCAATGTCGCGCCCACCGGGATCGTTGGCACCCAGATCGGTGGAGTCAACGTCGCCGGTCCGGGTGGTGTCGCTGGAGCGAACGCCTGGTTCCGCGCCGACTACGGCTATGCCGCGGGCGTTTGGCAGAACATGGCCGATGCGGTCAATGACACGCGTGCACCCAATGGGGTGCCTACGTTGGCGGCCGCAGATGCGTCAACCAACTGGAACCCGTCGATCAAGATGGCTCGAGCTCAGCACCAATGGCTGGAGACGTTGAATCCGGTCAACACCACGCAATACGTGGGTTCCGGTCCGGCCGTAATCGGCGATTCTGCGCTCTATGCCGTTGGGAGCCAAACGGGCTACCAAGGGCACCACTGGGCCGACTTGGCAGCGATTGGTCCACGCAGCGGCTCCGGTGATTACAACGACTGGGCCGTTCTCCACGTCGACTGGATCAATCAGGGCAACCGTCGCGTTGGAGACGGTGAGCCGTGTTCGTCACCAGAATGTTGGGCGACGGCAGGTGCGCCAGCTGGTGCCTACGGCAACGCCGACTTTTGGAGCCGTGAGGGGTACAACGCAAATCTCTCGGACTCGAACGGCGTGAACGACGTCCAGTACGGATCGACGGTTACCAACCAATCGCAGATCTATGGTGTCGAGTTCACTCCCGACGTACTGAACGACGTTGAGATGAAGCTGAATGGCAGCACCGGTGTGCTCGGCGGCGACCGCTTCGTGCCCAGTCGCCCCGCGGGAGTGATGGCTGCTGCCGACAAAGTGCTCGGAATCGGCGGGTCGCTCTACCAGCCCGAGAACTGGGACGGCAACGTCACCGAAGTCGTTCACTTCCCGAACCGACTGACCGCTCAACAAGCACAACAGGTCGAGTCGTACCTTTCGATTCGATCGGGCGTGACGCTTCGCGACTCCGCCGGTACAGGCGAGTACCAATACATCCTCTCCGATGGCAGCGTCGTCTGGGACGGTGCGGCCAATGCCGCCTACCACAACGACGTCTTTGGAGTCGCGACCGACTACGCCGCGGCTCTTCAGCAAAACAAGTCCACATCGCAGAGCTACCCCGACCTGACGATCGAGGCGACGTCGGCTCCGGCCAACCTCACCGGTTCGATGTTTGGTAACAACGGCCTGTCCGGTACGACGCCGTACAGCTCGACGGTGCTCACACCCACCGACGCACAGCGGTTGAACACGGTGTGGAAGGTTTCTGACACCGACGCCCTTGGGTCGGTCATCATCACCCACGCCAACCAGGATGCGTTCCTCTACGACGCTGCCTGTGACGGGACCTTCGAAACCGAGCTGGCGATGGCAGCCAACTCGATCACGTACGACCTGGCCGACGGTTCATGTTTCACCTTCGGAACCACCAGCTTTGCTCCGGGCGGCGTCAGCGCAGGGCTTCGCGCCTGGCACCGAGCCGACCGAGGCACCCTGGCCAGCGGAGCCCCCGTGGCTGCTGGCGGCAACGTCGCCCAATGGGTTGACCAGAGCCCGAGCGGCGCCGACGCCATGCCGAACACTCGTCCCGGTTTGACGGGCGGATGCGCCAATGTCGCGGTTCCAACGGCAAGCGATTGCGACGGCACCCCATACCTTGAGCTGCCCAGACTGCGAGCCGGTTCAGGGTCGACGAACACCAACTTCAACCCGTATCTCGAGTTCAGGAGGGTTGACGGGGACACTGGTTCAAGCCTCGCGACTCGAATCCCCGTCAACGACACCATGGGAGCAGGTACCGGCGAGCCAGCGACCTTCTTCGGTGTCGGTACGAACACTGGGGCGCCGATCACGGTAGGAAACGGCGGCGCGAACTGGGCCGACCTTATCGGGCTGGAAGCGAATGCCAACCCCAACTGGTTCGTCATCCACCAGGAGAACAACGCGCCGCCGCAATGCACCAACAGTTCGGTTGATGTGGCCCTTCCGACACCACGACCGGTTGCTGACATCTGGGCCGATGGCGGTGCCGACTGCAACTACGCGGACTTTGGCTACAACGAAATCGCGTTGCTTGGGGCCCAAGGAAACCCTGCTGCGCCGCTCTCCAACTTTGCCGGGTACCTCAACGGTCTGACCCACACCTTTACCGGTAACGCTGGACCAACCACAGCTGCCGATTCTCTGACACCCAAGCGTCTTTACTACGGGGCAGGTTCTTCCGACCTGGATCAGACGTGGCCGGGACCGATCACTGAAGGATTTGTCTACGACCGACTTCTCACCGCAGACGAACTCGCCAGGGTCCAGAGCTACGCGGCGCTCCGCAACGGCATCACTCTGGAAGGCTGGGATGAGGAGATCACCTACGACTACCTCAACTCGGGCTCTCAGGTCATTTGGCCGGGGAACACGAACTCAACCTTCAGCCCATTCCACGAGCGGATCACCGGTGTCATCAGTGATCTGCGTTCCGACCTCTACCAGCAGATCTCCGAAACGGTTCATGGCGACACGTTGACCTCTGGGGACCACGTCATTCTGGCGGCCGGCACGACGACCGACTTCACGTCGGCCAACGAGAGCGCTGGACGCACCAGCTTGCCCGTCGGCACGTCGGTGATCTTCGGTGACGACAACCTGACGACGAACGCATGGGGGACCTACACCGGCGACGTCGTTCCCGGCTTCCAGCGCATCGAACGCACCTGGCGTGTCCGCCAGAACGGCGCAGCCGGACCGGTGTCACTCAAGTTTGAGAACAATGTCGTTCCGAACCTTCCGACCACGGCATCACGCGTCTTCTTGGTCATTGACCGTGACAACGACGCTGGATCGACAGCGCCAATGTTCACCGACGAAACCCAGTTGATTGAAGGTGTCTCGGACGGCGCCGGCGGGTTCATCTTCCCGGGCGTTTCCTTCCCGGTAGGCGACTCGGCGTTCACTCTGATGACCGGCGACCCGGTCAACTTGGTGGTCACCAAGACTGCTGACCGTGCGACGCACTCCGGTACTGGCAACGCGGTGTACACCGTCAGGATCATCAATCTCGGGCCCAGCGACGCGGTCGGAGCAACCCTGGCGGACACGCTTCCAGCAACGGCGACATGGACCTGTGCTGCGACGGTCGGGGCGACGTGTCCCGCAGCGTCCGGCGCTGGGCCGATCAGCGCTGCGACTGGAGCGTTCAACGTCGGCGTTGGAACCGGCGGTGACATCACGACGTACCCGACCGTCACCTTTACGGTCACCGCTCCGATGTCGGGCACGTCGGACATCGTTAATACCGCACAGGTGTCGCCATCTGCTACGCAGACCGATACCGACTTGGCGAACAACACCTCGTCGGTGGTGGTCGAGTACGTCCCTGCGACCAAGACGGACCTTCAGATCAGCAAGGCCAGCGTCGCCCAAGACGGCAGCAACGTCTTGTACACGCCGGGTGACACGATCACCTACACCGTGACCATCACCAACGCCGGACCTCTGTCGGTGCCAGACGCGATCGTGACCGACGTCATTTCGGCGAACGTCACCGGTGCAACGGTGACCTGTTCCGATGCTGCCGCCCCGGGTGCTGGTACTTGTCCCGGAGCTCCGGTTGCCTTTGACGGCGCAGGGCAGCTTTCGCTCGGCGCCATGGATTCCGGTGACGTGATCGTCCTAACGATTGCCGGGACCGTCGCTCCGAACAAGACCGGTGACCTGGTCAACACCGCATCTGTTGCGTCGGCGACGGTGCCCGACACCGATGAGGCCAACAACACGGCGACCGTTACCGACGTGATGTTTGCCAAGGCCGACCTCACGTTGGACAAGTCGACGGCGGACACCGTCGCCACGCCCGGTGGAACGGTGACCTACACGCTGACCGTGACAAACGATGGTCCTTCGGACACCACGACGACGCTGAACGACACGCTTCCTGCCGACTTCGCATCAGGCACGTGGACCTGCGTCAACGATGCCACAGATGCGGGCGCCGAATGTGCAACCGCTTCGGGTGTCATGCCGCTGAGCTTGGCGTTGACGCTTAACGCTGCTGAGTCGGTCACCGTGACGGTCGTCGGCACCTTGAACGACCCGCTGGCCAACCCGACCGTTACGAACACGGCATCGTTGACCACGACCGTGTACGACCCAGCGACAGCTGACAATTCGGACTTCGCGGTGTTGCCGGTCGACTCGGACCTAGACACCGACGGTGACGGCCTCACCGATGCTGAAGAGATCGCCCTGGGAACGAGTCCTACCAATCCGGACACCGACGGGGACGGCTACACCGATGGTGAGGAAGCCAACGGGGTAGATGATCCATCAACCCCTGCGGTTCCGGCGGGGGAGAGCGACCCGCTTGACCCGTGCGACCCGAACCCGAACGCCGGTCCTTGCGATCAGGACAATGACGGGCTCACCAACGCCCAAGAGGCCCTGCTCGGGACAGACCCGACGGATGCCGATACCGACAACGACGGTCTGACCGACGGAGAAGAAGTCCTCGAGCATTCGACGAATCCTCTGGACTCTGACACCGACAACGATGGGCTTTCAGACGGCGAAGAGGTCGACGGTGTCGACAGCCCGGCTACGCCTACCGTGGCGACCGGCGTCAGCGATCCGCTCGACCCGTGCAGCCCGACGGCTGGTGCGGCATGCACCACCGACACTGACGGTGACGGCCTGACCGATTACATAGAAGGTCAGATCGGCACCGACCCGAACGATCCCGACAGCGACAACGACGGTCTGACCGACTGGGAAGAGGTCATCGAACACCAGACCGACCCATTGGACCCTGACACCGACGGCGACGGAGTCAACGACGGTGCCGAGGTGAATGGCAACCCGGGCAGTGACCCGCTCGACGCCTGCGATCCAGATCCGAACGATCCGCTGTGTGGTACGACTCCTTCGGTAGACACCGACGGTGACGGCTTGACAGACGACGTCGAAGAAGCCATTGGGACGGATCCCAACGACCCTGACACCGACGGTGATGGTCTGACGGACGGCTACGAAGTGGGCACGTCCCGGACCGACCCCCTCGACGTCGATACCGACAATGACGGTGTCGAAGACGGCGACGAGGTCGATGATGGAACCGACCCGCTGGACCCCTGCGACCCCGTGGCATCCGCTGCCTGCACTCGGGACACCGACGGCGACGGCCTGACCGACTACCTGGAGGGCATCCTCGGGACCAACCCGACCGATTCCGATACGGACAACGACGGACTCACCGACGGTGATGAAGTCTTTGAGTATGGAACCAACCCAACCAAGTCAGACACCGACGGTGACGGTCTGACCGACGGTCAAGAGGTGAATGTCACCAACACCGACCCGACCAACGCCGATACCGACGGCGATGGTCTGACCGATGGTCAAGAGGTCAACACGATCGGCACTGATCCGCTGGATGAGGACACCGATGGCGATGGCTTGACCGATGGCGAGGAAGTGTTTGAGCACCACACCGACCCGCTGGAACCCGACACCGACGGTGACGGGATCGACGACGGCGATGAGGTCGACGCGGGTACCGATCCGCTAGATGCCTGCAGCCCGAACATCACGGCTGACTGCGAGAATCTGGACCCCGACGGCGACGGCCTGACCAACGCTGAAGAAGACGATCTTGGAACCGACCCGGACAGCTCCGACACCGACGGTGATGGAGTGAACGACGGCGACGAGGTAGACGATGGAAGCGATCCGCTCGACCCGTGCGAACCGAATGAAAACTCCCCGGCATGTTTGGGGACGGACTCTGACGGTGACGGACTCACCAACGCCGAAGAGGATGCGCTGGGTACGGATCGAAACGATTCAGACACCGATGACGATGGTCTGAGCGACGGTGACGAGGTCGACGAGTACGGGACCGACCCGCTCGACGACGACACCGATGGCGATGGCATCAACGACGGCGACGAGGTCAATGGAGACCCCGAATCCGATCCGACGGATGCATGCGATCCCGATCCGACGAACTCCGCCTGTGACCAGGACTCCGACGGTGACGGGCTTACCGACGGCGAAGAGGAGGAAGCCGGCACGGACCCTGATGACGGAGACTCTGACGATGACGGTGTCACCGACGGGGACGAGGTCGACGATGGCTCTGATCCGCTCAATGCTTGTGACCCGGACCGGACTGCTGACGCCTGTGTCGACAAGAACGACAACGGGATCCCCGACGCTGTCGAGGCACTGGAAGGAGACCTGCTTGCGCAGTGTGCAAGCTTCGGTCCGTACGTCCCGGGTCAGGCGATCGACTATCGACTCGACTCGAGTCTGGTCGCGGGTAGTCGAGTTCGGGTGTACATGTACTCCACCCCAACACTCCTGTACGACGGCACGGTGCCTTCAAACCGGTTGATCCAGATCAAACCGCTCGCAGGGACCGAAGGTCGCCATTCGTTCATCCAGTTTGGGTGGAACGCTGCCGGCGGCCAGGTCGTTGCAGGCTGTGCGGCCGTGGGTCAACTGGCAACGGGCAATGCTGGCGGCAATACGGGTAGCGGCTCTGGCAACACCGGTACGACCGGTGGAACCGGGGGGACCGGAGGCAACGGCAACTCTGCGGCCGGTTCCGGCGGCGGCAGTCCGTTCCTCTCTGGGGGCGGTGGCCAGGGTTCTTCCCAGGCGGCCAATCCACCGCAGGTTGCTCGGACAATCACGACTTCGTCCGACGTTGTCGCCCCGAGCGTTGCTGCTTCGGGAACAACGCCCCGTGCGTCGGCGGGCGGTGTCGCATTCACCGGCAGCAACACTCCGCTGCTGTTGGGGGTAAGCGGACTGTTCATACTGCTGGGTGTTGCGCTGCTGTGGCGTTCACGTCGTCGGCCTACGGGGGTGTCGTAGCCGACGATGGCCTAACCCGCCGATCAAGCGTTAGGCGGTGCGGGTGGGCAGCCTCCCGTACGCCCGACTCCGCCTAACGCAAACATGCAATGCCCCCGGGAGCCCACCTCCCGGGGGCATTGCCGCGTTCTGGGGTCGCGGGGCGTGCCTTTGTTCGGCGGAGCGGCCCAGATAGACGTGTTCCGTGCAATCTGGACGGACAGGTCACGCGATCTTTACAGAAAAAGGTGTCACTACACCTTGACAGCGGGGGCTGTAACTGACAGTATTTACTGTCATGGAAACAAACACTTCTTCCGCTCCTCGCTGGTCCCAGGTGGGCCACTGGATCACCAAAGAACTTCTTGACCTCGACGCGTACCTGTCCGCACTCAACCCAATGTGGGGCAACGCTCACCGAGCTCAAGTACTCGCAATGACGCCGGTCAACGGCGGCATTCAAATTGCCCTCCGCCCATCTGGACGCTTCCAGCTGCCCGACCGAGCGAGATTCGTAACAGTCGGTGTCGACATCGACGGAGTCCGTCTCCGTCGCGACGTCATGGTTGTTCAACAAGCAGATGTCGATCCGTCGAAGCTCCGGGCGTTACTCCGACCTGAGCCAGAATCGGACAAGTACCGCCTGTTCCTAGAGCACCTAACCGTCGGGCGGGTCGTCGAACTGGCCCCCAGGGCTCCCAAGGCGCCGCGCCGAGCTCGTCGGGCCGTAGCGCCCGCCGACACATCTGGGTCCACGGCGCCATCCACCTTCTGGGAGCAGTACGACGCCGAGGTTCCCGCTTCGGCCGGCCAAACGTTGCTGGAGGCCGCGGAAGAGGCCGGTTTGAGCCCCACTTTCGGATGCCGATCAGGCGTCTGTCGGCGTTGCTCGATTCCGCTCCTCGACGGAACCGTCGTCGACGTTCGAGATGGTCGAACCGCCGAGGGTGGAATGCATATCCAGCCGTGCACCGTCACCGCCACGACACCCTGCCGGGTGGACGCAGTTTCCTAATCCGAGCAAGCGCCACCGTTCATGACGCCACTCGCAACCTCTCGCCGCCAGGCACTCCGTCAGCCCTCCGCTGACCACCACATTGGAGAAAGCAAATGACCACAGTCGCTCCACCTCAATCGACTTCCCGTACTTCGACGATCGGTATCCGAGCAACCGAGCAGACGGCCGCGACCCCTGTCCAGGATGGGCGACGGACGGCCGCCAATCCTTCGACGGGTGCGCTGGATCGCACTTTCGATGAGGCCGCCTTTGCCGAAGAACTCGATGCGGTCAAACAGTCCGTTCTCGACCAACTTGGTGAGAAGGACGCTCAATACATCCGCTCGATCATTCGTCGCCAGCGGCGGCTGGAGATGGGAGCCCGCGCAGCGTTGATGTTCCCGTGGCTGCCACCGGTCTGGATCGCCGGTGCGATTGGCCTTGGGGTCGCCAAGATCATCGACAACATGGAGATCGGCCACAACGTTATGCACGGGCAGTGGGACTGGATGCGAGACGATGTCATCCACTCCACGAAGTGGGACTGGGAAACCCACTGTCCGGGTGAACAGTGGAAGCGCACCCACAATGAATCACACCACATGTGGACCAACGTCGTCGGCAGAGACCACGACATTGGGTACAACATCATCCGGATCGATCCCAACCAGCCGTGGCGTCCCTACATGCTGGGTCAACCGCTCTACTTCGTGCTGCTCGGCTTGCTCTTCCAGGAAGGTGTGGCCCTCCACGAGGCCAGTTCGCTCATGCAGTCAGATGACCCCGCTGACCGCAGGACCGCTCTGAGCCGGGCTGGCGAGGCGTTTCGCAAGATGGCGAGACTCGCGGCTAAGGACTACCTGTTCTTCCCTGCGCTCGCCTTGCCACTCGGTGTGCCGGCGGCCATTGGCGTAGCGGTCGGAAACGGCATCGCAAACCTCATGCGTAACGTCTGGGCGTTCGCCGTGATCTTCTGCGGCCACTTCCCTGAGGGTGTCGCGCTGTTCTCGGAACAGGACATCGAGGATGAAACACGGGGTCAGTGGTACCGCCGGCAGGTGGAAGGCTCGGCCAATTTCACGGGCGGACGTCTGATGGATTTGATGAGCGGCAACCTCGACCACCAGATCGAGCACCACCTTTTCCCCGACCTCCCGTCCAACTACTACTCCCAGGTCGCACCGAGGGTTCGCGAAATCTGTGAACGCCATGGGGTCAGCTACCGCACCGGCAGCTTCTTGTCGCAGTTCGGTTCGGTTGTGCGCAAGACCGTTCGTCTGGCCTTCCCGAATCGAGCCTCTCGGCCGGCAAATGACGCCCCGCCGTCAGCTGCGGGGGAGCTGATTCCGGCGTAACTCAGGACGCTGCGGACAAACGGACCTTGCTCGCTAAATGCGTTGCTGGCCTCAACCCGATCGGAGGCCGACCGGTACCATGACTGTCGCGATGGCATCTACTACGGAATCGACACTCGACACCGCCGCCGAAACACCAACTCGACGAGACGGGCAAACTGCGGAGGTCGAGCCCTCCACAGGCGGCGCGGACATTGAAGGGCGCGGCCCGGACGATGATTCACAAACGGTCTCCGCGACCTACACCCTCGATGAACTGGCCAGTACATCCGGGGTCTCGGCCCGGACCATTCGGTACTACCAGTCCGAGAAACTCCTCCCAAAGCCCGACCGCGATCGTGAGGACGGCAGGGTTGCTCGGTATACGGCCATCCATCTCGATCGTCTCGCAACCATCGGACAGTTGCGCGACCGAGGGCTCAAGCTGCCAGCTATCCGTTCGTTGCTCAAACGTAACGACGCTCCCGCACGCGTCACCGACTGGCTCGGTCTTGACGACGTGTTTCGCGGTGCCTGGCAGGCGGCAAATCCCCAACTGCTGAGCGCTGGAGAGCTTTCGGCTCTGTTGGCCGATGTCGGACCCGGTAGCCAGGGATCGTTGGAGGACGGCGGCTTGATCGCCCGTCAGGGTCAGTCATGGCTCGTCTACAACCCGCCGCTCCTTGAGGTCGTGGTTCGCCTGATGCACGACGGAATCGCCTTCGAGCTCATCACACAAGCGGGCGAGATCATCCGCAAGAACATGGCCAAGGCGTCCGACCAGCTGATCGACTTGTTCGTCGACGCCTACAACGACGGCTACGCCGGCCTGCCCGAACCCGACCAGCTGATCACTGCGATGGGCGGCATCACCGATGACGCTGCCCGCATGATCTTTAGCGAAGAGCTCAACCGGGCGGCGAGCAACCTGCTCTCCGATGTTGAGCGTGTCGCCCGAACGGTGCAGAAGAAACCGCACTAGCCGAACATCGCTGCATTCGGCAGCAATCTCGGCGTCCTGTCGATTCTGGACTCCTGTCGATTCTGGACTCCTGTCGATTCAGGAATGCGGTTCTCGGGCGCGGTTGTGCGGTCTTGCTGGCTCGATTCCAGCTCAGCAACTTCAACGCTGTTTCGCCGCCGGATCACCGCTTTTTGTCTGTCGGACTATCTCCAGGTGTGAAAACGCGCACTGTTGTGTGTTTCAATGCCGTCGCTCGGCCCGTTCAGCACTCCTGCCTCCCCCCGATGCTCTGGTGGCAGTCACGTGCTAGCCGGTTGGGCGTCCCCGCCAGCCCCCAACGCAAATGCGAGGAGGCCGTCAAACCGCCCGTCGCGTGGACGCGAGGGTACGACGGTAACGCCGTGTACTTCCCGCGCCGCCTCGTTGCCGAGTGCCGCTGGCACCGCACGTCCCTTTCCCCAACACCGGAGAAAACATTGACCCCTAAACGCGCCCTGGCCATTGTGGCCCTCACGTTCCTATTCGTTGCCGGTATTTCGGCGTGCGGCGGCGACTCCGAGAATGCCGAAACCAAAGACGCCCCGACAACGACTACCACCGACAAGCCAGCCAAAACCAAGTCGTCAAAGACCGACCAGACAGACGTCGAGGACGAGGAAGCTGACGGCGACGACGCTGAAGCGGACGGCGACGACGAAGCCGACGAAACCGACGAACGGTCGACGTCAGAGGATGATTCGGTCGACCAGAAGAAGGACTCCGGCTCAGATGATGAGGGGAAGTCGATCGGCTCGTCGAAGTCTGATTCGAGTGAGGACGACGTCGCAGAGGGCTCCGGCCGCGACTTCATATGGGATCCCTGGGATGCCCGTACGATGAGCGACGAGTTTGTCGGCCAAGTGGTCGATAACGGAGACGACGTGTTGGCCTTCATCGCTGACGAAGGGGGCTATCTGCCCGAGTTTGTCGAGATCCACGATGACATCCAGATGATCGAGCTGAGCATCGGCCTGCAGGTTGACTCTCGCGGCATCCTGGCAGCACACACCACCATCGCCTATATGGCGACTGGGGACGCCCAGGATCTGGCAGCGGAATTCTCCGACGCGGCGGCTGTCGACGAGGATCTTCAGGTCTCTCAGTCCAGTCGGGAGAGCGACGGGCAGACCGTTTACGGGGCGACGGCCGCGGATGACTACGGCGACGTCGACGATGACGACTGGAGAGATGACGTCACGTTCGCAGCCGCGTCAACCGAAGACGGGACCGTGATCCACATTGAAAGTTGGTCGCGCTCCCGAAAGCCGATGGAGATCGACGGCCTTGATGATGTCCGCCTCCCCTTCGGGGACCTTCCCAACGAGCTGACCGAACTTGAAGGGTCGGTGCGACTGAACTCCTTCGGCGGTAGACCAATGGTTTCCACAACCGCAAAATTCGCGGCCCCTGAGGGATCGACCAGCGACGAGAATTTCGCAGCGGCCGCCGAGGCACTGAACGCCGCAGGCTGGGAACAGGACGGCGACCAGAGAACCTCTGACCAGTCTGTGTCTGCGAGCTTCATCAACTCCGACTACGGCAATTTGACGCTCCACGTTTTTGACGGGGGAGGCGATTACACGTCGGTGGTGTCGCTTTCCTTCACCGGTAGTTAGCTCACCGATACCTGCACTTCGTGATAGCCGGTGGCGCCGTCCGGTCGGGGCGGCGCCACTTGCGCGGTCTGCACGTTGCCGTCCTTATCGGTAGCTCGGCACCTCAACAGGTACGTCCCAGATTTGGCGTTCCAATCTGTCCACCACTGACGCCAGGTCGTTCCAGACAGCTCGGGTCCGAGTGTGGCGGTACGCCAACCCCCGTCATCGACCTGTACCTCAACTTTGGCAACGCCGGCAAGGGGAGCCCACGCGACGCCTGCGACAGCGACCGTTCCGGCGTCGATCGACTGTTTGGGGGTGTCGATTCGGGACTGGATTTTGATGGGAGCTTCGACCGCCCAGCCGCGAGGGATCCAGTACCCCTCCTGGTCAGCAAACGTGGTGAGTTCGATCTCTTTGAGCCACTTGGTAGCAGATACGTACCCGTACAGCCCCGGAACGACCAGCCGCGCGGGGTAGCCGTGAGAGATCGGCAATGGTTCACCGTTCATACCGACGGCGATGATTGAGTCTCGACCGTCGAGCACCGCCGTCGGAAAGCCCGCGGTAAAGCCGTCGACTGAACGCCCCATGATCTGATCGGCACCAGGTTGGATCCCGGCCTCGTTCAACAGGTCATCGAGCCGGATCCCAACCCATCGAGCTGACCCAGCAAGGTCGCCGCCGACGGTGTTCGAGACGCACGAGAGCATGTGGTCGAACTCGAACAGCTCACGTTTGAGAAGTTGGTCGTAGGTGAGGGTCAACTCTTTGTCGACCATCCCGTGGATTCGTAATGTCCAACTGTCGGTCGACACGTTGGGAACCGTGAGCGCGGTGTCGATCCGGTAGAAGTCTTTGTTCGGAGTGAGCAGCTTCGACAAGCCTGGAGTGGTGGCAGCGGGGTCGGCAGGTGGGGTTGGAAGCACGCTTGCCGGACGTCCCAGTACGACCGCCGCTCGCTCTTTCGCGACGGAGGCTCGCTGGCGGAGCCATCGACCCGCTGCGCCCGCGGTCAGCGCGAGAGCGCCGGCGGCACCAACGCCCAGCAGAAACGATCGGCGTGACGGTTTGGCCCCGATACGGTCCATCGCCTCGTCAAACGCCGGCGTTGCGGGTGCTGGCTCGTAGCCGTCGGTAACGACGCGGGGTTCGTCCAAGAGTTGGGGTTCGGGTGCCGGCGCCTGTTGCGGGGGTAGCGGTTGGCCGTGGAGCTTGCCGGTGGAGGTCGCGACCGGCGGGCCCCCGTGCGCTGGGTCTGGCTGCAAAGTGCGGGTGAGGGCCGCCATCGTCGCCGCGGCGGCCAAACCGCCAAGGACAGCTGGCATCCCCGCCAATAGGTTGGAATCGGCCCGGTCAAATGACGCCGCGGCCCATCCAACGACGGCAAAACCGGCAACACCCGCCAAGGCGAGCTTGAGTTTGCCGTTGCAGGCCCACATCCCGAGGAGGACCGCCACCAGCCCCAGCAGAATGAGTGTGCCGATTACGAGCGCCGGTTTGTCGTTGGTGCCCAACGCGTCGATCGCGAAGTCTTTGAGCCACGCAGGAGAGCCGTCGATGACCCGATCGCCGACCGAAACGACCGGCGATGCCCACGAGTCGACCAGCCCTGCAATGAGCTCTCCGAGTCCCAGCCCGACCGTCATCGAGGCGAGTCCCAAGAGGGCCCCAACCCACCTCGGCTGTCGTTCTGTGCTCATCGCCGCCGCACCTTTGCTGGTCGCTTGCTAGCCCACAGGCGTTGCGCCTCGCCCCGAAGTGAGGCGAGCCATTCTCTGCGTGCCCTTGTGCAGAGACTACCGACGGTGGGGAGCCGTCCCGCCGGCACACTGCCTGGTTTTGCCGATCATGAGGAAAACCGGAACTTTGGGGCTGCCCCGACTGGTGTGCTCATGCGCCGCCAGCACTCGCGTCGGAGTCGGACTTCTCAGTCCGAACACGCTCAGCGTGGTTTCGATCGGGTCCCGGCGGGCGGTCGCTCGACTAATCCCCGCGAAACCTTCCGCTTGCCTTCGTGATCGGCCCGTTGCGATGGGAATAATTGCTGGTTCGCGTTCGTTGTTGTGCGTTATCTGAACACGGGAATCGGCGGGTGATACCGGCAACGTGTCGGTTCTACCCGGCGGGTCGAACGCCCGCACCGGCTTTTGGCCGACTGATTTCGGTTCGTTCGGTGGGCGCGCTCCGCCACGGACGCGGTTTTCCAACATCAGCAGTGGGAAGGGCATCGGATGGAAGTCGAGATCGGCATCGGAAAGTCAGGGCGTCGAGCGTACGGGTTCGACGATGTCGCCATCGTGCCGTCCCGAAGGACGCGCGACCCACAGGACGTCGACATCACCTGGGAACTCGACGCCTACCGGCTCGAACTGCCTTTGATGGGCGCCGCAATGGACGGCGTGGTTTCACCACAGACCGCCATCGAGATCGGGCGTCTAGGAGGGCTCGGGGTGCTCAACCTCGAGGGGCTCTGGACCCGATACGAGGACCCCGAAGGAATCCTCGAAGAGATCTCGAAGCTGAACGCCGAGAAGGCGACCCTTCGAATGCAAGAGATCTACGCCGAGCCGATCAAACCCGAACTGATCACTCAGCGCATTCGTGAGATCAAGGCAGCTGGTGTTCCGGCCGTCGCATCCTTGACCCCGCAGCGGACCGACGCGTACGCCAAACACGTGTTGGCTGCAGAGCTCGACATCTTGGTCATCCAAGGGACTGTCGTCTCTGCTGAACACGTTTCGAAGACGGCCGAGCCGCTCAACTTGAAGAAGTTCATCCGCGAGTTCGAGCTGCCCGTCATCGTCGGCGGGTGCGCTTCGTATTCATCTGCCCTTCATTTGATGCGCACCGGCGCAGTGGGCATCCTCGTCGGAGTCGGCCCAGGCCACGCGTGTACGACCCGCGGCGTACTCGGCATTGGAGTCCCGCAGGCGACAGCGATTGCAGACGCTGCTGGGGCCCGGATCCGTCACCTCGACGAAACGGGTGTGTACGTCCACGTCATCGCAGACGGGGGCATGCGGACAGGCGGTGACATCTCCAAGGCGATCGCCTGCGGCGCCGACGCCGTCATGATCGGCTCGCCGTTGGCCAGCGCCTACGAAGCTCCCGGTCGTGGTTACCACTGGGGTATGGCCACTTTCCATCCCGACCTTCCTCGTGGCGCTCGCGTCCACGCCGGGCAGAAGGCATCCCTCGAAGAGATCCTGGTTGGGCCAGCTAACGAGAACGACGGAACGCTCAACCTCTTCGGTGCACTCCGGACGTCAATGGCCACCTGCGGGTACGAAACCGTTAAAGAGTTTCAGAAGGCCGAGGTAATGGTCGCTCCGTCGCTACAGACCGAAGGCAAGGTGCTGCAGCAGGCTCAGCGAGTCGGCATGGGCGCCAAGTCGTAACGCCTCGGCGATCGTGGTCCGCGAGCCCGCCCACCTGTGGCGGCGCTCGCGGTCAGGCGATAAAACGGACAGGACCGGCGAACTCGTCAACTACGCCCTTAAACCCAGCCCCTATCGATAGGCTTGGCATCCATGTGTGGAATCGTCGCCGTAGTACCCCGTCTTCCAAGCCGCGGCGCGCCAGACCTTGCGGAGCTCAACGACAAGGCCTCATCGGCGTTAACTCAGCTCGATTCGGTGGGCTCAACGCCGGAGGCACAGCGCCTTGAAGGCATCGCTCGTGAGCTCGCGGATGTCAACGACGCACTGCGTGGCGTCCCTGGCGTGCGAGCGATCCTTGATGCGCCCGGCCCAGCTGCCGAGCTGTCCGCGACCTGTGCTCGGATCGCCGATCACATAGCGAAGGTCGAGGCCGGACTCGATGAAGGTGGCGTGACGGCCTCTGAACTCGAAGCGGTCAACGCTGCGCTCGTCGCAATCAAAGACTCCCAATGGGCGATAACCCGGGATCGGATCCCGGCCGCGCAAGCCGTGTCGAACCTGGTCGGAGCGAACGGCTCGACCAGCGCGTTGGCCGTCGCAAACGCGATCAACATCGCCTTGGACGCTGTCGACCGCCTCGAAGTACGGGGCCGGGACTCCGCCGGGATCCATCTCCTGATAACCGGCCACGGCCTTGACCTTTCAACCGAGACCAACGGTCGGCGCCTGGCAGACCGTTCGTCCGATCCGCTGTTCCGCAACGGTTCGGTACGCCAGACTGCCGATGGTGCCTTGAGCATCGTCTACAAAGCCGCCGCCGAGATCGGTGAGCTGGGCGACAACGTGCGTGCAATCCGTACAGCGATCACCGAAGATGACTTGCTGGCCGACGCGTTGACCAGTCCCGACGCTCAGGTGATGGTGCTTGGTCACACGCGGTGGGCGAGTGTCGGCATCATCAGCGAGGCGAATGCGCACCCGTTGAACTCGGATGAGGTCACAAGCGCCAGCACGTGTGACCTCCCCTACGCGGTCGGCGCGCTGAATGGCGACGTCGACAACTATGCAGACATCAAGGTCGCACGGCGCTTGTCGGTACGCCCCGAGATCACGACCGACGCCAAGGTGATCCCAACGGCGCTGTCTCATGAAATGGCCGCAGGTGGTCCCGTCAGTGACGCGTTTCGGCGGGCGATTTTCGATATGGAAGGTTCGGTGGCAATCGCAGCGCAGGTCGCCGCTGAGCCAGACAAGATGTTGTTAGCGCTGCGGGGCAGTGGCCAGGCGCTTTATGTTGGCTTGGCCGATGACGCGTATGTCGTCGCAAGCGAGTTGTACGGGATCGTCGAACAGACCGACCGCTACATCAGGCTCGATGGTGAAGGGCTCTCCAACCCCGAGAACCCGGCGAGCCGCGGGCAGTACATGGTGCTTGAACGCGCTGATGCTGGGACGCTGCAAGGGGTGACGCGGTTCTCGTACGACGGGACCGAGTTGCCTGTCGCGGAGGGCGACGTCCATGGCGCTGGGATCACCACACGCGATATCGACCGCGGTGACTCCCCGCATTTCTTGCTCAAAGAGATCTCCGAGGCGCCGTCGAGCATGCGCAGAACCCTTCGCGGCAAGATCGTCGATCGTGACGGCCGTTACGAGGTTCGGCTGCCAGAGATGACGTTGACGGGCGCGGTTCGGGACCGGATCAAGTCCTGCAACACCATCTACGTCATCGGCCAGGGCACGGCATCCGTTGCCGGTAGGGCAGTTGCGGGAGCGCTCGATGAGGCGTTCGGCGGCACAGACATTCGTGTGCGACACGTCATCGCAACCGAGCTCTCTGGCTTTCATATCCGTCAAGACATGAGCGACAGCCTCGTCGTAGCGATCTCTCAGAGCGGGACGACCACAGACACCAACCGCACTGTCGACCTCGTCCGGGCGCGCGGGGCAGTCGTGGTTGGCATCGTTAACCGCCGTAACTCCGATCTGGTTGAGAAATCCGACGGCGTGCTCTACACCTCTGACGGCCGTGACGTCGAGATGAGTGTCGCGTCGACCAAAGCGTTCTACGCACAGATCGCCGCTGGATTCCTCCTGGCCCTCGGCTTGGCGGCCGAAAGCGGTCGCGTCGAAAGTAGTGGCCTGCCCGAGGCACAACACCGCCTCTTGGTCGCTCTCCGGCAGTTGCCGGACGCCATGACCGCCGTGCTGGGCCAGCGAGCCCATATCGCAGAGGTAGCGCGGCGGTACGCACCGCCCCGCCGCTCATGGGCTGTCGTGGGGAATGGGCCGAACAACGTCGCCGCGGAAGAGCTGCGCATCAAGCTTTCGGAGCTCTGTTACAAGGCGATCGCCTGCGATGTGACCGAAGACAAGAAGCACATCGACCTGTCTTCTGAGCCATTCATCTTGGTGTGCGCCGCGGGGTTGCGTGGTTCGACGGCGTCAGACGTCAGCAAAGAGGTGTCGATCTTTCGTGCCCACAAGGCAGCTCCGGTGGTGATCGCCACCGATGGAGCCGATGACTTTGTGGACGCCCTTGACACGATCAAGGTTCCCGATGTCGACCAGCGACTCGGCTTTGTGCTTTCGGCGATGGCGGGTCACCTGTTCGGTTACGAGGCGGCATTGGCGATCGACGCCCAGGCCAACCCGCTGCGGAACGCCCGCTCGGTGATTGAGCACATCGTCACCATCGGCGCGACGGGTGAAGAAGCGCTCACTCAACTTGCACATGGGCTCCGGCCGCACGCCGATGCCTTTTTCGTGTCCCTCGCACGGGGCGAGATGGACGGGCAGCTCGAAGCCAGTACCGCCGTGTCGGTCGCGTCCTTGTTCAGGTATGCGCTCGGCGAACTCCCCGTATCGGCGTATGAGGCGGCATTCGGTCGGGTGGGTTCACCTGCCAACCTGGCCAGTGACCTGAATGGAGCGCTCAGCGACGCCATCGACCAGCTGACCAGACCGGTTGACGCAATCAAACATCAGGCAAAGACGGTCACCGTTGGAATTTCGCGCCTCGACGAGACGCTGATGGATTCCCGCTTGGTGCAGGCCGTGTTCGACGCCGGCGCTGGGCGCGATTCGCTGAATTACCAGGTACTCAAGACGTTGAGCGCGTTGGATGCGGCGGTGGAATCGGTCACCGGCTTCACCCGATACCGCCTGTACGGCGACGATGGCAACCCAATGCTGCAGGTTGTGAGTAAGGGTGGGATCGCCGAATCGATCCCGTCGCGAGTTGAGAGCGACCCGACCCTTCGCGGCACCAAACGGACCGCGGCCGAAGTGCCTCGGGTGCTGGTGGCGCAGGGCCGACGTGACGGTCGCACCGTGATCATGGTGCCAGAGGGGCATCGGGGTCGTAGCGACGGACTGACGCTCTTGCACGTTCGCCTTGTTGACGATCTGGATGAGCGGACTGCCCGCACCGTCCTTGAGGGGTACGCGCATCGCTACACCGATCTTCGCGATCTGGTTACCGAGACCGAGCCCTCCTTTGACGACCGCGTGTTGGAGCGAATCTCGGTGCTCGACCTTTTGACCGAGTCGGTTCAGAACCTCGCCGAGCTGTGGCGGGCCTGACCGTTCTGGGGTCGCCCCGTATTCTCGGTGTCGCCGCCTAACCCTCGGAGCCCTCGGCCCGTTGCCTAACATCGACGGGCGCAGCGAGCTTTAGCGTCTGTTGCCGGTTCTCTTGTCGAGCAGTGTGCTTCTTGGCGGGTATGGCATGCGGCGGTTGAGGCGTCTGCCTGACACAAGTCGTCTGATGTTTTGGGAGTGCGTCGTGAAGCGTCTTCTGGCTCTACTTTCTCTGTCATTGTTGGTGTTCGCAGCGTGTGGCTCCGACGATGGTTCCAGCGCTCAGGACGACCGAGCTGCCGCTGGTGATGCCGAAAGCGGTGAGACCTTTTGCGACCTCTGGGACGAACTTGTCGACCTCCGCGATAGCTCGAAGCCGTCGAGCGAAGAAGAGGCAGACGAATACGCCAAGAAGGGTGCGGATATCACCGAGCGGATGAAGGGCGTTGTCGACGCCGACGGTGAAGACGCCGTTGCCGAAGCGAACCTGTTCTTCGTCGAGGCCGAGGATCCGGACGCTGGCGACATGGACCTGCTGACCGACTACGCAGAGGAGACCTGCGACGCTGAAAGCGCCGGAGACTCCAAAGCCGCTGGTGACACCGACGCAGGTGACACCGACGATGGCGTTACTACGACCCAAGCGGAGGACGCCGACGAACCGGTCGACGGGGACTCAAAGACCGATGAGGCGACGACCGACGAGAAGCTGGAAGAGCTTCGGGCCCAATGTGAAGAATCGGGCCTCGACAACTGTGATGAGATCGTCGAGTCGGTCACGTCTTCGAGCGACGGGCCCCAGGCCTACGGCGACGACGAGGAGCTCGACGCTCTCTGGGACGAATGCGAAGAAGGCAACTGGAAGTCCTGTGACGAGCTGTTCATGGACTCAGCGCTCGGTTCTGAATACGAGGCCTTCGCTGCGTCGTGTGGCGACCGGCTCGAGACCGAGGATTTCTGCGTGGCGATCGCCGATGAGCTCGAAGATGTCGAACCCGACACGACGAAGTCCGACGCGGATGAGCCTAATGACTACGGGGATGACGACGCCCTCGACAAGCTCTGGGATGCATGCGCCGACGAGGAATGGGAGTCGTGCGATCAGCTGTTCCAAGACTCACCGATGGATTCGGCATATGAGGCCTTTGGCGCTTCGTGCGGCGAACGGATCGAGACGGAGCAAGACTGCGCGACCGCCATGGAGTAGGCCATGATGTTCGCCGGAAGCGGCGCACAGGGCGGCCATGAGCGATCGGCGAGTGGCGAGCCAACAGCAGGGGCGGGTCGACGATGCCTGAGACGTTCAATGATTCGGGGATGCCCGGCGATACAGGGCAGCCGGCCGGTTCTGAGCAGCCGGGCCGGTCAGCGGATGGTGAGACCTTCGATGATGTCATTATCGGAGGCGGCCTCGGCGGCCTGACCTGTGCGGCCTACCTCGCTGCCAGGGGTCACCGAGTTCTCGTGGCAGAAAAACATGACATCACCGGCGGGAACTCGATGGTGTTTCGCCGGCGCGGTCACGAGTTCGACGTCGGGGTCCACTACATCGGCGAATGCCAGCCGGGAGGTCTGATCAATCGGATCCTGGCCGGGTTGTCCCTCGACGACCGGATTCGTTTTCGGCCCATGGACGAAATCTTTGACGTGCTGGTCTTTCCCGACCGCACGTTGGAGATTCCGGCGGGCTGGGATGCCTACAAAGATGCGATCGCCAACGCATTCCCCCAAGAAGCGGACGCGGTCAGGGCGGTGATGTCCACCCTTGAACGGGTCGCTAATGCCGCGATGCGTCGCCCGGATTCCGACCTGGCCGATCTGTTCGAATCGGGCCTGCTACCCCTAACGACGCTGTTTGATCGCCACGATCTGTCCACGTCAGCACGCGGCGCTCTGTCGCACTGGACCGGGCTCTACGGTTCTGGACCCGATGAGTCAGCAACAGTCATCCACGCGATTCTCGCCGACCACTACATGCGCGGCGCTTTCTACCCCGAAGGCGGGGGACAGATGTTTTCGGCACGGCTCGTCCAAGTGATTGAGGCGTGCGGCGGTGAGGTCCGCGTCGGCGCGCAGGCCGAGCGGATCCTTTCCGACGACGAGGGTCGGGCGATCGGCGTTCGTTTCGACGACGGCGCGACCGTCCACGCAACCAACGTCATCTCGAACGCGGACTATCGGCGTACGGTGCGCGAGCTCGGCGCCGACCTGAACTGGTCCGACCAGACGCGGAGCCACGCCGAAGAGGCACATATGGGCTATCCGCTGTTCTGCGTCTACGTCGTGATCGAAGGCGACTTCGAACGCCACGTGAACAACTCCAACTTCTTTGTCTTCAGCCATGACAACGTCGCCGAAACGTTTGCACGGCTGGCGAATGGGCAGATCGAAGACAGGCCGTTCGCGTACATCTCGGTCGCGTCCCGCAAAGACCCGACCAACGCCCAACTGGGTCCGCCGGGGTTCACCAACTTCCAGATCATGACCTTGGCTCCCACCGACTACACGATGTGGGGTGTGGCCGACGGTCCGACCGGTGGTGAGAAGTACCGCCGGAAGGATGACTACCGCTCGGCGAAAGCGAAGTTGCAGGACGACCTGATCGACCAGGCAGAGGTCGCGTTGGGGCCTTTTCGTGACAGGATCGTCTACGCCGAATCAGCGACGCCGCTGACCCAGGAGCGTTACACCCGTTCGACCGCGGGTTCGTCCTACGGCCTGGCACATACGCCGAACGCCGTGGGGCCGCTGCGTCCGGGCTATGGCACCGATATCCCGGGTCTGTTCCTGGTCGGGGCGAGCGCTCCCGGCGGCCATGGCATTGCGGGCGTGATGGCAGGCGGTTTGGGTGCTGCCAGCGAGGTGCTGGGTGAGAACCTGAGCCGTTCGGTGATGGCCGGCGAACGGGTTTTGGCAAGCGATGTCGTCCCACCGGACGACGACGACTTTGACCCGTACGAAATGGCTCGGGGACTGGCGATGCGAACCCGTCGGGCCGAGGGTCGTGCTCAGCGTGCCGCCCGCAAGGCGAAACAGGGTCAGGCGACCTAAACCCGCCTGGTCGATCGGCCGAGGGTCACTCCTTGGGACCGAACCGAACGGTAGCGCTGAACGCCGGTTCGTGGCCTCGGTACCGGTTTGAAAGGCCCCTGAGGGTGCTCTGTTAGCCTTCGACGGTGGAGCACCGAAACACAAGCACTCATGGCCCAGGCGCTGACGTGCCTCCGGTTCTGGTCGTCGACTTTGGCGCCCAGTATGCGCAGCTGATCGCCCGCCGAGTGCGCGAAGCCAACTTCTACTCAGAGATCGTCCCCCGGGCGATGAGGGCAGCTGACATCGCGGCACGCAAACCGCTGGCGTTGATTTTGAGCGGGGGCCCGAGTTCGGTCCACGCTGACGGCGCACCGCTTGCCGACCCCGAGATCTTTGATCTGGGTATCCCAGTCCTCGGCATCTGTTACGGGGCTCAGCTCATCGCCCAGCAGATGGGTGGCAACGTTGCTCCGACAGGACTCCGGGAATATGGCGAGACCGAACTCGCTGTCGTTGCAGAGTCGGTGCTGTTAAACGGCCAACCCCGCGAGCAGACGGTGTGGATGTCGCACCGCGATTCAATCGTCGAGGCACCCGACGGCTTCGTAGTGACCGCCTCCAGCGCGGGCGCGCCCGTGGCAGCCCTTGAGGACGTCGACCGGCGTATTTACGGTGTCCAGTACCACCCTGAGGTGGCCCACACTCCGTACGGCCAGGTAGTGATTGAGCGCTTCTTGCGTGAAGGCGTTGGGGCGACACCGAACTGGACCATGGCCTCGATCATCGAGTCATCGGTCGCGGCGATTCGCGACCAGGTCGGCGATGGGACTGTCCTGTGCGGGCTCAGCGGGGGCGTTGATTCCTCGGTGGCTGCCGCTCTGGTGCACCGGGCGATCGGCGACCAGCTGACCTGCGTTTTTGTGGATACTGGACTTCTGCGGCAAGGCGAAGCCGAGCAGGTCATCAAGACCTTTGAGCAGCACCAGGGCATCAAACTCGTTCACGTCGACGCCTCAGAACGGTTCTTTCAGGCCTTGTCGGGGGTCACCGATCCCGAAAAGAAGCGCAAGGCGATCGGTGAGCTGTTTATTCGCGTCTTCGAAGACGCTGCCAAGGATGTCGATGACGCAGAGTTCTTGGTGCAAGGCACCCTGTACCCAGACGTCATCGAGTCCGGCGGTGGGGACGCCGCGACGATCAAGAGTCATCACAATGTTGGCGGCTTACCCGCAGACATGAAGTTCTCGCTGGTGGAGCCGTTGCGCAGCTTGTTCAAGGACGAGGTCCGCCAACTCGGCCTCGAGCTCGATCTGCCCGAAGAGATCGTGTGGCGCCAACCGTTCCCCGGTCCTGGGCTCGGCGTGCGAATCATTGGCGAGGTCACGCCTGACAAGGTCGAGATTCTGCGCAATGCCGACGCCATCGTCCGCTCCGAGCTCAAACGGGCAGGCCTAGAACGAGAGATCTGGCAAAGTTTTGCCGTGTTACCCGATATCCGGTCAGTCGGTGTGATGGGTGACGAGCGGACGTACGCGTACCCAATCATCGTGCGTGCGGTAACCAGTGAAGATGCGATGACGGCCGATTGGGCCCGCATCCCGCACGACGTCCTGGCGTCGATTTCTCGTCGAGTGATCAACGAGGTCGAAGGGGTCAATCGCGTGGCGTACGACATCACCTCCAAGCCGCCGGGCACCATCGAGTGGGAGTAGCGCCTTGAGGGCGGTGATCCAGAGGGTCCGTTCTGCCTCGGTCGATGTAGAGGGCCGGACGGTGGGACGGATCGGCGACGGGGTATGCGTTCTGCTCGGCGTCACCCATGACGATTCGGTCAAGACTGCCGAAACGATGGCCGAAAAGATCTGGAATCTTCGGATCATGCCCGACGATCAGGGTCGGATCGGACGGAGCATCGCTGACGCTGAGGGTGAGGTGCTGCTGATCAGTCAGTTCACGCTGTACGGCGATGTGAGTCGCGGACGGCGGCCGAGCTGGGTTGCGGCAGCCCGCCCTGAGCTGGCTGAACCGCTGGTCGAAGCGGTCGGTGCAGCACTCAGAGCGCTCGGCGCCAAGGTCGAGACGGGCGTTTTTGGTGCTGACATGCAGGTTTCTATCAACAATGACGGCCCCGTGACGCTCATCGTCGATGTGTGACCACGCTCACGAGCTTGTCTTTCAAAGCAGCTAGGCGAGAAAAGATGTGGGCGGTAGGATGGCGGCTCGTCCCTGGAGAGGTCCTCATGCAATTTTTGCAATCGACGAAGAGTGACTGGTTTTTTGATCACGTTGGCGGAAGGTTTTGTCGCGTTCCGCGGGGCATGACGCCAGAACTTCTCGGATCGAGGGCGCCTTGGGCATCCTTCTTCGAGTTGGTCATCGACGATAACCAGCTGTCGTTCACGGTCGTTTTGAACGAGGGTCGCACCGAGATCATTCGTGCATCCATCGTTGGTGACGAAGCGACCGGGACATTCGACGTCATGCCGCAAACCCAGCACGGCTGAGGGTGACCACACTCCTCAGCCTCCCTTAGACTCCGCCCGCATGGGCTACGAGCCGCGGGAGTACCACCCCGCTTTCGAGGAATACTGCGAGGCCATCTTTGAATTGGCCGAGGACGAGCGCAAGGTCATTCGGGCTCGGATCGCAGATCGCCTGAACGTCTCTCGGCCCGCTGTGAGCGAAATGATTCGCCGCATGGAAGAGGAAGGTCTGGTCAAGGTAAACCGTTCCTCGATCGCCCTGACCGAATCAGGGGTTCGCCTGGCCCAGGCGGTCGTTAGACGGCACCGCCTTGCGGAACGCTTCTTGACCGATGTGCTCGAGCTGTCCTGGACTGAAGCCCATCACGAAGCGGGTAAGTGGGAGCACATCATTTCTGATCGGGTCGAACGGGCGCTCATACGCCTGCTTGGAGATCCGACTACGTGCCCTCACGGCAATCCGATCCCCGGTTCGTCCTACGCCGCCCCGTCAACCGTTGCGCTGTCAGAGAAGTCGGTCGGCGAAACCTTCACGGTGTCGCGGATTCCCGAAGAGTTGGAATTTGAGCCCGGTCTGCTTGAGTTCCTCGAGCAAGCAACGATCTTGCCTGGGCAGTCCGGTCTTGTGACCGCGGCCGCACCGGACGGTACGGTGACGATCGAGATTGCCGGGATCGCGGTCGGTGTTGGCCGTTTTGCTAGCGAACGGATCCAGGTTCTCAACGTCGTCGACCACGGCTGAATCGGGTCCCGATCTGGGCACATCCGTTCGGACGGTGGGGCCGTGTGAGGTCACGGGCCGCATGTTTTTGCTCGGCGAGGGTCCGTCGTTTCGTCGTACTCGGTCGGTACCCTAAGGCGAACGCATGCTCGCTGGTCCGTCCGGCGGGTGGTCGGCGCGGCTGGATGGGACGCATGCGAGCGGGCAGCGATTCGCTCGCACCTGGGCAGGAGCTTGAGTGATCAACCGAACCCCTATTGCTGGAGCGAGAATGAACGCGTCCGACCGGGACGATGACTGGTTCACCGGTGATCACGTCACCAATGCGCCCGACTCAGACTGGGTCGGTTTCGACGAGCCGGTCGGCGACGACGATTTTTTTGAAGGTAACGAACGTTCGGCCGCGCACCTGTTGCAGGGGCTGAACCCGGTCCAGGTTGAGGCGGTTCGCCACACGCGCGGGCCGTTGCTTGTCGTTGCTGGCGCGGGTTCGGGTAAGACACGTGTGCTGACGCACCGGATTGCCTACCTGGTGGGCGAGGCAGGCGTTCGCCCCGGCAACATCCTGGCGATCACGTTTACCAACAAGGCTGCTGACGAGATGAAGAACCGCATCTCGCCACTGGTGGGCGCAGGGCGCGCTCGCTGGATGTGGGTATCCACCTTTCACTCCGCCTGCACCCGCATCTTGCGCCACGACATCGGTCGCTTGGGGTACGACCGTTCGTTCTCTATTTACGATTCGAGCGACGCCCAACGTTTGGTGAGCCTCGTGCTACGCGAGCTCAACCTGGACATCAAGCGGTTTCCTCCCCGGCAGATCCACAGCGCAATTTCGGCTGCAAAGAACGAACTCATCGACCCAGAGGCATATGCCGCCGTCGCTCACAACCCGTTCGAGCGCCGGATCAGCGAGGTGTATAGCGAGTACCAGCGGCGACTGAAAGATGCTTCAGCGCTCGACTTCGATGACCTGTTGGTGCTGACCGTCAAGCTGTTCCAGGCGCATCCAGACGTGTTGGACCTGTGGCGCAGACGGTTTCAGCACATCATGGTGGACGAGTTCCAGGACACCAACGCCGTGCAGTGGGAGCTGGTCCGGCTGCTGGCGGAACAGCATCGAAACGTCATGGTGGTCGGCGATGCGGACCAGTCCATCTATAAGTTTCGGGGCGCCGACGCGCGCAACTTGCTGCTCTTTGAACAGACCTTCCCAGAGGCACGCGTCTTGGTCCTCGACCAGAACTATCGGTCGACGCAGGTCATCCTCGACGCGGCGAATGCGGTCATTTCCAACAACCAAGACCGGCGCGAAAAGCACCTGTGGACGGACAAGGCGGGCGGTGAGCAGATCACGCTGGTCGAATGTAACGACGAGCACGATGAGGCCAGTTACGTCGTCAACGAGATCAACCGATTGACCGGCGAAGGCGATACGCAGTTCAGTGATATCGCCGTGTTCTACCGAACTAACGCCCAATCCCGTGTGATCGAAGAGCTACTCGTTCGACATGGGGTGCCGTACAAGGTTGTTGGTGGGCTTCGCTTCTATGACCGCCGTGAAGTGCGGGACGGGCTCGCGTACGTGCGAGCGTTGGTGAATCCGTCCGATGAGGTGTCGGTTCGGCGGATCGTCAACGTCCCACGGCGCGGTGTGGGCGACACGTCGATGGCCAAGATCGAGTCCTACGCACAAGGCGCGGGCATTCCCATCATGGATGCCCTCCGAGAGGCACAAGCCGCGGGAGTCCGCGGCAAAGCTGTGGCGGGCATCGCTCGTTTCGTCGATCTGATGGACGAGCTAACCGATATGTCAGAGAACGCGACCACAGCCGAGATGTTGGAAGCGGTCCTAGAGCGGTCCGGATATCTGGCAGAGCTCGAGGCCGAACGGACCATCGAATCCCAGGGGCGGATCGAGAACCTCCAAGAGCTCATCGGCGTCGCCCGAGAGTTCGATGACCTGCTTGCGCGCGGAGCGCTGAGCGGCCCGGCTGCAAACGCTGTTTCTGGCGTTGTCGACCAGGCCAGGATCGACTCATTTCTGGCGGTTGACGGTGGTGCTGCCACCAGCTTCGATAGCTCTGAAGATGGCGTGGTTACCGGCTTCGATGCCCCGGAAGGTTCGGACGGCTTTGACGTGTCTGACGGTCCGGGCGACTTCGACGAGCACGACGATTCCGACGAGTACGTCGACTCCGACCAGTACGCAGACAGCCTGGCGTCGGACCGTTTGACCGTTGGGCGGACGGGAGTCGACAACGATGCAGACGGGGACCGGGCGTTGGCCGATTCGCCCCGCGGTGTCGCTCGATTACAGGCGTTCCTAGAGACCGTCTCGCTTGTGACCGACCTTGACGAAGCGGGCGAGGTCGTCTCGCAAGTGACGTTGATGACTCTTCACACGGCCAAAGGTCTTGAGTATCCCGTCGTGTTCCTGACCGGGTTGGAAGAGGGCGTGTTCCCCCATTCGCGGAGTCTCAGCGAACCCGACGAACTCGAAGAGGAACGCCGGTTGTGTTACGTCGGCATCACGCGGGCCCAGGACCGCCTGTATCTGACCCAAGCGTTGTCGCGGACGCTGTACGGCGCCACCGACTACAACCCGCCAAGCCGATTCTTGACCGAGATCCCCGAGGCGCTTATCCGGCGGGCTCGTAAGGCCCCTCAGTCATCCCGACGTCGAAGGCTCTTCGAATCCGAGCCAGAAGGTCGCGTGTTCGGGCGCGGCGGTGCTGGCTACCACTCCTACGACGACGATGAGGACCGGCCTCGACGCCGTTCAAGCCGGGACCGCGTGCTCGGAAAGAACAAGGTTGCGCCGGTCACCGGCGACCGTTTCAGGCAACGCCGACCTGAGGAACCCCCAGCAAACCTTGACTTCGGAGTCGGCGACGACGTCCTTCACCACAGTTTCGGTGAAGGTACGGTGCTCGAAATCTCCGGTGGTGGAGACAAGACCGAAGTACTGGTCCGCTTCGCTGGAGTCGGTGAAAAGCGACTGCTGCTCGCCTGGGCGCCGCTCCAAAAGGTCAACTAAAGACCCGATCGGCAGGCCCGAACGAGTCATCGGTCAACGTTGGATAACGGCAGGCGACGCGGTGCCTGCGTGCTCGGGACGGGCTGGCCTGAGCACGCAGTCCGTCATCTGTCGATCTGGCGTGACGCAGTACGCCCGATGCGAGGTGGCAGCACCGCTCCGTTCATTGATTCGAAACACTTTCGCGAAATTGGCGACACGGTCCGTCCGTAGCGTGATGTTTGGTCACGACTGACACGTCGACCGTCGACACGGCGCTGCCTTCGGGACCCTTGCCACACTCGTTGAAAGGACCGATCGTGAAAACGTCGAAGCGTCGAGCGATCACCGCCGTTGGCGGACTGAGCGCCGTACTGACACTTATCCCATCCATCGCTTCCGCTCAGGAAGCCGAGCCGGTCACCATTCTCGGACAGCAGACCAGCCTTATGTGGGTGGTCATCGGCGCCGCCATGGTGGTCTTTATGCAGGCAGGTTTCGCCCTCGTCGAAACGGGCTTTTGCCGAGCCAAGCACGCTGCCCATGTGGTCAGCACAAACTTTGCAATCTTTGGTCTTGGTTTTGTTGCCTTCTTCTTTGTCGGATTCCCATTGGCGTTCGGCGGCTTCTCGTACTCGGCGTTCGGACTCGACGCTCCGGTCGGTTCTGCCCTGCTCGGTTCAGGAAACTGGGTCTTTCTCTGGAAAGGCGGCTGGGCGCTGTCGGGTGAGAACATCACGCCCGCTCTGCTCGGGTTCTTCCTCTACATGGTGGCGTTCATGGACACCACCGCGACCATCCCGACCGGTTCGATGGCGGAGCGGTGGAAGTGGGGCAGCTTCACCATCTGGGGTCTGTTCTGCGGCGCCCTGTACTACCCGCTGTTCGCTGCGTGGACGTGGGGAGGCGGCTGGCTCTCAAAGACCTGGGACACGATGAGCCTCGGTGCTGGCTACGTTGACTTTGCTGGTTCGGGCGTCGTTCACGCCGCCGGCGGAGTCGCTGCCTTGGCGGGGGCCATCATCCTCGGACCCCGCATCGGCAAGTTCAGCAAGGACGGAACACCGCGTGCCATGCCCGGCCACCACATCCCGATGGCGATGCTTGGCACGTTCATCTTGTTGTTCGGATGGTTCGGTTTTAACGCAGCGTCGACGATGGCCGCCACGGATGTGCAGTTCGCCACGGTGGCAACCAACACCGCAATCGGCGGAGCATTCGGGGGTGTCGTCGCGATGGTCTACATCACGAAGCGAACGGGTAAACCCGACCCCGGAATGATGGTGAATGGCATGCTCGCCGGCCTTGTGGCGATCACGGCGCCCTGTGCCTTCGTTGCTCCATGGGCTGCCGCGGTGATCGGTTCGGTAGCTGCGGTCCTCGTTATTGAGTCGGTGTTCTTTGTCGAACGCAAACTGAAGTTGGACGACCCGGTTGGGGCCATTTCGGTCCACGGCGTGTGCGGCCTGTTTGGTGTCCTCGCTGTGGGGATCTTTGCGAACGGGAGCTACGGCGCTGGGTGGAACGGAAGTTCTGTGGAGGGAGTCTCAGGGCTCATCAAAGGCGACGTTGGACAGTTCGGCGCTCAGCTCTTGGGCGTTGCCGTGCTGGGGACCGTCATCTTTGGTGTGTCCTATGCGTTCTTCTACCTGCAGAACAAGATCTCGATCGCTCGAGGAAAGGGCGGTATCCGCTCGGCCGAGGACGATGAAATCAACGGTCTCGACATTCCCGAGTTGGGGGTCACGGCCTACCCCGACTTCGTCACTACCTGATCGCTGCAAGGCGGGCGGGTGAGCGGTGCGCGGCGGTTCGCGGTTGGGCAGAAACGGCGGTGGGGTACTTCGCCGGTCGTTTCAGCCTGGGGTGGGTGACACCCAACCGTGGCCGCCGCGCCGATCGTCGCCCGCAGCGTGGCCAGTGGTGTCTACCGAGTGGACGCCTCCGAAGTACAGGTCACGGCGTTCCCAACGATTGGTCGGGAAGGTCGCGTCCAGGCGTTCCAAACAGGTGTCCGCGAACCCGTCTTCGCACTGGAGGACCTTGCCGTCCCAGTGGTAGCGGGGTCGGCCGATGGCACCTTCGATCGAATCGCCAAAGTCGATCAAGTGGGAGAGGACCTGGGTGAGTGCGGATCGAATCCGTTCCGATCCGCCGGTACCCAAGGCCACCTTCCGTCCGTCGGGCCACCGGACGATGGTTGGAGCCATCATCGATCCGACCCGCAGCCCGGGAGGCTCGGCGTGGAGACCTTCGGGGTGCAGGTCCTCTTCGCCCATGATGTTGTTGGCGTGAATGCCGGTCCCGTCCAAAAAGATGCCCGAACCCGAACCATTCGAAGTGGTCATCGCTGCGACGTTGCCATCCGCATCGATGATGCTGATGTGAGTCGTCCCTTTCGAGGCCTGAAGCGGCGAGTATGGCGGCCGCCGCCGGTGGCGATCGACCGCTCCGCGAAGCCCCCGGACGGTCGTCGCAACAACCTCGGCGGAGCCTTGTGAAGAGGAGGTGAAGCTGACTTCCTCCATCGAGGCAAGGGCGGACGCGATGATCGAGCCGCCGAAGGATGGCGGAGGATTGGTGAGCACTTCGACGCCTCGATACGTAACCAGGAGCGGCGGGCGTTCAACGACGCGGTAGGCAGCCAGATCAGCTGCGGTCAGCAACCCTCCGTGTTGGGCCATGTCACGCTCTATCGATCCGGCAAGCGAGCCCAGGGGCCCGTGGATTTTGGAAGCCCCGGCGGCGAGGTCTTCCAGGAAGGTGGCGAGCTGTGGGTTGGTGCACAGATCGCCCTCGGTCAGGTACCGGCCTTGGGGAGCGAAGATCTGCCGGCCGGGTTCGGTGAGCGTAAAGATCGGTTCGAGGAGCGCGAAGAACTGCGCCTGAAAGTGGCTGATCGCTACTCCAGCCCTGGCCGCTTCGATCGCAGGCGCCATGACCGCCCGCAAGCCGAGCCGCCCCCACCGACGGTGGATGTGCAGATAGCCCGCAAGGCATCCGGGGACGGCGACCGACCCGTACCCGACGTTGAAACGTTGCACCGCGCTCCCAAAACGGATGTCGATCGGGGTCATCTGCGGTTCGGGGAGTGCGTGTCCAGCGCTGCTTCGTGACGTCGTTGGGCTTTCGAGTCCCGGGGTATCGACGAAGAAGTCGACGAGCACCGGTTCCTCGTCGATCGGGTCAGCGAGCAGAAACCCACCGCCGCCCAGCGACGTCAATCCAGGTTCAGCGACGGCGGCCGCGCATGCTGCACCCACGGCTGCGTCGAACGCGTTCCCGCCGGCCTGGAGGATCTGGCGTGCGGCCTGAACGGTTACCGGATGTCCGGCCGCCACCGAGGCGATTCCGCCGCAGGGCGAAGGTCGCCCGTGAGAAATGTTGCCAGCCATGGGGGAGGATCCTGCCCTGCCGTGGACGTTTGCGTCCTATCCTGACCGTGTGAACGTCGATTTCAATCCCAACCCCACCCGTTCCTTGGGTGTCGAGATGGAGCTGATCCTGGTCGATCAACTCACCGGCGATCTGGTCGACGCTGGTGGCGAGATCATTGACGAGCTCGCGGCCATCGGTCTGGGGGATCGGGCAAAGCACGAGCTCTTTGAATGCACGATCGAGATCATTACCGGCGTCGCATCCAACGTGGCTGAAGCCACCGAAGATCTGCGCCAAACCCTCGACGAACTGTTCAACGCCTGCGACCGGCGGGGACTCGATCCGCTCTGCGTCGGTACCCATCCCTACGCGAGTTGGCGGAACCATCGAGTTTCGCCTGATCCGAGGTACGGCGAACTGCTAAAGGCGATGCGCTGGCCGGCGCGTCGACTGCTGATCTTTGGCGTTCACGTTCATGTGGGGGTGTCGAGCAAGGACAAGGTCATTCCCATCACGAACGCGCTCACTGAAGCGTTGCCGGTCCTGCTTGCTCTGTCGGCCTCGTCGCCGATGTGGAATGGGACAGACACGGGGATGGCATCGGCGCGCACCAAGGTCTTCGAGGGCCTCCCGACGGCAGGTCTGCCTCCGTTTCTGAACGACTGGGCAGAGTTTGAGCGTTTCCTCGGAGCGCTGATGACAGCTCGAGCGATTAAGACGATCCGCGAGGTGTGGTGGGACATCCGACCACATCCCGAGTTCGGCACCGTCGAGCTTCGGATGTGCGACGGAATCAATACCCTCCGAGAAGTTGGCGCGGTCGCCGCGCTGGCCCAGTGCCTCGTGGAGCGGATGGAACGCCAGCTGGATGAGGGCCAACGGCTGACTATCCCCGCCAACTGGACCGTTCGAGAGAACAAGTGGCGCGCCAGTCGCTATGGCCTGGACGCTCACTTGATTACGGACGCGGACGGAATGTGTGAACCGCTCCGAGAGGTGGCGCTCTCACTGGTCGACTCGCTGACGCCGATCTCCCGCGATCTTGCGTGCGAGACAGAGCTTTTATCGGTGCGTCACATCATCGAGAACGGCAACGGGGCGGACCGCCAGCGGCGAATCCGCAGTGAGGGCGGTTCGGCGGAGGACGTCGTCCACGCCATCGCTGCCGAGATGCGAACGAACAGGACCACCCGCGTATGAGCGATTCGAATGAAGCACCGCTTGGCGAGAACACCTTTCGGATGCTCGGTGACCTACTCGCCGAACTGGATCGTTGGTGGGGGATCCACCAGTCCTCCGTGGTCGAGTTTCGCCGTTTCATGCACGCTCACCCGGAGCGGTCCGGGACCGAGGTCATGACGACGGAGCGGGTCGTCGGCGAACTCCGTGCGGCAGGCCTCGAACCGCAGGTCCTTACCTCGCGGCCGGGAACGGGTGCGATCGCAACGTGGGACAGCGGTAAAGCTGGCCCGACGATCGCGGTGCGGGCAGATATCGATGCGCTCGGATCGATAGACCTTCTCGACGAGCCGTACCGAAGCACCGTGCCAGGAGTGGCTCACGCATGCGGGCACGACGCTCATACGGCAATCGTCTTGGCCCTCGCCCGCTTTCTTACCGATTGCGGTCCCGGATTGGGACTGGCCGGGCGGGTGCGTCTGTTGTTTGAGCCTGCCGAAGAAGAAGTGCCGGGCGGAGCGATTGAGATGATCGCTGAGGGCGCGCTGGACCATGTCGATGCAATTGTCGGCCTGCATTGCGATCCAAAGTCCGACGTTGGGCGTGTGGGGTTGCGGGCGGGTGCAATTTCTTCGGCGGCCGATCAGCTGACCATCGACCTCATCGGCCCCGGGGGCCATACCGCCAGACCCGAGGAGACCGTCGACCTTGTGTCGGTGGCCGCGAACGTCATCCTGAGCCTGCCAGAGAGCCTCCGAGCAGCTCAGTCGGGGCTGTCCGCGGTATTTGGAGCGGTGATCGGCGGCGACGCGCCCAACGCAATCCCGACGCTCGTGCGACTCAGGGGGTCGGTGCGAACCCCCGACGCTACCGCCTGGGAACGCGCAGAACACCAGGTTCAAGCTGCGCTCTACGGTGCTCTTGCGGACAGCGGAGCGCTCGCCGAGCTGACCTATGTGCAGGGCGTGCCGCCCGTGATCAACGATCCAACGATCGTTGGGTTGGTCAGATCTGCGCTCTCTGCGCCGCCCGACTCGGAGCTCGAGGTGTTCGGCGCGCCCCGGTCAGCAGGCGCCGACACCTTTGCGTGGTATTCCCAGCGGGTGCCGGCGTGTTACATGAGGCTGGGCACGCATAACCCCGCCTGGCCGGAGCACCGCGATCTGCACCACGGGCGGTTCGATATCGACGAACGAGCCCTTCGGTGTGGGTTCGAGACGTTCGCCCGGTCGGTTGTGGCGCTGCTGTCCGAATTGCGGTGACTACAGGTCAGCGGGGCCGGTGACCCACCGCTCACTCGGGCTGGTCGGGGCGATTCAGGTCCGACAGCCACGAGTCTGACGGCGGCGGGCCTTCGACCAAGTCGCCGAGGTCTTGGAGCAGCACGACTGGATCTTCTTGTGACATGGGTATCGGTCGCGGGCCAGTGTCGTCGGCGGCCGTGCGCATGCCTTCTGGGATCGACACCGTCGACTTGTTCGACCGCAAGGCGACGAACAGCATTCCGCCGAGGATCAACGCGAAGCCGGACGCCCCCAGGATGAGCCGCCCTTTTCCGTCAGAGGCCAGACGGGTCGCGTTGGTCACCTTGTCCTGAATGCTTTCGACCGGATTCTCGTTGGCGCCGGCGGCCACCGATGTGGCGAGAATGCTCGGCTTCTGCCGATCATCTGGTTTAGCTACCACGACCTGGGCGAACTTTGCGGTCTGCTCGTTGCATGCAACATCGCCGCCAGCGCCTGAGCCGGCGAGTAGCGCCTGGGACAGCCGTTCCGAGAGGGGGACCCCTGCCGATTCTTGATTGCGGTACTCGTTCAACGCTTCGGTCACGACTGCGGAGTCAGACACGGCGATTCCTTGGACGCTGACGTTGGTGCTCTGGGCGTCGATGGAAACTTCGGGGTTGGCGCTCCCCGTGAACGCGGCTGCGCTGCCGTTGACCGTGACGATCGCGTGCTGTTGGGTCGCTGCGTCTGGAGCGAAGTCAGGATCGATGAGGGACGAGAGCACCTCTTCAGGCGTCTGCCGGTCGCGGATGCTCAGAACTGTGCGGAATGCGGCCGTGTCCGGCTCGGCAACCCCGGGCTCAGGCAACTGGCCCAGTGGAATGGTGGTCATCGAGGGGCCGCCAGCTTCTGGCGGTGCTCCGCCCGGACGAGCGACCGAAACCATTTTCGAAGATGTTGGCTTGGGTGACAACCCCTGTTTCGCCTGCGTGTCTGACGCGCCTTGCTGTGCGGGAGTCTGCGTGGCTGGCCGTGTTTCTCGGGTGCTGGCAGACGTCGTTGGCTGCTCGTCGTCCTGACCGGATACGCCCGTTGTCGTCGAGGTCGGCCCGGAGTCGCTCTGAACACCGGGGAGAGAGGGGCGGTCGGCCGCTTTCGGTAGGGAGCCCGGCGGATCGCCCTGTTCTGTCTGTTGGCCGGGGTTTTGCAGCGTTGTCGAACTCGGTGGCAGCGGCGGCATCAGATCGATCATTCCCTGCGTGGAGCGCGGCATGTCGACGCCGATCGAAATGCCGGCACCCATGCCGGGAACCAGGGTGATCGCTGGGACCACCTCTGCCTGGCGAATACCTAGGGCTTCGTAGTCGGTACATGACGCAATGGCCACGCCCACTTCGCCGGTCTCGGGATCGACGCCCACGATCGACCATGTCGCAGAGGCTCTTCCGGGGAACAACACGATCGCTGCCAGAACGCTGATCGCTGCCGCAGAGACCTTGAGACCAGCCAGGCGCGCTCTCATGCGTGCGGCGGAACGCTTCGCGGTGGCAGCGGTCGGCGGTGCTGGGGGTGCCGATCGGTGTGCCATCAGGGGTTGGGTCGGGCGCAACGTGCTAAGCCGATCCTGCCGAGCTTCCAGATTTGATGATGCCATCCCGGCGTGACTCGATCTGTTCGGCGCTGACGCGCCACTCGGCGAAGCGGCTGCGTTCCATCTTGAGCCAGTCAGATCGCGGCGTGCCGGCACCGTCGTCGTACAGCTTGAGGATCGCAGTCAAGGCGCGTCGGTCGCCCCCCGCGATTTGTTCGGCCGTGGCGAGGGCATGGTCCAAGAGTTGGTCGGCGGGTACCGTCCGGTTCACCAGGCCGATCTGTTCTGCTTCGGTGGCGTCGACCCAACGACCGGTGAGGCTCATCTCCTTGGCGCGGGGTAACCCGATCCGCTCGGTCAGGAGAGGCGTCATACCACCGCCCGGTACCAAGCCGACCTTCGCGTGGGTGTCAGCAAACCGAGCGTTGCTGCCGGCCAGTATGAAGTCACAGCAGAGGGCGAGCTCTAGTCCGCCTGTCGCTGCTGCACCGTTACAGGCAGCAATCGTGGGTTTGGTCACTTTCTGGAGCGCTATCCACGGGTCGAGGGTGATCTTGAGCGAGCCGTCTCCCAACGATTTGAGGTCGAGGCCGGCGCTGAAGGCTGGATCGGCGCCCGTGAGAACCACGACGAATATCGAATCGTCGTCTTGTGCGGCGCCCAGTGCCGCGCCGAGATCGTTGATCAGATCCCCGTTGAGGGCGTTCCGCTGAGCCGGCCGGTTCATCGTCAAGAGCCGTACACCCGGACGCGGCGTTGCGGTCAGCAGGACTGGATCGTGATCTGTCATGGGGACAGAGCGTAGCGGTCCGGTCGTTCGACAAAGCCCTTCATCCTGCGCGGTGACCATTGTCGCCTGGAGTGCCGAAGGCGCTCGTTGTGGGTGACAGTCGCTGGTCGCGTAGAGCGCGCAAAATGTCGGTAAATGTGCGGAACTCCGCCACTAAGGGTGGTAGTAATTGGCCTGGCAATATTGATGGAGGGTCCCCGTGCGCTTCAATGAGCTTTACCTTGTGATGCAATCGCCCTGTGAGGCGATGATCGAACGTCTTACGCTGAGCCCCCGGGTAGCAGCTGATCTGTATGACGAGGTCATGACGCGAGCCTTCTCGCGCTGGACAACCTTGCGGCTCCGCAAGGTTCCACATCGCTACGTCGCCCGGACGGTGTTAGCGAGATCCCTCGATCTCGCCCTGTCGGGCCGACTTGCGCAGACGGCTGAACTCAACGGTCAGCCGACCCTTGGACTCTCCGAGGCTGATATCGACGTTCTCAACGACCGGCGGGCGGTTGCCGCAGGTCTGCGTCGCTTGCGCCGCCCCGTTCGCGAAGCGGTCGCGTATTCGTACCTTGCTGGCTTTGGTGCCGCGGACACAGCGCATCTAGCAGGCATCACAGAGACAGAGGCGCAGGCCTTCGCCAAATCGGGTGTGGCAGAACTGCGAGGCTGGTTAACCGTGGAGCAAATCAATGTCCTCGTCGCCTGATCCAACTCGAAATGACCGCCTGGAGCGCGTACTCCACGACGGGGCCAAACGGCGTGATCGGAAGCGCCTTCTGGTGGCAGCAGCCGCGGGATGTCTCGCCCTGATCTCGATCGCAGTCCTTGTCGAAAGACCCGGTAGCCGAGGTCACGAGGCGTCGGTGCGGGCAGAGGCGAGCGAAACCTCCACCACCAGCTCGGGCACCGCCACGGTCAAAGGCAAAGACCTCGACCGCGTGGACGCTGGAAGCACTACCACCAACGCCTCCAGTACAACTCGTGCGGACGAAGCTGCCTCGACCGGGATCTCGACAACGACCATCGACAGCCCTCAGACGACGATCCTGGGTTCTCGGCCTGGTCGTTCGACCGACGACGCTAAGGACGGCACCTCAAAAGACGGCGACACAAAAGACACAGACGACCTGGACCAGCCCAAACCGGCGCAGGCGTCGAGTAGCGACGAACTACGAGACGGGGCTGGATCGGTTTCCTCGAGCAGTTCCTCGAGCAGTTCGTCGAGCAGCTCAACGAGTGCTCCGAAGTCGAGTTCAACGACCCAGCCAACAGCATCGACCCAACGTCCGGCAGCCCCGGCGGGGACGCAGGGGGGAAGCTCTGGCACCGCCGCACCGCGCCTTGCTCCTGTTCTTGCGGGGACGACCGTCGCTGAGATCGTCGTGCCGACCGGAATCAAGGCCGAAAGCCCAGTCACGGTCGATGTCACGGTGTCCGGCCGAGGCGGCATGGACTGCATCGTGGTTGACCTGGGTGACGGATCTCCTCGATGGGAAAGTGGGTGTTCGATCCCGGCGGCGTGCGGTGTCCGGCAGGCCGCCTCGGTCAGCACGCAGTCGCGAAGCCTGACTGCCAACTATCGATCTTCGGGTTCGCGAGAGATCTCTGTGTGGCAGCGTCAACGGCTGGCAGGCTCGGCGTGTACTGCCGAGACGTCGCTGCTGGTGCGCAAGTCCGTGCTCGTCGGCGCCGCGGCCATTCCGCAGCGAGTCCTGAACGTGAAAGTGACCACCACGGCGGACGGGCCGACCGTTGGTGGCGTGTACGTCAGCGTTCGCTCCCGGTCGGGGGTCCTGCTGACCGACACCGTGACCGACCGTCTGGGCAATGCCGCGTTGCGAGTACCCGAGAACGACCTGGTCTATGTCGAAGCCGAAGCACCCAATCTCGATCCCAAATGTCGTTGGGTCGCCAACGGTTCCGCCGGTGCTGGGACCACGGTCGTGACCCTCGGGCTACGCAAGAGTTGTCAGTAGCACCGAGGTCAGAACCAAAGCAGGCGCGCTGCGGTGACAGCGGACCGACGGTCTGGCCTCAAGAGCCGGCGGTCGACGATCTGTCGCCCGCTCGGCCGTTGCGGGCGCTGGCCCGTGGTGGGTTCGCGACGGGCTCGACAGGCATCTCAAGGCTGAGACCATCTAGCGTCCAGGGGCGTGGCGACCCCAGAGCAAGCGATCTTGGTGCGGGTTCTCGGCGTTGACCGACCCGGGATAACGGCGGGCCTTATGCGCCTCCTCGAAGAGGGCGGCGCCAAGATCCAAGACCTTGAACAGGTCGTGGTCCGGCACAGGCTGGTGATGGCGTTCGCCATTCGCGTCCCTGATGGGCGTGACCTGCTCAAGGAACTACTCCTCTTCGGCTGGGAACACGACGTCGAAGTCGACTTTGAAGTCGTCGAAGGGGAGCACAGCGAGCGGGCCCACGGCCATGTCGTAACGGTGCTCGGCCAACGTGTGCGCGCCCACGACCTCGGAGTCGTCGCTGGCACCATCGCCGCCTGCGGGGGCAACATCGACCGGATCAATCGTCTCTCTCGGTATCCCGTGGTTAGCTACGAGTTCCAGGTGCTCGGCGGCGATGCCGATTCCCTTAAACGTCAGCTGCTCAGCGCGCTGGCGCACCGGCCGGTCGACGTGGCGGTCCAGCGCGAGGGGCTGACCCGGCGAGCACAACGCCTGGTCGTGCTCGACATGGATTCGACGTTGGTCCAGGACGAGGTCATCGAACTACTCGCCCGCGAGGCAGGCTGTGAGGACGAGGTTCGCGAGATTACGCAGCGAGCGATGGCAGGCGAACTCGACTTTGAACAGGCGTTACGCCAACGGGTGGCCCTCCTCGCCGGGCAACCTGAAGACATCATTGACCGAGCCCTCAAAAGTGTGCGCCTGACGCCCGGCGCGCGGACCTTCTGTCGGACCCTGCAGCGGATTGGTTTTAAGACAGCGGTCGTCAGCGGCGGCTTTACCGAGTTCGCAGAACAGGTGCGCGCCGAACTCGGTCTCGATCACGCCCATGCCAACGTCTTGGAAGTCGTCGACGGTCGTCTCACCGGACAGGTCATTGGCCCGATCGTCGATCGCGCTCGCAAAGCGGAGCTGCTCGCCAGCATCGCCCAGTCTGAAGGTGTGCGGCTGAGCCAGACGGTCGCCGTCGGTGACGGGGCAAACGATGTCGACATGCTCGCAGCAGCAGGGCTCGGCATCGCTTTCAACGCCAAACCGGTCGTTCGAAACGCGGCCGATACCGCGGTCAGCGTGCCCTATCTCGACGCGATCCTGTTCGTCCTCGGTGTCCGACGCGAAGAGGTCGACCAGGCGGACGAGGAGGACCCGGACTTCATCGTGCCCGAGACGCTGCCGCCCGTGCCGACCGACGCTGACGTCTAAACAGCAGGCGCGGACTTTCTGTCGTTTTCTCGCGACCCGACCCGGCCGCGCTGCGTCGTACACACGCAACCCGCAAAAATCCGGACGGATACCCACCGCCCGGTAACCCCGGAGACCCCTCGGACCACCAGCTGAGGGGTCTCTTCGCGTCCGGCGACCTATCGCGCCTGGCGACCGCTGGCGGCCGATAAGTAGTCGCGTCTCCTCATCGCTGGCACCACCCTGCTCGGGCGGGTACGGTGCCGCTGCCGAGTGAGGGAGCAACCATGAATGTGGACCAAACGGCCGCCGATCTGGCAGCTGAACACAAAGCACTGGATGCGGTGCTCGCCCAGATCGACGAGGACGCGTGGTCGATTCCGACGAGTAGTCCTGAATGGACGGTGGCCGACCAAGTCGGACATTTGGCGTATTACGACCAGGCCGCGACGACCGCAATCTTGGACCCTGCAGCATTTGGGGCAATGCGTGACGAGCTCTTCAAGAGCGCCACGTCCCTCAAAGCGGTCGACGATATGACGCTGGCATCGTTTCGCCGCATGAGCGGTTCTTCCTTGTTGGAGGCGTGGCGGGATCACCGGGCAGCTCTGCTCGACGCGGTTTCAGGGCTCGATAACTCCGACCGGGTCGAGTGGTACGGACCCTCGATGAGCGCCCGCTCATTCGTCACGGCGCGGCTGATGGAAACGTGGACCCACGGCCGTGACGCGCTCGACGCGCTCAACGTCCGGGTCGAGCCGACCGATCGGCTCTGGCACATCGCCAGATTGGGTGTTGTCACCCGGAGCTGGTCCTACCAGAACAGGCAACTCGATCCGCCCGTGGGCGATGTGTTCGTGTCGTTGACCGCTCCCTCCGGGATTGTCTGGACCTTCGGTGATGCCGCCGCGGACGACCAGGTGGAGGGCGACGCCGAGGAGTTCTGTTTGGTGGTGACCCAGCGGCGCCA
>JAGNEX010000102.1:0-2689 GCA_018003035.1 Acidimicrobiia bacterium
TCAACGGACAGAAGGTGTTCACGTCCCTAGCGGGTGACGCTGACTACATCTGGCTTGCCGTGCGAACCGACCCCGACGCACCCAAGCACAAGGGCATTTCGATCCTGGCTGTCGACATGGACTCGCCGGGGATCACCGTCGATCCCATGCACCTGATGTCCAGCCACGACATCAACACCACGTTCTACGACGACGTTCGCGTTCCGACACGACGCCTGGTCGGCAACGAGAACGAAGGCTGGACCTACATCGTCAACCAGCTCAATCACGAACGCGTGACCCTCTGCTCATCCGGTCTGCTCGAACAGTCGTTCGACGAGGTGCGCGAGTACGCGCAGAACACCCGCACGGCGACAGGCGAGCGACTGATCGACGAACCGTGGGTGCAGCTCAACCTGGCGAGAGTCTTCGCGGGGGTCGAGTTTTTGCGGCTGATCAACTGGAAAGTCGCCTGGACCGGAACCCTTGGGCACCTCGACGTTGCCGACGCGTCGACGATCAAGGTCTTTGGCACCGAGTTCTATTTAGAGGCGTTTCGCCTGCTGATGGAGGTCCTCGGCCCACGTGCGTATCTCGATCGAAGCTCGCCGGGTGCCGTGCTTAACGGGCGCCTCGAAATGATGTACCGAAGCTTGTTGATCTTGACCTTCGGCGGCGGCACCAACGAGATCCAGCGAGACCTGATCGGGGTCTTCGGCATGGGCCTCCCCCGGGCCATTCGGGCCTGACCAGCACAGGCCGCAGGCCGCTGACCGCTGACCAGCGGCCGCCAGCCGCCTCGCCGCACGCCGCCACTATCACGCTGCAACCAATCCAAGATTTCGGCAACACCACCTCACCACGACCACAGGGACACCGATGGACTTCACCCTCGACGAATCAAGCCAGGCAGTCGCCGACCTCACCGCCCAGATCCTTGCCGATCAGGTCGATCACCAACGCTCTCAGCAGCTCGAATACGGCGACGATCCGCGCTTTGACCGCGACCTGTGGGGCGCACTTGCCCAGGCTGGCGTGCTGTCGGTCACCCTGCCCGAAGACAACGACGGATCCGGTTTGGGTGCGATAGCACTGGGTGCCCTCCTGGAAACCGCCGGGCGCTTTGTGCCGCCTGTGCCGTTGCTGGAAACGGTCGGAATGGCTGCGCCGACCTTGGTGAAGTACGGCTCAGCGGAACAGCGCGACGCATGGCTGACGCCCCTCGGCGCGGGAACGACCATCGTGGTCGCGGCGCTACAAGAGGACCTCGCCTACCCTGAGCATCCGGTGACGACCGCCGAAAAGTCGGGGGACGACTACGTATTGAACGGCACCAAAATCTGCGTGCCCGCCGGCCAGATCGCTGACGGTCTGATCGTATCGGCGACCTTCGACGGCCAGCCGGCGCTGTTCATCGTCCCGGTCAACTCGCCCGGAGTCGATGTAGAAGCGCTGGTGACGACGGCCCGTTGGCCCGATGCCAACGTCACGCTCGATAGCGTCAGCGTTCCGTCTACATCGCGGATCGGTGAGGATGTCGACCCCCAAACACTCCTCAGCGACGCCCTCGACTTTGCCATCGTCAGCCAATGCGCGTACGGCGTCGGGGTCATGGGCGAGGCTTTGTCGCTCACGTCGAGCTACACCAAGACCCGCAAGCAGTTCGATCAGCCGATCGCGTCGTTTCAAGCGGTTGCCCACCGCGCGGCGGACGCCTATATCGACACCGAATCGATCACGCTGACCACCCGTCAAGCAATCTGGCGGATTGCAGAAGGGCTTCCGGCCCGCCGCGAAGTTGCCGTCGCCAAGTACTTCTTGGCCGATGCGGGACAACGGATCGTTCACGCTGCTCAGCACCTGCACGGCGGAATCGGCGTCGACCGCGACTACCCACTACACCGCTACTTCTTCGCGGCCAAACAGCTGGAGCTGTACCTCGGCGGGACGACAGAGTCGCTCGCCAGGATCGGCAAGCTGCTCGCCGCCTCGTAACCGACGGGTCGGGCTTCGCTCGGCAGGGTCAGGTCGTCAGATCTGGGGCGGAAACGCCGTCGAGGTCTGCCTCATCGGGTGGCCTACCGGGATCGTCTACACCGGGAAACACCGAATCGACAGGCAAGGCGCGGGGACACACTTCAGCAACCACACCTGTGGCCGCCCGGGCTCTTCGGATTCCCCAGGCCTTCCGGGCTCAGAGAGCGATCCCCAGCCCGACCGCGCCAAGTGCACAAGCGGCCGCGGCCACACTCAACCAACGCCCGACGCGCGGCGAGACCACAGTCGGGGCAGCGGCTGCGGCGAGGGCGCTCGAAACCGCCACCAACATCTTGAGGGCAAAGGCGACGAGGAACGACACCGACGGCTGATCTAGCTCCATGACCGACAGGAGTCCGGTGATTACCACCACGCCGAAAGCAATCCAGCCAAGGGTGTGAAGCGACGGGACTTGGGGCGCGCCGACGACCCCAGCGACAGGCCTCGCCCCAATGTCGCCGGATGCCGGCGTCCGAGCGGAACGCGGCTCTGCCATCGCCCGCCACGACCATTCGATGACGCTGACCGCGTAGATTGCGGCGGCCGCAGCGTGGATCGTCGTACGACCGTCCATATGGGTCTCACCTCACTCCAAAGGGCCCGTTGCGATCGCGTACGGGCCGGTATCGAAGGCGGCCCCGACCGCAGCCGGCCGAGCCGAACTGGTCCAGCC
>JAGNEX010000102.1:2789-4631 GCA_018003035.1 Acidimicrobiia bacterium
AGCCGAACTGGTCCAGCCCAACTGGTCCAGCCCAACTGGTCGATCTGAGCAGGTCCAGCCGCGCAGACCGGCACCTCCGTCGGGTGCCCACCAGAGGTCGGCTCCACCGGTCAAACTAGATTCCTTGCAATCACCTGTATACAACGACCGGGCCCGGTCGCGCCGCGGATGACGTCAACGTCGCCGTCCAAAAGCTGGTTTCACTCTTCCCTCGATCGCAACAGCACCACTCCCTATGCCTAAAACCGTCACCGACCAGGCCGGATCCGGCAGCGTCGATCAACAAAGCGCCCAGCCGGACACATCTCCGACCCCAGGCCTCGCGCCGGGTGATGAAGGCGAATCCAGTCCAGCATCCGCCGACCAAGGCGGTGCAGGATCAAAGAACACCAACCCGGCCAACCCGGCCGACGACACCGCTCCGAAGGGCCGACCCCTATGGCTGCAAGCGTTGATCGGGTTTGCCCAACAGTTTGCAGCTGCCGGTACAGCGGTCGCACTACCGATCTTTGATGTGCTCGGCGACAACCCGACGTTCTTTGTCGCACGCGAAGCCTCCGGGAGCTCGGTCATTTGGCTCACCGCTGTGCTCCTCCTCTTTCCCGCGCTCATTGGGTTCGCTGTGGGTACCGTGTTGTGGGCGATCGGGCGGGCGCTTGACGGCCCCCGGGGCGCCCGCATTGGATGGGCGCTCAGCATCGCTGGTTGGGCCGTACTCATTGCACTCCCCGTCGCCGATGAAGCGACCAGCGGATCGCTGCTGCTAACCCTCGCCCTTTCTTGCGGATTCGCTTTTGTGATCGGGTTCGGCGTCTTTACTCACGGCTGGATGCGCACGGCGCTGGTGCTCCTGACCGCGCTACCCGTTCTGTTTGCCGGCTGGTTTCTGTTCGGCTCCGGTGTGGCCGACGTTGTTCGACCGAACACCGCTGAAGCCGCGACGACCGCGACCACCGGCGACACAAACATCGTGTTCATGACCTTCGACGAGATGACTCTGGCCGCGTTACTCGACCCAGACCTCAACATCGACGCAGATCGGTACCCCAACATCGCCGAGCTCGCGAGCCGTTCGACCTGGTATCGCAACGCGACGACGTCGCAACCCCAGACCTACAAGGCCATCCCTTCGCTCTTAACGGGCCGCTACCGCGACGGCGAAATGCCCAACGTGTCGGTCTGGCCAAACAACCTCTTCACGCTCCTCGACGACGATTACGAGATCACGGCGTTTGAGCCGCTCACCCAGCTCTGCGCCACCGCATGCGACGTTCGGGGCGCGACAGGGTCATTTGGTGACGACTCGCTCTCCTCGATGCTCGACGATCTGGGCATCGTTTACCGTCACCTGGTGTACCCGACCAAGTGGGCCGCGGGGCTGCCCCGGATCGATACCGGTTGGGGCAACTTTGCTCAGGCGGCCGAGGGAGAACCAGGCGCCGACGCTTCCAACGCCTCCACGACGGCGACGACGAAAACAGCTACCTCGGCTCCTTCAGGCGGCGAGACGACCACCACCCAGCTGACGACGCATGACGGCCAGCCGGTCAAGGAGTGGACGTTCGACGACATCCAAGACGCGATTGCAGACGCTCGATCCGACCGCGACGTGCTCTTTGCCGACTTCCTCGGCACCCTCGACGGCGACAAGCGGGGAAACATTTGGTTCAACCATTCGGTGCTGCCCCACGAACCGATCGAGTTCCTCCCCGACGGGCGGACCTATCCGCTGACGGGCGACCCGGGGACCGTTTACGGTCGCAACTGGTGGTACGCACCTCAAGCCGTCCCGGACCGACAGTTACAGGCGTATTTGCTCCAGATGGAGTACGTCGACTCGCT
>JAGNEX010000103.1 GCA_018003035.1 Acidimicrobiia bacterium
AAGACCCCAGGGCTCAAACTAACGACGGGCTCCAAAGCGCCATAGAAGTACGACCTCTGCCCGGCTCGACACTGCGATTCTCATCCAACGAGGGCGGCACCACAAGGGCCATGGAAACTAACGGTCACTGCACGCGAGGCCAGCAGCGTAGCGTTCACCGGCTGATTGAAGGCCGGATTTGCCGCGTGGCTGGGTGTTGACGGCGGCGCAGGCCTGGTCGTAGTCGGCCTGGCGCTATGCGCGGAGGTCGGTGCCCTCGGGGAACCAGAAGCGCAGTTGTCGGTTGGAGTTCTCGTTCTTCGGACGCTGCCACGGTGCGTGAGGATCGCAGAAGAAAACGGGCAGACCCCACCCGCTGGTTAGTACCTCCCAGTGGGCCATCTCTGAGCCTCGGTCCTACGTCAATGACTCGCACAGTTTCGCTGGTGTGGTCTGGACCCAGCGGACCGGTGTGGCGATCACGGGGTCGCCTTGATAAGCGTTCGGTAGTGCGTAGGCGATCTGAAAGCCGGACGACCGTTCGACCAGCGTCAAGGCGGCTGACTGGTGCGAGCACCGATGATCAGAGCACCCTCCCAATAGCCTGGAGCGCCTTTGGTTGCCTCGGCAGGCCGTTTGCTGATCGGCACCACATTCGGCCCCAGGAATGACAAGAGGGTCGATGTGGCGGTCCGCCGTCCCCGGCGCCGTCGTTGGGCCGAACCGCTGAGCCTTGGCCCCGCTCGAGCGTTGAGCGCCTCGACGATCGCCAGCCTTGAGCGGGCAGTCCTGAAGAAACCCGCTGGCTTCTATACCGGCGGCTGGTGCCCGGTCCAGGCCAGGACTCAACAGTCCCGAATCCTGAACTTGGTCTAGTCTCAAGGCAGTTTGCGGGTGCTGTGTTATACGTGCCGCACCTGACTTGTGTCGCTCGAGTGCCGCCGGAGGGCAACTTCGTGTATTCATTGGACCCAGCAACAGTCGAGCGTCTGGACCTGGTTAGTGCGTCCAAGCTAGAGGGGGCGACCCCTGCAGGGCTACTCCCCCGCGGTGTGGTCGACCGAGTTCTGAAGGAGCGACCGGAGGACGTCGCTTCACAGATCAAGGCTGAACTAGTCAGCGGATTCCTCGTAGGGGAGCCCGAGACATTGCTCTGCTCGAAGACCAGGGGCCGAAGGCCTGTATCCGTGCTGTCGACCTGGGAGAGGGTGACTTACCGTGCGTTGATAGCTGAGATTCAACAACGACTGCCGCAATTCGAGCGATCGAGGGATGCGCACGAATCCTTCGTTAGGGCACCGTTGGAAGCTGAGGGCGCGCGATTTGTGGTGATGTCAGACGTGGCGTCTTTCTATCAATATATCGATCACGGCCTCTTGCAGTCAGAACTTGTGGCCCAGACTGGCGACGGTCACATCGCAGGTGCGATCGGGGAACTGCTCGGGTCCTTAATGGGGCGTCAGTTTGGTCTACCCCAGAACCGGATGGCTTCCGATGTCCTCGCTGAGACTGTTATGGGGGTTGTGGACCGCAAATTGCGACGAAGCGGGCTGAGGATGTGGCGCTACAACGACGACTTTCGAATTGTGACCCCGAGCCGCGCAACAGCACACCAAGCCTTGGAGCAATTGGAGAACGTGCTGAGGTCGATTGGCCTGGTCACAAATGAGGAAAAGACCAGCATAAGGACGACGGAACGATACGCGGAGTGGGCAGACGCGGCCAAACAACGACGGGTGCAGGCTGAACACGAATTCCAATTCGACTTTCAAGACTTCACAGACTTCCCTTCCGAATACGACGAGGAGTACGAGGATCCGGATGAGGACGATGAGGTCGAAGAACTGCACTATGTCCAGATTGACGACGAGCAAACTGACCCGGACGGTCCAGAGTCAGCCGAGATCGCACTTTCCCTTCTATCTGCCTGGCGGGAGCAGCTCGACGCCGAGACGTCGGTCCCACGGTACGGTCCAGATCGCTACATCGAGCGAACAATTCTCATAGCGTCCCTTCGACGCTTGGCATCTGCTGGCACGATCGACGCAGTTCCATACCTCGCTCAAGTCCTGAGAACTGACCCCTCTCTAACGGTCGCCGTAGCAACCTACTTGACCAAGATGATGCGACAACACGAGCTTGACGTTGACTCATTCTATGAAGAACTACTCAACGCTGAAGAGTTGTACATCAGTCCTTGGCAATCGACCTGGCTGATGGAGCCGCTAAGACGTTCCACTGGGTTCACTGCAACTCAGCTTGCATGGGTGCAACAGTGTTTAAGCTCGGCGGAGCCGTTTGTTTCTGCATCAGCTGCAGACGTGCTCTCGACCCAAGGAAAAGTTAGTGAAGCGGACCTCTTGACCTTGTTCGGACGTGCACCGGTGAGCGCAAAGCCTCGCCTCGTCTCCGCTGTTACCCGAGCTTCAGGGGCTCTCGGCAACGAAGCGGTTAAAAACGTCATTGATGGTCGGCCCTTATATCGCTGGATATCGGAAGCGACTCTTAATGAATAGTACTTACAGCGAAGAGGCCGAAACGGCGAGAGCGCTTATCATGAATGAGCTCGCGAAGTTTCAAACCATAACGTCACCTTTGTCAGGTCGTCACGTCGGACGTCTTTCGAGTCCGGAACAGCGTGAGTTATCGGTATCGTACCCTGCGGTCACCTCCATGGTATCTATCATCGAACAGTTTGCGGTCCATTCCCTGGAGCTCCGTCTTGACGAAATATTTATCGAAACAACCGAGGTTTCCCTTGCCGCCCGAAATTCGCTTCTGAGGCAGGTCGAGCAGTCTTGGGACAACCGTCACAAGGCGCTCAGAAGGTGGTTTGAGGGGTCTCTAACACCTGAACCCAAGGCCAAGGTGGCGGCCTTTGTCGAGGCCCGGAATGCAATAACCCATGGACTGGGACGTCTCACCCGCCGACAATTGGGTAACGATGGTGGCAAGGCTCTGAAGGCGCAACTTGCAGTGGTTGGGATCAGTGAATCTGGAGGGCGAGTCCATGTGCCCAGTAGCTCTGTTGTAACCCTAGCGGAGAGTGGTCGTAGCCTTATGACCGAGTGGGACATCATTGCTCGAAGCAGCGAGCTGAAAGTTGCTATCGTCTCGACTGCGACTTAATTTCGAAGGAATTCAGCGAACTCGGTGGGCTGCAAGCGGGACAAGCCACCTCACTGGTCTAAGTGCCGCTCGACTTTCGGTCGGATCGGTCCACAGACCCGACCCCCCACGACCGGGGCCACCTGCAGCAGGTGCGTGATGCCATCCCCAGTTCATTCCGCGCACCCTGTACAGAAAACGACCGGTTCTTGTACGGCGAGCGATCGGACCGTGAAACGACCCGAATAGCCCACTGGTCCCCTGCTCGGCCAGCACAGGCTCGTCTCACAAACAAGGGACGTTCCTATAGAGCGTCAAGTCGGGTTTCGAGGGTCGCGAGATCGGCTCGGAGGGTGCGATGCATGTCGCGGACGATGTAGCGCTTGAGGCAGCGGATTACTTCCTTCTTGGTGCGTCCTTCGGCGGTGCGCCGCGCCATGTAGGCCCGAGTCCGGTCGCAGTAGCGAAGCCGGACGATCACGATCATGTGCAGCGACCGGTTGGCCTGGCGGTTCCCGTGAACGTTGAGTCTGTGCCGGCTGGTCTTGCCGGAAGACGCTGGGACCGGCGCTACGCCGCACAAGTGGGCGAACGCTGCCTCGGAACGGAGCCGGTCGATGTTCTCCCCGGCTGCGGTGAGCAGCGTTGCTGCGTGGCCCGGGCCGATGCCGAGCTTCGTGATCATCGTCGGTGCGGCGATCTTGACGAGCCGTTCGAGCTCGCAATCGAGATCTCGGATCTCATCGGTCAACGCACCAATACGTTGGGCCACGCTCCGCAACGAGAGCTTCGCCGACCGATACGGGTCGATCGATGTTGAGACCGAAATTCGGAAACCCCGACAGATCGTTGCTTTTGCTCCCAACGAGGAACGCTCGTCGACTGCTCACGCACCCCTGCTGGGGCGGTCTTGATCAGAGCACCGAGTTGGCCCAGAGCGGCGGTACGGGCCTTGACCGCGCCACTGCGAGCCACCGTCAACTGGCGAATGGACTCAACGATCCCGGTGGCGTCCTTGGCTGCTGCGGTCGCTTCGCCAGAGAGCACTTTGCGGGCTGCTGCCTCGGCATCGATGTGGTCGTCCTTGCCTCGCCGGGCCGCGGTATGAGCGTGTGGCTGATTCACCTCGATGACCCTGGCTCCACGAGATCGGAGATGGCGGGTGAGTGCAGCACCGTAGGCGCCGGTTGATTCGACCCCGACGGTGATCAGTGTGCCGAAACTGGACATCCAGCTCCACACCTCTGCGTAACCCTTTGTTGAGCGCCATGCCTGATGAGCATGGGGGCCAGGGTTTGAGACACGTTGCGTGAGGACGGGGTCGTCCTCACCATCATGTCCACCCTGAGCGAAGGGGCAATCAGGACGAACCGACCGTTCTGGCGGTGAACGCCAATCGGAGGTCAGGCTTCAACACGAACTCGCCCTCCCCGCCGGCCGTCCCGACGGCCACACTCAAGGAATGCTCTTCTTTGCTGTTCGTGCTCGATCCCGAAGCCGCCGCCACCCGCGTCACCGAT
>JAGNEX010000104.1:0-3095 GCA_018003035.1 Acidimicrobiia bacterium
ACCTTCTTGCCGAGGACGAGTTTGGAGTGTTGGCTCGGTCGGAAGGTGAACTCAAAGGGTCCGACCGTGTAGTCCTTGTGCGGCTCGACGACGACCGCTTGGTCGCCCAGCCCGTGGAGTCCCATGAGGTGGCGCGCAGCGGTGCCGCCGTACACGGTCGCCCCGTCCCGTCGGGCGACGGCGGGGGCATCGACGGCGTGGTCGAAGTGGGTGTGGCCGACCAGCACGGCGTCGGCTCGCGGGATCCAGGCGTCGACCATGGCAGGGTCAGGGAGCGACGGTTTGCGCTTGAGGTAGTCGCCGAAGGTGATGCGACTGACATACGGGTCCAACAGGATCGTGGTGCCCTTGTACGAGATGGCGAAACCGGCGACGCCAAGCCACCTGACCTCCAACCCGTCGGGTAGCCCCCATCCAGATTCGGGGACCATCAGATCGGCAACCGTCGCCCGGTCGTGGGCGTTATGGGTCTTACGTGATCGGGCATATCCGATCATGTCGACAAGGTGTGAGAGCGCAGAAGTCATCGGTCGTCCCGTGGAGAGGCGGCAATATCGTCACGATGGTGCTCGATGGGGCCTGTTGCTGCAACCCCGGTTGGCCGGGTCGAGAGCTTCTGTTGCCTTGGCGAACGGCCCCGTATGGCGCCTACACGCGGCCTCCGACGAGTGGTGGCGACTCGATACGCGAGGGTAGGTTTGGGTGGTCCAGACGGTCGTTCGGGCCGCCCCTGCAAACGAGATCTTGGAGTCGACGTGTCACTCGTCATGTGGTCGCGCGTTCGTCAGGCGCTGCTGTTGTTGCTGGTCATGTCGGTGATCGCTGCTGGCTGTGGAGCTGACGACTCGGAGGGTGAATCGAGCGGCACGTCTCAGAACGCCCCTGTGACGACCACATCAAGCGTTGACCCAGCGCAAGGCGTCACCATCTCTGGCGCCTGGACGCGGACGCCCGTAGCCGGACAGACGACCGCCGCTGTCTACGGGGTCATTTCTAACGGCACTGCGGAACCGGTGACTGTGGTTTCGGTGTCCTCGCCGGTGACCGACCAGGCCGCGCTGCATCAGACCACGACCGGCCGGGATGGAGCGATGCAGATGCGAGCGGTGGACGACGGGCTCGAGATTGCCCCCGGGGACTCGTTGACACTTGAGCCAGGCGGCACGCACATCATGTTGTCGGGCGTCGACCCGGCGAACTATCCCGCTGCCGTCGAGGTCACGTTGACCTTCGACGGTGCTGACCCAATCACTTTTCAGGCTCCCAGCCAGGCGGGTGCGCCAGATCCCATGGCGGGCATGGACCACAGCGGCATGTAGCGCTGCGACCCCGCGGTTGGTTGCCCCCGCTGCCTTACGGCCGTTCGGTCAGGCAACGGTCACAAACCCGCAGGTCAAGACCCGTCCGAGTCGTCCTTTGCCGTGTACGGCATCGTGACTCCGGCTTTCTCGAAAGCGGCGAGGGTCGCGGCCAGCGCCGCACCCCTAATCAGATTGCGGTCTTGAACGGTCGGTTCGTGCCAAAAGTCGACTCGGAATGCCAGCCATTCGTCTCCCATCTCAACGGCGTATGCGCGTGGTGAGGGGCTAGAAGAGACGTGGTCCAGCTTCTTGACGACGGCAAGCGCCACCTGGCGAACTTCGTCGATGTCTGAGTCGAACGCGATCTTGACGTCGAAGTTGGTTCGTCTGACGGAGTTGGCGCTCAGGTTCTCAATCGGATTCTTCAAAACCTGTGAGTTGGGCATGAGGATCCGGACACCTTCGGCCGACCTGATCACCGTGTAACGAAGTTGGAGTTCTTCGACCGTGCCCTCCAACTGTGAGCCGGACACGATGACGCGGTCACCAGGTTGGAACGGGTTCGAGAACCCCATGATGACGCCGGAGGCGTAGTTCTCGGCGATGTCTTTCAGAGCGAAACCAGCTGCCACCCCTGCCACTCCGAGGCTGGCAACGATCGGCGCCAGATTGACCCCCAAGAAGGCCAGCGCGGTGACGACTCCGATGATCACGATGATCCCGGCGGAGATCTGTGCCGAGATCTGAACGGTCGACGCGACGGTTTGGGTCCGCTTGGCCCAGCGAAGGATGAGCCGCCTGATCAGATAGGCGAGCCCGCATGCCAGGACGATCGTGATAACTGCAGCGAGCCAGTTGGCAGGGTTGCTCCAACCGTTCGATACGACCGACGCCTTCGATGACGCTCCGAAGATGAGGGGTGATTCCAACTGAGTGTCTTCTTTCCCCGTTCGGGTTGTGGTCGGTTACCCGGCGATGTCGGCAAGGGCCGTCACCTTGGTCGGGCGGACTTCGACGACTACCTCGCCGACGGAACCGTTTCGCTGGCCATACTCCTCTGCTCGATCCTGGCCCATGTACCGGCCGCCCAGCTCTGTTGCGATTCTCCGCACATACTCTTCATTGCGGCCGATGCTCGCTTGGCCGTAGATCCGGACAAACGCATATGGCGGCTCTTCGACGTCGACCAACAAGCACACCCGAGGGTCCACTTCGATGGCTCGAGCTTTCGGTGAGTCGGCTTCGGTGTTGAACCTGATGACTCCGTCGTCGCCGTAGCGAAACCAGACGGGCGTCACGGTGGGCTGGCCGGTGGGCAGGTTGACCGACAGCTTGCCGGTCCTGGTGCCAGTGTTGATGAAGTCGATCCATTCGGGTTCGGTCATCTTCCGCATTGGTGTCTCCAGTCCGACGTTGATCCAGCTCGTGGCGCGTGTCGCCAGCAGATCGGCGAGGATATCGCCTGCCCGTCCGAGGGTCGCTGGGGTGATTCCTTGTTGAGGTTCCCTGGGCGACTACCGCTTGCTGACGTTGAAACGCAGAGCTAATTCGCCTGATTCGAGGGGGAGCACTTTGAGCGCAGTCCTAGGCGAGGAATGGCGACGGTCGAAAAATTTCGGTGTGACGTGCGATGTCGCCAGCGGCTTTCCATGACATTAAATAGCGCTCGATTTTGTCCGGCTGGGGACGTATAATCCCGAATGAATACTACCGGTGTTAGTCGCGGCGCCTTCCCGTCTGTTGTGGAAAGGCGCAGATCCTGAAGGCAGGCGGGGGCCCGTCTCAGGATTCCCT
>JAGNEX010000104.1:3195-4571 GCA_018003035.1 Acidimicrobiia bacterium
TATTTCGACCCAGCGACCAACGGGGCGTCGTATTCGGACTTTTTGGCCCATAGCTCGTTGACCAGCGAGCGAAACCCGTACCCGTACGTCATCCAAGGCAATGAGTTCGAAGGAAGCGGGATCTGGTTTTCCGCCTGCAACTACACGAACCTTCGAACAACCTTTGCAAAAGGCGGCTACGACGACATTCAGATCGACTCCAATCGCTTCTCCCGCCTGATTGACTTCAACTCTGCAATCAGTATCGGAGTCGGGAGCTGCAGCAACCCGCTGACCGCGCAGTCCGGTCCCTCTTCCGTGACCAAGATGGGCTCGGTCCAGATCACCAACAACGTGATCGAGAGCGATGGGACTAGACCAAACATCCGGGCGATCCGGGTGGCTGGCCCCGCAGACTCCGTGGTGATCACCGACAACAGCATTACCGGTACACCTCGCGCTGTCTTGATCCAGCCCGGTGGGCCTGGGACGGGTGCCACCTCTGCTCCGACTGGCGCACCTAGCTCGGTGATCATCAACCGCAACCGGCTGCTCGCTAACACCAATGGCGTACAGAACGAGGCGCCGACCAACATCGATGCCAACGACAACTGGTGGGGCTGTCAGGACGGTCCAACTGGTGTGCCCGGTCCGACCGGGTCTTGGTACTGCTCGCAGATTTCAAATACGGGCGCGGGATCTGTGGATGCCTCGACGTGGATCGTGACGACGCCGACCTTGGACCTGCCGTTCAATGTTCTGAATCCGGGCGTCGGAACCGCGACCCTTGGCCTGGCCAACGACGGTGCTGTGATTCCGCTGGAGGTTGTCTTTGACCAGCTGGCCGCCGCGTGGGAGAACGTCGGAGGCAGCGTCGATCCTGTTACCGGCATACTCGACTATGGAACCGCGCAGAACACGGCAGTGACGGTGCCAGGGGCGCTGTCATGTGGGACGTATTGGACGACCCTCGATTATGTCCTTCTGGCCGCAGGTCCTGTCACGGGCGAACCGGTGCCGATCTATTGGTGCGTCATCAAGGATCCGGGGTTCTTGGACGAGGTTCCCGCCGACAACGGCACCCCGGTGTCGTTTGCTCTGACCAGCGGCTCCTTGCCGGCGGGCTTGACGCTCGATCCGGTCACAGGCGCAATCTCTGGGGATCCCGGCGAGCACGGAAAGTTCGTGTTCAAAGTGACGGTGACCTACGACAACGGTAAGACCGACGTGCTCGACTTCACCTACCTCATCGTTGCACCACCGGTGATCACCAACGAAGTGCCAGACAACGGCTCGGTAGGTACGCCTTACACCCACAACATGACAGCCGACGGTGCAACGCCGATTACGTATTCGATCGTGGATGGCGCCCTCCCGCCGGGCCTGACGCTCGACCC
>JAGNEX010000105.1 GCA_018003035.1 Acidimicrobiia bacterium
ATGCTTGAGGATCACAGCGCGATTCTCATCGTCGGCCCCCGAGCGACCGGCAAGACCACAACCAGCCGACGGTTCGCGGCGAGCGAAATCCGCCTCGGCGATCCCGAAGCGGCCCAGGCGTTTCGAGCAGGCCCATCAGCGATCCTGACAGAACTTCCAGAACCGATCCTCGTCGACGAATGGCAAGATGTCCCAGCTTCGCTGCAGGCGATCAAGACCGCTGTCGACACTGCCCCACGACGCGGCCGCTTTATCGTGACGGGATCCGTCCGCGGAGACCTCGATGCCATCACCTGGCCCGGTACCGGTCGGCTGGTCCGCCTCGCAATGTACGGCCTCACCGAACGAGAAATCGAAGGTCGGACCAATCAGCGTTCATGGCTCAGCCGCGTCCTCGCGGGCGACACGCCATCACGCCACCGATCCTCTGAGACCGTACGCGACTACGTCGATCGGGCCCTGCGTTCAGGGTTCCCCGAACCGGCGCTCATGACCACCGAGCGAGGCCGTTCCAGATGGCTAACGTCCTACGTCGATCAACTCGTCACACGTGACGCCCAAACCGTCTCGCCGGGCCGCGATCCGCAACGGCTGCGCGCCTACCTCACGGCACTCGCCCTCAACAGCGCTGGAGTCGTCGACGACACGACGCTTTGGACGGCAGCAGGTATCGCCAAAGACACCGCTCGCGCCTACGACCAGCTCCTCCAGAACCTGCTGGTCGTCGACCGACTGCCCGCATGGACGAGCAACCGGCTCAAGCGGCTCACACTCGCACCCAAGCGATACCTGGTCGACCCGGGCCTGTTCACTGGGATTCTCGCCGTATCGCCCCAAGAGGTGCTCACTCACGGCAACCTGCTCGGTCGAGTGATTGAAACCTTTGTCGTTGCGCAGATCCGAGCCGAAACAGCGCTCATGGCGCTACCGCCGCGTTTGCACCACCTCCGTGTCAGCGACGGCGGACACGAAATTGATCTCGTCATCGAAGTCGGTGCACACCGCCTGGTGGCCATCGAGATCAAAACCACCGCAACACCCGACCCCGGCGACGCGAAACACCTCCGCTGGTTCCGACGGAGCCTTCCCGACAACGACGTCACGACGATCCTCCTGCACACAGGCAGCGAAACCGTCACCTTCGACGACGGCACCATCGCCACCCCAATCTCCGCCCTCTGGAACTAGCCCACCGAGAAGCGACAACCGACTCCCTGACGACGAAGCCGTGCAGGGCACGACAACAACCAACCCCGGCTTGCTTGCCGCGGACCCTTTCGCATGCCGCGTCAACAAAACTCCTCGCCGAGTGATCTCCATCTTCGACGCTCGATTCCCGATCGCCATGTAACCCGAGGCAGACGGGCGATCGTTGGCTCTTCCCAATCCAGCCCCTGGCGCACGCGAATGGCAGCGCAACTTCCATGTGCCGCGAGGTGGCCAATCTTCCAGACGCAACGACCACTAGAGTCCTGCGCCTGTGTTTGTGGTGTTCGACGGGACGGTATCGGCGTGGGATAGGCGGGGTCGCGACCCCGCTCACGACATGGCGCTCACTCAGCAGATGCTGCGCCGGTGCGGCGCCGACAACACCTTTGCGTTCCTGCGCGTCTCGCAAGGTCACCGGAGTGTTGCGTTCGGATCGTCCGACCTGGTCAGAGCGGGCGCTGATGCGGCCATCCGGCGGGCCAATGCCGCGGGTTTCCCAGCGATACGACGCCTCGTTGGCGGTAACGCAGTCGTCTTTGACGAGGGCAGCCTTCGAGTCGAGCTGGGAGTTCCGGCGGCGGATCCTCGAACGGGGATGCGGGACCGTTTTGCCTTCATGACCGACCTAATCGCGACAGCGGTGCAGTCACTCGGAGTGGAGGTCGTCGCCGGCGAACCGGCACACAGCTACTGCCCCGGCGAGTTCAGTCTGATGACTCGGACCCCGAGCCGGCCGACTGACGTCGAGACCGCGTCAAGCGCTCACAGCACACGCTCGGGAATCCCCGACCCGATCCCGCTGGCCGCAGGCAAGGTGGTCGGCGTGGCGCAGCGGATCGTCAAAGGAGCCGTGCTGATCTCGGCGACAATCACCGCGGAGCGTCGGGAATCGTCGGTCGACCTGCTCACCGAGGTGTACGACGCACTCGGGCTGGTGTTCTCGCCCACAAGCGTCGGCCAGATCGGGATCGACCCCGGATTGGTCACCCGCGCGATCAAGGCGACCGCGGCCCAGCGAATGCGACTCGTCCCGTGGGAACCCGACCCAATGCTCATCGCACGAGCTGACGAGACCGCTGGCCGATTCGCGCTGGGTCGGCCAGTATCTGAAGAGGACCCGCACCCTTGACCGATCACACGGCAGCGAGGCCACAGCACCCACCAACGCAACCAGGAGCGTCACATGAAGTTTGGGATCATCTACGCCAACCTCGGACCGTCGTCGAGCCTTGAAGGCCTGACCGACCTGGCACAAGGCGCCGAGGCCGCGGGGTTTGATTCGCTGTGGACCGTCGAACACGTGGTCTACCCAGAGGGCTACCAGTCGACGTACCCCTACGATCCCTCAGGCCGTATGCCGGGCGATGGCAGCGCCCCTCTCCCCGACCCGCTGATCTGGCTGACAGCGGTCGCTGCGCGAACTGACACGATCCTGCTTGGGACCGGGATCTTTATCCTGCCCCAGCGAAACCCGCTCGTTTCAGCGAAGCAGGTCGCCTCCCTCGACGCGCTGTCCGGCGGACGCGTGCGCCTTGGCGTTGGGGTTGGCTGGCTGGAAGAAGAGTTCAACGCGCTCGGGGTGCCCTTTGAAGACCGCGGCGCCCGAACCGATGATTACATCGCCGCGATGCGAGCGATCTGGGAGACGGACGACGCGTCGTATGACGGGCGGTTCAGCACCTTCAGCCATCTAACCGCCAACCCGAAGCCGGTGAATGGAACGGTGCCGATCATTATCGGGGGCCATACACCGGCCGCAGCGCGTCGCGCCGGCAAGTACGGCGACGGGTTCTTTCCGGGGTCGGGCGACATTCCGACCCTCATCGACATCGCCCGGCAGACGGCGGCCGATGCAGGGCGAGATCCAGCAGACCTGGAGATCATGACCGGCAACCCGAAGCTGTGGAGCGGCGACCCCCAAGGCGGTATCGAACAGCTCGCAGCGATGGGTGTGGATCGAGCGGTGGTCCCAAGCTTTCTGTTTTGGGGCAACCCAGCCGAGCAGCTCGCAGAGTTCGGCGAGACGGTCATTTCGGCGCACCGCAGCAACTAAGGCCAGACGCGCAGAACCCCGGCCAAAGGGGACGAGCCGGGGTTCTGCAACGTGCGGCTTGGGGGCCGCTACACCACGGAACGGGAATCCATGGTGGGCGCCGTGCGGTTCAGGGGAGTCCGCATCGGCGGTCGAGACGATTATGTGGTGCTCGACGAGGGTCATTGTATACCTACAGCTAGCGCGTCGCGCCAGTGCCTAGACCCCAAAAACGGTGAACTTGGCCATCTCTGATTACGATCGTTAATCCAAGATGCATGCGTAATAGTCGATAATCCCGGGGCGTTCGGGGCATCCACACACCGTTCAAGCAAAAAATAACAGCGTTCTCATTACCTTTAGCCACCTCATACGCACAACAACCCTTTGTCAACGGCCAGAAGGGCGCTTCACGCGCAGTGGGCGGAGCCCCGAAAGGTCCGCCCACTGCCCAATCCGCTGGAATCGGAAACGTATTTGTACATTTAAATTATCGCGAGCACCGCATCAACGCCCTGCCGATAGAACGCCACCGGCCCACCGCCTGCGCTCAACCCCGTGGATCAGAGCAGGCCGACAGCGCTGAGCTTCCTCTGTTAGCCCTCGACCGTCCAGGTGGCCCCGCTGCGCAGGAGAGCGTTGATATCTGCCGGCCCCTTGCTTTGGGCGTCGAGAATCTGTTGATCAACCTGGCTTCCGTAGTCGGACCGAGCCACCGACCGAAACACCCCCATCGGCGTCGGCGACGAGGGACCGCTGGCCATCCTCGACAGCGAAAACGCGACCGACGGGTCGCTCCTCGTCTCGTCGTGCACCAGGATCTGCGAGCGTTCGACGTCCGCTGTCGTAGCCACGGTCGCCTCACCGAACTCGTTGAGTACCACACAGAGCTGACCATCTGACCCAAAGATCACCGGTTCGCCATGGACCAGGTTGATCAGCATGTTGTCCCGGTTGTCCTTGCCCGTAAGTGGCGTGAACGCTCCGTCATTAAAGACGTTGCAGTTCTGGTACACCTCTACCAGCGACGCACCCCGATGCTCGTGAGCCAGGCGGAACATCTCCATCATGTGCTTGCGGTCCATGTCGTGGGTCCGGGCGACAAATGAGGCCTCAGCCCCCAACGCAAGCGATACCGGATTAAACGGCTGGTCGACCGAGCCGAACGGCGTCGACTTGGTCACCTTGCCCACTTCAGACGTCGGCGAGTACTGCCCTTTTGTCAGACCGTAAATCTGGTTGTTGAACAACAAGATGGTGATGTTGACGTT
>JAGNEX010000043.1:0-2726 GCA_018003035.1 Acidimicrobiia bacterium
CCTAGCGTCCGACGCTGGCAGAACACGACGCCGCAACGGTTATCAAGGCGCTCGCTGAGGAGTGGAGCGGCTTCTTGGCGGGTTGGTCGTTGGTACATCCCATCGTGGCTGCCACCGCGGTGCGATCTCGGACGTTCTCGCCGGCCGTGCCACCCACATGATGTCCGCCCCGTCCTGCCCCTGTGGCGCATCCCTCCCGTCTCGGCGGCCGCCTCCGTTGGAAGCCTGCCGCACAAGGGTGAGGCGCTCATCGTGAAGTCGACGGTGGCACGGTCCACAAACCAGCGCCAGATTGTCGATATCTGTGTTGCCCTTCGCCGACGCATTGAACGGCACCAGGTGGTGTGCTTCGCAGCGCAGATGGTGGGCGTTACAAAGGACACAGGACCGGTCCCTTGCCAACAGGGCGAGACGTTGTCCGGCGCTTGCCGTTCGCCGCGTGCGTCCGAGCCAGAGGGGTTGGCCCCCCGAGTCGGTTATCAACAGGGACAAAGCGCAGTCGCACAGGATCCGCTCAAGCTCCGACGGAGCAATCGGCCCTGCACCCAAAAGCTCCCCGTTCACCTCACCGGAGGTTCGAGCGATCGGCGAACCTGTTCGAAGCCGTTCGGCTAGCTGGCTCGGGTCGACGGGCTGGCTGCCAGGTACTGACACCGGGCCCGCGTCCACGGTGAGTACAACCTGCGGTGGCCACGGAGCTGTTTCGGAAGAGCCGCCCGTGAGCTGTTCGATCGCCGCGTCGTACAGGCGTTGGGAACTCGTTCGTCGGTGTTGGGCTGTCGGGACTTCTCTGCCGCCGTCCTGTTTGTAGAAGCGTTCGGCGAGCGCCGTGATCGAGGACCACGCTTGTTCGATGGTGACGTCGTCGCCGGCGAGCGTAATTGTGGGCAGATCGTCGGAGGATCTCCCGCGGTGTGCATGCCGTTGTTCGCGACGCATCGTGTGTGCAGCGTCCAGGTCGGCAGCTCGGAGGCGTTCTGTGAGCCAGCGGTCGGCAACTTTGCGTCCCTGATCGGGCGAGACTGATGTGATGCGCCGTACGAGGTCGGCATCGGAGGCGGCAGATCCACCCGACCGGCGAGATGTCGAACTGATCACGTCGAGTTGTTCGGCGGTCAGCGTCCCTTGGTCGAGCTCGACCTGGAGGTCACCGTTCCGTTTGACGACCGATGCCCGTTGAACGACCCGTTCGATCTGGCGGCGTGACCGCCGCGATGTGGTTGCGAGACGGCGTGCTTGTCGCAGGTCGTCGGCGTCAATCATTTGGCATGCGAGGCTTGACACTTCGAGTGCGTCCAGGCGCGTGCGCACCCGGTCGATCGCGGCGATCCGAGTGGTGAGGGAAAGTCGTCCCAGCAGTTCCATCAGGAGCAATGCAACGCTGTCGATTTCGGCCGATAGGCCGGCTGGCCGATCACCTTGTCGAAGTTGAGCTAGTGCGCCCGTTGAGTTCATGTGAGCAGTTGATCACGAGGGTGTGACAACTACCTCAAAACACATGGAAAAGCTTGGAAATGGCGGCCGCGGTCAAAGGTCATGGGCGCAGACCGTCGCACAGCGCGTTGCCGACTCGATCTCGGGGAAGCGGTCACGGCGTATCTCACCGCCCGACCTCGCGAACGACCACCTCGAATGCCTTTGCCACCCACCGATCGGCCCCGGCAACGGATTCGTCTCGGGAGACGGATCCGTCCCCAACGGCCGATCCGTCCCCAACGGCCGATCCAACCCCCGCGGCCGAACCAACCCCAACGGATGGGCCGTCCACCGAACTCGGCTTTGACCGCCAGAGGAGAGTCGATCTCGCCCCAGTGCGGCTTGCTTCACCCTGCGGCAGTCGAACGGGTTGGTCCGACATGTTGGCCCAGACCTCAACGATCTGGGGTGCTGTATCGGCGCCAACGTCACTCGGGGCAAGGCTCCGCCGAATCCCGACCAGCGGAGATTCAGCAGGTACGGCGATAACTTCCTGAGCGCCAAATTGCAGCGCCGGCAACGCCTTGCGCAAGGCCAACAGCTGTCGATAGCCATTCAGTCGACTGTTCGGATCGGTGTCTTGATCCTCGACCGTTGGCCAGGACGCTGGACCTATTGGCAGCCACGGGGTCTGACCGGGGGTGAAGCCGAACCCGTCGCTGCGATCCCAGCGCATCGGTGTGCGGCAGTTGTCCCGGTTCAAGCTGAGGCCCTTGCGCTTTGCGAACGACACCGCCGGCCCAGGGGCCCACCGAAACATGCGAGCAACCGGATCCAAACCGTTTCGGGGCGCCGTGGCTCCTTCCGGGAGGCCGATCTCTTCACCCTGATAGATAAACGGCACGCCCCTGGCCCCAATCTGCAATCCGAACAGCATGAGGTGCTGGTCGCGGGTCATCGAGGCGAGACGACGTGGTCGGTCGTGGTTGCCGTGAACCCAAGTCGGGGCGAGCGGCGCGGGGAAGGCGCTGTCGAGGCGTTCCAGAAGGGATCGCCAACGGTCCGCCTGCAGCGGGGTCGTCACGGTCTCAAAGCAGAACACGAGATTGAGTCCGGCGCCGTCTTGGCAGTACCGCACGACGTTGTCTTCGTCGCCGAACACTTCGCCGACCAGCATCCGGGGAGGGTCGTACTCGTCGATCGCCGCTCGCAGGTCTCGGGCGAAGGCGAGTGTGTCGGGATGGTCGAGGTTGCGCACGTTGCGCTGGAACCACGAATGGCTGCCATCTTCGGTCGGCACCGCCAAGGCA
>JAGNEX010000043.1:2826-11400 GCA_018003035.1 Acidimicrobiia bacterium
ACTGCGCTATCAGCTCGTCGACGTCTTCATCGGTGCCATAGGCGGGATCGGGATGCTCGTAGTCGGCGATGTCGTACCCAAAATCCTGCTGCGGGCTGACAAAGAACGGCGACAGCCACACCGCTCCCCCTCCCAAATCGGCCAGGTAGTCGAGCTTCGAGATCACACCGGCCAAGTCGCCTATCCCGTCGCCGGAAAGATTCGGCGACGAGCCGTCCTGCGAAGTTTGGGCGTTGCCCTGACCCGCATCGGAGGAGGACCCCAAACCGCAAAAGCTTCGAGGGTAGATCTGGTAAACCGGTGTCGAATTCCACCACGGCTGGTTCGGCATCGCCGCAGTGTATGTGGCGGGTCCCAGTCGCTCGTGAGGTCCGATGCGTGTCCGCCTGCGAGCCTGGCGCATCGCCGCGCGGCAGGGAACGTCCTTGCGGGCGACGCCGGAGCGTCGTATCACGGGCACCGGAAAGTCCACTGGGACCGCGTCCGTAGAGTTTGTTCGCAACAGAGCGTGACTGCGACGGCGGCCGTTGAGGTGTCTGCGAACCGTATGTAGGCAGCCAACCTTTGGCGTGGTCCGCGGGACGCGTACTTGCGTGTGCTGTGGGTGCTCACCCGTCAGGTGAACAGTGGGGATCGCGCTTGGTGGCGGGGGAGCGGTTGGTCAAGACTGTGAGGTCTTTTCTGAATCGATCTGCTGCCCAGGAGTGCCCCGATGCCCGCATATGCGCCGTTTGGTAAGTCGTTTTCCGTCAGCCGACCAGCTGACGGCCCGACCTTCGCTGCTGAAGGTGGTGCGTCGGCGTTAGCGGAGGCGGCGGATTCGGCCAACGACATTGCGTGGGACTTAGACACGTTGCTCGCTGGCGAAACCGTGGACCAGCTGATCGACCAGGCTGACGCGGTCGCGGACGAACTCACCACTTGGCGGGGCAAGATCGCGGAGATCGACACGCCAACATTGATCACGATCATGCGTCAGAGCGCCGAGATGAACGAAGCCCTTGGACGGGCGGGCTACTACGTGAGCCTCCGCTATTCGGTCGACACCGCCGACCCGGAGCGTGGCGCCCAGATGATGGCCGTACAGGAACGGTCGACCGCGATCGGGACCAAACTGGTCTTCCTCGAGCTTGAATGGGCCGACCTGGACGACGACAAGGCCGATGCCCACCTGGCCGATCCGGGGTTGGATTTTTGCGCCCACTACCTGCGTTCCGCCCGCCGGTATCGCCCTCACCTGCTCGGCGAATCCGAAGAACAACTGCTGGCCGAAAAGCAGTTGTCCGGTTCGGCGGCATGGGTGCGGCTTTTTGACGAGCAGACTTCAGCGATCGAAGTTGACCTCCCCGACGGTGTACCCGGCGGACCGGGTAAAGCCGGACTTGAACAGGGTCTCGCGCTTCTCGGCAGCAACGACGCGAAGGTGCGGACCCAGGCAGGTTTGGCGGTCAGCACGGCACTGCAGCCCGGTCTGCGCACCCGGTCGTTCATCTACAACACCTTGGTCCTCGACAAGGCCACCGATGACCGCCTGCGGCAGTACCCGACATGGGCTTCGGCGCGAAACCTCGCCAACGAGACCACAGATGACGCGGTCGCCGCGCTGATCGACGCGGTCGTCGCCCGCTATGACATCCCTCAGCGGTGGTACGCGCTTAAGGCCCAGGTTCTGGGCGTTGACAAGTTGAGCTACGCCGACCGCAGCGCGTCGCTGGCGACCGTCGAACAACCGGCTACGTGGGAGGAAGGCAAAGCGACCGTGCTCGACGCGTACGACAGCTTCTCACCGGAGTTGGCGGGGATCGCGCAGCGCTTCTTTGACGAGAACTGGATCGACGCGCCGGTCAGGGAGTCGAAGTCGCCAGGGGCTTTCTGTGCCTACACCGTCGCGGAACACCACCCCTACATACTGCTGAACTGGACCGGTCGTTCCCGCGACGTAGCTACCCTCGCCCACGAACTCGGCCATGGCCTGCACGCCTACCTGGCGCGCCCCCAAGGCGACTTCCACCAGAGCACGCCATTGACGCTCGCTGAAACTGCGTCGGTCTTCGGTGAAACTGTCACCTCGAACCGGCTGCTTGCGTCGATGGACGACCCGAACGCTCGTTTTGCCCTGCTGGCTACCACCCTCGAAGATTCGATCGCGACCGTGTTCCGTCAGACCGCCATGTTCAAGTTTGAATCCGAGGTCCACAACGAGCGCCGCACCGTCGGCGAGCTCTCCACTGCCCGCTTCGGTGAACTCTGGGCCCAGACCCAAACCGAGATGCTCGGTGATGCCGTCGACTTCACCAGCGAATACCGCAGTTGGTGGTCCTACATTCCCCATTTCATTGCGACCCCCGGTTACGTCTATGCGTACGCGTTTGGCCAGTTGTTCGCCCTGTCGGTCTACGCCCAGTACGAGGCGAAGGGCGCGGCGTTCGTCCCCTCGTACCTGGAACTGCTCAAGGCCGGAGGGTCGCTGCCGCCCGTTGAACTCGGCAAAATCGTCGACTGCGACCTGGACGATCCCGGCTTTTGGGACGGCGGGCTCAACATCATCGCCGGTCAGCTTGACGCCACTATCGAAGCAGCCAAAGCCGCAGGGCGGATGGGCTGATCCAACGTCGCGTACACCCGCGGTCAGCGGCCGCGGGTGCGCGGTATCTCGGTTCAGCGACGGCGAGTAGCGGCGGCTGAAGCGAACCAGCGCCGGAGACCAGCTGCAGCGAACAGTATGGGAAGACGAAGGGACAACAGCGGGTCACCGGCAGCGGTCGCTACTTCTCGGTCCCGATGCCGTAGATGTAGCCGGCCCTGTCACCGACGACGATCCAGTCGTTCCATAGAGCAGGGGTTGCCTCGATGCACTGTCCGATGCTCATGGTCCACCGCAGCTTTGGCATCTTGCGGCCGTCGCCGATGTTGTAGGCCCGTAGGTTGCCATCGCAGTCTGCCTGCAAAAGTCGCTGGTCGAAGACCACTGGCGAAGGTAGCTGAGTGACTTCGCCAGCGACCCTCCATAGTTCCTTACCCGTTTCCAGGTCGAAGCCCAAGATGTCGCCTTGGAAGGTGCTCACGATGATGACGGACTGCCAGATCGCGGGTGTGGCGATGATGTCTTGGGGGGCGCCGTCGCGGCGAGCGGTGAATGCCGACCACACGACGGGCATCTGCAAGGTGGGGTCCAACTTGATGAGCTGGCCCATCACCTGGCCTTGTTTCGTGTCGAGTTTGTGGAGGGCAGCGACGTAGAGCTTGCCGGCGTCGTCGATGACGATCGTCGCATCGACGTCGTCGCCGATCCACCACTCAAAGACTTTGGTTGGCTCTTTGCCGTCGTCGAGGCCGTCGAGCTTCCAGCCTTGAATCAGGCCCGCCGAGTTGGCGACATAGACGACCTCTTGGTAGATCGCGACCGAGCTTTCGACGTCAAACGCCGCATCTGGTCCAACGTTGCCCATCAATTCGGCGGTCCAGGTAGGAGTTTTGAACACGACTTCGGGGGAGATGGTCACAAGGCCGTCGTCCCCGTAACCGCGGTTCAGCTTGACGATGATGAGGTAGCCGTTTTCGCCGCCTTCGATGAGGTAGTCGCCGTGGATGACTGGTGAGGCATCCCAGTCGTTGGATGGACGGTTGGGGTCGATTTCGGTGGCGTCGAGCTGCCACAAGATCTCTGGCGCATTCCTGTCAAACGCCGCAATCCGTAATAGTCCGTCGGTCGCTCCCGCGTAGACCAGTGGGTAGCCGTCAGGGTCGATGGTGGGCGAGCCCTTGTACACATCTGCGGCGCCGACGATCGATCGAAGCGGCAGCCCGTTCTCGAGGTCCAAGAAGTTGAGCGCGGGCTGGTAGGACCCGACAACTGCCCACGTGTTGCCTGCATAGGGGAACAGCGCCGCCTGCCCGGTCCAGCCGACGCCGCATTCGGTCTTCTCAGAGCCGTTCACTGCGCTTTTTGAACACAACGGTTTTGCTTGTGGGAAGACCCAGCGCAGCGACGGTTCGTCATCGGGGATCTTCGACAGGGCGCTGATGCTGCGCTGCTCGTTGCCGCGAAACGTCAACAGTCCTTCTCGGCCCGAATCGGTGGGAACTTCCCGGATGCCGTCGTCGAGCGCCGATCCCGGCTCGGGGCCAGATGACCCAAATGACGTCACTGCGACCATCGTCAAGACGATGATTGCCAAAATGCCAACCAGCAGTAGCAGGCGGGTGCGACCATCGGCTTCGATCGGGCGCCGGACCCACTCCATCGTCATCAGCTCTTGACTGATATCGGTCCCGTCCTCGGACCTAGGGCGTACCTCTGCCGCGTCAGGGTCGGGCCCGGCGGCGGACGTATTGGGTTGTTCAGGAAGCGAATCGACTTGATCTACGTCCATATGTGCGTATGAGCCCTCTTCCCACAACGATGCGACCGGTTGGGCGGGGTTACCCCGCACATGTTGGGCCGCAGCGCCGTTGGGGTTCGACAGCGCGACCGACGGTGAGCGCTGGGGGCTAAGGCTACAGATCCATCACAGGCAACTGGCGCACCACGGGCGACAGTCCGTGTGCTTGGCGTCGCAGAGGTTTGTGCAAGTTGCGGGAGTGGTGTTGCCGCTGACGGGCCGGGTCGCCGACGGCGTGAGCTGTCCGCCGACGTGTGGGACTTCCCAGCGGACCGGCTATGTGCAAGATTCCAGGGCAGTTCGGACGGACTTGGGACGACGCCAATATTTCGGCGTTGCTCAGTGGGCCCGGCCGGGCATGGACAGGTCGATCAGAGGGGAAAAGCAACGATGGCATCTGAAGTTCGAGGAGTTGTGGTGCGCGAAGCCCACGGTCCGGTATCGGTCGAGACGATCATCGTGCCCGATCCCGGCCCAGGCGAGGCGGTCGTCGATGTCGCAGCTTGCGGGGTGTGTCATACCGACCTTCACTACGTCGAAGGCGGTATCAGCGACGATTTTCCGTTTCTGCTCGGCCATGAGGCAGCGGGAACGGTGGCGGCGGTCGGTCCCGACGTCACCTCGGTCAAGCCCGGGGACTTTGTCGTCCTTAACTGGCGCGCCGTGTGCGGCCAATGTCGAGCGTGTTTGCGGGGTCGTCCGCAGTACTGCTTTGCCACGCACAACGCGGGTCAGCCGATGACGTTGGCCGACGGCACTGCGCTCAGTCCCGCGCTTGGTATCGGAGCTTTTGCCGAGAAGACTCTCGTTGCGGCGGGGCAGTGCACCAAAGTCGACCCGAGCGCTCCCGCTGAGGTGGCGGGTCTGCTCGGCTGCGGCGTCATGGCTGGCCTCGGTGCCGCGATCAATACCGGTGGCGTCACGCGTGGCGACTCGGTCGCCGTGATCGGTTGTGGTGGCGTCGGCGCGGCAGCGATAGCCGGTGCGTACCTGGCCGGGGCGCATACGGTCATCGCTGTCGATATCGATGACCGCAAACTCGAGACGGCTAAACAGTTCGGCGCGACGCACACCGTGAACTCGTCGGCCGACGACCCTGTGGAAGCGATTCGAGGCGTAACAGGCGGGAACGGAGCGGACGTCGTCATCGATGCTGTCGGGATTCCAGCGACATACGAGCAGGCGTTCTACGCCCGCGATTTGGCCGGGACGGTGGTCCTGGTCGGCGTGCCACGCCCTGAAATGCGCATCGATCTTCCCCTGCTCGACGTATTCGGTCGGGGTGGCTCGCTCAAGTCGTCTTGGTACGGGGACTGTCTGCCCAGCCGGGATTTTCCGATGCTGATCGACCTGTACCTCCAGGGACGGCTCGATCTTGCGCGCTTTGTAAGCGAACGGATTGGCCTGGATCAGATCCCGGAAGCGTTTGAGCGCATGGAAGCTGGCGAAGTGCTCCGGTCGGTGGTTGTCCTGTGAGCGTCCGAATCGATCACGTGGTGACGTCGGGTGTTTTCAGCCTTGACGGCGACGACTTCGACGTGGACAACAACATCTGGATCATCGGCGACGACGACCAGGTCGTGGTGATCGACGCCGCTCACGACCACCGTCCCATCCTTCATGCGATCGGCGGCCGCAAAGTGTTGGGCATCGTCTGTTCTCACGCCCATAACGATCACATCAATGCGGCAGCAGAACTTGCCGACGCTGCTGGCGCACCGATCCTGTTGCACCCCGACGATTCCCAGTTGTGGGAAGTGGTGTATCCGGACCGGCGGGTCGACAATTCGCTCACCGACGGCGACGAGCTCGCTGTGGCAGGTGTCGGGTTGACCATCATCCATACCCCCGGTCATTCACCTGGCGGTGTGTGTCTGTATCTGCCGAGTGAACGGCTGCTCTTTTCCGGAGACACCTTGTTTAACGGTGGTCCGGGGGCGACTGGCCGCAGCTTCAGCGACCGGGGCCAGCTCGAGAGCAGCATCCGCGAGAGACTTTTTGTGCTGCCCGACGACGTGGTGGTCAACACTGGCCACGGCGATTCGACAACCCTCGGAGCCGAAGCCGCTCGGTCGGCGAACTGGTAGCTGGCTGACCATCTCTTGTTCGCAGCGGGTGATCGGTCGGCGGCTCCGAAGTTGACTGTGTGACCGGTGAGTGTGACCGGCGAGCGTCACAGGTGAGCGGTCAATCAGGTTGGAAGCAGACCATAGGTACGTAACAGAAGGAGGCCTCGGAGCATAGAGCTCCGAGGCCTCCTTCGTTCCGGCTTATAGCCCGGTCGTCACCTCACGTCAGCGTAGGGGGGTGACGACCGGACTTACCGGAGCCCGGTCCGCCGACGCAGTGCAACAAGCGCAAGGCCTGCCACTGCGAGCAGCGTTGCGATGGCTGCGAGACGCAACGAGTTCGCACCTGTAAAGGCGACGGGGCTCTGCCCGATCGGCTGCGCTTTCGTCGCCGTTTGGATCTCCGCCTCGTCGGTGTTGTTGTCCAGGTTCCGTTCGCTGGACGTCGAGGAAACGGTTGCGGTGTTGGTGATGACGGTGCCTGCTGGTGCATCGATCTTGGTCACGATGTCGACCGAGGAAGACGCTCCTGCGGCAAGCCCGCTACTGAGCACGCAGAGCACTTTCTGCCCCTCTCGGCTGCAGTCCCAACCGTCACCTTCGAAGTCGACGTAGGTGAGTGTCGACGGCAAGCTGTCGGTGATGGTGACCGTGCCCTTATCGTCGGCGCCCACGTTCTTGACGGCGAGCGTCCAGATCGCCTCGCCTGCGTTCTTTGATGCTTTGGCGCTCTTTTCGAGGGAAAGGTCGACAGGCAGGTCCTCACCAGCGGTGACCGATTGTGAGTCGATGTTGTTGCTGGTTGTGGTCTCGCTGTTTTCGCTAGCGACAGCGGCGTCGTTGGTGACGACGGTGCCGTTCGGCCCCATGATCTGGGTGATCACGTCGACCGTTGCCGCGTCGCCTTCGGCCATATCGTCTGCGAGCGTGCACGTCACGGTGTTGCTGGCGTAGTCGCACACGATGTCGTCGTCGCTCGAAAAGCTCACGTATTTGAGGGTCGCTGGCAGCTTGTCGGTGATCGTGATCGGGCCGTTCGCGGTTCCGGGGCCGTTGTTGGTCACCGTCAAGGTCCACGTGGCGCTGTGGTCATCGCCGGTTGTCTTGGTCACGACGGTCTTTTCGAGCGCCAGGTCGACTGTCTGAGCGTTGGCCAGGATTCCCTGGTCGATATCCGCACGCGCTTGGCCAGCCTGGAGAGCGATTGGACCGGTCGACAAGACCGTGTAGGTCTTACCGTCGATGGTGACCGTATCGGTGACTTGTCCATCGGAGTCGGCGTTCGGGTCGCTACCCGCTCCTGCGGGGGAGACGTCGGTGCCGTCTGGGATCAGGAAGTCGATGCTGTAGTTGCCTGCTGGAAGGTCGGTGAAGATGTATGTCCCACCGGCGTCGGTCGTTGTCCGGTCGATCTCTTTGCCGTCCTCGTCGCGGAGGATGACGAGGATTCCCTCCTGGCCGGGTTCGCCAGCATCTTGGACGCCGTCCTTGTCGAGGTCGACCCAGACGAGATTGCCGATTGAACCGTCGGGCAGCGTCAGGCCAAGGTCGAGTGTTGGGTTGTTCTGGCCGGCACCGAGTTGGACAGGCCGGAGCGTGATCGTCAGCGTGCCACCGTCGGTTTTGGTGCTGGCCAGGTCGGAGTCCTTGGCGTCGTCACCCTTGTCTGCCGGGGACGGGACGTAGGTGTTGGGCACCTCCACAACCACTGTGTACGTACCCGCTGGCAGGTTGGGGAAGTTGTAGTTGCCGCTGGCGTCGGTCGTGGTTTGAGCGACTGGGTTGCCGTCAGCATCGACGAGCTTCACGATCAGACCGCCGATTCCACGCTCGCCGTCGTCCTGGATCCCGTCTCCGTCGTCGTCCAACCAAACCAGATCACCGATGCTGCCGACCGGGGGAGCCGTTGTTGTGGTCGTCGTTGGAGCTGCGGTGGTGCTGGTCGTCGACGTCGGCCCTGTTGTCGTGCTCGTCGTTGTCGTGCTCGTCGTTGTTTGGCCTGCGGTGGTGCTGGTGGACGGCTGACTGGTTGGTGTCGCAGCCGTACTGGTCGTCGTCTGTGGCAGGGTCGTCGATGTCGAGGGTGCACTTGAGGTCGTCGACGTGGGTGGTGCCGTAGTGCT
>JAGNEX010000043.1:11500-16772 GCA_018003035.1 Acidimicrobiia bacterium
GGCCTGCGGTGGTGCTGGTGGACGGCTGACTGGTTGGTGTCGCAGCCGTACTGGTCGTCGTCTGTGGCAGGGTCGTCGATGTCGAGGGTGCACTTGAGGTCGTCGACGTGGGTGGTGCCGTAGTGCTGGTTGTCCCGGCGGGGGCGCTGGTCGACGTGGTCGAACTCGGCGCCGCGCTCGTCGTCGTCGCGGCCGCGGTCGTTGTGGTGGCCCCGGCCGCAGTCGTCGTTGTGGCACGAGCTGTTGTGGTGGTCGTTGGGGGGTTCACAACGATGACCGCGATGTCTGAGTCGTCTTCGTCGCCGGTTTGGGTGTCGATGTTGATGTCGGTTGGGTTGGTGCGGTCGATGGTTGGGTCGGTTGGGTTGGTGTCGGGGGTTGAGTCGGTGTCGTCGCCATCGTCGGCTGAGATTTCGGCGTTGTTGAGGTAGGTGCCGAGTGTGTCGTCGTCGAGGATGAGGGTGATGGGGTGGTTGCGTGTTTGGCCGGCGGGGAGTGGTGTTGTTTCGGTGAGGGTTGCGGTTCCGTCCCCGTTGTCGGTCCAGGGTTGTCCTGGTTTGAGGCTGGTGCCTGCGGGGAGGGTGTCGGTGATGGTGTAGGTGCCGGCGGTGATGTCGCCTTGGTTGGCGATGGTGATGTCGTAGGTGAATTCGTCACCTGCGGTGTATGGGCCGCTTGAGCTTTCGATCTTGATCAGTGCCAAGTCGTACTCAGGCGCCGCTGTCGTCGACGTCGTCGGCGCGGGTCCGGTCGTGGTTGTCGGTGCCGCGGTCGTCGTGCTCGATGGTGGCACGGAGGTGGTGGTAACCCCCACCGACGTGGTGGTTGTTGCCCCTACAGCGGTGGTAGTTGGGCTGGTCGTCACGATGATGACGGCGATGTCTGAGTCGTCTTCGTCGCCGGTTTGGGTGTCGATGTTGATGTCGGTTGGGTTGGTGCGGTCGATGGTTGGGTCGGTTGGGTTGGTGTCGGGGGTTGAGTCGGTGTCGTCGCCATCGTCGGCTGAGATTTCGGCGTTGTTGAGGTAGGTGCCGAGTGTGTCGTCGTCGAGGATGAGGGTGATGGGGTGGTTGCGTGTTTGGCCGGCGGGGAGTGGTGTTGTTTCGGTGAGGGTTGCGGTTCCGTCCCCGTTGTCGGTCCAGGGTTGTCCTGGTTTGAGGCTGGTGCCTGCGGGGAGGGTGTCGGTGATGGTGTAGGTGCCGGCGGTGATGTCGCCTTGGTTGGCGATGGTGATGTCGTAGGTGAATTCGTCACCTGCGGTGTATGGGCCGCTTGAGCTTTCGATCTTGATCAGTGCCAAGTCGTACTCGGGCGCGGCAGTGGTCGTACTGGTCGGAGCTCCGGTGGTCGTCGACGTGACGGCGACAGTCGTTGTGGTGGTAGGCGCCAATGTCGTCGTCGGCCCAACGGCGGTCGTTGTGGTTGGAGCAGCGGTTGTGGTCGTTGGGGCCACCGTCGTCGTGGTGGGTTCGACCGTTGTTGTACTCGGGGCGACCGTGGTCGTGGTGGGGTTCACCGCGGTGGTCGTCGTTGTTGGTTCGACTGTTGTGGTTGTGGTCGGTGCACCGGTTGTCGTCGTGGTGAAGTCGACCATCGTCGTGGTGGTTGTTGGTTCACCAACGGTTGTGGTCGTGGCACCAACGGTTGTCGTGGTGCCGGCAACGGTCGTGGTCGTGGTCGGGTCGACGATGGTTGTGGTAGTGGCGTCCACGATGGTCGTCGTCGGAGCAACCGTCGTGGTCGTCGTCGCTGTGTTGTCCGTGATGATGACAAGCGCGGTATCTGTGTCGTCGACCTGCTTGGTGGTCGTCCCAATCACCGCATCGGCGGTCACCGTGGCGGTGTTGGTCACCGAGCCCGATGCGTACCCGTACGGCCACGTGCAATTGAGGGTCAGCGTTTCGTCGACCGCGAGCGTGCCGATCAAGGTGTCGCACACGACACCGGTCTTGTCATCGGCCAATTTGATGTTGCTGAGCGGGACGCCGCCGGTGTTATGGATCACGAAGCGGTAGCGGATCGGCTGCCCAGGCTCGTATGTGCCCGAGAGGTTGTCGGTGTCGTCGGCCTCAATGAAGTTGTCAGAGCCTGGAGCGTCTTCAACCAGCTTTTGAAGGTCGATGGCGGGGTCTGCCCATGTTCCCTGGGCGGTGGCCTGGTCATCTTCGGTGTCGTCGCCGTTGTCGGGCGTGCTGTCGACGTCGGGCTGATCGGCCCCGACGACTTCGATCGTGTTGTCGATAGTCGTCGCAGTGGAGGCATAGGCCCGGTAGGTCAGGGTGTAGGTGTCGCCTGGCGAGATCACCGGGAGGCTCAACAGCCCCGTGGTCTCGTTGAAGGAGGCGCCGTTCCCGCTGCCGGTCGTGTTGTAGTTGATGGCGCTAGAGCCTGGTACGACGGTCAAGCCTTGGGTGACACCGTCGTCTTGAACTTCAACGTTGGTCGCAGTGCTCGATGCGGGGCCGTACGTGGCGATGCCGGTGGCCGGGTCGATCGTCACCTGACCGTCGTGGGTGACTTTGACGGTATAGGTGATCGGTTGACCAACAAAGGCGAGTGCGGGGCTGGCGCTCTTGCTGGTCGACAGGTCGATCTGGGGAACGGCTAGGCCGACCTTCGGGGGCTCGACGGGCAGGATTGAGGTCTGGTCGTCCGTGCGGGTTCCGCCAAAGGCGAACGTGTTCCAGGCCACTTGATCTTCGGCGAGGCCTGCTGGGTAGGTGACGTCATATTCAATGTGGAGCGATTCGCCGGAATCGAACGTCGCCAGGTCGCCGGTCGGGAAGGTGATCCGGAAGGCCTTCACGCTTGCGTTTGGTACCGCGCCGGTGAGTTCGGCCCAATCGTTGGTGCAACCTGCGGGGAACGGGGTCCCGCCGGTCGTGAGTTCGTCGCGGCATGGGTTCGCCGACGACGAGTATTCGATGAAGGCGCCAACTGGCACGGTGGACATGTCAAAGCCAGCAAACGTGGCTTCCCAGTCGCTATTTCGCGGTGTGCCTACCTGGGTTTGACTCAAACCCGTGTCGCCGACGAACGGTAGTACGTCATAAATCACAAGGTCTGCAATACCGATCGAGCCGGTGTTCACCATGTTGATCTGGAACGAACCGGTCCCACCCGCACTAGAGATCGACCCGATGGCGGGAAAGCCACGGAACTCGGTGTCCTCAGAGCCTTTCACGGCCTTCTCGGAATCGACACGAAGGATCGTCGTCGTAGGGGTGATCCTGCGTTGCGTTTCACAGTACCCATCGCCGACGGTTGTCCCATCGCTATCCAGGTCGTTGATGTCGTTGGACAGAGCGGCCGTTACCCGCTGACCCTCTGGGAGCTCCGCGTTATAGCAGAGGAGATCTGCAGCCGTGCTCGCGTTCGAGGGGAAGATCTGGGCGGTGTTTACTGCGCCAATCGCGAGATCACCTGGGGCAATAAAGAAACGAAACTTCACATTGCTTGGTTGATTGAGCGGTCGAGACAACTGCCATGCTTCGTCAATGGGCGGCGCATCAAAGGTGGCTCGAACGAGTTGCCTGCCCGTCCCGTTGTAGTTGTCCACGACGTCCACCGACACGTAAGCCATTGGTGAGAGTCCGTCCAGCGCTGCGATGCCCGTAGCGTTGGTTGAATTGGGGAATTGGGCCGACGGCATCATGCGTTCAATTTGCCAGGCGCCCGCCAAGTCGTCAGCCGGGTCATCCGAATACAGCTGGTACCCGACCGACTTGACACCGTCGAAGGTGTACCCGGCGGGCAACAGGTCGGTTAACACCAATTGTTCGTCGTCGCGGAGGTCGGCGGCCACGGATTCGCCGGTGAGCTCAACGTAGGCGCCTGAGTACACATTGCCCTGGTTATCCCGGTACTCAGGGCTGACAGACTTGGTCACTGACAAAACCGGTCCCTCAGAGGTAATGATCACGTCGTCCTGGACGTTTCCGAGGTCGTACGCTTCACCATCGGGTTCCAGATACGCGGTCCAGTAGGCCCGGTTACGGACCCGATACTGGTCGAGCATTGGGTACTCAGCGGTGTCTGCCGCGACTGATCCCGACATGGTGATCTGGCCTGCAGTATCGGATTGCGCGGACGGGAACACCTGCAAACCGATGTCGCGTGAGTCCCAAATGACCGAAGAGATCGTGAGGGTTCCCAGCCCAAGTTGACTCGCGAGGTCTGGGTAGTTGATCTGGTAGTTGCCGATGGACGGATCCTCGAGAACGCCGTATTTCATGCTGTCTTTGAAGGGCACCTCTACAGTCTTGATGGACCCATCGCTCAAAAGGAACTGAATCGGAATAGTCGGATGGTCATCAATCCAGGCCGCGGCCTCTTGAGCGTCCGGGTAACCCTGAACCTTTGGATCGATGTAGAGCTTGATGAAGGAGTCCGGTTGCCAAGCGGGGTTCTGGCAAGGTGCGTCAGCCGGGTTCTGACTTTCATACTGGGTTGCTGCGTTTGGCGTGTAATCAAGACACGGAACCGGGTCGGTAATGACCCAATAGTGGGCAACGTTGTTGCTGCTGGAACTGCGGACGTTGGCCGTGAACTCAGCCTCTCGGTCGGCGAAGGTGACCTTGTCTGATCCGAAATAAGGCGTGCGAGCATACTTGAAATGAAGGTTCGTGGGGTTGGGGAGCCCAAAGCCGTGGAGGATCGAATCCTCATCCTCTAAGAGGTTCTCAGGAGTGTTCGGTGTTCCCAAGGGGTACGCGTCAATCGTGACCGAGTTGGTTGCTTCGAGCACGGGGGTCGGCTGCCCAGCAGGACCGAAGGTGTCGGACGGGAATATGACCGTCACCGAGTAGTCGCTAAAACCTTTGTAGCCGCAGCTGAAGTTGCTGAGTTGCCCGGGGATCGTCCAGGTCACCGTGTTGTTGTTTGCGTCATAGACGCCACCGTTGGATGCATCGACGAAAACCACACCGTCTGGCAGGGTGTCAACGATGGTCGCGTTCTCGACGAAGAGATGTCCGAGTTGCCCAGATGACCAGGTCGGGTCACACGGGTAGATGAGGTAGTCGACTTCCTGGTCGAGGAGTGCGTCGGTGTTGGGCCCGAACTGAAGGTATTTGGCGATCCCCAGGTTGGCCTGGGCGTTCCACTCGCCGGAGGCAGTGGCGGTCTTGTCAGGCACGTTCTCCGACGACAGCGTCGCGTCGATAACGAACGTGGTTCCGTCTGGCGTCGTGTTGTTGGGCGCCGTCGCGATGAGGTCGAGCTCAGCGGTGGTCCCGGCCGCTATGTAGTCCTGCAGGTTGAACACCCACTC
>JAGNEX010000106.1 GCA_018003035.1 Acidimicrobiia bacterium
TCGATGACCGGCACCGTTTGGGTCGAGCCACACCGTCGGCTCTGGGTCCAGACGTGAGCCCAATTGTCAACAGCCCGTCCGGGCTGAAGTCGACAAGCTCATCGATCCGACTGCCTAGCCAACGGCTGCATATCGCCGACGAGTGGCGGCCGAGCATCCGCGACATTTGGCGCACCCAGCGTTCTGTGCGTGCTGTAGTCGACCGGCAGGCGAACGACATCGCTCAGCTGCCGTGGCCCTGCCTGCAACGCTTCGACGACGGCACGAGACGACTCCGCGAGGGGCGACTCGTCACGGCGATAGACCGCCCCTACCCCGGCGTGTCGCGGATGTGGATGCGCCGCCAGTGGATCACCGATTTCTTGATTTTCGGCAACGGCTACTTGCTGGTCGAGGAGATCGGCGAGCGGCTGTGTCTGATTCACATCCCGGCGCCGCTGGTGACGCCGAAAGACGCGTCTCTGATTGCGGGGCCGCAACGCTTCACCATCACTTTCGAGTCCCGCGAGTACACCGTGGATGCGCGCCAGATCATCCACCTCGCTGAACCTGGCGACGACAAGACACCATGGATTGGCGTCTCAAAGCTGGAAGCGGCTCGCGACATCCTCGCGGAAGACTTCCAGTCCGTGAAGGCTCGCACCGAGCTCGCTCAACGAGGTCTCCGGACTGGGCAGGTGATCACCCGCCCGCAGAACATCGCATGGGACCGCGACCCGGCCAAAGCCGCCGAGGTCCGCAGAATGTTCCTTGAGGATCTGGCGGCTTTCTACGACGAGCACGCTGGTCGGCCGCTTCTGTTGGAGGACGGCATGGCCATGGCGGCCGCCCCACACGTTTCGGCAGCCGACATGGAAATGCTGCAGGTGCGGCAGTTGACCGCTGCCGAGGTGGCGGCGCTGTTTGGGATGCCCGCCGAGATGGGTGCGGCGATCGACGCCAAAGGGGCAATGACCGAGGCGCTGCGCCTGGCCTATTTTCAGGACACCGTCGCAGCGCTGGCAGTCCAAGTGCGATGCGCGTTTGACGCCCACTTGCTGGACCCTGATCGCGGTTGGTTCGGCGCCGAAGGCCTTGACATGTCCGTCGAGCCGAACTTCCGAGCGAAGCTCTACGGCTCTCCAGAGAAGCAGATTGAGGCGATTGGCAAGTCGACCGGCGTGCCGGTCATGACTGTTGTCGAAGGGCGCGACTTGCTCGGCCTCGAACCCCTGCCCGATGACGTGGTTGACGCGTTCTCGGTGCCAGTGCAGCCGCTCAACATCGCATATGGCGGCCAGTTCCCGGCCGGTCAGACCCGCATGCCTGGCCAAGTTGTCGACCCGCTTGATGGCCGGCAGACCGCCACGGCATCAACGTCAACGTCGATGTTGCTGGCGGCGAAGGACCAGACCCAGCGGATCACCTCTGTCCTGGAGGCGCACCGCTCCAAGATCGCAGCCCTGCTCGCCGGTGGAGTCATCACGTCAGACCCCGACCTCGGGATTGATCGGATCGAAGTCGATGCGAGCCTCGCAGCGAAACTCACACCACTTGCGCTCGCGGTCGCACTGCGCGCCGCCCGCGCCGAAGGCAAAGCGTCAGAGACTGACCTGATCGCCCTTGCCGCGGGCCTTGCTGCCGGGACCGCAACGGGGTTCACGGGCCGTCTCCTGAAGACGGCAAGGACAGTCCTCGACGCGGCGAAAGACCCAGGCGCGGTTCCCCTCGACGAGGTCAGGGCCGCCGTCGAGGTCTCCGACGTGGCGTTGCAAGCCGAAGGCCTCGCTCAGGATGCCCGCCTTGAAGGGGCCGAAACCGGAGCGATCAGCGCCGGGAAGACCACCAAGACGTGGCGCGTCAACTCGTCGAACAGTCGCCACGGGGCGCTCGACGGGGAGACGGTCCCAATCGATGGCGTCTTTTCCAATGGGGCACGACGGCCGCGGGCGCGGTCGCTGGCAACCAAAGACCGAGCGCGGTGCCAATGCACCCTCGAGTATGGGGACTCCGAATGAACACTCTCTTTGCGGCGTCGGTGCCAATCGTCGCCCAAGAAACCGACGAGGGAACCTTCGGGATTTGGGCGTCGGCATTTGATCGGCCCGATGACCAGGGTCGTCGGCTGGCGCCCGGCGCTTTCGCTGCCGCCGTCGCGGCTAGCGCGAATGGCGTCCGTCTTCCGATCTGCTGGAACCACCCGTTCTATAAGCCTCTCGAAGGATCGAACGACCCCCTCGACATCCTCGCCCGCGCTGACGTAGTCGAAGAGGTTGCTGCTGGTGACGATCGCTTGCCGGAACAGTTCCGCCCATTCGGATCGCTCTGGCTTGCGGGCCGTTGGTTCTCCACACCAAAGGCGCAGCACGTCCGGCAGCTCGTTCAGGAGCGGACCGTCGGCGAGGCGTCGATCGGGGCGTTCTTTGCGTCGGACGCCTTCGACGATCTCGACCGCATCACGGCCGTCGACCTCTTCGAGGTGTCCTTCACCCTGCGTGGAGCGATGCCGGGCACCGAGGTGATGGCGGCATCAGCGTCCGTCGACGTCGATGCGATCGCCGACCGGGCCGCGACGAAGGCCCTCAAAGAACTCGATCGACGTGTACAACTCGATCGATGGAAGACCCAAGCCGCCGCGGCTGGGATCACACCGCCGAACGGCGACAACCCGAAAGGAAACAGCAATGGCTAATGCGATTGCGGACCTAACCGCCGAACGGCTCCGGCTCCACGGCGACGTCACCACACTGATGGCAAAGGCCGACACGGCCGACGGCCTGACCGCCGAAGAGGCGACCAAGCTCGACGAAATGCTTCTCGCCGCCACCGAGATCAACACCAAGATCGACGGCATCGAGAAGCGCAATGCCCAATTCGCGGCGCTTGAAGCGAAGCTGACCAGCGACAAGGGCGCCAACACCCAGACCGAGACAAAGTCGGAACCAGGCAAGCCCGAGAAGGTCACCGCATTTGCGGCGGCGAACGCCGAGGCATTGGCCAAGTTCGTCAAGGACGCGGAGCTCTGGGCTAACCGGCGCGAGCCTGGTTCGGCTCCAGTCTCGCTCGGCACCGAGCTCAACTTCGCAGATGCGATCGCTATGTTCCGGGCTACGGGCCGAGTGCCCCTGTTCGGTGGCCCTGCCACGATCCGCGTCAACCAAGACGGCGAGTCAATGGCCGCGCCGTTTGTCGATCGAGCGCCGTTTGATACAGGCATCCGCGAGATGATCGCCAGGGTTCCGCGCATCGCCACCGACTTGATCGAGGTGCGTCAGACTGACAGCCGCACCCTCTGGTGGGTTGAGCAGATCGCCCGCATCAACGGCGTCACCACAGTTGTCGAGCCTGACGATTGCGACCTCCCCGATCCGGCGTCGCGGAAGCCGCACAGCTCGATCGACTTCGCTCCGCGAACCTCGCAACTCGTTCGTCTCGCTCACATGATGTGCGCGTCCGATGAGGCCCTGAAGTTCGGCGGGTCGCAGGTCCGCGATCTGATCGAGTCCGAAGGTCCCGAGATGATGCTCGACGAGCTTGAGCGTCAACTGATCGTCGGCGACCCGAGCTTGACACCGACCGAGCTGCAGGGCTGGTTCAACACGCCAGGCATCCAGATCCACCCAACGTCGGGCAACCCGATCCGAGACCTGCGCGAATCGATCACACAGGCCTTGATTGTCGGTGGCGTCAACATCAACGCCTTCCTGCTGCAGCCGTTCGTGGTGCAGGAGCTCGACTTGGCGACCGCCACCGACGGCCGCTATTTGGCTGGCGATCCGTTCGCCTGGAAGCCATGGCGCGGGCAGTGGGGTGTGACTGTTTGGCAGTCCCAGCACGCGCCGGATGGCGAAGGGCTGGCCATGGACTCCACCAAGTTCAAGATCTTCGCCTACGGCGGCATCGAGATGGCGTTCGCCAATCAGCACGCTGATCATTTTTCCCACGACTTGGTCGATTTCCGCTGGACGTGGGACGGCCAGCAGATCTGTTCGCGTCCGGCTGCGGTCATCCGCTGCATCGACCTGCCACAGCAGTGAGGAGTGGTTCATGCGCATGAATCTGTTTAACGACCTTGGGTACCTCCGGCAGTTGCCGGAGGACTCCAAAGAAGCGATCGCTGCCGAGAAGGCTGGACATCGCGTCAAGCTCAACACCAAGACCGGGCGAGAGGCAGCGCGGAAGATCTTCGCCGAGTCCATCGGGCAACGCGAACGCGTTGTGGTGACGCCGGCGGAGACGCTGAAGCGTCGCATTGAACGCATGTCGGCGGCGATCGCCGACATGAAGACCCAACTCGACGGCCTCGAAGCCCTCCCTGAAGGCGACGAGCCCGCCGAGACGGGCAAGAAGTGACGTGATGTGTTGGCCGTCCGTCGAATCCATCATGGGCTCGTCGGGCGGCTGCACACCACCCGACACCGTCCAGCAGGTGGAGCTGCGAGCTCAATCCGAGATTCGCGCTTACC
>JAGNEX010000107.1 GCA_018003035.1 Acidimicrobiia bacterium
GGTAAGCGCGAATCTCGGATTGAGCTCGCAGCTCCACCTGCTGGACGGTGTCGGGTGGTGTGCAGCCGCCCGACGAGCCCATGATGGATTCGACGGACGGCCAACACATCACGTCACTTCTTGCCCGACTCAGGCTCGTCGCCTTCAGGGAGGGCTTCGAGGCCGTCGAGACGGGTCTTCATGTCAGCGATCGCCGCCGACATGCGTTCGATACGACGCTTCAGCGTCTCCGCCGGCGTCACGACAACGCGTTCGCGTTGCCCGATGGACTCGGCGAAGATCTTCCGCGCGGCCTCTCGCCCCGTCTTTGTGGCGAGCTTGACGCGGTGTCCGGCCCGCTCAGCGGCGATCGCCTCTTTCGAATCCTCCGGCAGTTGCCGCAAGTACCCGAGGTCACTGAACAAGTTCATGCGCATGGTCAAAATCCTTAGGGTGTTGGGAGGTCGATGCAGCGGATGACCGCAGCGGGACGACTGCAAATCTGTTGGCCGTCCCAGGTCCACCGGAAATCGACCAGATCGTGGACGAAGTGGTCGGCGTGTTGGTTCGCGAACGCCATCTCGATGCCGCCATAGGCGAAGACTTTGAACTTGCTGGAGTCCATCGCCAACCCCTCGCCGTCAGGCGTGTGCTGGGACTGCCAGACCGTCACGCCCCACTGGCCTCGCCATGGCTTCCAATCGAACGGGTCGCCGGCGAGATAACGGCCGTCGGTTGCGACAGCAAGGTCGAGCTCCTGCACCACAAATGGTGGGAGGACAAAAGCGTTGATGTTGACGCCACCGATGATGAGCGCCTGCGTGATCGATTCGCGCAAGTCTCGGATCGGGTTGCCGCTGGTTGGGTGGATCTGGATGCCGGGCGTGTTGAACCAGCCCTGCAGCTCAGTCGGTGTCAAGCTCGGGTCGCCGACGATCAGCTGACGCTCAAGCTCATCGAGCATCATCTCGGGACCTTCCGACTCAATCAGATCCCGCACCTGCGTTCCGCCGAACTTCAGAGCCTCATCCGACGCACACATCACATGCGCGAGGCGAACAAGTTGCGAGGTTCGCGGAGCGAAGTCGATCGAGCTGTGCGGCTTCCGCGAAGCCGGGTCGGGCAGGTCGCAGTCGTCGGGCTCAGTCACGGTGGTGACGCCGTTGATGCGGGCGATCTGCTCAACCCACCACAGCGTGCGGTTGTCGGTCTGCCGCACTTCGACCAGGTCGGTCGCTATGCGCGGGACCCTGGCGATCATCTCGCGAATGCCCGTGTCGAACGGAGCCCGATCGACAAACGGCGCAGCCATTGACTCGCCGTCTTGGTTGACGCGGATCGTGGCGGGGCCAGCAAACAGGGGCACTCGGCCCGTCGCCCGGAACATCGCGACCGCGTCAGCAAGGTTGATCTCGGTGCCAAGCGAGACCGGGGCGGAACCAGGCTTGCGTTGGTTGGCCCAAAGCTCGGTGTCCTTGACGAACTTGGCCAGCGCTTCGGCGTTCGCCGCAGCGAATGCAGTGACCTTTTCGGGCTTGCCTGGCCCTGACTTCGACTCGGTCTGCGTCTCGGCGCCTGTGTCGGCGGTCAGTTTTGCTTCAAGTGCCGCGAATTGGGCGTTGCGCTTCTCGATCCCTTCGATCTTCGTGTTGATTTCGGTGGCTGCGGTCAGCAGCTCGTCGAGCTTTGAGGTCTCTTCGGCGCTGAGTCCGTCAGCCGTTTCGGCTTTGGCCATCAGAGTTTGGACGTCGCCGTGGAGCCGGAGCCGGTCGGCGGTCAGGTCTGCAATCGCATTAGCCATTGCTGTTTCCTTTCGGGTTGTCGCCGTTCGGCGGTGTGATCCCAGCCGCGGCGGCTTGGGTCTTCCATCGATCGAGTTGTGTGCGTCGATCGAGTTCTTTCAGGACCTTCGTTGCGGCCCGGTCGGCGATCGCATCGACGTCGACAGACGCTGATGCCGCCATCACTTCGGTGCCCGGCATCGCTCCACGCAGGGTGAAGGACACCTCGAAGAGGTCGACGGCTGTGATGCGGTCGAGATCGTCGAGGGCGTCCGAGGCAAAGAACGCCCCGATCGACGCTTCGCCGACGGTCCGCTCCTGAACGAGCTGCCGGACGTGCTGCGCCTTTGGTGTGGCGAACCACCGGCCCGCAAGCCAGAGCGATCCGAATGGGCGGAACTGTTCGGGCAAGCGATCGTCGCCAGCAGCGACCTCTTCGACGACGTCAGCGCGGGCGAGAATGTCGAGGGGGTCGTTTGACCCTTCGAGAGGCTTATAGAACGGGTGGTTCCAGCAGATCGGAAGACGGACGCCATTCGCGCTAGCCGCGACGGCGGCAGCGAAAGCGCCGGGCGCCAGCCGACGACCCTGGTCATCGGGCCGATCAAATGCCGACGCCCAAATCCCGAAGGTTCCCTCGTCGGTTTCTTGGGCGACGATTGGCACCGACGCCGCAAAAAGGGTGTTCATTCTGAGCTCCCGTACTCGACGGTGCATTGACACCGCGCTCGGTCCTCGGTTGCCAGCGACCGCGCCCGCGGCCGTCGTGCCCCATTGGAAAAGACGCCATCGATTGGGACGGTCTCCCCGTCGAGCGCACCATGGCGACTGTTCGACGAGTTGACTCGCCACGTCTTGGTGGTCTTCCCGGCGCTGCGAGCGCCAACATCGGCGCCTTCAAGGCGGGCGTCCTGAGTGAGGCCTTCGGCTTGGAGGGCGACGTCGGACGACTCGACGGCGACCTTGACCTCGTCGAGGGGAACCGCGCCTGGGTCTTTCGCTGCGTCGAGGACTGTCCTCGCCGTCTTCAGGAGACGGCCTGTGAATCCCGCTGCGGTCCCGGCAGCAAGGCCCGCGGCAAGGGCGATCAGGTCAGTCTCCGACGTTTTGCCTTCGGCGCGGGCGGCGCGCAGTGCGACCGCGAGCGCAAGTGGCGTGAGTTTCGCTGCGAGGCTCGCGTCGACTTCGATGCGGTCGATCCCGAGGTCGGGGTCCGACGCGATGACTCCGCCGGCGAGCAAGGCTGCGATCTTGGAGCGGTGCGCCTCCAGCACGGAGGTGATCCGCTGAGGTTGGTCCTTCGCCGCCAGCAACATCGACGTTGACGTGGACGCTGTGGCGGTCTGCCGGTCATCAAGGGGGTCGACGACCTGGCCAGGCATGCGGGTCTCACCGGCTGGGAACTGGCCACCATATGCGATGTTCAGCGGTTGCACTGGCACCGAGAACGCGTCAACCACGTCATCGGGCAGGGGTTCGAGGCCGAGCAGGTCACGGCCTTCGGTCACGGCCATGACGGGCACGCCCGTGGACTTCCCAACCGCCAAGATCTGCTCAGAGGGGGAGCCGTACAGTTTCGCTCGGAAGTTCGGTTCGACACTGAGCGTCAGTCCCTCGTCACCAAACCACCCGCGATCCGGGTCCAAAAGGTGAGAATCGAAAGCGGAACGCACCGCCACAGCGAGGCCTGCCACGACGTCCTGGAAATAGGCGATGCGCTGGGACTCATTCATGGCCCCCTTCCCATCGATGGCTGCGCCGATCTCGGACGGCATGCCGAAGAGGGCCGCGACTTCGGCTGATGTGAGCTGGCGGACCTGAAACATCTCCATGTCGGCCGCCGAAACATGAGGCGCCTCGGCCATCTCCATGCCATCTTCCAGCAACAGTGGGCGACCAGCGTGCACGTCGTAGAACGCTGCGAGGTCTTCCAAGAAGATCCGGCGCACGTCTGACGCCTTCTCCGGGTCGCGGTGCCAGGAGATATTCTGCGGCCGCGTGATGACTTGGCCAGTCCGAAGACCCCGAGACGCAAGCTCAGTCCTAGCCTTTACCGACTGGTAATCCTCGGCCAAGATGTCGCGAGCCGCTTCGAGCTTTGAGACGCCAATCCATGGCGTTTTGTCGTCACCAGGCTCGTTGAGCTGGACGATCTGACGGGCGTCGACGGTGTACTCGCGGCTCTCGAATGCGATCGTGAAGCGCTGTGGTCCAGCGATGAGCGACGCGTCCTTTGGTGTTACGAGCGGCGCCGGCACGTGAATGAGGCAGAGTCGGTCGTCGATCTCTTCGATCAGCAGGAAGCCGTTACCCCAGACAAGAAAATCTGTGAGCCATTGACGGCGCATCCACATCCGCGAAACCCCAGGATAAGGGCGATCGATTGCGTCCGTCAGCCGATGACCCCTGAGTCGCCGCATGCCTTCATCAGACCGCTGGAAGCAGGACCACGGCAGCTGAGCGACGTCAGTGGCTAAACGGTCTACCACCGTCCGCACGGACCGCTGTGTGCGCCAGATGTCGCGAAAAGTTGGTCGCCACTCGTCAGCAATGTGTAGCCGTTGGCTAGGCAGTCGGATCGATGAGCTTGTCGACTTCAGCCCGGACGGGCTGTTGACAATTGGGCTCACGTCTGGACCCAGAGCCGACGGTGTGGCTCGACCCAAACGGTGCCGGTCATCGA
>JAGNEX010000044.1 GCA_018003035.1 Acidimicrobiia bacterium
AGTACCTGAAGCGTCGCCCGGCCGAGCTGGGCGAAACGCTCGACCCCGACCGGTATCTGCGCGAACTCCAGAAGGTGAAGGCCCACTTTGCGCTGTACCAGACCTACGGGGTGGACCTCAACGCCACCGCCGTCGAGCTGGCCGAGGTCAGCCTGTGGCTCAACGCCATGCACCCCGGCCTGAAGGCGCCGTGGCTGGGCCTTCAGCTGCGGCGGGGCAACAGCCTGATCGGCGCCCGGCGTGCCACCTGGAAGGTGGGCCAGCTGACGCACCGCCCGTGGGCCGAAACCCGCAAGGGCCACGTGCAGCCACCCACCGATCGCCCCCTCACCGCCCGGTTGGCAACCGAGGGCGGCACCGCCGACGTGCGCCCCTTCCTCCAGCCCGGTCCGCCGCTGGTACCTCGAATTTGCACGTCCGCAAAGGGCGGATTCGTTCGCGGGAGCATTGGCAGAAACCCGCGAATCGCGGTGCGACATGCAAACCCGGTTACCAATGCACACCGGCGTGATGCCCTGGGGAGTGAGCCCGGAATCGCAATGAAACACAACACCTCCACGACCAGAGATTCGCAACCTAGGGCTAGGTTATGAGCGTGAAAACTGCCGGTCTCCCTTCATGGACTACTCAAGACGAGTTTGACGAAATCGAATCCTTCATGAAGTCGAGCAAACTATTTGCCAAGGCTTCCCCGGAGGACTTCTTCGATCCTGACTGGCATAGGGCGCACGAAATTCGAACGTCCTCGCAAGCGGCCGCGCTGCTTCAGCGCCGAGCCGAATCGAGCCTGGCCGCAGACTTTCTCGACGGATTGGCGGACGCACCGATGGCGACCCGGCTCACACCGACGCTGCTGGCATGTTTCAACTGGGACGACTTGCGGTCCTGCCCAGTGCGTCGCCAATTCATGTTCCTCCGCTCCGAGATTATACAAAGCCATGCAAGCGCTTCGTTCGACAGCCTTGGCGAGCTGGAGGATTCGCCCGTACCTGGCCTAGTCCACAGATATAGCGATCGCGTCCTACTGCTCGCTACCAAGACATGCCCGATCTACTGCGGCTTCTGCACGCGTAGCTACGCTGTTGGCCCAAATACTGGTGCGAAGTCCACAATAGAATCTCCACCTCGGACACGGAACTTCCTCTCTGACGCATTGGACTATGTTAGCGGCGATAGAGGGATTCGGGATGTCATCATCAGTGGCGGTGACATCGTGAATATGCATCCAGACAATCTGAACTTTGTCCTGGATCGCCTTCTGACGACCTCACATGTCCGATCTGTTCGACTTGCCACTCGCGGATTGTTAGGCAGTCCGCTCCAATTTGCACCCGACACACCCATGCACGGAATAATTGTTGAAGGAGCCAAGCGAGCTAAGTCCGCCGGCGTTGAACTGAGCCTACAAGTGCATTTCAACTGTGCAGCAGAAATTAACCCCATCGCCAAAACAGTCATCAGGAATATCCTCAGCGAATGCGCGATCACGGTGCGCAACCAGGCAGTATGCATGCGAGGAGTGAATGATTCGACCACAGAGGTCCACAGTCTAATAGCCGGACTTGTCGATATTGGGATTTCACCATATTATGTCTATCAACATGACATGGTGCCCGGCGCTGAACACCTTCGAACTACAATCGGGGAAACCTGCCTCTTGGAGAAGAAGAGTCGTGGATTCGTTGCTGGCTTTCAATTTCCAAGGTTTGTGGTGGACCTTCCAAATGGTGGAGGAAAGCGAGACGTTCACAGTTACGACACCTATGACGAGTCCTCGGGAGTTGTAAAATATCGGTCGTGGGCTACGGGCACCGAACGCAGCTACGTCTACCATGATCCATTGCGGTGAAGAAGAAAACGTACAATAGCGGACCAAGGAAACACCGCTTGGCATTTTCCCTGACGACCGTAGCGCCTTTAGAGGCCAGGTTCCTAAACCCTTTCGTTGACCGATCGCCATCTATTTGACTTAAGGTGCAACTGGCCATCAGCCGACACTAGGCACGCGGACTGCAAGTCTACGACTGTATGGGCGTCGCAAGAGTCTGGCAGGCGTCGGCCTGCGCACCCGAGGAGTCCGGCAACTGATCACGGCCATCGTTCCGCTATCTGGTCGGTCTGGAGCAGCAGACCTGCTGATGACCGGCCCCTCCGAGGCGGGAAATCTCCTCGGAGGGGCAGAGGGCGTCCACCCGCTGGACAAAGATCTTTCCGTGCGAGTTGCTTTGGACCTACACTGTGGACCTGCATCCATCCACAAGCGGTCAGCTCCTTCCTGGGGACGTCGGCTTGCCGACGCCGCCGGGTGACCGGATCGGGTGCCTTTCATCGGACGAGTACTGGAGCGGAAGATTGACCCAATCGGTTGGCGAACCTGACCTACTCCTGCTCCAATGGCTGGAACAGGTGGCCCCGACGCAGGTATCCCACTTGCGGGAACAGATGGCGGAGAACCCTTCACGAATAACCAAGGCGTATCGCGATTTGCTTTCCGGGGAAAGTCGTGGCAGCCAAGCCGCGATCCTTAAGGTCACGGAGATGATAGAGTCCGGTAGCTATCAGGGAATTGTGACGGCCAACTCGGTTGACTACATGTCCTTCTGCTCACATCATTTCTTGCCGTTCCATGGACAGGTGGATGTCATATACCAACCCGGAGATAGGATCCTCGGAATAGGCAAGCTTTCAAGACTCGTGGATTTCAGGACTCGATGCTTCACGATACAGGAGACCATTGCGCAAACTCTTGTTGACGATCTTATGACATATGGCTCTGCGCTCGGCGCCATGGCTCGCGTGTCTGCTCGGCACTCTTGCTTGTGCTATAGGGGGCCCACTAAGTATGGGAGCTCCAACGTTTCAGTGTTCTCCGCTGGTTCGTGTAGAGATGGCGGATTCGCTACTGAAATCGCGGCTGCGCTGGGATGACAAAGCTGCGGTTGTTCTTCAATCTCCGGTCCAGCTTTCCGAAGCGGTTCGGGGGTCCCGAGAGCGCTAAAGCAGCAGACTGGGACATTCCTGAGACGGTTTCGTATTTGACCGCGGGTCTGGAAGAGATCGGATACGACGTACTTCCCACGGAAGTTGCGTGGCCGGTCGACTTCGGCCTGGTTACGCCCGGCACCCCCATCATGAGCATCTGTGAGATGATCGGTGGGTCGTGGCGCGAAGCCATCATCCCAATGCTCTGCGAGTCCATCGGACTGCAGTACGTCTTCTCGCCTCCCGATGTGCTGACGTACACCCTGGATAAGCACGTCTGCAACCTGCTTGCCCGCAACCTGGGTGTACCCGTACCAAACTGGGCATTGATCTCGCGCGGCAACATCGAATCCGTAGCAACGTTTCAAGAGTTTCCAATCATCGTGAAGCCGCGGCACGAAGGTAGCGGGATTGGTATATCAGATGACTCTGTGGTGTGGAACCGTGCAAAGCTCAAACACCGAGTCGAACTCACTCTGGATGCCCACGATCAAGACGTGATCGTCCAGAAGTACGTTGAAGGTGAGGAAGTCACAGTCGGTGTCGTAGGTAGATCAGATACGGCCGAGGTATTCTGGCCCTTAGCAAAAGACCTTCGAGAACATATGGTTTATGGCTTGGATGCCAAGGAAGTGAACTACAACGCGATTCGGACGACGCCTCGCGACCGCAATGAAACCACCCAAAGAATCCGCTCTCTTGCGCTGGGGCTCCATAACGGCCTTGATTGTCGGGACGCATCCCGACTTGACTTTAGGATTGACGGGAACGGCGTTCCTCAGTTTCTCGAGATCAATCCTCTACCGCATCTGCATCCTGAGATTGGAGACTACTGTCAGTCTGCCTACGCTAGTGGGCACACCTACCTTTCGCTCCTACGCTGTTTGACCGATGAAGCTATGCGACAGGGCGGCTCGAGATGAAGCACGATTGGCCAACGGGCTCGTACGACGAGTGGAGTCCGCTCCGAGAAGTCGTGGTCGGCTGCGTCGAAGGTGCTCATTTTCCTTCCTGGGACCGAATCCTCCGAAGGACCATTCCAGAAGAGGCACTTGTCGAGTACGAGCAGATGTTCGAGATGAGTGGCGAGCCGGTGCCACCTGATGTAGTGGAGCTTGCCAAGGAAGAACTCTCCGTCTTTATTGACCTGCTCAAGAGCCTCGGCATCGTTGTGCATCGGCCAGACTCCGTTTCGACGGGCGTAGGGTATTCCACACCGGACTGGCGCGTAGAGTCAGGAGTCTCCGCCGCGAATCCAAGAGACATAATTCTGGTAGCTGGCGACACAATCATCGAGTGTCCAACGGCGGATAGGGGTCGCTATTTCGAAATGTTTGCTTACCGGACCATTTTGCGAGACATGGAAGCCCGTGGCTTTCGGTGGATTTCGGCACCAAAACCACGTCTCGACGAGCCTAGCTACGGGTGCCCGGGCGACAGATTCGCAGTTACGGAAAACGAAATCCTATTTGACGCCGCCGATTTCGTCAGGTGCGGAGACTTCATTGTCGGTCAATTGAGCCACGTGACCAACCGAAGGGGGTTTGATTGGCTGAGGAGGACTCTAGGGTCCTCCTTCGACGTTCGGATGATTACTTCTCGATGTTCAGGTGCCCTCCACATCGATACGACCATTTGCCCGTTGGAAGAGGGCGTCGTTCTGGTGAATCCGGAGTTCGTTGAGTCGGTGGACGTTGAGCGGGCGTTCCCTGGCTGGCGACAGATTTCGGCACCTCGACCGGCGTCGTTCTATACCGAGGTGGCAGGATACCGAGTTGTAAGTGATTGGATGAGCCTGAACCTTTTGAGTCTTGGGAACCGCCGTGTCGTTATCGAGTCTAAACAGACCTCCCTGGCTAGGGTCTTGGCTGCGGCTGGATTCGAAGTAGAGCTGTGTGATTTCGATAGTTACTACATATTTGGTGGGTCATTTCATTGCGCGACACTCGACCTTGTCCGGAACGGATAGTCGGGAATGGATGCCCAACCATTTGTCCACGAGGCGATCGTATTTCTACAGGAGAACCGACAGCTTCCTGAGGTGCACCTTTTCTCGCACGCTGGGCGGGTCTATGTGGGGTTGAACGATGTATTCTCGCCGCAAATATTCGAAGATACATACTTCTTTATGGAGGCAGTTGCCTCCTACCGACCTGCGACATTCCTAGAAGTGGGTTGTGGCACGGGTTTGGTTTCGGTCGCCTGCGCTCTGGGTGGCGCGCAAGTAACTGCTACCGATGTATACGGCGCCGCTTTGAGGAACACCATTGCCAACGCGGCCGTGCACGACGTGGTCGACCGCGTCAGGGTTTTGCAGTCAGACGTGTTCGAGAGTGTTGAGGATCTGTCGTCTTTCGAGTTGGTGTTCTGGAATGTCCCATTCATCCTCGTGGATGTACCGGTGGATGACCCGCTTGAACGGTCCTGCTTTAGCCAAGCGTATGCTGCGATTGGAAGATACCTCGCTGGCGCATCTGAAGTTCTGTCTACCGGAGGGCGGACCAGGTTTCTCCTTGGCTTCTCGTGGGACAGCGGTGACTGGACCGCCCTTCAAGAATTGGCTGTGAAGGTCGGTTTGGTGATCGAGGCCGTCGGAAGTCGCAGGCTATCTGGACCATCAGAAATGGCGTTCGAGGTCCAACTCTTGCAGCTCAACCTTCGGCAGCCCCAGTGAGTTCTCATGTGTTCACCTATTGGGAGGGGGACCCCTACCCGTTTACGGAACTCTGTCTCGACTCGATTGGTCGGGTGTTTGGAGATCGCCACAAGCACCTTGGACCCGACTCGGTCTCGGATTGGATTGACCTGCCTGTTCGGGTTCGAGATTCGCCACACATCTTGTTCCGTTCGGACTACATACGAGGCGAGCTGCTGCGGTCCCATGGCGGATGGTGGTTCGACTCCGACGTCATCCTGATGAAGGACCCGTCCGAGCTGGTATCGGACTTGGTGCCGCGGATCTGGAACCTTATGTACTGCGTCGAAGGGGCGTGGGTGGCGCTCGTCAATTGCGGAATATTGTTCTCTCCCATGGGCGCCGAATGGTTGGAGCGAATCATGGAAGACATGCGGGACGTAGATCCTTCGGGTCTTGGAATGACCATAGACAACGAAGATATCGGGCAGGACATATACGAGAAGTGGTCGGTAGGCACGGGGCTGTGTTTCGTTGGTGATGCGCACTGCTTCAATTCAACTGTAAATGTTGACGCAGACTATCGGCCTTTTTGGGATGGTGTAGTGGGTCTGTCGAGTGTTGACTACGGACTGCATATTGGTGCTTCTCTGAGCCGGTGGGCCTCTCTGGCCGGAGATGCGCGGGCAGGTGATGTTCTTCGAGCCAGCTCCCTGGAATCGCTAGTGACGATGTTTCCCGAATCGTTTGTAGCGCAGTACCTGAGGAGTCTACAGTCTTGAGACGTGTGAACAAGAGGATCGGCTGATGGCAATCCCGAGAGTGGTTTGGCAAACTTGGAAGTCTGCCATGCTCCCTCCACCCATAGCGATGGACAGAGTTCGGATGCAAGCGGAGAATTCAGACTACGTCTTTGAGCTTGCTTCAGACTCTGACTGCGCTGCATTTGTTCGTGAGGAGATGCCTAGTGAGGTGGCTGAGGCGTACTTTCTCATTAGTCCAGCCTTTGGTGCGCTGAGGGCGGACCTTTGGCGTTATTGTGTGCTTTATGTATACGGTGGTGTGTATCTTGATATTGATGCAACGCTTCTGAAGCCCGTGGCGAGCTGGCTGGGAAGCGACGATAGTGGTGTGCTTTTCATTGACGACTGGCAGGACATGACAGCCTCGGATGAGGTCGTCTTGAAGGCGATTGAGTTTCCGCTGGAACGGATACCACCTGGGTTATGCGCTAGCCGGTTAGCACAGTATGCGATGGCGTTCGAGCCTGGCCATCCTTTTCTAAAGGAGGTGATAGGCAGAGTTGAGAGGGCGATCCGATTCCATATATGGGACGTTGACTCCACGGATCCCACGATCGACGAAGGACTGCCAGGATATATGGTCACGGGCTATCGTGCTCATAATCTCACGGGCCCTGGTATATGGACTAATAGTATTCGGCATGTTTTGAATGAATCCGCTGCTTCTTTTCGGGTCCTCAATGACCTTGACGCGTGCGGGTACCGTGGGATAGTAGAACCGAAGGGGCATTCAACAGGCGAATTGAATTGGTCGGACGTTGCGACGCCCTTGTATTCGGAGGGGACCATGCCGCTTTCCGGGTGGTAGCCTGGACAATTTTGAGTATCCCCCGAATCATCCATCAAACCTGGAAGAACCATGTTATTCCCGCTCATTTCGGGCCTTACGTTCGCTCCTGGCTTGATCGAGAAAAGAATTGGCGCTACGTGTTCTGGACTGACCAGTCCCTACTTGAGTTTGTTTCTCTAAGAGAACCTTCTTTCCTTCCAACGTACCAGAGTTTGCCGCCAGGGATCATGCGAGTAGATATGGCCCGGTACTTGTTGTTGTATCATTTCGGTGGCCTATATGCGGATATTGACTATGAAAGGTTTCGTGATCTTTCTCCTCTTTTGATTGGTTCCTCGTTGGTGCTTGGATGGGAGTGGTCGGACGTTCCAGTCGGTTGTCTGGGTTCGTTCGTTGCAAGGGACGCAGTTTCTGGTCTACATCGTGAGGAAAACACACTAGGGAACGCTATCATGGCTTCCGAGGCGCGCCACCCTCTATGGCTAGCGCTGGTGCGATCGATCTCGGCTAATCGGCCGGGTGTAGGCGTAGCGACGCCAGGTGAGGTATTTGCTATCACCGGACCTGAGAGTCTTACTCGGGTGTTCGCAAAGACGGCCGTTTATCAATGGAACTATCGTCTGGTGGATCATCAGTGTCTTTATCCGATTGGCTGGCATCCTCCGGTCCTTGACGATGGCATGGCTGCGTCGATGTTTCCGCGTGCATACGGGGCCCATCACTGGGCTGGAACCTGGTCGATGGTTCAGCCAGCTGGCGTTGGCTGGGTTGATATCAGGTCGCTCGTCTAGTGTGCTGTCTGGTTAATCCATATAGAGAATGGTGGAGCCGGGAAGTTTGTTGGTTCGGGCGTGTTGGCCGGTGTGTAGCCGACCATCATGTGGAGGAACTGCTACGGCTCGACGTGGACGACCAACCGTGCAGCTCACCCTGTCCGGCGACGAACGTAAGACTCTGGAGCGGTGGGCGCGACGGCATTCGTCGTCACTGGCGTTGGCGCTTCGTTGCCGGATCGTGTTGGCGTGCGCGGACAGCGACCGCACCAACACCGCAATCTCCGCCGATCAGGGTTGTAGCCCGGCGACGGTGTCGAAATGGCGTCATCGCTTCGCCCAGGACCGTCTCGACGGGCTTGTTGACGCGCCGCGGCCGGGCGCGCCCCGCAAGATCGGCGACGAAGTTGTCGAAGCGATCGTTATTGAGACGTTGGAAACAGCGCCCGACGACGCGACACATTGGTCGACCCGCGACCCTGCCAAAAAGCGATGTCCTCGGAACCGAATTACCCACCGAAATAACCTGAGAGCACACTAGGCAATCTAGCCATATCCTGTCACCATGACGGTTTAGTCGCAAGCTAGGACGCGTCGCTCTCGACGTCCTAGGATATCCAAACTAGGCTCACCTTAGGCGAGCGACGTTGGCCTTGTGCCTGCGAGAGCAGATCGAAATATCTTCAGAGCGTGCTCCCAACCAGAGGACCACGACATGCCATCGGTCAACAGGGACAACACATCCACGTAGGAGGCCTACGCGTGCAACGCCATACCCATCGCGCAGTAGGCCATCACCCACGCTGGAAACGACCTGTGACGTTGTCTTTCGCGCCAGCCTCGGCGATCACCTCATCAACCACCCCGGCGGGAACGCCCGCGAAGGCACACCAAGCGACGCCATAACCGACAAACGGCGATCCGACTCGGGTATCAGCTGTCCAGCACTCGGCCCGCGGCACGCACCCTAACTACGTTCCGGTGACCTAGTTGGACGGTACTGGTGCTAGTCAGCCCGAGTTTCGCTGGGAAGTAGCGACTTCTCCCAGCTTGTCAGCCACCTGCGATGGCACAGAACTCGACGCACCAGATGTGTCACTGTTTCTGGGGGGCGTTGCCCCTGAGCCCGACGAATTTGCCTTTGGGTCTTCGGGTGTTGTTCCGGCCTTCTTCATGCTGCCTCCTGAGCGTCACGCCGCCCCGTGGCGACGTGAACAGCATAACGCGGATCATCCGTGGGGCCAGTGGCCTATGTGCAGCGTGACTTGCCTTCGGAGGTCGAGATCATCCACTTTGCAGATTGGTTAGCAGTCGCTGCTCGTGGAGGTAAGGGAACTGTGTTCGTCTGGGCCCCTTTGAGCTTGTACAGGTTGGGATCGTTCGAGTCTGCCGGAGGTCAGTCTTGACGGGCGGGTTTGCGGAGAGCGGACGGGTCGCATCTACCGCTTCAACCTGCGGGCGCTGATGAGCCTGGCGTTGGCCGATGCCGGTGAGCTGTCGCTGGCCGATCTGGGCGCGGCGCTGATCGACAGCGCCACCACCCCGCGTGACCTGTTCTCGCTGGTCCCGCCCGACCTGTTGCGTCACCCGGTGGTGCGAACCGTGTGGACCGTCACCCCGTCGCCCCGGGCACGCGACCTGTTGGCTGCCCGGCTGGGCTTTGAGGCCGACCTGGAGTTTGGGCTGCGGGCGCGGGTAGGTCGCACGTTGGAGCTGTCCCGTGCGGCGTCGGCCAGGGTTGCGGTGGACCATTGGACCATTGGGCCGGGGTGGTGGGGGAGGAACTGCAACGCATGGTTGGCACGTCGGTCGGCTCTTTTGCAGTGGTGACCTACGTGCGGGGGTTGGTGGAGCGCCTACGGCTGCGTGGCGGGTTGATGAACCCGTTGCTGGAGCCGTTTGTGGACGACGGTGGGTCGCAGTGGTTCATCTGGGGCGGGCGCCCCGACGGGCTGCCGCCGTTTACGCCCGACCGTGGGCGTCCGGCGTTCTTCACCACAAAGCCCAAGGGCGACCTTGACTCGTTGCAGGCGCTGTCGACCAATCCGACCTGGGTGGTGGACTGGGCGATGCGTTCGCTTGGCGTGGCGGCGCAGGTGGGGCGCGACCTCAACCTGTTCACCATGGCGCTGTTGGCCGCCGAGACCGAGGCCGTGGTGGCCCGGAAGGTGTCGGGGCACACCGTGTACGGCATCGATCGGCGCTCGGTGCTGGTGAGCGACGTGGTGGACGAGGAGTCGCTGGATCTGAACGTTGACTCCAATGTTGTGCTGACACCCAACGCGGTGCGCTGCGCGATGTGTGGGCATCTGCACGTGGCCCCGCCCGAGCTGTTGGACGAGTGGGTGGGCACGCCGTGCCTGCGGTATCGATGCGGCGGATCGTTCGAGCGGGCCGTGCCCCGGCCGGTGAACTACTACCGCGACCTGTACCGCAACGGTCGGGTGACCCGGGTGGTCACCGGCGAACACACCGGTCTGCTGAAGCGGGCGCCCCGGGAAGACCTGGAGGCGGCGTTCAAGGCGGGCACCGCACCCGACGCCCCCAACGTGCTGACCGCCACGCCCACCCTGGAGATGGGCATCGACATCGGCGACCTCAGCTCGGTGATGCTCACCTCGGTGCCCCGCACCCCGGCGAGCTACATCCAACGGGTGGGGCGATCGGGCCGCTCCAGCGGCAACTCGCTGGTGACCACCTTCGTCCCCACCGACACCCACGGCCTCTACTACCTGGCCGACCCCGAGGCGATGCTGGCCGGGGACGTGCGGCCGCCCAACTGCTACCTTGACGCCACCGAGATCCTGCAACGCCAGTACATCGCCTACCTGGTGGACCGCACCGCGAATGGCGCCATCGAAGCGTCATTGTTGTTGCGGCGTATCAGCAAGCTGATGAAGAAGGCCCTCGACATTCGCGGGTTTCTGCGGGCCGTAATCGACGCGTCGGGGAACGACCCGTCGCACGTCGAATCACTCTGGGCATCATCGAGTTGAGTGCGGTGTACGAGGGGGCAACCGCGCTGATGGACCTATGCATCTGCGAACCGGCGCTGGGTTCCGGGGCGTTCCTCAACGATGCGACTAGCAAGCTGTCCGCCGAGTACCTAGAGTGCCACAAGGCCGCTCTGGGCGAAACGCTCGAACCAACTACCCAGACGATGCCCCTCAATCAATGCCCACCATAGGTGTCACCAACCCGCCCGTCGGTACTGGCGCTCAACACCACCGACGTCGGGTGGCCGGGGTCAACATGCGACTCAACATCGTGGCTGTTGCGGGAGATGTGCAGCTTGTCGACGTCGTTGACCCCAGTCGAAGTGAAGCTAAGTCAAGGAGGTGCTAGCGTCAGTCGATGGATCGCATAACCGCCTCATATATTAGTTCGTTCTGTTTGGAGCAGTTGTTGCCCCAAAGGCCGGCTGACAGTGCTTTCGAGAATTTCGCGAACTTTTGTATGGTGTCGCAGCACCATGACGATGAATTCGATGTGGAGGCGGTCGGCACTGGCGGTGGAGACGATCTCGGAATCGATGGAATAGCGATTAGCGTCAACGGCGTCCTCGTCTCCTCACCTGAGGAAGTGGTCGACCTAGAAGACCTGAATGGCCATCTAGAAGTGGAGTTCACCTTCATCCAGGCAAAGACATCTTCCAAGTTCGATGGTGGGGATATAGTCAAGTTTCTTTCAGGCGTCGAAGAATTCTTCTCGGACACCCCGATCCTGCCGTCGAATTTCCGAATTAACGCAGCCCGTTCAATTATGAACCAAATTTACGAGCGGAGCGTCAAGTTCAAACCGGGAAAGCCTAAGCTGAGAGCGTATTACGTTTGCACGGGCACTTGGCAAAACAATGCATATCTAGCCGCTCAAATGTCCAAGGGTGAAGCTGCACTACAACAAACCGGCCTCTTTGGGGAAGTAGCGGCGGTCCCGATTGGAGCGGACGAACTCCAAAACGCCTATTCGAAGTCGACCGTAGCCGCAAGTGCAGAGTTCACCTTCGCGGACAAGACGTTGTTACCTGATATTGATCGAATAGCCGAGGCGTATGTTGGGGTTGTGCCGGTAAACCAGTTTTGGCCCATTATAGAAGACGATGCCGGAATGATTCGGAAGTCGCTGTTCGTCGAAAATGTGCGTGACTTCCTTGAATGGAACCCCGTCAATGAAAAGATCAAGGAGACTTTGAAAGGGCCCGGAAGCGCGAAATTTGCCGTATTAAACAATGGCGTGACGGTCGTCACCAGGTCTTTGCAGGCGACTGGCAACCGTTTCGCCATTTCTGACTACCAGGTAGTCAATGGATGTCAGACCAGTCACGTAGTTCACTCTGTCAAGGGGGAGATCGAGGAGAATGTCTATATCCCCCTAAAGGTAATTCATACGGACCATGAAGAACTGATAGCGGACATTGTGACGGCTACCAACAGTCAGACCACCGTCTCCCAGGAAGATCTGATTGCACTGGGGGCGTTTCAGAAGAAGATTGAAGCCTTCTTCGCGGCTCATGGTGAGGCGCGAAAATTGTTTTACGAACGTCGCTCTAAGCAATATGGCTCGGTTTCAGGTATAGAAAAAGTCCGAATAATCAATAAGTCCCAGCTCATCAGAGCTTTCGCAGCGATGTTCCTTGACGATGCGCATCGGGCCAACCGTTATTACAAGGTTCTCCTGGGGCTAGTTGGAGATGAAATTTTCGTGCCCGACCATTCCCCCGAGGCCTACTACACTGCAGCATTCGCGTACTATAAGTTGGAGTACCTATTTCGAAACGGCGGGATTCCGGTGGCGTACAAGCCTGCTCGATATCACCTACTCATGGCGGCTCGGCACCTGGCGGCGCCGCAGCGTGTCCCAGACCACGCTGGTAGCCGTAAGATTGGGTCCTACTGCAAACCGATCAACGCTATGCTTTGGAATGAGGATGAAAGTGTCAAGTTGTTCAGAGAGGCCACGGCTGCGATCGACGACGTCTTCGGTGCCCCCCCTACGGATAAGGATGAATTCAGGGCACAACGTTCCACGGATGCAGTACTCCTTGCAGTGAGAGGGTAGGTGGAATTGTTTCAGTATCGCACATGAGTTGATGAACGGTTTTGAGGCTAGCCTCTGGTAGTTGTGGTTGGCATATGACCAGTAATTGGGGCGACAGCGACTGGCCACCCGACCGGCCCAGAAGTCCGGGCTGAGTGAGTGTTTACGTCGATAGGGCTGGATTATCGCTTTGTACGCGCCAGCCGTTCGCGTGGACTTCAAGTACATCTAGTTTTGGCGCTGATTCATTTCACCTACTCGCTGGGCCTGGTGTTCCATGGAGCGGACTGGTCGGCCAGTGTAGTGAGAAGGGCTCGGCAGTATGCGGTGGCGGCATCGACAGCCATTTGTGCATGTCGAGGTTTGAGTCCTGTTGCGGACGCCGTTCGCCCGTGGCCCGTGCCATAGTGATTGCGAAGTTCGGCTATTCCGACAGCTATCTGCGTTAAACCGTTGAGTACCTTCTTCGTTGCATCGGCGCCTTTGCTATCCGGTGAGATCGTGCCAGCATGTAGAAGTAGGGCTCGTTGAGCCTGCTTTGCCAGGCGCGGGAGGTCATCGGAGTTGTCAAACTCAACGTCTAGCTGCAACAGCACTAACTTGACGGTACTCTCAACCAGTTCCTTTGCGACCCCGACCGCATGTTCTGGGTCCGTGTCAACTGACGCTCGAAGGCGCCGTAGGTGTGTGTAGATGGCATCTGGGTCGTGGAGTGCCGATAGGTCGTCTGAGCTGAGAGTTAGGCTAGCCCCTTGCAACTGGTTGTACAGTTCTGGATCATGCTCTCGTAGCCAAGCTCCGAGTCCGACGAGATCCAGTACGTCGTTGAGGTTCTCTTGATCTCGACCTAGAATCATTGGTAGCACGTCGACGATACAATTCGCGTAGTCCTCGTCACCAAAATACAAGCTGCGGTATAGTCTTGGGTGGCTATCTAGGTGTTCCGATGAGCCGGTTACCAGTCCGAGTTCGATCCAGTCGGACTCGTCGAACGTAGCTTCGATCGCACGTTTGAGCGCCAGAAGGGTTCGCTTTTCTGATTGCCTGGTCACTGTCGAAGTCTAGTGCGATACGCCATAGGCTGAAGGGGCTCAGGACCTTGACCGGGTACTAGGAATGTTGCGCGCCGCTTTGCACGTGGCGGCGGTGCGTAAGGTCCCAAGGCGGTCGTAAGGATGCTCGGGCGGTTGCAGCAACTCGGGCCGTGATAACCGCGAGACGTTGTGATCCGAGAGCCCCCAACGTGCTGACTGCCACGCCCACCCTGGAGATGGGCATCGACATCGGCGACCTCAGCTTGGTGATGCTCACCTCGGTGCCCCGCACTCCGGCGAGCTACGTCCAACGGGTGGGGCGCTCGGGCCGCTCCAGCGGCAACTCGCTGGTGACCACCTTCGTCCCCACCGACACCCACGGCCTCTACTACCTGGCCGACCCCGAGGCGATGCTGGCCGGGGACGTGCGGCCACCCAACTGCTACCTGGACGCCTCCGAGATCCTGCAACGCCAGTACATCGCCTACCTGGTGGACCGCACCGCCGATGGCGCCATCGACGCGCCGCTGTTGCCCCGGCGCATCAGCAAGCTGATGAAGAAGGCCCTCGACACCGGCGGGTTTCTGAGGGCCGTGGTCGACTCGTCGGTGAACGACGCGTCGCACGTCGACGCGTTCCTGGCGCTGTTCGACGATTCTCTGTCGGAGCGCAGCCAGGGTTCGTTGCGGGAGTTCGCCAGTTCCGGGATCGAGGCCCAGGTGAAGGAGGCGGTGGACACCTGGACCGAACACCAGGACGACCTATCCAAACGGATCAAGCGCCTGACCGCCGCCGCCGACCGGCTGGAGGGCCAAGCGGGCCGCACCGACGACGACGAGCAGAAGCTGTCCGACCTGTTGGGCCAACGCTCGGCCGTGCGGCTGCTGCTGAACGAGCACCGAGACGAGTACTCGCTGTCGGGGCTCGAACGGCTGCGGCTACTGCCCAACTTCATGTTGCTGGACGACACGATCACCCTCGACGCGTCCATGTGGAGCCGCGACGAAGCGGGCGAATTTCACACCGAGGTGGTGGAGTATCAGCGAGGCGGGCGGCGGGGCATCATCGAGCTGGCGCCCGGCAACAGCTTCTACGCCGCCGGACATCGCCACGTGATCGACGCGCTGGAGATCGGCACCGCCGACGCACCGGCCTATGAGACCTGGCGCCTGTGCCCGGACTGCGGGTACGGCGCCATCGACGAAGGCTCGGCGCCCGCCGAATGTGTGCGGTGCCGCAGCAAGCGCATCGCCGACACCGGCGCCAAACACCAGATGCTGCGGCTGAAGCGCAGCTACGCCTCCGGTTCGGAGGAAGGCGCTCGGGTGTACGACGAGAGCGACCAACGGCGGCGCGAGCGCTACAACGACGTGCTGTGCGTGGACGTCGACCCCCAGCGCATCGAAGGGGCGTGGACGCTGGCCGACAAGGCGTTTGGCGCCGAGTTCGCCGGGGGCACCCACTTCCGCACGATCAACCTGGGGTTCGCCGAACGAAGCGGCGAGAAGCGCAGCATTGCGGGCAATGCCCATCACGTCACCGGCTTCACCGTGTGTGCGTTCTGCGGGGCGGTGCGCGACGTGCGCCAACGGACGCCCGACACCGCCTTCGAGCGGCTGCACCAAGGTTGGTGCACGGTGCGATCCGGCAAGAATACCGAGCAGTGGCAACAGGTGGTGCTCTACCACGAGCTCAACACCGAGTCGGTGCGCATGCTGTTGCCGGTGTCGATGTTTGAGGTGGGGGAGCGGCTGGCCTCGTTTAAGGGTGCGCTGCTGCTGGGGCTGCGGGCCGACTTCGGCGGCGACCCCAGCCACCTGGAGGTGGCGCTGACCGACGCGCCCAACGCGGCCGGGCAGGGGCGACGCCGGTATCTGATGCTGTTCGACTCGGTGCCCGGCGGCACCGGCTACCTGGCCCGGCTGGCCGAACCCGACCGAGTGAAGACGATCCTGACCCACGCCCGCGAGGTGATCGCCCACTGCCCGTGCAGCATCGAGGGCCGCCAGGCGTGTCACCGCTGCCTGCTGGGCGTGGTGGACCGAAACGAATACGACCTGGCCCGCCGCGACCTGGCGTTGGAGGTGCTCGACGACCTGCTGGGTGCGTGGGAACCCCGGTCGGTGGCCAGCGTGGCCGAGATCGAGATCGGCAAGGTGGAGGAGTCAGAGCTGGAGCGGCGCTTCAAGGCGGCGCTGCAATCGTGGACGACCAACGTCGACGACGAGAACATCTCGATCACCGACGTGCCGGGCACCGGCAGGTATCGGGCGTTCGAGCTGCGCCTCGACGTCGGCGGGCTGCGCACCCGCTACCGCATCGAGGAGCAGGAGGGGCTGAGCACCAGCCCCAGCGTGCTGCCCGACGTTCTGATTACCCGGATGGACGACCGGGGCCAGAAGATCGCCGTGTTCCTGGACGGGTTCCAGTTTCACGCCTCCACCGACCTGAACAACATTGCCGCCGATGCGGCCAAACGGCGAGGGCTACGCAACGAGGGCCACCTGGTGTGGAACCTCACCTGGGACGACGTGGACGCGTTCCACAAGTCGGCACTGGTGTCGCCCCCAACCGAGGCGGCCGCCCGCGTGATCGTGGGCGGCGAGGCCCGCCG
>JAGNEX010000045.1 GCA_018003035.1 Acidimicrobiia bacterium
GGAATCGCCCACATCGCAATCCGGGCTATGTCGTCCGGATCACCACCCCGAGCGGCCCACCGACGCTGTGTGATGATGTACCCGGCCATGACGCCTAACGCGACAAAGAGCCCGTACGCCCGAAAGGTGAGGGGCCCGACCTCGATCACCGAATTTGATGGACTGGGAATAGACGCCAAAACGTCCATCGTCAACCTCGTTCCGCCGCAGTCACGTCCGGGGACAGCATAGAGAACGGTCGGCGCTCGTCCTCCACACCCTTGTCCTCGAGTAGTCACCCATCTTTAGACACCTCAACGTGGAGTCACCCGGTTAGGCTGCACGGCTGAACGCGCGGCAGGCGGGAAACCGCTTGTTCGCCACGGCGCAACGCATTGGCGCTACGCCAACTACACACCATTCCTGGCGGACCCGCACCCGGTTCGAACCAGGTACTCACTATCCGGCAACGAGGATCACCTTCAATGACTACGTCCGATCCCAGGCAGGAATTCGGCCCCAACGCGGGAGTCGTGCAGGCATTGCGCGAACGGTGGCTGGCCGATCCGAACTCGGTTCCAAACGACTGGCAGGAGTACTTCACCGCGCAGGCCGCAGCGGCCGCAGCGGAAGCCGAACCTCCGCCCACCGACCACGCCACGACCGCCCGAGATGCTTCGGATGCCTCCGGCGAGCCTGCAGCGGCAAACACCGGCGGCGAGAGCGCTAGCACGGGTGACCAGACCGCCGATGGCGCCGATGCCGACGAGGGTGTGACGGTCGAAGAACTGCGTGGCGCATCTGCACGCATCGTCGAGAACATGGAAGAAAGTCTCACCGTTCCGACCGCAACGTCGGTTCGAACGATCCCGACCAAACTTCTCGAAGTTAATCGGCGGGCCATCAACGACTTCTTGGCCCGCGCCGACCGCAAGGTGTCGTTCACTCACCTGATCGCCTATGCCGCGGTCCGAGCCATCTCGATGGTGCCCGGCATGAATGCCCGCTACGACGAGCGCGACGGCAAGCCGGTGGTCGTACGCCCCGATCAGATCCACCTGGGTATCGCGGTCGATATGAAACGTCGCGGTGGGCGGACCCTCCTGGTCCCCAACATCAAGGGCGCCGATGAGATGAACTTCGCGGAGTTCGTCGAGGCCTACGACGGCCTGGTGGACCGGGTTCGCGCTGGCAAGATCACGCCCGACGATTTCGTCGGCACCACCATGTCGATCACCAACCCCGGGATGATCGGCACCGAGCTGAGCGTTCCTCGGCTGATGGCCGGACAGGGAGTCATCCTCGGTGTCGGAGCCATGACCTATCCCAAGGCCATGGATGGAACCGATCCTCGGGTGCTCGGGCGCCTCGGCATTGGGCGGACCATCACCTTCACATCCACTTACGACCACCGCATCATTCAAGGCGCGGAGTCGGGCGAGTTTCTGCGCACCCTCGAAGAGTTGCTCCGCGGCGACCACAACTACTACCAGGACGTCTTTCACGCCCTGGGTATGCCCGAACACCCAGCGCGATGGGAACGCGATCAGGGGGAGATGGGTACCGAATCTGCGATGGTCAAGCAGATGCAGGTCCAACAGCTGGCCAACATGTACCGCGTCCGCGGCCACTTGGCCGCCACACTCGACCCGCTCGGACGCTGGGAACCTGTGACGCACCCCGAGCTCGACCCCGATTATTGGGACTTGTCGATTTGGGACCTAGAACGCGAATTCTTCGTTCCCAACTTGGCCGACGGACGCCGGATGCCGCTTCGCGAAATCCTCGACCGCCTCAAGAGGACGTACACCCGCTCGACGGGTTATGAGTACATGCAGATGCAGGATCCGCATGAGAAGCGGTGGATCCAGACCCGCGTCGAGGTCGACCCCGAACCCCTCTCCTATGAGGAGCGGGCGTCGATCATGGGCTGGCTGAACAGCGCCTCTGCGTTCGAAGCGTTTCTCGCCAAGAAGTACCTGGGCCACAAGCGTTTCGGTATCGAAGGCGCAGAATCGTTGATCCCGATGCTGGCGGCGTTGCTCGACCAAGCCGGCACTGAGGGCATCGACCAGGCCGTCATCGGCATGGCGCATCGCGGACGACTGAACGTTCTGTCGAACATCGTCGGTAAGTCCTATCTCGAGATTTTCAACGAGTTCGAGATGATCGACCCCAGCTCCACCCAAGGGTCCGGCGATGTCAAGTACCACCTCGGAGCGACGGGCACCTTCCGCACGTTGAGCGACGACGTCATCGGCGTCACTCTGTCCGCGAACCCGTCCCACCTCGAAGCGGTCGATCCGGTCTGCCTGGGTATGACTCGGGCCCGCCAGGAGTTGGTCGAAGAAGGCACGGTCAGCGGTCGCCACCAGATCATGCCGATCCTGATTCACGGCGATGCAGCGTTTGCCGGCCAAGGTGTCGTGGCTGAAACGTTGAACATGTCTCAGGTGCCGGGTTACCGCGTCGGCGGCACCATCCATGTGGTCGTCAACAACCAGGTTGGCTTCACTACCGACCCGTCCCGTGCGCGCTCGTCGGTCTACGCGACCGACGTCGCCAAAATGGTCCAGGCGCCGATCTTCCACGTCAACGGTGACGACCCCGAAGCGTGTGTACGAGCCATCCGACTGGCGTGTTCGTTCCGCAATGAGTTCGAGAAAGACGTTGTGGTCGACCTGGTGTGTTACCGCCGGCACGGGCACAACGAAACCGACGAGCCATCCTTCACCCAACCGGCCATGTACGCCCTGATCGACAATCTCAAACCGGTCCGGGAGCGCTACACCGAATCGTTGGTGCGGCGGGGCGAGATCTCGCCCGAACAAGCCGAAGCTGCTCTGGCCGACTACCAGGACCGCCTCAACGAAGCCTTCAGTGATACAACCCGGAAGGAAGCGGCCGAACCCCACGCACCGCACCCGACCTCGGCCTCAACCCCATTTGACGTGCTCGTCGAAACCGGCGTTGACCGGGCGACGATCGCGCATCTCTGCGAGGTGTTTTCGACGCCACCGGAAGGCTTTACGGTCCATCCAAAGCTGCAAAAAGTGCTGGACGATCGCGGTTCTGCCATCGAGCGCGACAGCGTCGACTGGGCCTTAGCCGAACACCTTGCCTTCGGAAGTTTGCTGCTTGAAGGACATGCCCTGCGCCTGGCCGGCCAAGACAGCGCACGGGGTACGTTCTCCCAGCGCCACGCAGTGTGGGTCGACTACAAGACCGAGGCCCATTACACCCCGCTCGCGCACGTGGCCGACCCACAGCCTGAGCTCGGCATCTGGGACTCGAGCCTGAGCGAGTACGGTGTCCTCGGGTTCGAATGGGGTTATGCCCACTCTCGACCGGAGACTCTGGCGCTGTGGGAAGCGCAGTTCGGCGACTTCGTCAACGGCGCTCAGATCATCATCGACCAGTTCTTGGTCGCGTCAGAAGAGAAGTGGGGCCAGCGCTGCGGACTGGTGTTGCTGCTACCGCACGGACTCGAAGGGCAAGGGCCCGAACATTCGTCGGCCCGTATCGAGAGGTTCATGACCCTCGCCGCTGGTGAAAACATGCGGCTCGCCTACCCGAGCACCGCGGCGCAGTACTTCCACCTTCTGCGCAGCCAGAAAAAGCTTCCGCTCGATCGGCCGCTCGTCGTCTTTACGCCAAAGCGTTATCTGCGCATGAAAGAGACCGCGTCAACGATCAAAGAGTTCACCTCCGGACATTTCCGGCGGGTGCTCCAAGACGTCAACCCGATCGAGAATCCCAAGCGGGTTTTGGTCTGTTCTGGCAAGATCGCTCACGAACTGATGGCTGCTCGCGACAAGCGCAACCTGCCGGTCAGCGTGGTTCGCGTGGAGCAACTGCACCCGTTCCCCTTCACCGAACTCGCCTCCTATTTTGCGTCGCTGACCGAACCGTTCGATGTGCGATGGGTTCAAGAAGAGCCTCGCAATATGGGTCCCGCATCCTTCGTCGCCCAAGAGCTGCGCAACGCTGCTGGCGGCGACGCGGTGGGCTTTGACATCATCGCTCGCCAAGCGATGGGCAGTCCGGCGTCTGGCAGTCTTCAATGGCATGAGAAGGAACAGGCCGAACTCATCGACGCCGCCTTCTTCGGGATTTAACTGCCGACTCGGGCAGAAAGGACTTCTCTGACATGGCTCGCATCGAGGTAACGCTTCCAGCGCTCGGCGAATCGGTGACCGAAGGGTTGCTGACCCAATGGATGGTCGAGGTTGGCGACGTCGTCGAAGAAGATCAGCCGATCTTTGAGATCTCGACCGACAAGATCGATACCGAAGTGCCCGCGCCGGCCTCTGGAACCATTGTCGAGATTCGCTCGGTCGCTGGCGACGAGGTCGAGATCGGCGCCGTCGTCGCCGTGATTGAAACCGACGCCGACGCGGCTAGCGGTGCTTCTTCAGCGGATCACGATGATGCTGCCGGTGCGGACGACGCCGCTCAGAACCCTTCCGGCGACTCGCCGCCTTCGCAGGACAAGTCCGATACAACCGGGGGCGGTGACTCGTCGGGGAACGCCGATGGTGGCGCTTCGTCTGGGCCGGGCGCCGAGCCACGCTCGGGTGCAACCCGCTCAGCTACCGGCCCTACTCCGACCAGACCTTCACCCACTCGGCCATCGCCCAGTGGGCCTTCGTCGTCGACGCAGTCCGAGGCATCTCAAACCGACACTCCGCCGGCGCCGTCCGCTCCCCCAGCACCACCAGCACCCCCGGCGGCCGCCGCCGACACTCAGGGCCAACCGGGCACGGGGGCGAGTTCCCCTCAGGAGGCGCCTGCCGCTCCGGGAGCGTCGAACGGTGACGTCGATCGTTCGGCCCCGCCGCGGACCGAACGAATCCCCCGCTCCTACCTGAGCACCGCTGTCGCAGACCATGTCGCTCAATCGTGGGCACGGATCCCGCAGGTCAACATGACCGCGCTGGTCAATCTGGATGGTTTGATTGGCGCCATTCGTGCCCATCAAGATGCCTGGACTCAGCGGAACGGCTTCTCGCTCACTCTGCTCCCGTTCGTGGCGCGGGCCACGGCGGCGGCCCTGTCGAATTTCCCGGCGGCCAACGCCGTTCTGTCCGACGGAGAAGTCGTTGCTTCTCAGGACGTGAACCTCGGTATCACGGTCGATCTCGACCATGCGGGGATGGTGGTGCCAGTCGTCGCCCGTGCCAGCGGGATGCGAGTCGCGCAGCTGGCCCAGGCGTGCTCCGCCCTCAGGCGCCGCGCCCGTGAAGGCGCGGTATCACCGGCTGACCTGGTCGGAGGCACCTTTACGATCACCGACTACTCCGATTCGGCGGTTCGTGCGTCCACAGCGATCGTCAACCAGCCCGAGGTTGCGGGTCTGACCATTGGGGGCATTCACCCCGAGGTCGGAGTCGGTGATGGCGGCTCCGGTCTGCGGGTGGTCCACACCTGCGTCTTGTCCTTGGCGTTCGATCACCGCGCCATCGACGGCTCGACCGGTGGGTCGTTGCTGAGCGAGATCAAGCGGAACCTCGAGACCTGGGACTGGCGCCAAGAATTGGCCTAAGCCAGAGACGGGCCAGAGGCGCCGTTTATTGACCTTCTAATTCCTGCTCGAATATTTGTCGCATTCGATAGCATGTCTGCAGATCATGTGACAAAGGCGAACCGCGATGGGCGGTACCCGCCTTCATGCAGTGAGGAGCAGCAGCGGAATGAACGGTCACGCACAGCGCGCGCGCCACTCGTTATTCGCGGTTGCCAGTCTGCTGCTCTGGATTGTCCTCGGCGCGGCCGTATTCGCGCCACAAGCAGGCGCAGCCCCCAACACGATTACGGGACGGGTCTTCTTTGACCCTAACGAGAACAACACCCGCGACGCTGGCGAGTCCGGTATCTCCGGTGTGAGGGTCGTGCTGGACCTCCCCGGCGGCGGGCAGAAGACCGCAACCACCGCTTCGGATGGCACCTTCCGTTTCTCCGGCCTCGACAACGGCATTCACTCGATCACCCTGACCCCGCCGAGCTCAACCGGCGCCCCCGAGATGATCGCCTTCCAGGCACTCAACGGATCGATCACCCCTGACTTTGGGATCGTGCCTTACGAGTGCCGATGGTCGGGACGCTCTGCACAGGGCCCCTGTTCGCTGGCGACGACCCAGCCTCCCATCACCACGACACCGACCACGAGGCCCGCGCCAGTCACGACGAGAGCGCCCGTTGTCACCGCGGCACCGGTCACGACGACGCCGCCGGTTTCTGGCACTGCATCCATCCGGACGGAAGCAACCTCAGCTGCGACGAGTGCAACGCAGAGCCCCAATCGCACTGTCAGCACCTCCCCCGCCGCTTCGATCCCAGGAAAGACTGCAGCTCCAGCGGAGGTAGCTACCCCCGGCAGTTCCACGGCGTCAAGCACCCCAACGGGTAGCTCCACTGATGTGAACGATCCCGACCAGACCGCCCAGTCCACGGTTGCTGACGGTGACGCTGCTTTAGGCGGCAATGTCGACGAGGACACCTCAGAGACGACCGTTTTTGACCCCGACCAGATCGTCAACTCCAAACGAGCACCACAGGTCGGAGGCGAAGAACTTGACCGTCCGCCCGCTGGCGAGCCGGTAACCTCCGGCGAGTTGGCTCTTGGTGAAGTGAGCGAACCGACCAACGTCATCGAACGGGTTCCGACGGTCTATTGGGCCATCATCGGCATCGCGCTGCTGGCAGTCATCCTGACCCTCCTGATTGCGGCCCCGGACCTGACACGTCGCTCAGCGCCGGTCGCCGCCGAAGGCTCGGGATCGCTCTTGGGCGACCACTCGGTCGGCAACAACTCGACCCAGGATTCCAACTGGCACGCCGACTGAGGCACCTGCCAGCCGCTTGTTGGCGGTGACACGCAGCGCAAACAGCCGGTCAGCGTGTCAGTCCGGCCGTCGGTCGCCAGCGAGGCGCTCACGGCTCGTACCATGTGGGCAAACCAGACCCATATGAGAGGACCTGCCCGTGACCGACGCCGTCACTCCTCCAGTTGGCGAACTATTTCTCGGTGGATCTCCCGACGTCGATCCCCCGGCGAGTGCTCCCATCTTCTACGAATCCGAACGCTTCACCACCCACGGTGTGCTGGTTGGTATGACCGGTTCGGGCAAGACGGGCCTGGCAATGGTGATGCTCGAAGAGCTGCTTGCCGCCGGGATCCCTGCGCTGATCATCGATCCCAAAGGCGATATGGGCAACCTGTGCTTCATGTCGACCGAGTGCGATCCGGCCGATTTCGTTCCCTGGGTCGAGGCCGCCGACGCAAAGCAGCGGCAGACCAAAGCAGCAGAGGTTGCCGCGACCTGGCGGGACGGCCGCGCTTCTTGGGGAGTCCTGCCAGAGCGGGTTGCCCAGGTCAAAGCTGCAGATCGCGTGATTTACACACCGGGGTCGAGCGCTGGGATACCCCTGAACGTGGTCGGATCGCTTGCTGCGCCACCCGATTTCTCGGCGGATCAAGAGAGTTACCGAGACGAGATCGCATCGTTCGTGTCGGGCCTGCTCGCGCTCGTCGACATCGAAGCCGATCCGCTCTCATCTCGAGAGCACATCTTGTTATCAAACCTGATCGAGAACGCCTGGCGACAAGGCAGCGACCTCGACCTGGCCGACCTCATCGGCCAGGTCGTCACCCCGCCCCTCCGCAAACTAGGTGTCTTTGAACTGGAGACCTTCTACCCCGATAAGGAGCGGCAGGCGTTGGCGATGCGGCTGAACGCATTGGTCGCCTCTCCCAACTTCGCCCCCTGGATGGAGGGCCAACCGCTCGACATTCAAAGCCTGCTGTACAGCCCCGACGGATCGCCCCGGGCTCCGATCATGTACCTGGCACACCTGTCCGACGCCGAACGACAATTCATGGTCACGTTGCTCATGTCGAAGATGGTGACGTGGACTCGTCGCCAAACAGGCACATCGGCCTTGCGTGCGGTCGTCTACATGGACGAGGTATTCGGTTATTGTCCGCCGACCGCTAGTCCGCCGTCCAAAGCGCCGATCCTGACGATGCTCAAACAGGCTCGTGCCTTTGGCGTGGGACTCATCTTGTCGACCCAGAACCCGGTCGACCTCGACTACAAGGCCATGTCCAACGCCGGCACCTGGCTGGTCGGCCGCCTTCAAACCGAACGGGACAAGGCGCGCATCCTAGAGGGAATGAGAAGCGCTCAGGCAGGTCAAGACACGAGCAACCTGGACCAGCTCATCGGTTCCCTCGGTAAGCGCGAGTTCATCCTGCATTCCACCAAAGCCGATCAGCCGGTTCGTTTGACCAGCCGGTGGGCAATGTCGTATCTACGGGGCCCGCTCACCAAAGACGAGGTTCGAACGCTCGGGCAGCACCGCGACGATACCGTCGCGTCGTCGGCCGCTCCAAGCGGTCTACCGACCGAACCTTCCGCTCAGGTGGAGCGACCTCAGGAGCCTGCAGCGACCAGTGTCGCCAATGGTGCTGCGCGCCCTGTGGGCACCGACGACACCATCCCCAACTCCTTTGACGAACTGCCTATCGCTCCAAAGGTCGCCAAGGGCATCCGCGTCGCCTGGCTCGACCCGGCCGCCGAGTGGACCGACATCTCGACGGCTCCCACGAGTGACCGTTTCGAAGCCGCGTTGGCCTGCACCGTTTCTCTGACATTCGACGAGACGCGCGCCGGTCTGGACCATCGCGAAACGTGGGAAGCGGTGTTGTTCCCGATTCCCGATCACGTCGATCCCACCAGCTGGCAGGCCGTCGACCACGATCCCCGCGATTTTAAGGAGACCCCGCCCGCCACCAGCCGTTACGTTGCGCCCGAGGCTCCGATCGACAATGCCACGTTCTTCAAGACGGTCGAAAAGGATCTTGAGGACTACCTGGCACGGGATCGAGTGCTGACGATCTATCAGAACCCGCAGCTGAAGCTGTTCTCAAGGATCGATGAAACCCCCGACGCCTTTGTTCAGCGGTGTGTATCGAGTGCCGAAGCCGCCGCGGATGCCGAACTCGCAAAGCTCCGTGACCGGTACGCTGCACGAGAACGAAGCGCTCGCGAAAAGGTCGCAGCTGCGGAGCGGCGCGTCGCCCAACTCGAGACCGATAAGCAGTCCTCGGGCCAACGCGAACTTATCGACGGAGCGAGCGACCTCTTGGGAGCGTTTCTGGGAGGTCGTCGCCGCAGCAGGTCGATGCGTTCTGCAGGAGCGTCGATCCGGCGGGCGTCCCAGCGACGCGAAACGACAACGCGAAACCGACAGAAGGCCGAAGTCGCCCGGGACCAGTACGACGACGCGATAGACGAGATGGCCGACCTGGAACGCCAGCTCCAGGACGATATCGACCAGATCGGCGCACGCTGGTCAGAAAAGGCGAAAGCGATCGAAACACTCGACGTCGGACTTGAACGCAATGACGTCGCGGTAACCGACCTTAGGTTGGTCTGGATTCCGGTCGCGCCGTAGAGACAGTCTGATTTCGACGCTGCCCCAACACCGGGACGGTTATCGTTCGACGAAAATGGGCGTGACTCCTTGTAAGAGTCACGCCCATTTCTTGTCAGGGTGGAATGCCAGTAGGCGACGGGCCCGGACAACCCGTTTGGAGTCGGCGTTTAGCCGCCGAACCGACCGGCGAAGAGTTCTTCGCGGAACCGGTTCTTTTCGCCCATGATCTCTGGAGCGAGAAAGCCCAGGTGGTTGATGCCCACTCGGGCTTCGTAATAGAGCCACGACGGGGTGATTTGGCTGAAGTGCGCCGTGCGGAAACCATCTGGGGCGCCGCTCGGGTCAGCAGCGAGGCCCGGGACGTCCCGGAACGTCTTACCGACCAACGGCAGGTTGGCCAGACGGGAAAGGCGTTCCGACGCTTCGAAGTACGCAGCACCGTCGTTGATCGTGTAGATGTTCAGAACCGGCGTCGGCGAAAGGCCAAGTCCGGCAGGCGGATTGCGGAACCATTCGGCGTAGTTGGCACCGTCGGCCATGTCCACCGCCTGCTGCAAGGTTGCTAGCAAGAAGGCTGCGTCCGCGCCCGACGCCGCTTTGGGCACCAGGTTCTGGAACTTGAAGATCTCAAAGAGGACCGATTTGGTCACCATGTCGATGAAGCCGACACCGCCAGCTTCGATGATCGCGCCCTTAACCCCTGGAGTCGCGGCTGCATACGCGACGCCCTCCACCGCTCCGAGCGACAGGCCGTGGTAGTAGATCAGTGACCCGTTCAGGTCAGGCACACCGTCAGCTGAGTTGTTGGGTCCCCAGAAGTCGAACTCGCCAAAGTGCTGACGCACTGCTGCAGTCATCGACGCGAGGTCGACGTTCGCCTGAATCATCTGCCCTGCGACGCGAGCCGCCTGTTCGGGCGTGTTGAGTTCCGGAGCGTTGATGGAGTCTGGGTAGGTCAGCTTGGAGATGATCCCGCCGTCGGCTACGGCACGGGTGGAGTGGTTAGGTAGGTCAAAGGACACGATGGCGATTCCTTGATCGACCATCTCCCGAACCCATGGAATCATGCCTTCTTTGGCGAGGGTTAGGCCGTGGCCGTAAATCGCGACCGGCCGAGGGCCGTCGGCTGATGCCCGCGGGATCACCATGTCGAACACGACCCACTGGTCGTATGGCGTCATGTTGGGGTCGACGTATCCGGTCGAGGTACGGAACTGCTGCATAAGCACTTCGCCCCGCACAAAGACCGCCGACGCGTCGCCAGGGAAACGACCCATGTTCTGGACGTTACGTATTGGGTGGTCGAGGTTGGAGACCTGCTGGATCATCTTTACCAGCGGGTTGACGATCTCTTGCTGATCGCGAACGGTGAAATCGGTGATCTGGAGCACCGTGTCCGGATCGACGCCATATTGCGGCAGGCTCGCCATCTGCTCGCGAACATGCGCCGCGTGCGTATTCGCCGGGTTGTTGTCAGCGAGGGTCTCTTTTAGGCCGATCGCCCGTGAGAAGTCGCCACCTCGGCTCGTCTTCAAAGAGTTCGTGACCACGACAACGATGTGGTGACCGAACTGGAATCGATTCTGCGGAAATACCCGGATGATGTCGTCCGGGTCAGCCGTCGTGACCGACACGTTCCGGTCCGCCTCAACCCGGATCGGCACCCGCGTACCGGTTGTGGTGTCGATCGCAATGATGGCGTTAGCGCCGTCGCTGGGTGTGTCGCCGCTAAAGCGCTCAGGAAGCTCGAACTGGACCGGCCCGTTCGGCGAAAAGCCCGACGCGCCGTTGTAGATGTCTGACGGCAACAGGTCGGCGGGTAGAGGTGCACGTGCAGCATCACCGATCACCTGGTCTGCGATAAAGACGCGCTTGCCGGTGGGTGAGCCAGGGTCGCCGATCGTTGCCAGGTCGGTCGGCCACGGGAGGCTGCGATGCGTGTAACGGGTTGGGTTACACGCATACGGTGTCCCTTGGGCCGGCGCAGCAGCCGCGGGTGCCGCAGTCTGCGGCGGGGCCTGGTCGGCCGGAGCTGGACTCGCAGCAGTGGCCGGCGCTGTAGCCGGTTCAGCTTGCGTCGTCGGCAGCGCCTGCGGCTCGACGACCGGCGGCGCTTGCAACGTTACCGGGGTAACCGAACCCGACCCGCGGGCGCCACCCTGGGCGTCGTTGCCAAGCTCACTACAGCCGGCCGCAAAGACAGCAAGGCATGCGAAGACAAGAATCTTCCAACGCATAAGAACCGAATCCTCCCAATATGAAGTCGCAGTTCAGGCACAACTGAGCACCGCGACTCACAGTTTTCCCGCAGAAACAGGGGACCACAGTCCGCACCTGGGTCCCCTTCTCCACCACGCGCCGGGGCAGCCTAGCGCGCTGTGAAGTACAGCTAATCGAACCGACGCCCGCTCAAATATCCCCAAGGCTCACGCAGAAGCACGAGAACTCTCATTGCCGCTGTCCCCAAACTCGGCGAGTAACTCGTTGTGAGCGTCCACGACCAGCTCCATTAGGCGCGCTGTGTCATCGACCAGCCCCGTGTCGCCCACCATCGACATGCACATCTGCCCGTTGAAGCTGATCACCGAAATCGCCATGCCCATCCCGATCATCAGCGGCCCCATGATGTAGAGCTCGTCGAGCCGTGCTCCTGCTAGAAAAAGCGGTACCGGCAAACCCGGGGTGTTAGAGAGGTGCACGTTGTACAGCGGCGGGGTCTTTTCCGAGAGACGGACCTTTTCGTGAAGGACCACCGTGCCCCGGGTGAACCAGGGAATGTTCGCGTCACTCAACTCTGAGAGAAGGTCGATCCCGATCGCCTCAAACTCATCCTTGGCCCGTTTGGTGTCTGCGTTGACATAGGCGACACGCTCACGCGGGTTTTCCAGGTGCGAACCGGTCCGGCCAAGCAAGAACGACAGCCTGTTATTGGATTCGGCCTTCTCTTTGTTGGCGCGTGTATTCGCCGGCAGCAACGCGACAAGGCTCGAGTCTGGCAATTGGTCGCGCTCCAGGAGATACGCACGGAGTCCGCCGCCGACAGCAGCGAGAACGACGTCGTTGACGGTTACACCAGCAGCGTCCTTGATTGCCTTGACCTCGGTAAACGGTACGGAGGCGATGCTGGTTTCGCGGCCCTTGGTGTGCATCCCGTTGAACTGGGTGCGAGGCGCCTTTTCAAGCTTGACGTTATGTGTCTTGCGGTATCGGCGCATCCGAGTGACGGTCTGGATGAGCTGCCAGTAGAACTTAAAGATCTGGGTGAGACGCCACCCGAGCGATTTCAAACCCCGCGCCATGAGCATGCGCTGGCTTGCGTCGTCGGGCGCCTCGGGTGTGCCGTCGTCGGCGACGGGCACCGGGACGGGTTCAAATCCCTGGTCGGGGGTGAAGTCCATCACCGCCTGAAGTGTCATCATCGCCGCCAAACCGTCCATCGGCGCATGGTGACCGCGGAGGAGGGCGGCGAAGCGGCCGTCTTCGAGCCCCGTAAAGATCATGATCTCCCACAACGGAGTTTCGGGCGGGAAGGGGTCTTGGAGGTGCTGCCCGACCTTTTCCATGAGCTGATCGCGAGTGCCCGGGCCGGGAAGCGCCTCGACGCGCCAGTGCTTGTCGATGTCGACCTGATCCTGCATAACCCAGTACGGGTGATCCATCCGCCATTTCACAAAGCGCGGGTACCGCTTGAGTGCTCCGACCAGATTCGCCCGCCGACCGACGTGTTCTTTCAGACGGGGCAGGTCCAACTCGCCCATCCCAGAAGGGTCAACGATCATCAGAAGGCCACCCTGCATTCGATTCACGTCGGTATCGGCGTAAAACATGGACGCGTCGAGCGCAGGAACCTGCTTCATCCACAAAACCCCCGTCAAGGTGCGCGTTGCGTTGGCGCACACCGTCAAAGGTTGAGACAACAGCACGGGTGCCGCGCCTCTGTCAACACCAGCCACCGATGAACGAACGTTCAGTGCGGCCATCCGCCCCCACGCCGTCTCAACCATCGCTGTGCAAAGTTTCGCTAAATGATTAGGTACAACAGACCACGACCTTGGGCTCTGTCGCCGATTGTCTATTGTGGTTCGCCAATTGCGGCGCTTCGTTTCCCCCGCGCGAAACGCGCACTCGCGCAAGTTCTTTTCAACTCCTGACGAGGAACGCCTGTGTACCGAATTGCCCTTTTCTGTTGTGCGCTGCTCGCGTTTTCAGCTTGCGGTTCTGACAACTCTGCCGATGCCAAAGGTTCCGACACCACCGAACAAGAAGCGTCCGACACCTCCCTCGCCCCGCCAAAGAAGGTCGAGGCAGATACCGTCCGCCACGACGCTGACCCGCCCGAAGAAACACCCGATGAACCGGGTGGAGCGTGGGGCTTTTCGCCCTACGTGTTCGAGCGAGTGGGCAAGGACATCATCACCACGATCGTCGAAGGCCCTGCAGGTCCCCAGGTGAGGTGCCAGAACGTCGACCTGCCGTGCAGCTTCGAAGACTTGAAGGCGCTCGAAGCCTCTGGGGATCCAATCCCCGAAGAGATGAAGATGACGCCAGAAGAGCTGACCGAACTTGTCGACCAACTTTCCGGGCTCCAGGAAGCGATCAAGAAGTACTCCGACGTCAACGAAGCCTGTGCTGACGGCTACATCCGCACGACAGACGAAGCCGCCAACATGGGTGCACACTTCAACAACGGCGCCCTGGTCAAGGACGGCGTGTTCGACGCCAGCAAGCCAGAGATTCTGATGTACCAATACTCAGAAGACCCGGTACCGCCGGCGGCCGAACTCGGTCAATGCAGGAACGGCAAATGGCAGGGCGGCCCGATGACCCTCTCAGGCACCTCCTTCTTCCTGCCGTGGGAACAAGTCGGTAACGACCACCCCGAGGGCTTCGCCGGCCAGTTGGACAACTGGCACATGCACTACCAGCTGTGCGCTGGCCCGAACATCGAAGGCGGCGACCGGTCCCTGGACTTTGAGACGTGTACCGCTGAGAATGGCGGAATCCTGCCCAAGTACGGGTGGATGATTCACGCTTGGGTTGCCCCTGACTTCGATAATCAACTCGGGGTGTTCGCTATGTGGAACAACACCATCCGACCCGAGATTGACGCGTCAGAGTTCCAGACCGAGCGGACCTTCACACCCGATGACCTCCCCGAAGGCGCCGTCTACCAGCCAATCAACAACTTCGAGTTCGGCGATGTGACCGTGGCTCCAGGTGAAGAGGTCTTCTGGTCGAACAACGATCCCGTACCTCACACCGTGTCAGCCGGGACCGCCGACGATCCCTCCGACTTGTTTGACTCTGGCACCTTCGGCCCGGGCAAGACCTTCGAAACGACGTTCGACACCCCTGGCGAATACGCCTACTACTGCGCACTCCACCCGCAGATGAAGGGTGTTGTCACGGTCAAATAGGCCGACGAAATGCCTCCGTGACCGGTCGGCACCGAACCCTCGGCGCGCCGACCCGGTCGTGCAGGCACGCGAGATTTCCCAAACCAAAAGGACGAATACCTGTGCGATTTCAAAAACCAGCGGTCTTGGCCGCCATTGGCCTGCTCGCCGCAACGGCAACAGCCTGCGGTTCCGACGACGACTCGGACGCCGCTGACTCCACAACCACCAACGCCGTTGCCGAAGGCGACTTCTGCGAAGTTGTCAACGGCATCTGGGAACAGCGGGGCGAGAAGATGACGACCCAACAGGGCCTGGCCCTTTTCGACGCCGTCACTAACAGCGCTCCAGCAGATCTCACCGAAGAGGCTGCGCGCCTCGCCGCGATGAAGCAGCTTTGGCTCTCGGACAAGTCTGAAGAATTGCTTGAGTACAAGGCGGGGTTCAACGGCGACATCACGGCTGTCCTCGATTACACCGCAACCGAGTGTGACCTGGACCTCGAAGAGATGTATGGCGGCGTCGTCGCCACGACGCTCGAGGGACAGATCTTTTCGGGGATCACGGCCACCGAAGCCAACAACATGATCAAGCAGCAGGACCCGACGGCTCAAACCTTCCCGGTGATCGGAGACGGTAGTGGCACGCCAGTGATGGACGGAACCACAACGACCGCCGTCGATGGTGCCGAGACAACGCAGACGACGGTTCAAGGCGCCACGACGACGACAGCCGCCGAGGCCGCGACGTCGACGACGGCAGCTGAATAGTTCGACGCCTCGCGCTCGACTTCAAGGAGACATCAACTATTCGCACGGCGCTCAAGGTATAACGGATAGTCGTCGATACAACTGTTGACATCGGCGGTCCCATGCCTCCCAGCCTCGCTGCCGATGTTGGTGCCTCCGCACACACTAAGAGGGTCTCCGAACGTTACGTTCGGAGACCCTCGGCCATTTCGGCCAGATGTCATTCGGCCGTTAGGGGCGGCAGGCCCCGTTTAGGCGACGGGCGAGCCCAGGGCATTTGGGAGAAACTCGTCGTCATCAACTAGGGACGACTCCTCTAGCCCTATCGCCGTTGCCGCTGCAGGCAGGTCGATGCCACCGTCAAATGCGATCTCTGATGGTTGCTCGACAAGGCCGCCAACTTGGTCCTCACGGCAGTCGCGCAGGTCGATGGCGTTAGCCTCGATCGGGTCGTCGGCAGCGTCGCCAGCGGTCTCGTCCGCCTCTCCGTTCCGAGCGCCGTGATCGTCGCTGTCGCCGGGAAAGGCGTCAAAGCCCCACCCAACCGGCCAGTCGTTGGCGTCGGCCTGCCGATCGGTCAGACGTGGAATGACTAGGGCAAACTGGGTTCCGACGCCCAGTTCACTCCTGACGAGGATCTCTCCCCCCAGATCGCGGATCGTGGCCCGAGCGTGAGCCAGACCGACTCCGTGACCAGAGCCACCTTTGCTTGAGTAGCCGGGATCGAAGATGTTGGTCAGCATCTCAGGCGCCATGCCGCAGCCGGTGTCCGACACGCGAACTACCACGGCGGGACCTCGTAGGACGTGGCCATAGGACTTGGGGATGAAGAC
>JAGNEX010000046.1:0-6584 GCA_018003035.1 Acidimicrobiia bacterium
AACAACGGGCTGACACCGAAGCATTGCCCTGACCCGGTGTCAGCCCGTCAACTGGGGAGCCGCTATAGTGCCAGCTTATTGGCAAAATGTCAATAGCTAGTTGTGGATCTTTTGAAGTCCGCAGCCGTCCCCCAAGGAGGACCTCGTTTGAATCCGCGACGACTCACACCAATCTGTTTATCCCTGACCCTCGCCGTCACGGCAGCATGTTCGGCCGCACCTGGTGGACCGAACATCCAAACAGCGGGGAACGAGAACGGCATCGCCAACTGTGCGGTTCTGGACGACATCGTGACCGGCGGCTACATCGGCATCGATCAGGCCCAACCCAAAACCGCAATGGACGAGGACTTCCACACCCCGCCGAGCGACCAGTGGTGTAACACCAGCGTTGGCTACTCAAGTCTCGACTTCGGCGACGAGGGCGTGCGGCTTACCGTCCCCCGCTCCAAAGAAGCGCAGTTCCCCTACAACAACGCCGAGATGCTCGCCCGCCCCATCTTTGGGGCAGGTATGACCATGACCTACAAGATCAAGGGAACCGACCTCACCAGCCACAACGGAACTTTCGGCTTTGGTATCTCCAACCGGACGCTCAACATCGGTGAACTCGAAATCGCCTGGTTCATGTACAACAACTCAACCAGCTTCCTGAGCGACGTCACCGTCGGGCTTGGACCCGTCTTCAACGCTCTGGGAATGGACCCGCCGCAAGGGTTCTTCGTCATGGTCAAGCGTGCCGGATGGCCGGTTCCCCAAGTGCAACTGATCGACGAGAACCTGCTCAAAGGTGACCACTCCTACGCCGTCAAGCTCGACACCGGCAAGGTCCGCTTTTACGTAGACGGGGAGCTGGTCGCAGATCTCGGCAACCCACCCGCCGGACAGGGCAAAGATGACTTCGGACGCAGCCTGCCTCTCATCGGCCAGATCTGGCTGGACAGCGGTTACTGGCTCCCGTACCCAATCCCCCAGTGGAATGGCACGACGGCATCAGCAGTGTTGGAGCGCTACGTACAAGGCCCATCACAACAGACCCCGCTGACACTCCCCTGACAGCGACCCCCCGGTCCCCCACTTTCACGACGCGGCGGCCGCAGCGGGTTTACCTGCTGCGGCCGTTGTCGCCGTCGTGACCGCTGCGGGTGGCGGTTCAGGCTTGCGGTCGACGATGTCGGCGATCACCGCATCCGCTACAAGGTTGGCTCCCCACAGCGACAAATGAATGCCGTCGGCCTGACGCAGCTCATGGGACTCGCCGTCGGTGCCTCGCCCAAACTCCGCGTAACCGCCCGCACCGTCGCCAAGCAGACCGGCGGTTTCGACCCAGACGACCCGGGGGTTCTTATCCGCCTCTGCCTTCATCAGTTGGTTGAGCTGCTGAACCTTTTGGTCGAACTCTGGAGATCTCATCGGCGGAAGCTCAATCCAGTACGCGACCCTGCCCCCGGCTGTCAGCTGTTCCATCGCTGCGCCGACGCGGGCGGCGTACTCCTTCTTCCAGCCATCGGATAGGACCGGGTAGACCTCTTCGCCGACCTGCATCCCCTGTAAGTCGTTGGCCCCAAACATGGCGACCATCACCTCGTAAGGCTGAGAGGAAAGCTCGGTCAGTCTGCCGATCCAGTCGAAATAGTCGAGCCGATTGAGACCGGAAACCACCCGACCTTCCGTTTCCACGGCCGATGGGCCCAACGGTTCGCTTCGCTGCGCGAAGGACGCCGCCATGTCCTTGCTCATCGAGTCGCCCCCGACCCAGACCCGCAACGGATCGGCCGTGGTCCCCCGCCGGATCTCCACAACAACCGGAGCCGTGGTCGTCGTTGTCGGGGCCGCGACGACCGGTGTCGGACCCGCTCCCGCGTCCGGCAACGGACCACCCGCCACCACATCGGCACCCGGATCGGCAAACGAACGGGTGGGGTCCAACCCCGAGTCGCCGTCCTTACCGACCGCCGACGCGAGCACGTCGCGCGGGCGGTTCAGACTGAACGTATTCGCAATGTCGTCGACGGCCGACCACAAACGCACCGACCGATCACGGGCGGGCCCAAACGGTTTGGTCTCGGCTCCGTTAAGCAAAGCGCCACTGTTCAAAACGACCGCGACGAGCAGCCCGACGGCTCCGACCACGAAGGTCTGTTGATGGGAGAAGCGCTTGCGCCCATCCGCGGTGTATCGCCGCGACGCCCGTCGGTTCAGTGCGGGCCGCTGGGACTGGCCACCAGACGCCTCGCCGCTTGCAAGACCTCTGGCAGCGCGGCGCGGTGAACTCGGAAGAGGCTGGTCGTGCGGACCCGCGGCACGCCGCCCCGCGGGCGTGGCGGTACGGCCCGATCTGGCCTCGATAGGTGCGCGGACCGAATCACTCTCGGCCAGCCGCGCCCGCCCAACAGCACCTGGCCGAGCGATGGCAGGGAACGAGCCGTCCGTCGCGGCCTGTCGCCTGCGGGTACGCCCGGTCGCCTCAGTCCCTCGATCGGAAACATCCCGACGCGCCGCGGGCCATTTCGCTTGTCCGTCTCTACCTGTCGCCGTTCGGTCCGCTATCCGTGAGGGCCGGCCGGGGTCTGTGCCGTTAACGCGTGACGTCCGCCGAGGCCGATCTGCGTCCATCTCAACACCAGAAGTCGCTGCCGACCGCGTCCCTGCTGACTTTCCGCGCGCCCCACCGTCGCCCTCTCCCGCACGCGAGGAGCGCTGTTTCGCCCGCCCAAGGGGACGTTCGCCATCGTCGTTGGATCGCTGTGCCCGGCCGTTTTCGTCGCTTCTCAAAGGAGCCTTCGGGTCGTGTGGAGCCATCAGAATTGGAAGTAGATAAAGGGCGCAACGCCCTCAGGACCGAGAGTGTCGATCACGGTCAGGATCAAAGCGAACGCCACACCCATATAGACCGGCGGCACTTCAGACCAGGCCCTCTGCAGGCGTAACGACCATTCGCGGGACATGAACTGCACCGCCACAGCGCCGATCAACAGCCCAATCAACACTGGGTTGAACGATATTGCACCGAGGGGCCCAAAGAGTGCGCCCAGGTACTCAATCGCGATGCTGAAGGTGGGAGCGCGGAAAAAGATCCAGGCCAGACAGACCACATGGAAGGTCAGCGCCCACCGAAGTACCTGAGAAACTCGGGGGTCGAGGAGCGGCTCACCGTGGCGATATTCGTGCCACCGCTTGCTAGCCACTCGTTCGAGCACCAGCCAGCCCCCATGGATCGCTCCCCAGATCACGAACGTCCATGCGGCGCCGTGCCAGAGCCCGCCAAGGAGCATGGTCAGCATCAGATTGACCAGCGTGCGGTTGTACCCATGACGGTTACCGCCGAGCGGAATGTAGAGGTAGTCCCGCAGCCATCGCGACAGCGTCATGTGCCACCGGCGCCAAAAGTCCTGGAGGCTCAGCGCCCGGTACGGGGAGTCGAAGTTCTGGGGAAAGCTGATGCCAAGCAGCAGCGCCAAGCCGATCGCGATGTCGGTGTACCCAGAAAAGTCGGCGTAAATCTGAATCGCGTACCCGTACATTCCGAGCCACGCATCCCATGCGGATGCCTGTCCCGGCGCCGCGAACGTCTTGTCGACGATCACTTCCGCCAGATACGACGCCACGACGACCTTCTTAAAGAGGCCTCCCACGATCAGCTGGGTTGCCTTGCCGACATCGAGGGTGCCGGGACGGCGGTCGAGCTGCGGCAAGAACTCTGAGAGCCGAACGATGGGGCCGGCGACCAGGTGCGGGAAAAACGAGATGTAGAGCATCACGTCAAGCAACCTGGCGGGTTTGCGGTACTGACCGCGACCAGCGTCGATGACGTAGCTCATGCCCTGGAAGGTAAAGAACGAGATGGCGATCGGCAGCCGGACGGTGAGCGGCGCAACGTCGACATTCCAGCCGACGCTGTGAGCCAGGTTGATCAGGGTTTCTGAAAGGAAACCCGCGTACTTGAACCAGCCCAACAGCGCCAGGTTTGCTGCGACGCCCATCCGGACCCACCGCTTTGACGCCTCGGTTCGCGAATGGTCAGGGCCCAGGTTCTCGATGACGACCCGAGCTAGGAACGCATTGACGACTGCGGACCCAAGCAGCAGCGGCACGTACCGCCAGTCCCACTGCCCGTAGAAGAAGATGCTGGCGGCCAGCATGAAGTAGCGCCAGCCAAAGCGGTAGCGCCGTACGATCCAGTGTCCGCAGAAGACCACTGCGAAGAAGGCGGCAAACGCGGCGGTTGGAAACAGCATGGTCTGGGCCGGACTCCCATCTGCTCGGCACCTAACGCGGCCTGGCCAGCCCGAAACGGGCTGGCCAAGGCGTTAGTTCACAAGGCTTGGGGACATCCTAAGCCGGTGTCCGGCGAGGGATTCGGCTCGAAGTGACAGCCTTCCTCGAAGCCGGTGTTGTTATGCCGGAGGGTAGACGCCCATCTGCTTGCCCTTGTCGGTCTTCCAGAAAATGTCTGCGATCTCGTCGATGTACGCCACCAGCTGCTCGCTGGCCGCAGGGTCCATCGACTTTTTGGCTTCTCCCGCCTGGTGCGTCGCCTTCCAGAACAGGTCGTGGAGCTGGGGGTACTCTTCGAAGTGTGCCGGGGCAAAAAAGTCGGCCCACAACACCATCAGGTGGTGCTTAGTGCGCTCGGCGCATTCTTCCTTCAGGAAGACGCAGCGGGTGCGGAAGGCGTCGTCGTCTGAGTCCTGGTACTTCTGGGCGATCTTCACGCATGAAAGCGCTTCGATCTTGGCCTGCGCGGGGTCGTACACGCCGCAGTAGAGGTCGCAGTGGGCGTGGGCTGACTCGGCCCCATTAAACAGTGACGACAGCATTTTGGCTCCTTGATATCTCCACGAAAGTCAGGGACAAGCACCCTACACTGCACCGACCTGAGAGGACGCCAACAATGCACCAACAGCGCCTCCCCTTCCGGCGGTTCGTCGTGTCGGATCGCTCGATGGAACCGACGCTCGTCAACGGGCAGGCCCTGATCACCGTGCGCTCCGACTCTGCAAAGGTCGGCGAGTTACGGGTCTTTCAGCACCCCTATCGGCCTGGCTTTTGGCTCGTCAAACGGGTGGCCGAAACCCGCGGACCCCAGACCATGTGGGTCCTTTCAGACAACGTCGCCGTACAGACCCTCGACTCAAGAGAGTTGGGCAGCCTGCCTGTCGACGGTTCGTTTCGCGTGCTGTGGGCGCTACCGACTTGGCTCGTTCGAATCGATCGTGGCTGACGAGCTCGATTCACCCGACCAACAAGCACCGGCACCAAGCCCGACAGGGCAGCACCACCCGACGCACCCGACCCCGTTGGCACGGCCGGAGCGACAACAATGTGGGAGACACATCGACGATTCAGCCCGCCCCAAAAGCACTCCCCCAGCCAAAAACGTTCAACATGAAAACCCGTATCGTCACGGCTCTTTCAGGTGCATTTGCCCAAAAAGTCCTGGCCGCTGCGCAACGAGCGGCGCCGCTTTAAGACCGGTCAAGCTTCGTTCGTCCAACGAGTCCGCGAATACGATTCTTTGCCACACAGTCGGAGCGGACTCGCCTCTCAGATGTCCATGCTTGCCATCCCGTTCGGATCCACCCCCATTTCGGATGCGGTGGCGACCGTGGGTGAGTACTCGACTCTCATTTGATCAACCAAAGGAATCACACCAACGATGGGTCCCGAAGGAACGATCGCCGGACCGCGCGTGACAGACGTGCAGGATCATCCGGTAGCCCTACCGTCCGGCGCGCTCCCCCGCCTTCGAGTGGCCAGGCTGTTCATATCGACTGCGGCCGACACGGATTTCGTCGACATCACGCAGTGTTGCTTCGACATGATCGAGCGCCACAAACCAAACCACGGGAACCTGCTGGTGTTTACCCGCCACACCACCTGCGGCCTCACCATCAACGAGGACGAAGAGGGCTACCAGGAAGACGTGCGGACCACGGTCGAGCGCCTGACGCCTCGCGATCGCTACTGGGCTCATGACGACCTCGATCGTCGGTGGCAGAACCTGACTCCGGACGAGCGGCCGAACGGGCACAGCCACGTTCGAGCGATGCTCGTCGGTAACCCGTCGATCACCATTCCGATCGTCGACGGCGAACTTGCCCTCGGCCGTTGGCAGCGCCTGTTCCTCGTCGAACTCGACGGTGGAAGAGATCGCGAAGTGGTGCTGCAGATGTTCAGCATCGATCATCCAGAAGGCGAAGAAGAGTTCCACATGTCGGTGCAAGATCAGCCAGCCCAGGAGCCGGAGATTCACCGATGAGCATTCACGCGTTCCTTGCAACTCCGACCCTCGCAAGCGACTTGGAACGTGTCGAAGAGGCGCTGCGAACAAGCATCAACGTCGGCAACCCGTTCCTTGAACCTGCGCTCGGCCACTTGGTCAACGCCGGCGGGAAGCGCCTCCGCCCCACCCTTACGATCGTCGCCGCTCAAGCGGTGACCCACGATCGAGAGAGCGCCGCATCCGACAACGTGATTGCTGCCGCGGCGTCGGTCGAGCTGCTCCACATTGGATCGCTGCTCCACGACGACGTCATCGACGAGGCTGATTCGCGGCGCGGAACGGTGAGTGTCAACCGGCG
>JAGNEX010000046.1:6684-16382 GCA_018003035.1 Acidimicrobiia bacterium
TTCGAAATGGCCCGCGAACAGGTACATCTGGCCTGCGACGTCTTGACGAAATGCACCGCGCTACACGAACCGACCGTGCAGGCATTTCAAGACGTCGCCCGGCACGTTCTGGAGCAACTGCGCGAACCCGCCCCCGAACTTCTTGCGACCTCGGCCTAGCCAGGAGATCACATGCCCAAGCAACCAGATGTTCTTCCTACCGGGGAACAGAAGGTCAAGATGGTCGACGACATGTTCGACCGCATCGCCGGGCGGTACGAGCGCCTCAATCGCATCCTTACCCTCAAGATGGATGTTGCTTGGCGAGCCCAGACGGTTCGGGCGTTGGGACTCCCCCGCTACTCGACCGTGCTCGACGTCGCCTGCGGAACCGGAGACCTGTGCCGCGATTTGGAGGCGATGAGCTACCGGGCGATCGGGGTTGACCGGTCGGCGGGCATGCTGAAGCACGCTCACACGGGAGGACCGCTCGTTCGCGGCGATGCTTTAGCCCTGTCGTTCGCGGACGGCTCGGTCGACGGACTGACCTGTGGGTTCGCGCTCCGAAACTTCGAGTCGCTACAACCGTTCTTCGCGGAAATGGCTCGCGTAGTCCGTCCCGGCGGCCGGATGGCGCTTCTCGAGGTGTCCGAACCGCACAATCCTGTGATGCGGTTCGGCCATCAGATGTACTTCAACAACGTTGTCCCACTGGTTGGCGGGCTGTTGTCGGATCGCAGCGCCTACCGATACCTGCCGAAATCGGTGTCGTATCTTCCACCCGGCGACGAGCTTGTTTCGATGCTCTACGACGCTGGTTTTACAGAGATCGCCCACTGGCAACTCAGCGGTGGCATCGCTCAGCTCCTGGTCGGCACGCGCGCTGGCAGCTAGTAGATGGCGACGCTTGTAGCGACCGGTACCGCCATCATCACCGTCGGATCCGAGGAGGACGGTCTGCTCGATCGTCCCGACCTGGTGTGGTACTGGTCAGACGAGAACGAAACCGTTATGGGTTTCGGCGCCGCCGTCATCATCCCAGTCCCGACCGGTCCGAAACGTCTCGCCCGCCTCGACAACCTGGTAACCGGGGCGCTTGCGTCGCTGACCGTCGAGGACCATCGGCCCCCGGGCGGCCCGAAACTGCTGCCGCGAGCCTTCGGCGCTCTGCCCTTTGACCGCCATACCTCGGGAGCGATGGTCATCCCACAGCTGACCGTAGGCCGAGCTGCGCCTCAAGCCGGGCAAACCGGTCTCACCCAGGGGTGGCGCTGCGAGGTTTCCTTGGCCGACGCCGAACCGATCAGCAATGACGTCCTCCACGAACGCCTGTGGTGGCCAGCCGGCGAAGGCGACGAAGTCACGCAGCCAGAGTGGGAAGCGATGGTCAAGGCGAGCCAGCAGCAGATGCGGGACGGCAATCTCGAGAAGGTCGTCTTGTCGCGGCGAACCAACGTTTTCATCGATACGCCCCTCCAGCGCGGCCACGTCATCCGCTCCCTCAACGCCGCTAACCCCGGCGCGTACGTCTACTGCGCCGGCAATTTCGTCGGCGCAACGCCCGAGCTGCTCGTCGAGCGCAAAGGTTTGACCGCTCGGTGCCGGCCCATGGCGGGCACCGCTTGGCCCGTGTCCAGCGAGCGGAACGGGAATCGTCAGGCGCGTGATGGACGTGCAGGGCACGGCGACGCGACGCTGATCACCGGCGACAAGCCTCACGACGGCGCTGGTGCGATGACGGCGAAGGACCGCCACGAACACACCATCGTCGTCGGACCGCTGATCGAACGCCTCGCCGAGGTCACCCTGCGCGTCCGCTCGACGGCACCGGTCGAAGTGGACGCTGGACCGCTCAAGCACCTAGCGACCACGGTCGAAGCCGACCTGCCCGCAGACTTCACCCCCACCGCCCTTGGACTGGTCGCAGCTCTGCATCCGACCGGAGCGGTTGCAGGTCACCCCAGAGACGCGGCGTTGGAATGCATAGCGGCGCTCGAACCGCAACGCCGCGGCCCGTATGCGGGTCCGGTCGGCTGGATCGACAGCAGCGGCGACGGACGTTTTGGGGTGGCCGTCCGCAGCGCGGTCCTGGGCACCGACCGGGCAACCTGCTTTGCAGGGGCCGGCATCGTCGAAGAATCCGATCCGTCCCGCGAATGGGTCGAAACCGAACAGAAGCTGCAGGTCATGAAGACAGCTCTGGGCCGCTGCGCCACCTGCTGATCTGCCCAATTTCGGCCGACCGGGTTTCGCACCGGCGGCGTTTCCCCCTAGCATGACCTGCACCAACCGCATGAACATGGGGATGTCACGCGGATGGGTCAAGGGGGACATATGGCGGTAACACCCGATGCTCACGTGGTGGGCGGGCACACGGACGCGCATGGGCGCAGAGTTCGCTTGCCCTTAGTTGCGCAGTTGGTCGAGGGGCTCGAACTGAGCCAGTGGGATCCAGAAGCACCGCTTCCACGGGGGCGGCATGGCCTCTCGCGATCCGTCGTCGAAGCGTCCCAACGTGGCCGGATGCTCGTTGCGACAGCAGACGCAGTCTCCGAACTCGGCTACTCAGACACGGCCGTCGCCGACATCATCGACCGCGCCGGCGTGTCGCGTAAGACGTTCTATGGGACGTTTCGGGATAAGGACGACGCGTTCCTCACCGCGTTTGCAGCGGTTGACATCATGGTCGCGCAGGTGATCTTGGACGCCGACGCCCATCCAGACGCAGCGGGCCAGATCCGAGGTGGTCTCGCCAGCTACCTGCAGATGATGGTGGACGAGCCGTCGTTTGCGCGTTTGTTCATGATCGAGGCATTTGCCGCCGGCGACGCCGCGATCACACGGCGGTGGGAAGTCTTCAAGGTTCTGGCCGAGAGTGTCTCGGCGCCGTTGAGTGTCGCCGCCGCCGCCCGTGACGATTTAGTCCAGCCAACCTTTGAGCGCGTTCTGGCAGCCCTAGTCGCCTTCAACGGCATGGTGCGGCAGCGTCTCATCTCTGGGCCGACCGACTCTCTGGACGACCTGATCGCGGTCGGCGAAACCCTGATTTGGGGTGCATGCGCGAAGGTAGTGATCCCAGACGACGTCTTTATGCCGGCGGACTGATCCGAAAAAGAAACTGGTTCAAAGCGCCACCTCAAGGTGCCGGCTCGCCGATTGCGCCAGCCGCGGCGACACGCGCTTGTGACCTGGCCGCAGTTGATGCGTGGGGATCGACCGAGGCGACAATGACGTCGATCCCCGGATTGGCAGCCGCGTTGCGCAGGGCGTCCCGGCAGTCCTGCCGGTTCTCAACCCGAACCGTCCTCACCCCATAGCCGCCGGCGATCGCCGCCACATCGACACGTGGTGGCGTCCCAAACAGCGTGGCGAACCAATCGGTGAGCTCCACCTGAGGCAGGTGAGAAAAGATCTGGCCGCCCCCGTTGTCCACAACTATCAAGGTCACGTTGACCGCCTCGTTCTGCGCCTGGAGAACGGGGAACCCTCCGGCGCCGTGAAGAAACGTCAGGTCACCGCAGAGCCCGAGCGTCGGCGCCCCGGTCGCCACTCCGTGACCCAAGGCCGCAGCGATGAAGCCGTCGATTCCGTTGGTGCCTCGCGCCGATACGATGCAGACGTCGTTGCGCGCTCGACCGAACGCCTCGACGTCGCGCACCGGCATGGACGATCCCACCACGATGCTTCCGCCTGAAGGCGCTTCAGCCGTAACCATGCGGGCGAGCCAGGGTTCGTCGACCGGCCCATCAGCGTCAAGATCCACGTCAAGGTGCCGCTGAAGTGCATGTTCGGCCGCGGACCAGCGCTTGAGCCAGGTAGCAGGAGACAGGTCAGTCCCGTCCGCCACGCCCGCCGACCGGTCGCCCACGCCCGCCGCTGCCACAGTTTCGGCGAGGACGGTTGCAGTGATCCGAGCAATGGCGTCGGCCGGGTCACAGCAAAGGTGAAGGCCGCTGGCGCGCCGTGTGTTTTGGAAGAGCGCCAACCCATCGATGTGGACGACCTCGGAGCCGATCGAGTCAAGCCACACGTTCGTGGCCTTTGACGTTGGTTCGGCGCCCAGCCGCAGCACTGCGGTCGGTTTCCACTCTTCGACATCTGGAACATCGCGAATCAGCAGGTCATAGCCCGCAATCACTGGCGCGAGCGGTCGGCGAGCTCCGCTGATGGCGTCGGCGAGGAGCGGCCACCCAAGCGTCTCGGCGAGGTCGCTCAAGGCTTCGCCGTCCACCCCCGAGCCCCATCCAGCGACGAGTAGCCCCCGTTCATGCGACATCGCCCAACGCGCCACCTGGTCTAGTTGGGCGAGCGACGCGCGACTTCCCCAGACGGTCGTGATCGCCGGCGTGGGCCTGTTCGAATCTGCCCAGCCGATGACCGCTTTGAGGTCGTCGGCGCTAGGAACGAACGGTTCGCGGACCGGGACGTTGCAGTGCACGACCTGGCCGCCGTTCTTCATGGCTTCCGCCCACATGCGGTCGGCGTGGGTGCGCCAATAGCTTTCCGCCGCATCGGGTGCGGCGCTCCACAGGTCGACGTCTAACCCGGTGGACCAGCTGGCGGCGTTGCCCAAGAGGCCAATCTGGTCGATGGTCTGAGCAGCGCCCACGTCCCTGAGTTCGGACGGACGGTCGGCTGTGCAGATCAGCAGGGGGACCCGAGACATCGTTGCCTCCCATGCCGCGGGCAGATAGTGCGCACCGGCGCTCCCGGACGTGCAGACCAGAGCGACCGGCTCGCCGCTGGCGCGGGCCATTCCCAGGGCGAAGAACCCTGCAGAGCGCTCGTCGAGAACGACGTGCACGTCGAGGTGGGAACATGCTGCGGTCAGCGCCAACGGGGTCGACCTGGAACCCGGTGAGATCACGACCCTCCGCAGGCCGCATCGTGTCCATTCCGACCACAGCACGGCGCTCGCCGCCGTCCCGGCATCGATGTGTGGCGTTTCCGCTTCCAACCTTGGGCCTTCGTGTCTTGTGCGTCGGTTCGTTCCCGCCGCCCGGGCGGGGGTGGGCGTGATCCTGCCACCGCGGCAGGCCCAGGGGCACTATTTTCGACCCGTGCACCTACCGCCGCCGGAACGACACAGCTACCAAGACGTTGCGACGAACGCGGGCACTACAGGGCTGGCTCGTGTGGAGCTCGGTGAGACGGCGGCGAACACAGACGCGTCCTCGGTCCGCCTGGTGTTGCTGCACGGTTTTACCTTGACCTCAACGATGTGGCGGCCGGTCCTCCATCATCTCGAAGCGATCAGCCGAACGCGCCGAGACGCACCGCCGATCAGCGCGGTCGGAATCGATCTTCCGGGCCACGGGTCGTCGCCAACTCTGGGAAGCGTTGTGAGCTTCGCCGACATGGCGACAGCGACAGCGATGGCGATCGCTCGATGCCGCGACACATCACGCGAACATTCTTCGCTCGTCGTGGTCGGATATTCGATGGGTGGACGATTGGCCTGGTCTGGCGTGTCTGAGTGGTGCCGCCCAGGTGATGTCTTGGGACTCATCGGAGCGCATCCCGGCGACCTTTCCCCGGCGGAGCGAGCCGAGCGCCGTTCAACGGATGCGGGCCTAGCGGCACGCCTCGTCGAATCCGACCTGGCGGACTGGATGTCGTGGTGGGTCCGACGTCCAATGTTCGACGGCTTGAACGCGTGTAACGACTTCATGGCTGAACGACTGACCCAAGACCGGCTCTCATTGGCGTGGGCGTTGCGCAGCGCGTCAGTCGCTGAACAGCCCGACGCGCTCGAACCACCTGGGCGCAGCGACGTACCGATCCGCTATCTCGCCGGGCTGAGCGATACGAAGTACCGGCACGTCGCTGAGCGCCTCAGCGCTGGCGGAGTGGCGTCGTCGACCGTGATACCGGGGTCCCATGCACTGCCTTTGGTACACGCGGCGCCGACGGCCGAGTGGATCTTTCACTCCACGATCGCCTCCCGAACCGTCGCTCCTACGCGATAACGCCGAGGGTACGTAGGTCGTCAGGTACGGCAGGCGTCAACCGCGCAAGATCGGGAACAACCTTGCGGGGCTCAATGAAGATGCCGTGCGGATCGAAGGTGTCCTCGGTCAGATCACTTCGAAGAAGCTCGGACGTCGCCAGTCCGCACGGACCCCAAAGGTCGAGGTCAGAGCATGCAAATGCGACATCCATGGCCAAGCCGACCGAACTGCCCAGGGCCGACGTCACAACAATTGGCCGGCCTGCCGCTTCGATGACTCTCGCTGCGGCGCCGAAGCCGCCCATCGTTTGCACCTTAACGATCAACACATCGGCGGCCGACTTGGGCAGCGAACGCGCCTGGCGCACCTCCCACACCGGTTCGTCCACGGCGATCCGGACCGATCCCCGATACCGGGAACGCAACGACACCAGTTCGCTGATCGAACCGACCGGGTCCTCGATGTAGTCCACGTCGTAGGCTCGCATCCGACCGATCTCCGCCACGGCGGTGCCCACATCCCAGGCGCAGTTGGCGTCGACTCGGATGGCAACCTCGGACCCAAGAGCGGAGCGCATCGCCGCCACTCGATCGACGGTTTGTGAGTCTCCGCCTTTGACCTTGACGGCGTTGTAGCGACACAGGTCGTGAGCTTCGACGTAACCCTCGACGTCCTCGGGAGCGATCGCTCCGACCGTCGCATTCACCTCGACTCGGGAACGGACCGCTGTCGGCCACGCACCGAACGCCGCTTCGATGGCCGCGCCCAACGACCGGCGGCGGGCCAGGACGGCGAACGGTGAGTGGTCGCCGACCCCGACCAGTGGGGCAGCTTCGCCCCACCCAGAGGGACCCTCGACCAAGGCCACACGCCTGGACGACACTTTGCCGATTTGGTCCGTGAGGGTCAGTGTCGCGGTGTACCAAATGAGCGAGTCCGGTTCAGGCAGCATGTGCAATCAGATCAGCAGCGCGACCGACGCCACCGCAGCGACCGCCAGTTGCATCGCTCCGGTCCGTACCAGCACGGGGATCAACGCCGGACCCGTCGCGCCCGAAATCACCGCTTGGACGGTCGGGGTCGCCAACGCCAGCAGGATCGCGAGGCCGATCACCCCCAACACTGACGGCCAGACCAGCAGCATCGCTGCGCCGAATGCGACGACATAGCAGACCGCAAACAGCACCCGAGCGTTGCGCTCCCCGATCCGCACGACCAATGTGCGCTTTCCGGCAACCGCGTCGCCTGCGACGTCACGAATGTTGTTCGCCAACATGATCGCCACGGCCAAGAACCCGACGGCACATGAAGCGAGCACGGCATCGCCGTTCACCGTGAGGCGCTGTAGGTAAAACGACCCGGCCGTCGCGACGAAACCAAAGAAGATAAGCACCAGCAGTTCGCCCAAACCCGAATAGCCAAGCGGCTTGGGGCCGCCGGTGTACAGCCAACCTGCCGCCAACGCGGCAACCCCGACGAGGAGAAGTCGCCAGTCGATCAGAACTGAAAGCACCGCACCGACGAGCGCTGCAACACCAAAGCTGATCACCGCCGCACGCTTGACCGCTCCGGGTGAGACGAGGCCCGACGCCGTCAGCCGAAGCGGGCCGACCCTGTTGTCGTCTGTCCCACGCACGCCGTCGGAGTAGTCGTTGGCGTAGTTGGTCCCGATCTGGAGGGCCAAAGAGACGATGAGGGCACCGAACGCGACCATCACGTGACTTGGCGAAACGATCTCTTTCCAGAGATAGCTGTCCACCATGAACGGAGGGCGCAACTGAAGCACTCCCCAGAAACTCCACCACTCCCACGAGCTCGCCCACGCCGCCGCCGTTCCCAACATGACCGGCGCGATCGCAGCGCTCAGCGTGCGGGGGCGCGCACCCACCCACCAGATCTTCCAGCGGGGCCAGGTTGTCGGGTCGGACAGGGCGTTCGCGGTGGTCATGAATTCCGTCCTCCCTCGGCGAAGTGGTGTCTGCCGGGTATCGGGGAGCGCTGACCGAAACGTTCACGAGGTGTGCCGCTACCGGCCGTCGCATGTCGGCCTCGGTACGGTAGCCATCTATGAGCGCTCCTGACGATCTATCAAGCAGCGGGCCCGCGTTGATTGGCGCGCCGCCCGTCTACCTGTCACCCGGCGGCCACCCGACCGAGGGGACCGGCACGCTCAAAGTGCTCCTCACCTCTAGCGGATCTTCGAACGCCGAGGTTGCTGCGCAGATCACCGAAAGCTGGTCGGCTGGCGACATCGTCTGCGTTCTCGACGGCAAGACTCCGGCCCCGCGTTTGACGGCTTTGCTCGACATCCTCGGCCCGGAGGCCGTGTTTCGCGCCGGAGAATGGCACCCGTTTGGGCCCGGCGATCGCAGACGCCGGTCGTATCCCCCGGTGTTGGCTGCCATCGTGGTGACGTCTGGCACGACGGCCGAACCAAAGATGGTCGCCCTCGATCGACGTTCCATGAGCGCCGCTGTCGCCATGACGACAACCGTCACCGGAACGACCGACTGGTACTGCTGCCTGCCGCTTCACCATGTCGCTGGGCTCTCGATCATTGCCCGTGGCTGGCTGACCGGGACCGATGTCCGCGTCGCGGACGGCTTTGACCCCTCCGAGGCGCTGAAACATGGTGCCGAACGCTGGGTGCCCCTGGTCGCGACGCAGGCAGCCAGGGTGCTCCAGCTGGGACCGATCGACAGCTGGCGGGGCCTCTTGCTGGGCGGCTCGGCCATTCCGGCGGAGGTTCAAGCCGTTGCTTCCGAGCAGGTCGAGACCCACAGCACCTACGGCATGACCGAAACCTGGGGTGGCGTGGTCTACGACGGCCTGCCGCTTGCGGGCGTTGCGGTGAGGATCAACGACTCGGTGATCGAGCTGCGCACACCGACCGTCATGAGCAGCTACCTCGGCGCACCTCAACGGACGGCGGCGGTCCTGTCGAACGACAGATGGTTCCGCACCGACGATGTCGGCACAATCGTCGGCGGGCGGCTTGAAGTTTTGGGACGCAAGGACGACGTCATCGTCACCGGTGGTGTGAAGGTGTCACCCGATCGGGTTGAACAAGCACTCGCCCGCGTCCCCGGAATCGTCGAAGCCGGAGTCGTTGGACACCCCGACGATGTGTGGGGACAGCGCGTCACTGCCGTCATCCGCACTGTGGGCCCGCCACCGACGCTTGAGCAGGTCAGAAAGGACCTTGCCGAACACCTGCTACCAGCCGAACTGCCCCGCGAGGTTCGGGTATGGGATGAGCCGCTGCCCCGCACATCAGGAGGCAAACTCCGCCGCTCCGCACTGAGAGCGACAGAGCAGAACCGGTCCTCGGCCTGAGCGCAGCGCTTTGCGCCGACGATGAGATGCGTTCACAATTCAGCCCATGACCGAGCCCGACCGCCAGTTGACTGAACAAGGCGAAGCGCGAAAACGCGTGTTGATGGCCGAAGCCGAACGCCTCTTCAACGAGCGTGGGTATGGCGCCACACGGATCATCGACATCGTCGAGGCGGCCGGCGTCGCTAAAGGACTGTTTTACTGGTACTTCCCTAACAAAGAAGCCCTCTTTCGCGAGCTCACCGAATCGAAGCGCCGAGAACTTCAGCTCAGACAGATGGAAGCGATCGTCGAACATGGCGATCCCCTGGAGCGGCTGTACTCGGGCGTGCTCGCCACCGTCGAGTTTCTCCAGTTACACCCCAGATTGTCGACGGTGCTCGAAATGGAGCCGGTGGGCAATGACGTGTTTCGGGCGACTCGCTTTGAGAC
>JAGNEX010000108.1 GCA_018003035.1 Acidimicrobiia bacterium
TGTTCATCTGTTCACCCGACATGTACAAACCCTCATTTGTTCAGATGCGCGTATCCGGCGTAGCTCCAGGTTGTCGAGAGTCGGCCGAGCGTGCTGCTCGCCGAACCCGATGTGCGACAGCCGCTCATCCGTACCGATGTACATCCGTTCGTTTCCACATGCTCACGAACCCACAACGGACCATTCCCACAAATGCGTGCCACGTTGACGGTGACCACCATCTCGAAGGGAAACCAGACCATGCACACGCTCGCTGTCGTCCACCACAAGGGGGGAGTCGGTAAGACCACGACCACGGCCCACCTTGGTCACGCCCTCGCCACCGGACCGACCACACCCAAGGTGCTGCTGATCGACCTTGACCCCCAGGCGTCACTCACCCGGCTGGTCGGGCTCACGCCCGGCACCGGCGACGTCGGCTACGCAGCGGCAATCGACGACCACGACATCGAGGCACAGGTCATCCGGGCTGATGAGTGGGGGCTCGACGTACTTCCAGCGGGCCAACGTCACGCTCGCATCGAGCGGTCATCGGGCCCAGGGACCGAGCAGCAGCTCCGGCTGATGCTCGAACAGGCAACCGGGCGGTGGGACTACGTCCTCATCGACGCCCCGGGTTCCCTCGGAATGCTCACCACCACTGCCCTGGCGGCAGCCTCCAGCGGAGTGATCGTCCCGACCACACCCGACTACCTCGCTCTTGAACCGCTCAAGACGATCCTCCGCCTGATCGACACCGTCCAGGCCGCCTACCAGCCCGGATGCGTGCTCCGTGGAGTCGTCATCAACGCACTAGCGAACACTCGAGAGCACGCACACCATGCTGCCCAGCTCCAGCAAGTGTTCGATGGTCAGATCCTCGGCGCCGTTCCGCGCAGGACCGTCCTCCAGGACACCGCGTCAGCGGGACTCCCGCTCACCAGGATCCGCACCGGGCCGGCCGCAGGTCTCCTGCACGACTACGACCAGATCGCCTCACGACTCGCCGCTCAACTCACCAGCCAAGGAGCACCACGATGACTACCCGTCGCAATCCGCTCGACAACGATCTGCTCGCAGACCTCGGCATCGGCACGACATCGGCTTGCGCCGACTCAACGACCGGCGACCGTGCACCTGCAGCGACGCCGGCAGCATCGGCGGGCCCGGCCATGGCGCCTGGCACGAACAAGACCAAACGGATCGGCGTCGACGTCAGCGAAGAAGTCTGGATCGCCACCAAGGTTGTCGCCGCCCAGCGGGGGACCACCGTGACCAACCTGATCCGCTCCCATCTTGCCCAGCTGATCGCCGAACAGGCGCGAGCGTCGACGCCCCACCGCTCGACTCTGGGGCGGCACCCGGCGAGTCTGAAGTGAAGCGGGCCTATCCGGATCAGAGCGATGGGCTGCATCACCCTCCAGCTACGGCTCAAGAGGGCATAGGCCAGGCGTCACGACCCGGTGTGGCGACCCCGCTCATTTCCGATGTGCCCGTATGGTGACCCGCTCCCGTGAGCGCCCGGCTGGGCTGACGACGGTCCCGAGAGCGAATGGGCAGGCGAGGTTCTTTGCATTGGTCAGCCGAATGAGCAGCGCAACTTGTTGATGGTTCGCCCGCTGTGGTTCTGGTGGCTGGTGGCTCGTGCCGTGTCAGGCGACGTTTGGCCGGTTGGTCGTGGCACTGGTCCCTGGAACTCACCCACCTAAGAACGCCGCGTGCGATGAACGCTGCGTCGGTCTGACCGATCGGCGGACGAGATACTGTGAAAGCATGACCTACCGGAACAAAACATACGTGGCCTTTGCGAGCGAGGACATCGCCTCGTATCGGATGATGGAGGCGTGGCGTGCGAATCAGCACATCGAGTTCGACTTCTTCAACGCTCACACATTGTACGTCGCGCGAGATACCAGCAAGCCGGAGACGATCAAGCGGAACCTGCGGGAACGAATGAAGAACGCCAAGCAGGTCGTGCTACTCGGTAGCCCTGTCGCAAAGCGAAAGGGGGGCGACGGTGCGTCGTTCCTTGCCTATGAGCTGGGGGTAGCGATCGAGTTTGACCTGCCAATTGTGGTTGCTCACCTCGACGGATCCCGGAAGGGAAACAGCATCAACTATCCCAAACTGCTCGCCGGCGCTGACTATCACACGATGTCAGTGTCGTTCCAGGCAAAAATAATCAAGTACGCCCTCGACAATTACGCCGCGAACTATGCAACCAGCGAAACGAGAGGCGAACGTATCTACAGCGAGAGCGTTTACACGGGCCTAGGTCTGTAGCGGGCCACGATGGTTGGACAGCTTCAACGACGGGCTCGCATGGTCGGGCACCGGTTTCTGGTTGCCCTCGGCGTCTGCGCGATTCCGATTGGTATCCTGGCGCCGTTGTCACCGGATTGGTGGGATGGCAAGTGGTGGCTCGTGCTCCTCGTCGCGGCTGGCGCCGCAGGTTGGGCGTTTCTTGGACTACGGCGCCGCCAACCCACGCAAACCTACGCGGAGAACGTCACCATCCGTCTCGTGGTGGGTGACCTGTTTGAACAGAACGCCAGCGCGATCATCGGAATGACAACAACCTTCGACAGCGCAGTGCCCGAAGTGATTGCCGCAAGCAGTGTTCAAGGCCACTTCCTGCAGAAGGTGTACGCCGGGTCCCAGGCCACGCTCGACCAGGATCTGGAGGCAGCGTTAGCCCACGTTTCGCCAGTCGGAACAATCGTCAAGCCGGGCAAGGAAGCGATCTACCCGCTCGGAACGGCCATCACGCTGCCCATTACCGCCCAGCTTCGCTACTACTGCGCTGCCTACTCGGACATGGACCAGCAGAATCGGGCGACCGGCAGCATCCGCGGAGTCCTTGACGGCCTTGAGAACTCGTGGGATCAGATCGACGCCTATGGCAATGGCGAACCAATCTGTGTCCCGCTGATCGGCCAAGGACAATCAAGAATTCCAGAGCTGACGGCGGAGATCTCCGTGAGACTGATGGCCTTCTCGTTCCTGCTGCGCAGCAAGCGATCCAGATTTTCCAGCGAGCTGAGAATCGTCATCCACCCCTCAGAGCAGCACAAGGTCGACCCTGTCGAGTTCCAATCGTTTCTCAGCTCCTTGGCAGCATGATGACCGACACCAGCATTGAGCTCCCGCACGAGGACCCGTGCGCGTTCTGCGACTACCTTGCCGGTCGACGGCCCTACACGATCGTGTGTCGCACCCACTTGGTCGCCGTGCTCGTCACCCGAGAGCAACGCGGCATCGGACACGTTCTTGTGGTTCCAACCCGCCACTGCGCAACTCTTCTCGAAGCAACGGCTCCCGAGCGCCATGCGTTGATCGACACGGTCGCTGCAGCGGCCGCCAGGATCGACGACGTTTACGAACGCCCAGGCATAGCCATCTGGCAGAACAACGGATCTCCTGCACACCAGGCCATCTCCCACCTCCATTTCCACGTCGCCGGGACCCTCCCACGCGGCGGTACGGAGTTCGGAACGGTGCCAGAACTCAGCGTCGATGAAACAGACGATATTGCACGCAATCTCACCCACCCCGATAGACCACCAATCTGCCAGCAACGATGAGCCATATCGGTAAACGACAGTGAGACAGAACCGCACGGCAAGGTGTCGGCGAACGTGCGTCGCTACCAGCGTCACAGGGCCCCGCCCACTCCCCCGAGCTCCCGCCAAGGGCCCCAGGGCAGGGGCACAGGCGACACGGTACCGAGCGGTAGAGCCAGCCTCCTCTGGCTTTCGAGGTTGGGATTCGTTGACTGGGATTGGCGGCCGTCGGACCTCGCCACCTTTCCGACGCCTGGCACCAGTGCCCTTTACATCAGGCTCCCGAAGGGAGCCCTTGATTGACGGCCAAACCATGCCGTCCTCCTTCGGCCTCGACGGCCAATGGTCGCCGTCGAAACGCGGATGTGGGCGATGGTTGTCCACAGATTTGGAAGCCCGCACGCGCTTGTTGCCGCACCCCGTGGGGTGCGGCAACGCCGGTTGATTGGGGATGATGAGCTGGGCCGGTCTGTCAGCTCGCAGGACTCGTGGTCACCGGCCCGGTGCCTCTAGGGAGATGGGCCTGGAACTGCAAGGCCGGCCCTGAGCAGCGGCGCAACGGCACCTACGACAGCAGCTCGGGCAGCGCTGCCACGGCGCGCCACGGATGTCTTGAGCCAGTGTGAGTGTTCGTTGGGCAGCACTGCCGCCCATTGACCGGTCGAGGCTTTGTCGGCCCACACTCGGGCAGCTCGGTCGTGCTCGTCGTCTGCGACGACGGGCTCTTCGCTGATGGGTCTGGG
>JAGNEX010000109.1 GCA_018003035.1 Acidimicrobiia bacterium
ATTCCAGGCAGCGTCGGCGCAGCGGATCTTCCGGGTCCGGACCCAGAAGGGCCGGTCGAAACCACGACCGAGTTCGACTGGGACGCCACCTACAAAGAATTTGCGGCGACCGAGCACATTACAACCGAAGAGGCCCGGCGCGCGTTTAGCGACTCGCGGCCTCTTTATGACTTTGTCCTAGCCAACAAAGACGACGCCAGGTTCGGCGCCGTGTGGGTGACTTACGACCAGGGGTACCAGATTCATGCTCGCTATCTGGAGCCCTCTTTTTCCCGTTTAGTAGATCTCCTGGAGCGTGAAGTCGGCGCCAAGATCTACCGCCACAAGGGAGGTGCTAGCCACATCGACCTCATGCACGCTATCGATGTAGCCCGCAATGAAACATCCGCTCCCGAGTTCGAGCTGAATCACCCGCTCGGAACTATTGACTTTTCGGCAGACGAGAAGGTTGACGTAGACCGTTATATCAACCCGGCCTTTGCCCGTTCAGTTGTATTCGCGGACGAAGAAATTAGGCTCCAGGCGGCGGGAACAGATTTTGAATACAAAAGCGGTGGGATTTGGTCCGACGAATGCACTGTGGGATTCGAATGGGGGTCATCAAATTGGCGCGGGTTTGCTACGGCTGGCCACTGCGCCGATCCCAACAACGGGACTGGCAGGGTAAACGGCCTACTGACATCTAATCCCGGAATGACCTTCCTTGAGCACTGCTCCCCTCAAGGCGGGGACTATCAGCACCAAGAGTTTGCCCAGCCGTATAACCTCAGCGAATATGGCTGGGACAAGCGCACCTACCCCCATCCTTTGATCGCTTTCGAAATAGCCGGTGGTTATTACACCGGTCAGCCGACGCTCAAGAGCGGTCTTTGGGCGAATGGGTCGATCGGGTCCAACGTCGGTACCGTACAGGGCTTTGGTAGCCACGAATTTCCCGCTGGCGGCGATTGCTGGTGGGGTGGTGGAACGTGGTCCGCGCTCCGGTACAACAACCTGAGTAACGGAGGGGACAGCGGTGGACCTATTTTTCTGTCTTATGGTGGGTCCTGGTTTCTCGCAGCGACGCACGTCGCTGGGCCGCAGCTTGGTAGTCCCGGGAGTCGGTATGGAATGTGGGTGCCCTGGATCACTCTTCCCAGCGGAACACACATCTGTCGAGTGAGCAACCCGTGCAATTGATAGAACTTCGGGGTACAAGAGAGCAGAAATGGCTACGCGACATGCTCCTTAGGGGTGTGCTGGCGGCGATAACACTTGTTGGCTGCGTAGAGGGTGAAGGCGGCGCCACAGCGCAAACCTCGATCGTGCCTGGCCGCGCAGCGGAAGCACAAGCCCCCAAGCCCGCCAGGGTTTTGCCCCCGTCGGAACCTTCGACATTGTCCATAGACGAAGAAGTCGCGATAGCACACTTCTTGGATACTCACGTCAACGATCCAGACTTCGGCGCACTGTGGATTGATCAGCTTGGAGATCGAAAAGTTGTCCATGTTAGGTACTTGGACGCAGCGTTCAAAGAGGAAGTCGACGACCTGGAGAGCGCTCTGACCGTCGAGGTCGTTTCTCATCAGGGGGGCGCGAGCGCTCAGTATTTGAACGCATTTGTGGAGCTATTTCGACGGTCGCCTCAATCAATAGAGTTTAATGTGAACTCGCAAGAAGGTTTCTTGGACGTGTACGAGTCGAGTGCATCTCTCTTGCCTGAAGAAGTTGCGTCAGATCCCTTTGTGAGGGTCGTACCGGACCCAGTGGAACCACCGATACGACTCGAACCGAGATCGGCGAATTAGACGGGGTGCTCGGTCCTCCGTGTTGCGCGTTTTGGAGCCTTTCATGATGGCCGGCTTGGTATGGAGGCAGCCCACATGGTGCTGGCGACACTATGCGACGGATACCAGGAACGGCATGGATACAAAAGATGAACCGTTGAGGATCATGGCGTCTGCCGCACGGGTCTCGTGGCTCTCGACTCGCATCTCTCTTCTACGAGACGGTGACTCACTTGCCGGCATCGAGTCGGTGAACTGCGGTTCGTCGGCCAGGGTCTGGGTAACCGATCCCTCGGCCCAACCGGTTGCGGGTCTGCGCTACCCGAGGACGCGCCCCCGTTCTTCATGACACTGTCAGACACCGTGGAAAATTCCGTCGTGCCTCCGTCCAGATGCCTGAGGAGCCGACGGTGTCACACCGGCGCGCGATGATGGCCCTATGAACCTCGGGTATGACGAACACAAACTGGCAGAGCTCCTGCTCTACGTCGCGAAGCAGCTGACGAACGATCAGTGGGGCGGGTCGACCAAGATCAACAAGGTTCTTTTCTTTGCCGATTTCGATCACGTGCAGCGTACGGGTCAGCCCATCACGGGCGCCGTCTATCAAAAACTGCAACATGGCCCGGCCCCTCGGCGACTCCTTCCCGTGCGCGACGCGCTAGTCGCTGATGGTTCGGCCGTCGTTCAGTACGAAGACCGCGGCGAAAAGCAACACCACCGAATGGTTGCCTTGCGCGACGCCGATCTCACGATTTTCAGCGCCGAAGAACTTCAGACCGTTGACAGCGTCATCTCTAAGCTGCGCGGGCAAAATGCTTCACAGGTCAGTGAGCTTTCGCACCAACATATTGGTTGGCGTTTGACCGAGATGAACGAGGACATCCCCTACGCGGCTGCACTGGCGCAGGCACCGCAGGTGGCCACCCCGACATCTCGCCGCCTCGAGCGACAGGTTGCCGAACGCTTCGGCTTCATCGCGTCGTGAACAGAAGGGTCGAGGTGGGCGCCGGAATCCTGGCGAAGGCTCACCAGTTCTACGGCGAGTCCCGATCGGATGACGGACGTGGCTCCGAACTCGACTTTGTCGAGGGCCCATTGGCAGCCGCATTGTTTGCCTTCAAAGGATGGGATGAACTGAGCTACGACCTGGTCGAATCGGTCAGGTCGTACACAGTCCCGGCGCCGATTTTTGGCCCGGTAACCTTTACCGCCATCCTCACCGAAGACGGTGGCGTCGTGATTGTCGACTTTGACGAGGACCCTGACTATTGGCAACTCGTCGGCGACGACCCTTCGAGTTGACGAGGCGTCCGGCATAGCCTCTCGCGCACTCCAAGACTGGGCAACATCCGGCGCCCTTCGACCCGATTGGTTCGCCGTAACACCCGCGCGGGTGGTCCAATCACGACATCATGTACGGGTAGGTCGTTGCTGGTCGTGGTCCTAGCCATGGTTTCTAGTGCCGTTCAATATTGATTGTTGCTTGGAACGGCTCGTGCCCTGCATCACTTCGGCCCCGGCAAGCGATCGACCGCCACGCAACTTGCTGCCTGGCAAAGAATCGCGTCCCCGAAGCTGGCATCGTGGACGACGGTCAGGGGGCTGCCGTTAGAGCCGAAGCTCGGAAACACAAGACACCTGGCTGAACCGTAGGTGAGTGGCCCCGGTTGGTCGGCCGCTGCACTTAGGAAGTCGCACTGGTGGGCGCAACGAAGCCGGCTGGCCAAACTGGAGCGCCTTCTGCGTCCCAATAGACACCGCTCAGGTCCGCGCCAGACAGATCGGCGTTGGCGAAGTTGACGCCGGTCAAGTGGCTGTTGCGGAGGTCGGCATCGGTGAGGTTGGCGTGAGAGAAGTTGGCGTTCTGCAGGTCGGTACGCATCATCTGAGCGCGAGAGAAGTCCGCGCCCTCAAAGTTTGAGTTGATCAAATCGGCTTCGATCAAGTCGGATTCAACAAAACTCGCCTTCCTGAAGTAGGTCTCAGAAAGGTCCGCCGAAGTCAGGCGTGCAAGGTCTGAGCTTCACCCCGTTGGGTGGACACCTTCTTTAGGGGGTATCCATGTCTGTTATGAACGAAGAGGCGAAGTCGAGGTCGACGCGACGGTCGTTCACGCTGGAGTTCAAGCGTGACGTTGTCGCGATGGTGATCGACCAGCACCGGACGATTGCTGACGTCGCTCGGTCCCTTGGTATCGGCGAGTCGAACCTGGGGAACTGGGTCAAGCAGGCCCGTATCGATCGTGGTGATCGGGCTGGTATGACAAGCGAGGAACGCTCCGAGCTGGTCCGGCTGCGTCGTGAGAATGCTCGCTTGCGGATGGAACGAGAATTACTCAAACGAGCAACGGCCTTCTGGGTAAAGGAGTCGGGGCAGTGACCCGCTATCGGTGGGTGGCTGAGCAGAAGGCCGAGGGTTACCCGACCACACTCGCTTGTTACGTCGCCCAGATATCTACGTCAGGGTTTACAGGTGGTCGGAGAACGAGAAGGCTCC
>JAGNEX010000047.1 GCA_018003035.1 Acidimicrobiia bacterium
AAAACTCACGCTGTTCTTGACGGCGACGAATGGGTGATCAACGGTCACAAATGGTTCATTTCGAACGCTCACCGCTCCACATTTGCGATTCTGATCGCACGAACAGAAGGTGACCCCGGGGATATCCGCGGCGCCAACAGCGCGTTCCTTGTCGACATCCCGTCCGAGGGGTGGACCGAAGTCCGCCAGATCGAAACGATGCACGGCTCGACGGGTCATTCCGAGATCCTGATTGAAGACCTTCGAGTGCCCGCAGCCAACCTGCTCGGCGGTCGTGGAGAAGGACACAAACTTGGCCAGGCGCGCCTTGGCCCTGCCCGGCTCGCCCACTGTATGCGTTGGATCGCTCAGGCCGAACTAGCACTCGACATGATGATCGACCGGGCCCTCAACCGCTATGCCCACGGTTCTGTGCTGGCCGAAAAGCAGGGCATCCAGTGGCTGATCGCGGACTCCACGATGGAGCTGTACCAGAGCAAGCTGATGGTGCTGCACGCCGCGTACAAGATCGATCGTGGCGACGACTTCAAGAGCGAGGTGTCGATGGCGAAACATTTCGTCGCCAACTCGCTGAACCGCATCGTCGACCGGGCCGTTCAGGTGTACGGGGCGCTGGGCTATTCGACCGATACGCCACTTGCCGACATGTACCAGCACGCAAGGTGGGCGCGCCTGGCCGATGGTGCCGACGAGATCCACCAGTGGCGAATCGCCCAGCGTGCGATCGACGCGTATCGCGATACCGGTTCGGTCGGCCCTGCAGCAGGTGGCCTCCCGATCTAGGCGTATTCGGCCATGACGTTGGTGACTTGTGTTGATGGAGAGGAAAGACCCCTGGCGCAGTGTGGAGATTGCCGTCTTCACACCTGACCTGAGGGCTTCGTGTCTCGCCGAAATGCATGACTGATCGTCCAGGGTCGGCGTCTTTGGTGCGGGGGTTCCGGACTGGCGGGATGCAGAACCAGAAGGTTGTGTTCGACCCGCTGGCACGGGACCGATACTTCGCAGTGGTGAGCCGGGTGTTGGTCGACGAGCACGCCGATTTCAAGTGCGCATTCGCCGTTTGCTTCGGTGGAGGCGCGGGGCGGTTGGTGCGCTAAAACGGGCGATCCAGTTCCGAGGTGGAGGTGCACCGTTGAATGGTGAGACATCACCGTTAGTGGCAATTGCGCCCGCTGACTCTCCGTCGTGGATGCGGGGCGCGGTCGAACGGGGCGGCGGTCGAGTTGTGCCGGTGGCCGAAGCCAGCGCACTGATCTGGGGCCTGCCGAGCCGTGCATCAGACCTTTCTGAGTTACTCGCTGGGGAAGGCAGTCACCTCGGCTGGGTTCAGCTGCCCTTCGCCGGCGTCGAGCCGTTCGCCGACCTCATTTCAAGCGGTCGCATCTTTACCGCAGGTCAAGGCGTCTATGCAGAGCCTGTCGCCGAACATGCCCTGGCTCTGGCCCTCGCCGGCATGCGTCACATCGGCAGCTACGCCCGGCGGCAGTCATGGAAGAGTGACGAGGTTGGGTTCAACCTGATCGGCGCGAACGTCGTGATCTTCGGTGCGGGCGGTATCTGCACGACGCTGATCCGTCTGCTTCAACCGTTCCGAACCTCGATCACCGTCGTTCGCCGGACCGCCACACCAATGGCGGGAGCTGACCGGGTCGTCTCGCTCGACGAACGACGGAACGTACTGGCCGATGCTGACGTCGTGTTCTTGGCTCTCGCTCTGACGCCCGAAACTGTTGGCTGCATCGCCGCTCCGGAGTTGGCGCTTTTGCCTTCTCACGCCTGGGTTGTCAACGTCGCACGCGGCGCACACATCGTGACCGACGATCTGGTCCAAGCCCTCCAAGACGGGGGGATCGGGGGCGCGGCGCTGGACGTCACCGACCCGGAACCGCTACCCGACGGGCACCCTTTGTGGCAGCTGGATTCCTGCATCATCACGCCACACACAGCGAACACCCCGCAGATGGCCGTTCCTCTGCTCGGTAACCGAATCACTCAGAACGTCGAACGATGGATCAAGGGCAATCAGCTCTTGGGAATTGTGGATCCAAGCCTTGGCTACTGATCAGAACCAACCAGCGACGCCCGACTCGCCGTCCGGTCCTCAAGGCCAACCCGGCCCGGTGCAGACCGGGTCCGTGTCGAGCGATCCAAGCGTGGACGCGTCCGAGGCGGACGGGGATGCCCCATCGTTTGGTATCCCTCGAGGGCAGTCGGTCGCGCTCGGTGTCTGCGCGGCAGTCTGCTTGATGGTCCCGTTCATCTTGTGGCTCACCGGTTCGCGTTCGGAGATGCTTGAGAACCGGGCGCCGACCGAAATGCCCGAACTGTCCTGGTCCGCTGTTTCGGACGGCAGCTATTTCAGTCAGCTTGAGACCAAGATGGTTGAGACGTTCCCGTGGCGGACGGACATCATCGAGGACCAGGCGAAGTTCCGTTGGAACGTGTTGGGTGACAGCCCCAACCCGGACAAAGTCTTGCTGGGCCGAGACGATTGGATGTTCTACCGCCGCGCCGTGCTTGAACCCTGCCATATGGGTGACTTCGTTGAGCCGACGGTCGCCGAGATGCTCCGCGTGAGTCGCATGGCCTACGCGATGGGCGCCGATCCGCTGACGGTCGTGCCGCCCGTCAAGCAGGCCATCTATCCAGAACAGATGACCAGCACGCTGCGCGACTTTGCAAGTTGCTCGTTTGATGCTGAGAACCGATTTCGTGCCGCCTTGCTCGAAACGCCGTTTCCGCGTTTCGTCGACGCTTGGGCGGTCCTGCAGCAAGAAAAAGACGCGGGCGGCCAGGTGTACTGGACGCGAGACACCCATTGGAACTCGCTCGGCGCGGCGGTCACCGGCGCCGCCATCATGGATAACTATCTTCCGGACGCGAACGCTATCGACGGGCTTGAGTACGTCCGCACGTTGCCGTATCGCGGAGACATTGCCATCCTGGGAGCGCTACAAGAAACAGAACAGACCGAACGTTGGGTGTTGAAACGACCCAAACCGATCGAGCGGAACAACTTTCAGCTGGACTATTCGGTCTCGGACGACGCAAGCAAGGTGCGCGAGCTCTCCGTTGAGACTAGGGAACAAAAGGTCGAAGGCCTCCCAATGGTCGACGATCTGCTGCTGTTGGGGGACTCGTTCCGCCTCAACATTCGCGAGATGCTTGCCGCATTCGCCTATCGCTTCCAGGTGGTGCAGTGGGACCGGTATCAGCCGTCGTGGCTGGTAGACCGAGTCGAAGAGGGCGCCACCTTGGTCTTGCAATCGGTCGACCGGCTGTCTGACCGGCGGTATCTGGACCGTGATCTGGGTGACCACATGACCTACGCGGTCGTCGAGCGTTTCGCTCGTGACCTCCGCGCGGGGCAGTCCATCGATGTCGACGCCGGAACTGCCGATGTGACGATCTCCTCGGTTGACTTGGACGGCGCAGCCGATGAGGGAATGGTGAAGATCCCTTCGTCCGCTCGGGAAGGTATCTCAGCCGATCAGCCGCAGGCGATGCTGGTTGTGCGGGTTGGCGGAGATCTGGCCGATCCCCCCGAAGAGGCTTCGATCCGGCTTGAGGCCGACGGCGCGGGTGTTCCCGATCCACAGGCGCTCTCTGCCGAGCCAATCGCCCCCGAAGGCTGGGCGCTCCATCGCACCAGCGACGGTGCACCGTTCGCCATCATGGTCATCGACGACTCAACTACCGACGTCCAGATCAACACCCTCGACGGCGACCCCGTGACGATCGAACAAGCCTGGGTCATTACCACCGCCGACAGGGCCACCGCGAGATGACCCACTTGGACGCGGGCTGCCTCCGCTCGCAAAAAGTCTCGAAGCTTCGATAGGTGCTGTAGACCGTCACGGGCTGAGGTTGACTTCCGAGTGGGCCCCGGTCCGGTGTGCGGGCTGAGTCGAGGCTGACGGTGGCTTGAGCCTGTGGTGTTGCGGAGGTTGCGCCGTCCAGGTGCCGTTTGGTCCGCGGGTGAGAGTCCATTGGCCTTCATGGACGAGGTGGTGGTGGCTGCTGCAGATGAGGGCCATGTTGTCGAGGTCCGTTGCTCCTCCGTCTTCCCAGGGTTTGAGGTGATGCGCTTGGCACCACGACGGCGGCCGGTCGCACTCGGGGAACACGCAGTGCTTGTCACGCTGGATGAGCGCGGATCGCTGCGCAGAAGTAGCCGTTCGTACTCTGCGTCCCTGATCCAGCACGACCCCGTTCGACCCGAGCACCGTCGGGATGATGTCGGCATCGCATGCCAGGCGTCGGATCGTGGCGGGGGAGATGGTTACACCGTTGGTGGCTGTGCCCGGCGAACTGAACCCAAACTTGCTGCGCGGCGACCGATCGCAGACAGAGGTTTCAATCGGATCCGAGCAAGTGTCGGAGGCTTCGAATGCGCCCGCGTTGTTGTCGACTACATCAGCGGTCCCACCACGGCTGCGTGTGACGACGACGGGCGGCGTGTTGTCGTTGGGCTGGCCGACGTCTTTGGGACCAGTGTGGGGCCCGGCGAACCCCAAGGTTCTATCGGTATTTCGCTGGGCGATCGGGGAATCGGACCGTGCGCCTTGGCGCGGTGGTGTGCCCGATATGGGGTCTGGTCCATGCGTGCGACCTTCGTTCCGTACGGGGTGAGCAATGCCTGGTGGCGACGAGCCCGGCCGTGCCGGTTCGCCGGCAGCGGGCGGCCAACAGCCGGGCCCTACGAGGGCCGCAGCATTGGGCGGGGGTGAGCCGGGGTCTAGCGAGGAGGCAGGTGACACCATCCCAGATGGATTACGCACGCCAGCAAGCTGATCGACCAGTTCCTGGTAGTTCACGGCAATGTGGAGGACGGGTCGGCCGGGATGTCCCCGTCCGCCCAGCACCATGGCGCCCTGACGGGTGACGGTTTCAGTAAGGGCATCGGCGAGTCGTTGAGATGCGCTGGATGTCGGTCGCGTGTTCCGGGTTTCGGCCTGCCAGAGGTCATTTGCGGCGTGTCCCAGGACTGTTTGAATCTTGGAGCCGGCCTCGGGGTCGAGCTCGCCGCGAATGCCGATCATCCCCGAGGAGAGCTGCTTGATAGAGAGGTAGCGGTTTTGGTGTTGGCGCCGGAACCGGTCTGCGCCGTCGTCGTGGTCCCGGCGGGCAATCCAGTCTGAGATCACAGCTCGAAGCCGATCGGCACCCATTCCCTGAGTGTTCGCCATCAGGGCGTGCTGCTCGTTTTGGAATGCTTCGGGGTGGGCTTGTTGGGCACGTCCGAGCTGTTCGAAGTGGTTGGATGTGAGCTGTCCCGCGGCCATTTGGCGTGCCGGCTCAGCTAATTCGCGGGAGCGGCTTGCGAGCCCGTTCTGCTTGGTGGCCTGGCGAGCGGTGAGCCCGCCTTCGGTTCGCAGGATCTGGGTTGGGTCGACAGACGGGTCCGTGATGCGGCGGCGATTCAGTTCGCCCACAAGACGGAACCGTTGCCCTTCGAGGCGGGACTGTGCGCGGCTGATGGCTGCGACGCAGCGGCAGAGTTGGTCGACCGATAGGCCGGTGAGGTCGTCGGGAAAACGGCACGACAGCGAGACGGTGAGGTCCACATCGGGATCGGCCAGCGGGGCGACCTGTTCTTGCCCGACGGGGGCACCGAGGGCGGCGTCAAGGAGTTGCGGCACGACCAACCTCCGTCTCGGAGAGCACTCGAATCAAGTGGCAGCGAAGCGACCAAGTCAGCTGCGAAGGTGGCGTGAATCTCGCAAGGCCGTTCAGCGGGGAAAACGTTGAACGGGTCCCAACCGTAGCGAACGCGTGTTCTTTCTGTCAACCCCCTTCCTTGATGCCTTTCGTGCAACTCCGTCACACCGAAGAACGTCCCACGGATCCATCACAGCGAAAAGAGAGGGCTGCCACGGATCTGTCGCAGCGAAGAAGGACCCGCGGACCCGCGGGGGAGTGATGCCACCTGCCTCCCTCGGCATCGGCAAGGCTTCGTTCCGCGACGACAACCCCGCAACCAGTGCAGCGCTGGCATTCCCGAGGCCGGGCGACTTCGCCATCGGGTCAGGTGCGCTTCGTCGAACAGAGCCGCCCCGCGAACGTTCCGCGGGAGAGTTCCCACGGCCAGCTAAGGCTCGCCGCAGCGGTTTATTGCATGGCGCTCCGATGGAATCGGAATTCGGTGCCCTCAGCCCCGACAATCATGAGTTGGTCGCCGTTCACCGCGTACTGGCATCCGTCCGACCTGAGACATGCCGAGATCTCGCCAAGTATCTGGGGGTACGTTTCTCCGCGTCCCATGGCCGTTCGGCCAAATGAAAGGGCCGAGTCCTCGTCAACCTTCAAGGAATCGGGGCCCACGATGATCGCCGCCCCGCCGTTCCCCGTTGCAGTCGCCGTCGCTGAACCAAATCCCAAATCCCTCGATCGTTACCCAATCGCGATAGTTCTCGAGAAACGCTGTGCTGCGCTTGAGAGAAGGCGACGCCGCGCCGCGGTGCCGGATCGTTGGCGAATCGCCCAGAGGATCGATCGAGGTCCCAACCGCCGATGAGTGTTGCCTCTAACGGTGTCGGCGGCGCCGTCACGGTGGGCGGCGGGGGCAAGTCGTCGGCCACGACAGCGGGCACCTCAAAGGCTCCTGTGAGAGTTCCTTCGCCCGGCGGCCCGCCCGGCACGGGACGTCATACGCGTCATGAGGACGTCCTGGTGCTGTCAACGGGCGCCAGGCATCGCAGCTCGTCTCTCAACCGAGTCGAAGACGCCGTTCGAACCGATCGAGGAGGGCGAAAACGTCCTCGCTGATCCAGTGGCGCTCCCTGCTTTTGTCTGCCGGGAGCGGCGACAGCACGCCAGAAGATTCGAGTCGGTTCAGAGCGTTCCGGGAGGCAGCTTTGGTCGTTTCGCCAGCTGCCGCCAACAAACTTGCTGACCAGACGGTATGTGAAGCGATCAAAGAGATCGCCAAGGCCGCGGCCGAGTCGCGACGGGGGTTGCCTGCACGCTCCATGAGGTCCGCCTGCAGGTCGGCCAGATCCGCGAGCAGCGAATGGACGCCAGCCACAGCTGCGCTGACCGAGTCGGCGAACGATCCGATCCAATGGTCGGGCTTTCCCTCGCGGAACGCCGTCAGTCCTGTGATGTAGGCGTGCTTGTCTCGAGCGAGAACCAAACTGATCGGCGGGCGCAGCGGGCCTTCCAAACCTCGCTGACCTAGCACGAGGTGGATCAGACAGCGCCCCGCCCGACCATTTCCGTCGCCGAACGGATGGAGTGTTTCAAACTGTGCATGTGCCGCGGCCGCTTGGGTGATTGCTGGAAGATCTGTCCGATTGCAGAATCCGACCAGATCGGCCAGCAGTTCTGGTAAGCGGTCGGGCGGTGGCGGTACGAACTCGGCGTCACGCGGACTGAACGATGTGCCACCAATCCAGTTCTGTTGATGCCTGATGACGCCTGCAAACCGGCTTTCTGTGGTCCCGTTGAGCAGAGCGTGATGGACGTCCACGATGTCGTCGACCGTCAACGGCGCGTCGCTGGCCACGCTCCGCTCGATCGCACGCTGCATCGCTTCGATGTTCCCGAGGACCGCTCGGACCGTAGGTGTCGCCCTTTGCGAGTTGTGTTCGGCAAGTGCCAGCTGACGACTTGAGGTGTGAAGGCCCTCGATGAACGACGAACCCAGCGCTTCGGATCGCAGCAACGCGGCCTGCAATGGAGGATGGAAGACATCGACGAGTGGCTCGGCAGCCGACAGTAGGGCCGATAGTGCACTGGTCGCTTCGGCGACCGCATGCGTCGCGGCCACGGTGGACCTTGGGTCCCACTCGAGTATGGGGTCGGGAACGAACGCGCTGTAGCGAAGCGGTTTGCGATGCTTGCGGGGGCCATAGCCCCCGCCCTCCCAGAGGAGATCAATGCGTTCAGGCACTCGGTGATCATTGCGCACTTGGGGACTCAACGCGAGTATTTAATTAAATCGTTGCGCGGTCAGCGTGCCGCCGGGTTCTCGAAGGCTGCTGTCGTTGCTGGCACGCCTCGAGAGCGGAGGTCGGCGCCTGCAGCAAGGGTCGAGCGTCCACGCAGCCAGATCCACACAGGAAGTGCCAAGAGTCCACCAGTCAACCTGCGGCAGAGCAAGAAGGTGGGAGAGACCTTTTGATCCCTCCCACCTTCGAAGCGTTGTTCTCAGCGCTGCGGCGCCGAGCTGTTAGCTACCGTGCTTGCCGGTCTGTCCTGCGTCGTGCCGCCATGAACAATGCACCGCCGAGCACCAAGAGCAGGGCTGCGCTGAACATTCTCAGCGAGTTAGCTCCGGTGAAGGCGACGTTGCTGTTGGACTTGGCCGCCCCGGCCGTCTGAATCTCGGCGTCGTCGGTGTTGTTGGTCAGGTCCCGTTCAAGGGTCTCAGCAGAGACGATCGCCGTGTTGGTGATGACCGTGTTGGCGGGGGCGTCAACGGTCGTCGCCATCACAAAGCTGGCTTTCTCGCCAGGGCCGAGTGGCTTGTCGAAGTCGCACCACACGGTCTTGCCGTCCGGTGCGCAGGTCCAGCCCTCGCCTTGGATGCTCTTGTAGGTGAGTGTGCCAGGCATCTGGTCTTGCACCCTGACGCCTTCTGCTGTTTTGTCCGAGATGTTCGTCACCACGATCTCCCAGTTGGCGACCCCTGCCTGAGCAGCGGCTGATGCCGACTTGGTGATGGTCAGGTCGGTCTCGGCCGGTGCTTCACCGAGCGGGTCGGCGACCTGGGCGTTGGCCGAGGAAGTGTTGTTGTCCATCGACTTCTCGGTGTTTGCTCCCAGGACAGACGCGCTGTTCTGAATGCGTGTCCCGGTCGGAGCGTTCACCTTGGTGGAGACCAACAGGGTGACGGTCTCACCAGCGGCCATATCGTCATCGCTGTCGCAGGTGACGATCTGACCCTCGGCTGAACACTCCCATCCGTCGGGCACCGTAGCGGTGCTGTAGGTGAGGCTCACGGGGAGTTCGTCCGTGACGACGATCGGTCCCTTGGCCGTTGCGGGGCCATTGCTCACGACCTTGAACGTCCAGTCCATCGACTTGTTGGTGATCGGACTGGCGGTCTTGGTGAGGGCCAGGTCCGCAATATCATCGGCCTTCGGAACAACACCTTGGTCGAGGGTCAGATTCTGGGTCCCAGCCGGCAAGGTCACGACCGGCGAAGCGAGGATCGTGAAGGTGACCCCGTTCTGATCGATCGTCGATTCGACCACACCGTCAGAATCCTTGGCGTCGTCGCTACCCGAGTCGGCGCCTGACGGGTTGTACCCGGCAGGGATGACGAACTGCACGACATAGTCGCCAGCCTCAAGACCATCAAAGAGGTAGTAGCCATCCTCGTCGGTCGTCATCGTGTCAACCAACGTGCGGTCGCCATTCTCGTCGACGGCCAGAAGGCGAACTTCGATTCCAGGGATACCATCCTCGCCGCCATCTTGGATGCCGTTGTCGTTCGTGTCGATCCAGACATAGTCGCCGAGCGATGCGGTGTCAGTGGACACACCCAAGTCGAGGGTGAGGTCTTTGTCACCCGCATCAAGGACCACGGTCTGGGACCGGGCAACAACAAAGTTGTTGCCGTTGGCAACGACCTTGTCGCCGGCAATTCCGTCAGAATCCTTGGCGTCATCGCTGCCCTGGTTCGACGGCGAAATGGCATAGGCCTCAGGGACGAGGAACTCCACGTAGTACGAGCCTGGGTCGAGATCGCCAAAACCGTAGATACCGTTCGCGTCCGTCACGTCGGTGCCGACCTTGACCGGCTTACCGTCGACAACTTGGTACAGGTCGACGGTCACACCCGCAATACCAGGTTCGCCTTCGTCCTGAATGCCGTCCTTGTCTCGGTCGTGCCACACCAGGTCACCCAGTGCTGCAGGCTCCGCCGGCGGGATGACACCCTGGTCCCAGGTCCGGTCAATCTCGCCACCCGACAGGTTGGTCACGGTGGTCTTGACGACTTGGTAGGTCTTGCCGTCGATGGTCACGGTCCCGTCAGCGGTACCGTCGCTGTCGCCGGTGTCATCGCTACCCGCGTTGGTGGGAGAGATCGTCGAGTTCTGCGGAATCAAGAACTTGATGCAGTAGTCGCCGTCTGCCAAATCGCTAAAGAGGTAGTTGCCTGAGCCGTCGGTGGTGGTTTCGGCCAGCTTGACGCATTCACCGTCGACGACGTGCTCCAAGATGACGGTTACGCCAGGCAGACCGGGCTCACCGGGGTCCTGTACACCGTCGCCATCGAGGTCCGACCAGACCTTGTCGCCAATGGTGTTCAAGATCGGGATGATGCCCTGGTCGACCGTTAGGTCGTCGTCGCCCGGGGTCAGAACGACCGGCGGGGTTTTCACAACGGTGTAGGTCTTGCCGTCGATCGTGACGGTGCCGTCGGGCTTACCGTCAGAGTCCTTGCCGTCGTCCGAACCCTGGTCAGCTGGTGAAGGGTCGTTCCCCGAGGGAATCAAGAACTTCACGCAGTAGGTGCCAGGCGCAAGCCCATCGAAGAGGTAGTTGCCGTTGGCGTCGGTAACGGTCTCGCCGACCTTGACCGGTGTAGTTCCTTCCTCACAAGTTTCCAAGATCACGATCACTCCAGGTACGCCAGGCTCGCCTGGGTCTTGGACGCCGTCGCCATCCTCGTCCTCGAACACCTTGTCGCCGAGGGACGCCGGTTCGTAGATGCCCTGGTCCCAGGTGAGGTCGTTCTCACCTGCTTCGAGCGGGATGACTGGCGTCTTGACGACGGTGTAGGTCACACCATCGATCGTCACCGTGCCATCTGGCGTGCCGTCTGAGTCCTTGGCGTCGTCGCCACCCTGATTGGCAGGAGACACGCCCATGTTGGTCGGCACGTAGAACTTGATGCAGTAGTCACCAGGCTCCAAGTCGTCGAACAGGTACTCACCTTGTGCGTTCGTGACAGTCGTGGCGACCTGGACGGGCGTCGAACCTTCTCCGCACGTCTCGAGTACCACGGTGATGCCAGGGACGCCGGGTTCGCCCATGTCCTGAACGCCGTCGCCGTCAAGATCCTCGAACACCTTGTCGCCGAGCGATGCCGACGCAGCGGGGGTCGTGGTGGATGTCGTCGTAGAGACCACCGTCGAAGTGGTCGTAGACGGAACAGGCCCAGTCGACGTCGTCGTTGCGCCGGGAACGGTGGTGGTGGTCCCAGATGGTTGAGTTGTCGTCGTCGTCGCCCCGGACGGTGGAGTCACCGAGATGATCGCGATGTCGGAGTCGTCCTCATCGTTTGGCAGGTCAGTGTCGACATCGTCGGGGTTCGTGCGGTCGATCACCGGGTCTTTGTCGAGGTCGCCAGGCTGAGAGTCGGTGTCGTCGCCATCGTCATCGGCGATCTCGGCGCCATTGGTGTAGGAGCCGAGCGTCGCGTCGTCAAGGACGAACACGACCGGGTACACACGGGTTGCACCCGCCGCCAAAGGCGTGGTCTCAACCAGCTCAAAGATACCGGGCGACACCTCAGTCCATGGCTGTGCCGGACTGGTCACCTTCAACGACATGCCAGCAGGCGCCACGTCACGAACCGTGAACGTCGAGGCGGTGATGTCGCCTTGGTTCTTGACGATCACGTCGTAGCTGACGTCGTCACCCTCGCTGAACGGACCAGACGAACCAACCACCTTGACCAGCGCCAAGTCGTACACCGGCGGTGGGGTCGACGTGGTCGTTGGCGCTGCGGTTGTTGTCGTTGCGCCCGGCACGGCGGATGTAGTGGTCGTTGGTGCTGCGGTTGTGGTTGTTGCGCCGGGCACGGCGGATGTGGTGGTCGTTGGTGCTGCCGTCGTGGTTGCACCAGGAGCCGTCGTTGTCGTTGGCGCTGCTGTTGTGGTGGTTGCGCCAACCGCGGTGGTCGTTGTTGCCCCGGCGGCGGTGGTCGTGGTCGGCCCCGCCGTTGTGGTGGTGGTTGGTGGGGTGTTCAGGTTGAGGATGGCGATGTCTGAGTCGTCTTCGTCGCCGGGGATGTCGGTGTCGATGTCGGTTGGGTTGGTCCGGTCGATAATCGGGTCACCGTCGATGTCGTCTGGGTCAGAGTCGGTGTCGTCGCCGTCGTCGACTGCGATTTCGGCCATGTTGGTGTATGTGCCGAGGGTGTCGTCGTCGAGGGTGAGCAAGATGTCGTAGGTCCTGGTTTCGCCGGCGGGTAGCGGTGTGGTGTCCGCGAGTTCGGCGATGCCTGGGGAGACTTCGACCCATGGTTGTGCAGGGCTGGTCACCGCGAGCGACATGCCGTCGGGGATGATGTCGCGAACGGTGAACTGGTCTGCGGTGATGTCGCCTTGGTTCTTGACCAGGACGCTGAATGGGACGTCGTCACCTGCGGCGAATGGTCCGCCGGTGCCGAGCAGTTTGATCAACGCCAGGTCATAGACCGGCGGGCCGGTCGTCGTGGTCGTTGGCGCTGCCGTTGTGGTGGTTGCGCCAACCGCGGTGGTCGTTGTTGCCCCGGCGGCGGTGGTCGTGGTCGGCCCCGCCGTTGTGGTGGTGGTTGGTGGGGTGTTCAGGTTGAGGATGGCGATGTCTGAGTCGTCTTCGTCGCCGGGGATGTCGGTGTCGATGTCGGTTGGGTTGGTCCGGTCGATAATCGGGTCACCGTCGATGTCGTCTGGGTCAGAGTCGGTGTCGTCGCCGTCGTCGACTGCGATTTCGGCCATGTTGGTGTATGTGCCGAGGGTGTCGTCGTCGAGGGTGAGCAAGATGTCGTAGGTCCTGGTTTCGCCGGCGGGTAGCGGTGTGGTGTCCGCGAGTTCGGCGATGCCTGGGGAGACTTCGACCCATGGTTGTGCAGGGCTGGTCACCGCGAGCGACATGCCGTCGGGGATGATGTCGCGAACGGTGAACTGGTCTGCGGTGATGTCGCCTTGGTTCTTGACCAGGACGCTGAATGGGACGTCGTCACCTGCGGCGAATGGTCCGCCGGTGCCGAGCAGTTTGATCAACGCCAGGTCATAGACCGGCGGGCCGGTCGTCGTGGTCGTTGGCGCTGCCGTTGTGGTGGTTGCGCCAACAGCTGTTGTCGTCGTCGGACCGGCCGTCGTCGTGGTCGTTGGTCCTGCGGTTGTGGTGGTCGTCGGGGCGGCCGTCGTTGTGGTCGGCTCCACCGTGGTGGTCGTCGCCGGAGCGGCAGTGGTGGTCGTTGCCCCAACGATCGTCGTGGTCGTCGCACCGACCGTTGTGGTCGTCGGGTCCACGATCGTTGTTGTGGTCGGCGCGACCGTCGTGGTGGTCGGTTCGACCGCAGTTGTCGTGGTTGTGGGGTCCACGATTGTCGTGGTTGTCGGCGCGACGGTCGTGGTCGTGGTGGGTGGAGTCCCGGTGTACAGGCCCAAGTCCCAGGTCCTGTCGTCTTCCAGTGCATCCAGTTGGGTCACCGGGGTCACCCAACCCGAGTACCCGCCGACGCCTTGCACTCCATCGCTGTCGAGGGCAGCGTCGCCGCCTTGCGTGGCTGGTGACACGTTGTACCCGGCAGGGGGAGTAAAGACGGCGAAGTAGTCGCCGGCGTCGAGGTTCGGGAACAGGTAGTAGCCCGGGTTTCCGGCGAAGTCGTTGGCCGTGTAGGTGAAGTCGATCAAGACATCGTCTCCGCCGCCTGGCTTGCCATCGGGACCCGGCGCGTACAGGTCGACGCGCACGTCGTTGACACCAACTTTGGCGCCCTCGTTCTGGATCCCGTCAGCGTTGTCGTCCAGCCAGACGTAGTCGCCGTAGATCGCGGGTTCGGGGTCATTGACGCGGACACCGACCTGAAGCGGTTCTGCCCGCAGATTGAGCCCGCCGGTGACGGTGTCGGCAGAGTACCCAAAGGAGTTCCACGCAACGTCGCCAGGCGGGGTGTTGGTTGGGGCCCGCATGCGCCACGCCAGAACCCGCTGGTCGTTCGGAGCCAGCACTGTGTCACCAAAGTCAAACTTGAGCGCTGTTACCCAGGTGATCTCGGCCGGCAACGATGTCGACCACTGAGGAGCGTTGCAGCCGGTCGGCTCGTAGTTCAGCTCAGGACGACAAATGTCATCGACGGTCGAGTAATAGACCGTCACATTGGGATCGTTGACCGTGACTGCGGATATGAGGGACGGTGTCCATTCGGTTCCGCGGGCTGTCGTGTCCAATACGCCGCGGTCACCCAGATAGGGGAGGATGTCGATGTAAACAAGATTCTCAATCGAGTCAGTTCCAACGTTCTCGATCCGTAACTCGTAGTCGAAATAGCCTCCGGCGACCGTCTCTCCAACGTCTGGGAAGCGGCTCCAGTCGGCGTCGAGTTGGCCCTTAACCCATTTGGTCGAATCCAACGCCGATGGAGTTGCTGCAACGGGAGTGAACGTCGCGTCGCCCATGCAGAGCTTCTGGCCGGTGTAGGCGGGTCGGCCACCAAGCTCACCGTTGCCGTCCATGTCCCACTGGTTGTCGTAGTTGGGGGACTCACATCCGTTGAAGAGGATCTCGGTGTTGGGCGGGAGGGTGTTGTAGAGCGCGGCTTCGTTTTCCAGCTCGATGTTCGGCGTCACCGACGGGCCTACGTACGCGTCGAACGAGAGCTTGAGGTCGTTACCCTCGGGCAGCGGGTCGCTAAATGTCCACTTGAGTAGCGTGCGGCCTGATCCGTTGTAGTTGTCGATCTGCTCAAAGGTCGGGTCACTCACGGCGAAGCCGCGGTTGTCGAACACCCAGGACGCCGGGACGTAGCTGACGCCCGCAGGGAGCAGGTCGACCATCGTGGCGTTCTCCATCGGAACGGAGCCCTCGCGAGTTCCTGGCCACAGCTCAAAAGTCGTGACGTCACCGATCTTGACGATGTTGTCGTCAACGTACTTGTGGAGTCGCGCTGCCTGGACCGGCAGGTCAAAGACTTCGACACATTTGTTCGATGCGGTCTCAAACTGGACGCCGTCATAAGTTCCGACAAGCTCCAGGCAGTTCTCGAGTTTGCCGTTAGCCGGAAACGCAAGTGCCTTCGTGTGGATCATGGTGCGCTCACCGTCCGCACCACTCTGCTCAAATCCGACCGGGATGTTGGTGTACGTGACGACGATCCGGTTGATGGGGTCACCCCCGAGGCCCAGGTCGGCGACGTTGATCGTCTGCTGCGTTCCCGTGAGAACGAAGGTTCCGGCCGACCGAAGTGTCGGATCGCCGATCGTCGCGTACTGGACTGTCGAGGTCATGTTCGCGCCGGGGCTGTTGCCCCAGGTGCCAACGTCGATCGACGTGACCTCCAGATAGTCGGTGTTGATGGGGTCGTCCCAGGTCCACTCGTCAATGGTCGTGCCGCCGGTGTTTGAACCGCCGAAGTTCCACACCACGTCGTCGCCGACGTCAGCGCTCAACGTCATCGCCGTTTTCGAGCCGGAAAGGTTGGGCGACCCGTCTGCAGCGACGGTTGCTGGCGCCGAAGCGGTCACGGTGGTGTCGCCGGAGATAAAGCTTGCTTCGTTGTTGACTGTTGTTCCGTCCGCAACGCCCTTTTTGAAGGTTGCGAAGACTTGAATGGTTCCCGAGTCACCGCCGTCGAACGCTGGCGCGTTCTTGAAAACGAACGTGATCTCACCAGTTGCTTGGTTGAGGTTGCCACTTTCGATGTGGGCGGCATTGAAGGCCCACTTGACGTCAGCGCTGTCCCATGAAAATTCGTCGGGAAGCTGATCGACGATGACTGAGCCGTCGCAATCTGCCTGTACCGCCGAACATTCATATTTCAGCTCGAAGGTGATGGGGACTTCCGGTGCAACCGGCATGGGAGTAGTCGTCGACTTCTCCAGCGAAACCACCGCAGCGGACGCGTCGCGCTGTATGAGGGTGACGAGGCCGAGCAAGATGGCAAGTAGCCCAACGACGGCCAGGGGGCGTACCCAAGGTCTTGTACGAAACACAACGGTCTCCTTCGCAAACACGGAACTTCGTGTTTGTGTCATCGACCGATGCTGATGAGATCTTGAGCAAAATACTTCGCAAGGCGATATTGAACTTC
>JAGNEX010000012.1:0-23336 GCA_018003035.1 Acidimicrobiia bacterium
TACGGGTTTGACTACGGCACGTTCAAGACGCGGTTCGATCGCCTCGACGAAGCGATGGAGATCATCGCTCCGATGGTCCGCGGTGAACGGGTCACCTTCAGCGGCGACTATTACACGACCGTTGACGCCATGAACTTCCCCTCGCCGATTCGGCCAACTGGCATTCCAATCATGGTCGGGGGCGGAGGCGAGAAGCGCACCTTGCCAATCGCCGCAAGGTACGCGGACGAAAGCAACCTGATCTGTGGGGCAGACGAGATCGCCCACAAGGTGTCGGTGCTTGGCCAGCATTGCGAATCCATCGGCCGCGACCCGGCGTCGATCGGGGTTTCGTGGCTGGTGTCAGCGATCGTCGGTGAAACCACCGACGAGGCGACCAACAAAGCGGCGGTCCTTTTTGCCGACCGCGACGCCACATGGTCCGCACTCGATGAGGAAACCAAGAAGGCTCTGAGCCAGCGGATGGTGATCGGTACTCCCGCAGACATCCGCAACAGGCTCGCCGAGCTCAAAGAAAGCGGTCTGACGGGCGTAACCATCAACATGCCGGGTTCGCATGACCCCGACGTGATTAGGGCGCTCGGCGAAGGGCTAGCAGGTTTGTTCTAGGCAGCAGACCGCGGTCATCGATCAAAATGAGAACGGGGCCTGCACGGCCAAAATCGTGCAGGCCCCGTTTTTGAGAGCGGTCGTGTTGATTCCCCGGCCGGGCCAGGAGCGGGCGAACGGCTACGGGACGATCGTGACGGGACAGGTTGCGTGGAGCGCCACGTTCCTCGAAACCGACCCCAGCACCAGACCGGCGAACCCGCCGTGGCCTCGGGACCCGACGACGAGCCGAGCCGCGTGACGCGACTGTTCGAGCAAGGCTGTTGAGGGGTGACCTTCGACGACGAGGCCGTGAAGCTCGACGCCTTCTGGAACATCTGCTGAGTCCAGGAACTCTTTGAGAGCGCCCTTGGCAGCAGATTCGAGAGCATCTGCTGGGGGCATGTCGATCGTGCCGGTGGTCAGGTCAGTGGCGACCTCGGTCCAGACCCAAACCGCTACCACGCGACGGTTGTGAGCAAGCGCTTCGTCGATGGCCATACCGAGCGCCCGGCGAGAATGTTCTGAGCCGTCAACGCCGACGACGATTGGTTCTTCGTTGGTAATTGGACCTTCGTGCCCGGACCGGTCCATCTCTTTGTGCGACGGAACCACGGTGGCGGTGCACGGCGCATGGCCGACGATCTGCTGAGTGACCGAGCCGCGGAGCATGTCGGCAATGCGTGAATGACCATCCGAACCGACCACCAGATGGTCGAGTTCGGTCACGTAGCTCAGCAGGATCTCCGCAGCATTGCCCTCCTGGACCACCGGGTTGATGGTGATTCCATCAGGGACGGGAGTGATGTCGACAACGTTGTGTAACTGGGTCTGAGCCAGGTTGTAGAGGTCGTCGGGGGGAGGTGTCATGACGCCGAAGTTGCCAGCGATCGCCCATCCGGTTGGCTGGTGCCAGGCCATGACGGCGTCGATCTCGGTGACTCCGTGAGCTTTGGCTTCCCGGAGGGCCCAGTCGAGCGCCCCAACCGACCCGGGTGAACCATCAATCCCAACGACAATGCGCATCTTCTGTCTCATCCTGTAGGTGGTCCGTGCTCGAAGAACTATAGGGCAGGGGACCGGCGGCCTATCGCCCACCATAGGTGGCATCTCAGCGCCGCTCTCAAGCGTCGATGCGACCTCCCCAGCGTCGGTGGAGCGCCTTGTTGGCCTTGTACAGAGAACGGAAATGCCCGTAACGATCCTCGTGCAGAACGCGGTCCGACGCGGTCGGCGTGTGCACGCGTTCTACGGCAACCATCCCGCCGAGATGCTCTCGGTCGATGCGGCCGAGAGCGAGTCCGGCGAGCATGGCAACTCCGCGGAGGTTTGCTGCATCGGGGTCGGCGACGCGTTCGATGGGGCAACCCAGCACATCGCAGATGATCTGGCTCCACAGATCGCTTCGGGCGCCACCGCCGATAAAGCGCAGCGACCCAAAGCGGTGTCCCAAGAATTTCTCGACCGTTTCGTTGAGCCAGCGAAGGTTGTAGGCGACGCCTTCGAGCACGGCGCGGACGAGATCGGGGAGGTCGTTGTCGAGGGACAGGTGATGCCAACCTGCTCGGATGGTGTGGTCGTCGACCGGCGTCCGTTCACCGTTCAGCCAGGGCGTGAACATCACGCCCCCCGAACCCGGTGATGAGCGGGACGCCAGAGCGTCGATCAGTTGGAACGGATGGCTGGCGGTGTCGCCCTTCAAGGCAGGATGCAAGATCACCTTGTCTGCCAGCCATTGCAGCGAAACGCCAGCGGTTTCTTGCACATTGGCGACGAAGTAGGTGCCCGGCAGCGGCCCTGGCAGACTGGCCACACCGCTCGTGACCGACGTCTTTTTGTAGTCGACATGGCAGGTGATCCACGCAGAGGTACCAACGTAGAGGTGTCCGCTGTTCAGGTCGAGGGCTCCCGATCCAATGGCGGCCGACTGCTCGTCTGGCGTGCCTCCGATGACCGGTACCGGTTCGTCCAAACCCAGGTGGGCTACGGCTCCTGAGGTAAGCGCGCCTACGACGTCGGTCGCTCCGATGAGAGCGGGCAGGCGCTTTCGCTCAATACCGACCCGACCGATGAGCGAGTCATCCCAGTCGAGCGTCGCGGGGTTGCGGTTGTCGGTCAACCAGTACAGAACCGCGGAGTCCCTCGTGGCGACCGCCCGCCCGGTCAGCTGTAGGTTCAGCCAATCCTTCGGTTCCAGATAGACGGCGGTCGCTGCCGCGATATCGGGCCGTTCGCGTTCAAACCACAACAGGTGAGAGAGCGTGTCTTTACCCGAATGCGCGGGCACGCCGCCGGTGAGCTTCAACCACCGAGCCAACATCGTCGGCTTGTAGCCGGCGACCCCGGGTCGGGAACCAAACACCTCTTCGGTGGCGCGGGCACCCCGGTCATCCATCCATATCAGGCACGAATGCAGTGCTCGTCCTGAGCGGTCGACTGGGACGGTGCCGGACCACTGCGCCGTCGCTGCAACGCCGATGACGGAGGCGGCCATATCACGATGTTGCGCGCACAACCGCCGCGACGCGACGCCGAGCGCTTCCCACCACGCTGCAGGATCCTGTTCGATGCCGCCACCGGGTGGGAAGATGAGGTCCACCGGCTCGAACTCGGTTCCGACGACGCGGCCTTCCATGCTGACAAATGCGACCTTCGGCCCCGACGTTCCGAGGTCGATGGCCAGCACGTACTCGTTGTCATGTGTGGTCATTGTCGCATCGTTCATCGGATCTGAAACACCCACCTACCCCTGAGACACGCCTACCCGTTGGACCCTATGTGCTGGCCAACGACGCAGTCGGGCCACCGCTGCGCTGCTGGGCTGGGCCGGGCCGACGACCTTGTCAGCTTGCCAGCGTCTTCGGCGTCGCTGAGCTGGCGCATCACTTGAGAGTCGCGAACTCACTTGGACAGGGGAGCGGTGGATGTCAGCACCGTCTCGAAGCGGTTCAATGCCTCGTCGATCACGTCGTCGGTATCGGCAGTCGAGCAGTACAGGCGGCTTCCGGCGAGCGTGATCATGCCGTGAGCGGTGAACGCCGCGCCCATCTCTTCCATCATGTGCTTGCGCGCGTCGACCTGGAGTAACTGGTCGATGTCGTTGATGTCCAACAGCAGCACCCCCGACGTCTGGAGGTGCACGATCGATCCCAGGCCGTAGGCGACGTAGGGCAGGTCGTTGTCTTCGATGATCGACGCGAGCCCCTCGCTCAGTCGTTTTCCGGCGGCACCTGCTCGCTGGGCCGCGTCGGTCTTTTCCATCTCGACGATGGCGTGGTAGCCAGCTGCGCACGACAAAGGATTGGCCGACAGGGTTCCCCCGACAAATGCCCGGGGACCTGACCCGGAAAGCCCAGCGGCAAGACGAGCCATGATCTCTGCTCGTCCTCCGATCCCGCCCGCACCGGGGTAGCCGCCGGCCACACATTTGCCAAAAACGGTCAGGTCGGGTGTGACCCCAAAGAAGCCCTGCGCGCCGCCGAGGCCCATCCGAAAACCCGACACGACCTCGTCGAAGATGAGCAGCGTCCCGTAGCTGTCGCACAACGCGCGGAGCCCGGCGTTGAATTCGGCGGTCACCGGCCGGGTGCCACTTTCGGGACCGATCGGTTCGACGATGATCGCCGCAGTACCGCCGAGCTCAACGTTGGCTTCGAGCTGATCGGCGACCGCTTGGAGGTCGTTCGGCGGCACCTCTTGGGTGTGGTTCAGGCACGCCGCCGGGATCCCTGCGGCTTCCATCGCCCCAGTTCCGGGGATGCGAAGCCCGAAAACCATTTGGTCTGACCAACCGTGGTAGGCCCCGCCAATCTTGATGATGTACTGCTTCTCGGTGTGGACTCGCGCGAGCCGGATTGCTGCCATGACACCCTCGGTGCCGGAGCCGAGCATCCGAAACATCTCGACCGCTGGCATGTGTCGGGCGATCTCGGCGGCTAGCCGATACTCGTACTCGTGGAAGAGTCCGGTCGCGGGTCCGCACGCATCGAGGACCTCGTTGACCGCGGCCCGGATCGCGGGAGGGTTGGTCCCGAGCAGGGTCGGCCCGCCGGCCTGCAAAAAGTCGATGTACTCGTTGCCATCGACATCCCAAAGCAAGGCGCCAGCGGCGCGGTCAATCGCGATCGGGAACGGGTGGTTGAACGCGAGGTTGTGTTGTACCCCGCCGGGTATGACCTGTTTGGCGGCGTCGGTGAGTTCGCGCGACGCCTTACAGGACTCGTCGAACCACCGGCCGACCCGTTCGCGGGCGGCCTCGGTTAGCGGCCGAAGCGGCGCGTTCACCAGGTCGCTGAGGTCGGCGTAGATCTTGTCGGTATCTGGCCACGAATCAAGCGCGTATCCGCTCATGGCGTCCTTTCTGTCGATCTTCGACGCGGCGCCCACGCTGGGAAGCGTCGGTGACACGTCTTAAAACTTCCCGGCCGAGCGGAGGTACCGGTAGACCTCGGCGAGTGAATCGGCGTGACCCGGGGGGAGCGGGATGATCGGCTGTCCCAACTGTCGTGCGCCCCAGACGATCTGCGCGGTCCGTTCGACAATGCCCGCCGAATGGACGGCTCCGTCGGCGTCGGCGCCGATGCAGCACATGCCGTGGTTAGCCATCAGGACCGCAGAGCGGTCAGCGAGATGGAGGGCGATCTCGGTGGCCAGCTCGGCGCTGCCCGTCGGCTTCCAGTCAGCGCAGGGGATGTCCCCGCCGACAAACATGCCGACCTCTTCGATGACCGCGGGGATCGGCTGATGAACCAAAGCGAACATCGACGCATACAGCGGGTGCATGTGCACGACCGATCCCACCTCAGGGAAGGCGGCCAGCACGGTCAGGTGGAGGTCCTTTTCGCTGGTAGGTGTCCGGTCTCCGTCGAGCACTTCGCCGTCGAGCTTGCAGATCACGACGTCGGCGGGAGTCATGTGGTCGTACGGCAAACTCGACGGGCTGAGGGCAGCGGTCTCGTCGTCGATGCGGACCGAGACGTTGCCCTGGGTGCCGATAATCAGGCCGTCGGCGACAAGCCGACGTGCGGTGTCGACCACCAGCTGACGTGCCGCTTCCCAAGTCCCTGCAGTTTCGCCAGTCACAAAGCTCCCCAGTCCAAGTCGGGCCGTTGCTGCGACTGCCACCTTAATCAGCCCGCGGGCAGGCCAGGATCCACAGCCCAGCCCGGCGTCTCTAGACATCAAAGGTTGTGCCGAGACCGTTCCGAAGGCGTACACATGACGGTTGTGGGTCGAACCTTCGAGCGCGAAGGACGTCGCCCGGCGGCCAGAGCTGCGAGCTAGCTCGCTCCGGCGTCGAGCAGGCCACGCCGTGGCCATCGAGGGTTGGGGGCGAGTAGTTCTTCCCAGGAACGCATCGCAGCCAGCACTCCAATGTCGTCTCGGCCGCGGCCGATGATCTGAAGCCCAACGGGCAGGTCGTTGGTGTCGAGGCCGATCGGCAACGTCCCCGCAGGGTTACCCGATACGTTGAATCCGTAGGTCAGCTGAACCCAATCGCCCACCTCGACGCCATCGATGGTGCCGTGGTGGCCGATCCGTGGCGGCCTGCCAGCGACCGTCGGTGTCAGAAGCACATCAACGTCGGCGAGCACCTCTTGGAGTAGCTCGAAAAGCAGGTACTTGGCTTCGAGCGCCTGCGCGAGCTCCACGCCGGTGACCGGCCCACCCAGGTCCACATGGAACTGAAGGCTTGGGTCGATCAGGTCCCAGGTTGGCGTTCCCTTGTGTTCAGAGAGTGCCGCTGCCTGGCGGACCGCCCATTGAGTCACCCACGGCGACAACGGCGACTCTGGCCAGATGCTCTGCACCTCAACCACGTCGACTCCTTGGGCGCTGATCTGTTCGATAGCGGTGCGGACGATCCGGTCGACGGTCGGGTCGATCTCGGCAAAGCCCATGGTCGGGCTGAAGGCGACCCGGCGCGGGACGGGATGCTGTGCGACAGCGTCGATCCAGCTGTGGATGTCACGGGGGAGTGAGTCGGGATCCGTCGGGTCCGGTCCGACGCAGATGTCGAGGACCGCGACGAGGTCATCGACGTTCGTCGTCATTGGAGCTTTGACGGCAAGTGTTCCAACCGACGGCGCATCCCCTTCGCCGAATGGCACCCGACCGACCGACGGCTTAAAGCCGGGCAGGCCACACACGGATGCAGGGATCCGGATCGAACCGCCGCCATCGGATCCAGTGCCGAGGGGCACGATGCCTGCCGCCAAGGCAGCCGCCGTGCCGCCCGACGATCCGCCGGCTTGGTAGGCCGGATTCCATGGATTCGTGGTCGGTCCAAAGACGCGATTCTCGGTCTCGGCTTTGTGCCCGAATGCAGGCGTATTGGACTTGCCGACCACGACGCAACCGGCCGCGCGGAGACGTCGCACAAAGACTGAATCCCGGGTTGCTGCCGGGTCCTCGGCGTGAAGCAGCGAACCATGTGTGGTGCGAAATCCTTTCGCATCCTCCAAGTCTTTGACGACGATCGGAATGCCTGCGAGGGGTAGCGACCGACCCGAGCGCACCGCCTCGTCGACCGCGTCCGCTTCGGCGAGCGTCTTCTCAGCATCGGTAGCGCACACGGCGCCGACCGCTTCGTTGAAGTGGGCGATGTTGTCGAGCGCGCTGTGCGCGAGACCAGATGCTGTGAGCTCGCCAGATCGGACAGATGCGGCGAGTTCGATGACGGTGTGTGAGCGAAAGTCCATCGCAGCACAGTAGCGATCGATGCGTGGCCGTGCTGTTGACCGACATGACTCACGGTATTCATGTTGTCGTTGTTCTGCCCACCGCGAGCGCGGCTAACCTTGGGCACCGGCGGGTGCTGATGTGACCACACGGAACCTCCGGCTATCCACAACTCCTCTTCGCGGTAGCTCCAGCCACCGAACGGCTGAGCAGACGGCCATCACAGCAGCGCCACATTCAACTCAGCCGCCTACGGGTTCCGCACGCGGGACGCAGCGGTGAAGCGTTCTGCCAGTGCCCCAGAAGAAGGATGGATATGACCGGAACAGCCCGATTTGTTGCCGACGTCGCAGATGTCGAATTGCCGATGGTCGAAGGTACCGAGAACGAACTCGGTGTCGACATCGCCAAGCTTCGATCCGCCACCGGCGTCGTCACCCTCGACCCGGGGTTTGTCAACACCGCCTCGTGCACGTCGGCGATCACCTACTTAAACGGTGAAGAAGGGGTTCTTCGGTACCGGGGCTACCCGATCGAACAGCTCGCTGAAAGTGGCTCGTTCCTCGAAACCTGTTACCTGCTGATCTGGGGTGAACTGCCCGACGTCGACCAGCTCGACGAGTTCCGTAACGACGTGCGTCGGCACACCTTGTTGCACGAGGACATGAAGGGTTTCTTCCGGGCATTCCCGCACAATGCCCACCCGATGGCGATCCTGTCGTCGGTCGTCTCGGCCCTGTCAACCTTCTACCAGGACTCATATGACCCCGATGATCCTGAGCAGGTTGAGATTCAGATCATCCGCTTGCTGGCGAAGCTGCCGACGATCGCAGCGTTCTCCTACAAGAAATCGATCGGTCAGCCGTTCGTCTACCCGAACAATTCACTCGACCTGATCCAAAACTTCCTCCGCATGATGTTCGCGGTGCCAAGCGAGCCGTACGAGGCTCGGCCGGTGGTGGTGCGAGCGCTGAAGCAGTTGCTCATCTTGCACGCAGACCACGAACAGAACTGTTCGACTTCGACGGTGCGGATCGTCGGTTCGTCTAAGGCCAATCTGTTCGCGTCGGTCGCCGCTGGCATCAATGCGTTGTGGGGTCCGCTGCACGGTGGCGCCAATCAGGCCGTGATCGAGATGTTGGAACAGATCCGTGACGACGGCGGCGATGTATCCAAGTACGTTGCACGAGCCAAAGACCGAGACGACCCCTTCCGTCTCATGGGCTTTGGCCACCGGGTCTACAAGAGCTACGACCCTCGAGCGCGCATCATCAAGGCGACCGCTCACCAGGTGTTCGAAGACCTCGGTTTTCACGACGATCTGCTCGACATTGCGTTGCAGCTCGAAGCTGTTGCGTTGGACGACGACTTCTTTGTCGAACGAAAGCTCTATCCGAACGTCGACTTCTACTCTGGGCTCATCTACCGAGCGATGGGCTTTCCGACAAAGATGTTCACGGTGCTGTTTGCCCTGGGTCGACTTCCTGGTTGGATCGCCCACTGGAAAGAGATGAACGAGGACCCGGGCACCAAGATCGGACGTCCCCGTCAGATCTACATCGGTCACACCCGACGGGACTACGTCCCACGGGTCGACCGTTAAGGGCCGATCGCGGGTTAGGGTCGCTTTGGCCGACCGGCCTTGAGATTGCCAAAGAGTCTGTGATGAAGGGGCGGCCACAGTGGCCGCCCCTTTGCTGCATCTGAAATCGATCTCTCCGCCGTCGACCCGGTCGGTCGCAGGGCGGCGCCGTGTGGGCAACCCCGGACCGAGCGCCAAACAGCGGCGGACGGTCTCCGGCTGGCATCAGCGTGCGGGCCCAAAAGGCGGGGGTGCCCGCCTTAGCGTCTGAATATCTGGCCATAGCTGGTGCTGGTCGCTTAGGTCATTCGGTTGGAGCGAGGTTGGTTTCTAGGTGGCGCGCCCTTGCTACTCACCTACGTGCGGGCTAATTTGAACGCCTGTTCAAATCGTGCCAACGGGGCTTCATCTCGGCCGTTTGAACTGCGATTCTTTTGGGATGACACCCGACGCTTAAAAACACTGCGGCTTCGGCCGCGTCAACGATGGGGAACTTCGTGACGGCAACACAGGAAAGCCAGACGGCGCGCAATCTGAACACCTGCGATCCCAGGTTTTTTGATGATCCGTGGGATTCGTACGCGTATCTGCGTTCACTCGACACCCTGTATCGGGACGAGCCGAACAACCTGTGGATCGCCGCCCGGCATGAGGACGTCTTCCACTTCTCGCGCAACCCGGAGATGTATTCGAACCGCTTCGGCGTTCGGCCGCTCATCGCTGCTGACATGTCGCTGATTGCGATGGACCCGCCCGAACACACCGAAACTCGGCGCCTGATCAACAAGGGCTTTACCCCTCGCCAAGTGCGCAACCTTGTGCCGCACGTCCGCGAACTCAGCAACCAGATCATCGATGAGGTGCGCGAACGCGGTCAGATCGACTTTGTCGAAGAGTTCGCGATCCACGTGCCGCTCATCGTCATCTCCGAGCTCATGGGCCTCGACCCAGACATCCGCCTCAAGATGTACCGCTGGTCCGACGACATGATGGACGGCGACGGTGAGACCGATCCTGAGTCGCCCAAGCTTCATGCGGCGGCGGTGGCCTTTGGCGAGTACGCCGAGATGTGCACCTCGCTCATCGAAGAGCGCCGCACGAACCCGACCGACGATCTCATCAGCATCTTGGTCGAGGCCGATTCCCGCGGCGCTCTCGAAAAGGAGTTCCGCTCCAGCCAGGGCGTCGAAGAAACCATCGGCGTCGGCGGTATGCAAGACGACGATCTGTTCCTGTTCCTTGCGCTCCTGCTGGTTGCCGGCAACGAGACCACTCGGAACGCGATCAGCGGCGGCCTTCAGGCGCTCTCGCGTTTCCCCGAAGAGCGGCAGCGCCTTCTCGACAACCTCGACAACGACCAGTTTGTCGACCTCGCCGTCGACGAACTGATCCGTTACGTCACCCCGGTGATGAGCTTCATGCGGACCGTCGTCCAACCTCACACCTACAAGGGGATTGATTTCAAAGAGGGTGACCGCATTTTCTTGCTGTACCAGTCGGCCAACCGCGATGAGCGAGTCTTTGAACGTCCAGATGACCTGATCTTGGACCGCAACCCCAACCCGCACCTGGCCTTTGGTGTCGGACCTCACTACTGCTTGGGTGCCAACCTGGCCCGCATGGAGGTCAAGGTCGTCTACCAAGAGCTTCTGAAGCGCTTGCCCGACATCTTCGTGCCCGAAGACGCCGAGCTCGACCGCGGTGACTCCACGCTGGTGCTGGCGCTCCGTCACCTGCCGGCACACTTCACGCCACGCGACGCTCAAGGCTGTCCGATCGACCACTCGGCATCCGCTGCAGCGGAGTGTCCCGTTTCGTAAACGGCGCGTGCGCCGATAGTTTCCAGAGCCGAGGGCCGTTTGGCAGTCGCTGCCAAACGGCCCTCTTCTCGTCGACCCCGCTCAGTGCCCGAGTAGAAACACACGCAGCCCGTGACCACCGCGCCCGCGCTCGACCCACGCGAACACATCCTCGATAAGGCCCTCGACCTCATGGCTAGCCGCGGGGCCGAGGCGATGACCATGCGGGAGCTGGCCGACGCCTGCGGCATTGCTGTGTCCGGCCTGTACTACTACTTCGCTTCGAAACAGGCGCTTCTTGCAGCGGTCATTCAAGAACGCCAATGGGATGTTCGCCTCGCAGAGATCCCAAACGATCTCACGGAACAGCCGCCGCGTCAGCGCCTGGCATCGATCGCCGAAGCGATCTTTCGGGGATCGCTCGAAGAGCAACGCGTCTGGCGAGTGCTGCTCGCTGAAGGAAGCCGTTCAAATGGTGATGCGGTCGGAGTCGGTCGCGGACTCGTCGGCGATGTCACCGCTGGCTTTGGTCGGTGGATCGAGGCACTGTTTCCCGAAGTAGGGGACAAGGAAGCGATGTCCCGCCTCTTCGTAGGCGAGTTGTTTGCCTTCTTGCTTGAGGTGTTGTTCCTCGGCGAGGAAGATGCGCTCGCCAACGCTCGGACAAGAACCACCGCGCTCGCGTCGCTCCTGTTTCCTGCGGGCTGACCTGCAATAGCAGCAAAAATTTCCTGCGATTTCAGGCTGCGGCTCCCGGCCTTTCTTGCGCTCTCGGCGTACAACGTCGAGAATCCCCCCAATGGGCAGAGCGTCGTTGGTGGCGAACGCAACGCTGAGCCGAAGGCCAGCACTGCCCCCGGCGAGATTGGGGAGCGCACATGCAGCTGCTGGGGCGGCAACGTTGGATGGTAATTATTGGATCGCTGGCAGTTCTGCTGCTGGTATTCGCGTCATGTGGGGGCAGTGACGACGAACCCGCGGCCACAGATGGCACGGGTGACCCAAAGACCGACACGTCAGAGGCCGAGAAATCCGCTGACGGCATCGTCCTCGAGCCGAGCAACGTGCCCGAAGAGTTCAGCGACGCCGAGCCCGTCTACGGCGGCGAAATCGTCTACGGGCTTGAAGCAGAAACCGCCCTCGGGTTCTCACCGCCGACGACCCAGTGCGCGGTCAGCTGCCTGATGATCATGCGGGCCATCTTCGAACCGCTGGCGATCGAAACCGAGGACGGAAAGGTGGTTCCAAACCTCCTCGAGTCCTGGGAGCCCAACGCCGACTATTCGGAGTGGACCTTCACGATGCGCGACGGCATCAAGTTCCATGACGGGACTCCTGCCGACGGCGCCGCACTGGCACGCCACTTCGAAGAACTCGTAAAGCCCGGCACTATCTCGGTTGCTGCCATCAAAGACCTAAAGAGCATCGAGCAGACCGGTCCGCTGAGCGTGAAGGTCACCCTGAACGGTCCGTGGGTTGAGCTGCCTTCAGCGCTTACCGCCCAACTTGGGTACCTGCCTGCACCGTCTCAGTACGACGACCCGGACGGCAAGCTGAACCCTGTCGGTACTGGCCCGTTCCGTTTCGTCTCCTGGACCCTGAACGACAAGCTCGTGGTCGAACGCAATCCCGACTACTGGCGAAGCGACGCCAAGGGCAACAAGCTTCCCTATCTCGACCGTGTCGAATTCCGCCCCATCCCCGATACCGAAGTTCGAATGAACGCATTTGAGAACGGTGAGATCGATGCGATGCATGTCGGCCAGGGCGAGTTCATTGCCGACCTCCGCGAAGACCCCGACATCAAGCTGATTGAAGGGTCGCGCTACGGCGAAACGAACTACATCTTGTTGAACAATGCCTCGCCGCCGCTCGACGATGTCAACGTGCGCCGCGCGCTCGCCCAATGCACCGATGCCCCAACGATTGGGCAGCTTCAGAATGCCGGGGTCTTCCCGGTCGCAAACGGTCCCTTCCAACCCGGCACACCCGGATACTTGGAAGACACCGGCTTCCCCGAGTTCGACCCAGAAGCGGGTAAGGCCGCCCTGTCGGCATTCGGCCCGGTATCGATCGAACTAGGTGCGACCGCCGATCCCCATACCCTTCGGGCTAGCGAGCTGATCGCCAAGATGTGGGAACAATGCGGTGCGAAAGTTTCGATCAAGCAGGTCGATCAGGGAACGCTGATCACCGACGCATTGCTCGGCAACTTCCAGGCGTTCATCTTCCGCAACCATGGTGGAGTCAACGTAGACAACCAGTACATCTGGTGGTCCTCGTCCACTTCCGGCGATATCGGCAGTTTGGCAATCAACTTTGGTCGCATCAACGACCCCGTGATCGACAAGGCATTCGACGACGCCAGGAAATCCCCTGAAGAAGCCGACCGCGTAGCGGCGGCCGAGACGATCAACCGTGCTTTTGCCGATCAGGTTCACAACATTTGGTACTCGTGGACCACGTGGGGGATCGCTGCTGACCCGTCGCTGCAGAACCTGACCAAATGGAACGCGCCTGACGGCGAGCCGACCCTACCCATCTTGAACGGCAGGCATTTCTTGACCGAGGCGTGGATCAAGCCCTAACCAGACCGACAGATACGGGAGCGCTCGGCGTCGGGTGACGCCGCGACAAAGGTGTGCGGCCGAGAACGGGTCGAGCGCTCAGAAACTTTGGGAGGATGAGGAAGGCAGATGGGCAGGGCTATAGCTACGAGGGTTCTGCGGCTCCTTCTGTCGGTGTTCGCGGTGACGCTGCTCGTCTTTTTGATGCTCGATATGCGAGGTGGCGATCCCTGTATCGTCTCGCTCGGGACGGGCGCGACCGATGAGTCGGTTGCCCAATGCCGTGTGGACCTGAAGCTGGACGATCCGCTTCCTGCTCGTTACGCCAACTGGCTGGGCGACATGGTCTCAGGCGACTTTGGGCACTCCTATCTCAACGGGATCCCGGTATCGACCTCGCTCAAACAGACGTTGCCGGTCTCTTTGTCGTTGGTGTTTTTCGGCCAGCTGTTAGCGCTGGCGATTGCTATCCCGATCGGTGTTTGGGCGGGCTACCGGCAAGGCGGATGGTTCGACCGGATCACCGGCACCGCATCGTTCGCCTTCTTGGCGTTGCCCGGGTTCTTGATCGGCGTGTTCTTGATCTGGGGCTTTGCGACCAACCTCGGATGGTTTCCGTCGACGGGGTATGTCGGCCCCACCGAGTCGATCCCCGAGTATCTCCGTTCGATCACCCTTCCGGCCCTTGCGCTAGCCCTGCCGAACGCCGCGGTCTACTCGCGTTTGCTGCGCGTCGACATGAGCTCGACCCTGCAAGAGGAATACATCACCGTCGCCAAAGCCAAGGGCCTGTCCGACACCCAGATCTTGTTCCGGCATGCGCTGCGACCCTCGTCGCTCTCGCTGCTGACGGTCGCTGGCGTCAACACGGCGACGCTGATTGGGGGAGCGGTGGTCGTCGAGCGGCTGTTCGAGCTGAACGGTGTTGGCAGCTTCCTGATCCAATCGGTCTTCCGCAACGAGTTTCTGATCGTGCAATCGGTTGTTGCGCTCATCGCCGTCTCGTTCATCACCGTCAACTTTGTGGTCGACGCCTTGTATGCCGTCTTAGACCCCCGGGTCCGTTCGGCGGTGGCATCATGAGCGCCCTCGACGCCCAGGCCGGTGCTCCAGTCGTGCAGAACCGCGAATCCTCCCACGACGAAGGTGCTCGGAAGTCTGGGCGATCCCGCATGCTGTTCAGGTCCGCCGTCAAGAACCCGGTGCTCACCATTTCGATCCTGTGGATCTTGGCGGTGGTCGCATTGGCCGTCCTGGCGCCTGTGCTGCCGCTGGACGATCCAGCAGAGTTTGATCCCTTCGTTCGCGAACAAGGGCCGTCAATCTCGCATCCGTTCGGGACCGACGCCGTGGGCCGTGATGTGTTTGCGCGGGTCGTCTGGGGGTCGCGTGTCTCGTTGACCGTCGGCGCGGTGTCCGTGGCCGGCGGACTGCTGATTGGTGGTCTGATCGGGTTGTGCGCCGGATACTTCCGAGGCCGCGTCGAGGCCGCCCTTATGGCATGTACCGACGTGATGTTGGCGATTCCGGCACTCATTTTGGTGGTCTTTGTGGTCGCACTTCGCGGCCAAAGCTTGTCCAACGTGTTGCTCGCGGTCCTCCTTGTTTCCATTCCTGCGATCGCACGGGTGGCCAGAGCACAGACGTTGGTTGCCGCACAGCGCGACTACGTCAACGCTGCCCGGGCCCAAGGGGCAGGCAACGTGCGGATCATGCGCCGAGACATTCTCCCCAACGTCGTCCCTGCAATGGTCTCGTTCTCCTTCGTCGCTGTAGCGATCGTCATCGCCGCCGAAGGTGGTTTGGCATTCGTCGGCCTTTCGGTTCCGCCCCCTGCCATCACGTGGGGAGGGCTCATCAACGAAGGGCGCGCCGATCTGGACGTCGCTCCCCAGGTGGCGCTGATGCCAGCGATGGTCATGTTCCTGACCCTGTTGGCGTTCAACTTGGTGGGTGACGCACTTCGGCGCTTGTTTGACGTGAAAGAGACTGCGCTGTGAGCGCTCAACTGGTCGTCGAGGACCTTCGCACCCAGATGAGGACCAAGGAGGGGACGGTCGCGCCGGTCGACGGGGTGTCGCTCACCCTCGACAAGGGAAGGGTGCTCGGCGTCGTCGGCGAATCCGGTTCGGGAAAGACCGTGCTCACCCGGTCGATCATGGGGCTGCTGCCCAAGTACGCAACGGTGTCGGGCTCGGTTCGCTTCAAAGGCAACGAGCTGGTCGGGATGCGCCGAAAGCAACTTTCGGCACTGTGGGGCGACGATATTTCGATGGTCTTTCAGGATCCGATGACGGCCCTCAACCCGGTTCGCAGGGTGGGAGACCAGGTCGCAGAAGCGGTCAGTCAGCATTCCGATCTCGGCTCCCGGCAAGCGCGGGCAGTGGTCAACGACCTGCTGTTTGATGTGGGGATTCCCGATCCGAAACGGCGCGCAGACCAGTATCCGCATGAGCTCTCGGGCGGGATGCGCCAGCGCATCGTCATTGCGATGGCCTTGGCCGGCCGGCCGGCGTTGTTACTTGCCGACGAGCCGACGACAGCACTTGACGTGACCGTCCAAAGTCAGATCCTTTCGTTGCTTGCGCACCAACGGCGCCTGTATTCGACTTCGATGATCTTGGTCACCCACGACGTCGGGGTTGCGGCCAAGGAATGCGACGAGATAGCAGTGATGTACTCGGGACGAATCGTCGAGAAGGCACCTGCGGTGACGCTGTTTTCTGATCGGGTGATGCCGTATACCGACGCGCTGGTCCGCTCGATCCCAACCCTTGAAGACGAGCCGCATTCTCGGCTGGCCGCGATCGATGGCCGCCCGCCGAGCTTGCTTGACCCACCTACTGGATGTCGGTTCAACCCGCGATGTCCTTACGCTCAGGACAAGTGCAGGCGTGAAGAACCGCCCCTGGTCGAGCTGAATGAGGGTCACCTGTACCGGTGTTGGTACCCGCTGCTGACCACTCAGCAACCCTGGGGAGGGGCGGATCTTGCCGCCGAGCCAGCCGCTGCTGTTCCGGACGCCGGCGATACGCCTTCAACGCTTGGGACCGTGGAACGGGCGACCAGTGCGGGCGCTGCCGCAGACGATGCCCCCATGGCCGTCCCGGCTTCGGGTGGCCTTGTATGAGCACCTCGGCAGAAGCTCCGAAGCGAACCGAGTTGCGCCCTGCGGACCAAGAACGCCCAAACGGTCCGGTTGTCTCGGTGCTGGACCTCGACCAGCGTTTCAAAGTGGCTGCCGGCACGGTGCGTGCCGTGACGCAGGTCAGCTTCGATATCGGAGCACGCGAAACCTTGGGGCTTGTGGGCGAGTCCGGCTGTGGCAAGTCGTCCACCCTCAAGGCAATGATGCGACTGACCAAACCGCAAGGAGGCAAGGTCATCCTCAACGGGGTGGACTTCTTGGCGGTTGGCCGCCGGGAGCTACGGCAGCTGCGCCCCAAAATGCAGATGATCTTCCAAGACCCGATTTCGTCGCTCAACCCGCGGCGCACCGTTGGCGACATCGTCTCTGAACCGTTAGCAATTCAAGGCGTAGGGCGTGACGAACGCCGCGACAAGGTCGAAGCTGCGCTGCACGTCGTCGGCCTCGATGCGGTCGATGTCTGGAGCCGCCGTCCACACGAGTTTTCGGGCGGGCAGTGCCAGCGGATTTCCATCGCCCGCGCCATCGTCGGAGATCCAGAAGTGTTGCTGTGCGACGAAGCGGTTTCGGCACTCGACGTGTCGGTCCAAGCCCAGATCTTGAATCTGCTCGAAGACCTCCGCGACGACCGCAACCTGAGTATGGCGTTCGTGTCCCACGACCTTTCGGTCGTGCACCACGTCGCTGATCGGATCGCTGTCATGTACCTGGGGCGCATCGTCGAGCTCGCCCCATCTGCAGAGCTGTATCGCCGCCCGACCCACCCATACACATCGGCGTTATTGGCGGCGATCCCCGAGATCGATCCTGCCCAAGACTCGCGCAAGGGGATTGCGATCCGCGGCGAACCGCCGTCGCCCCTCAACCCGCCATCCGGCTGCGGATTTCACCCCCGGTGCCCTCGAGCGGTTGACGTCTGCCTGACCGAGACGCCACAACTGACCCCGATCGGCGATGGGCACCTCGTCGCCTGTCATCGCCCGCTTGAAAACGGTTGGGAATCGGTCACCATGTCTGACCGGCAACCGTCCTCAATGTCGCCACCGGGCACATTGTCGAGCACCTGAGGCGCGGGCTTCGGTAGAGTCGTGGTCCACTTCGTCTCGGGAGATGTCGGCGAACCAAATGGAATCTACTAAGCCTCGAAATCTCAAGGCCATGCTCTCAGAAGCTAAGGACGTTTCTGAGCTCATGGTCGACCTCGGGTACGCAGCGGTCTTCTTCGGAGATGCCGGAATGGCCGCAGAAGTCACATCGCTAGAAGGTCAGCTGAGCCAGCTGGTCTATGAGATGCGGACGGTCTCGGTGCTGGGAGCACGGTCTCCGCGCGATGCCGAATCGATGTCCGGCGTTCTGCAACTCATCTCCGCGATCGAGCGGATCGGCAACGCCGCCGTCGAGATCGGACGGGTCGTCACCCGCCACCTCGGAATTCCAAGCGCCTTACTCGCCGACCTTGCCGGGGCCGAAGAGGTCTCCCATTGGGTCCGGGTCCGGCCCGGTTCCGAGATGGACGGTCGCAGCATCGAGGCACTCAGTCTTCCCACCGAGTTCGGGATGACGATTGTCGCCGTTCGCCGAGGGGATGACTGGTTCATCGATCCCTCAGAAGATCTGGTGTTAGAACCTGGCGACGTGCCGATTCTGCAAGGCTCGCCACAAGGCATTCCCATGCTGCGGTCGGCGGCCGGAGCGCCCGAATGGGTCCCGCCGATGGTCGATGATCAGGTGGCACTGACCGATCTCGACCGGGCCATCGACGTCCTGGTCGATATGAAGAACGTCTCTGAGGTAGCGGTTGGCCTTGCATATTCCGCTCTGCTCTTCAACGATCGGCCGCTGTCGCGCGAGGTGAACCGCCTTGAAGACCGTCTCGACGAGATGCGCGAACAGATCGAGTTGTGGGTGTTGCGGGCGGCTGGCGACGTGGTCGACCCGTCGGGCCTGCGAGGCCTGTTGCATCTCGCGCACGCTTCTGAAACCATCGGCGACTCTGCTCAGCAGATCGTTTGGACCGTCGAGGCCGGCGTAGAGGTGCACCCCGTATTCGCTGCGGCGATGGGCGAGTCCGACGAGGTCATCATGCGGGTTCCGATAGCGCCCGGTTCGCCGATCGCTGGGAGGTCGAGCCGTGAGTACAACCTCGAGCTCGAAACGGGTTTCTATCTCTTAGCGGTCGTCCGCAACGACGCGTATCGCTACCGGCGGCGCGCTCCCATTCAGTACGTCCCCGGCGACGAATTGTTGGCCATTGGACCCGACGAAGGCCGCGAAATGCTGGCAGCGGCGTGCGGCTACCGCCTTGAACATGACGACCCGACCGGCGAACTCATGTTGGTCGCGCTGGAGACCACCTCATGACATACGCAGTTTCGCTACCCGCCGGGCCGATCGCAGGCCGCGACATGATCGAGCTGGCACAGCAATGCGAACGGTGGGGTTACAGCGAAGCCTGGCTGGCCGAGGTCGCGGGCCCTGACGCGTTCACCGTCGCAGGTGCGCTGGCGGTCAGTACGACCCAGCGGATCGGCACGGCTGTTGTGCCGATCTACAACCGCACGCCGATGGTGTTGGCAATGTCTGCGGCCACCGTCACCCAACTCTCTGAAGGGCGTTTCGTGCTCGGGTTGGGAACCAGCAGCGAAACGATTATTTCGCGGTGGAACGGAATGCCGTTTGACCGCCCGCTAACTCGGATGCGAGACACGGTCGGTGCCGTCAAAGAGATCTTGAGTGGGGCCAAAACTACGTTTGCCGGAGAGACCCTTGCGGTGGACGGCTACCGGATGACGGTGCCGGTGGACCCGCCCACACCCGTGTACATGGCGGCGTTGAACCGTCGCATGCTCCGCCTGGCCGGTGAGATCGCCGATGGGGTGGTGCTCAACATGTTGGCGCCACAGCACGTTCCGCTGGTGAAGGCAGAGATCGCGGCCGGCGCGCATGCTGCGGGACGCGATCCGAACGACATCGAACTTGTGGCTCGTATCCATATCGTCCATGGGCTCGATCGCGCCACGGCAGGGAATGTCGTGCGGATGGTCTTCGGGCCGTATGCCGCGCAGACGGTGTACAACCGGTTTTTCAAATGGCTGGGTTTCGTCGAAGAGGCCGAAGCCATCGAGGCGGCATGGGCAAGCGGGGATCGGGCGGGAGTCGCTTCCGGCGTCAGCGATGAGTTGGTGTCGACGATGGCTGTGATGGGCGATACCGAAGAATGTAAGGCTGCCCTCGACGCCTACCTGGCCGCAGGTGTCGATGTCGTCGCGCTGAATCCCCTGACCATCGATCCGGACTCCGTCTACAACACGCTCGAACTGCTCCGCCCCTGATCGACACGTGGCCTGCCGCCGGCAGCTGCGTTCGCCGTTGGCGGCGCCGCGCCCGCACCGAGCGCCGGTGGCTGGTCTGGATTCGTTTGACCAGGTGCCAGCTGACCTGGCAGCTGCTGCTCGGGTGCTGGAGGGGTCTGACCGGCTGGCAGGGGGACGCCCTCTTGGGCAGGGTCGACTGCGGGTGCAACCGTTGGCCAGGTGGTGGCAGTGAGCGACGTCGTTGTTGGTGTCTGCGGTGCTGGAGTCGAAGAAAACGACACAGCGTCGCATCCGCCGCTCCGGCTGATGCGGACCAACGCGTCGATGGGTGCGGGTGTTCCGGGCGCTGTGCCGAGCCGTGATGCGACGCCCGGGCTCCCGCTACCCCAGGTGGGGAAACGCCAAAGCCATCCATCGGTGGGGTCGTATACCGCGAGGGTGGCCGTGCCGTTGCAGTCCCAGTCGCCTAACAACGCGACACCTTGATCCCCGCCAATTCGCCACTCCTCGACGCTGTCGCCATCGACAACTTGGACGGTGTGCCCAGAGCGATAGACCGCCTCGTTGCATCCGTCCCCATCGACGTCGCCGACTCCGACGAGAGCACCGTCCAAGTGGGGCTCAAGGTTGCGTCGACACGGCGCCTGAGCCGCGGTATTGGGTGGCGAAGGCGTGTCACGCGACGCAAACCCCAGTCCAGATCCGACGACGGCTGCCAAGAGGAGTACACCGCACGCAGCCACGAGGCGTCCGCGACGAGGTTGCTGGTCGGGCAGGAGCGGTGGCGGGCGAAGGGGGCGTGCTGCTTCGAGCGGACCGGCCTGACGTTGCTGGCCGAGGCTCGGGGCACCGCCTTGGGAGGTCGGCTGGCTTTGCCCCCTTCGGGCATACTCGCGGCCTGACGCCGGAGATCGACCGCCAAGTCGGTTGGCTGCTTCCTCCGTTTCAGTCCCGTGTGGCGTCGGTGCAGTTTGGGCTCCTGGACGCAGCCCCAGCGCGATCACCAACTCCTCTGCGTTCATCGGCGCTTGAGCGCGCGCCGTCGCGAGGTGCGTACGGACCTTTGTGACGTTGATCGGTGACGCTTGTTCCAACCATCGACAGAACTGTTCGGCGACGTCGAAAAAGCCTCGGACGTCGGCGAGGTCAGACGGGTCGGCGCAGTTGGCTACCCGGGCGTGGACTCGGTCGACTCGATCTTGCCCGGCGCGTCGCCAAGCAAAGGCGCTGGCGACCTGCTTGAAACGTTCGGGAGCAGATCGGCGCGTCGCCGGGAGAGCGAGCGCGCCGGCCAGTCCGGCCAGGCTCAGGCGATCGTCATAGATCAGCACGTGATCGCCCGTGAGGCGGCCGTGTCGATAGCCGGCCTCCCGCAAAGCGGCGAGACCGAGTGCAAGTCCGTTTACACAGCCGCTGGGGTCGTTGGAGAGTGCCCCTTGCGGCAGTGGATCCGGTGGCGCGTCGAGCGTTCCGAGCGCCATTGGCATGACGATGCCGACGTTGCCCGAATGCACGAAGAAGCCGCTCACTTCGACGACGTTCGGATGGCAGATCCGGGTCAACAGCTTGGCCTCGTCGAGCGCCCCGATCGTCCGGTCGGGGTGGCGTCGTAACGTGGCTTCGGACAGAGACAAGTACTTACAAGCGACGGGGATGTCGGGGTGCTTCATGGCGTACGAACGCCAGACGGTTGACTCCCCACCCAGGCGAGCCACCAACTGATATCCAGCTGCAGAAATCATCCGGCGTAGCATGAAGCATAAGGAAATGTATTGCAAATCTACCGGCGGCGAAAGATTCTTTGTCGCACTGGGTCGATCCTGCGGTCCGACGACCACATCGCTTGCGGTGCGCGGACCACGTGAGCGAGGTGAACGAGGACTGCGTCGTAGTTGACCCGCCAGCCTGCAAAATCTCGCCAAGCCTGGTCGCGGTCATCGATGATGGGGACACCGGTCTCTGCAAGTTCGTCGACCACCGCATCGAATTCTTCGCGCGTGATGGAGATGGGGTCGTCGGGTGCTGGGTCGTCGTCGTACTGGATCCTGAAAAAGGTTGCGATCCGCCGCAGTGCCAGATAGCCCGAGCGCAGGCAGATCTGGGCCTCGGGTGCCGACGGCCCGTCTATAACGGCCACCCGCATCGCGGCGGTGTCGAGGACGGCGCCCGCACTGGTAATCCACGAGGACTCAGGCACCGGGCTGCGAAAGTAGGTGAGCGCCGGATATGACGTGTGGGACTCTTCAAGCTGAGCAAACCAGCGCTCCCATTCGAGCCACCAACGGTCCATATCGGCGTCGATCCAGCCGATTCGATGAGCTCGCTCGAGCCACGACGCGGCGGATGGGGGAGCGCCGGCGCGGGTGCGCAGCAATGACACCATCACCTCGCGCTCGGTGAACAGCCCGTACATGGTTGGCAGGAAGGAGATCAGCAGTGCCACCAGTCCCAAACCCACCGTCGACTCAAGGATTGAAAAGAACGTCGTTGGACCGTCCGGTGCGCGGAAAAATCCGAGCGTTGTGATCGACGAGCCGGAGAGTTCTAAGGCGTCCCGTGGTGCTGGAACGCCGAGCGACCAGAAGATGAGGGCAAAACCGATGATCGTCAGCCCGCTCCAAATGAACGGCAAGATCATCAACGTGACAGCGGGGAATGATGCGGCGATCGCGTCCTTCTTGGCGTCGTTCGAACCCCTCAACGCAACTTGGTAGAAGCGGCCCATCCAGACAAAGACGAGGCTCGCAATCCTCACCCGAATCCCGCGGGGAACAACCACGGTGGCGATTGCAGACCCGAAGGTGGAAACGGCGATGTATGCGCCCACTACGAACGCGGCTATGCGGATGGCGATCACCGGCGCAATGTTAGGAGTCGGGTACCCGTGCACCGCTCTACTCGGGAGATGTTTGCGCCGATGCGGAGCACCTCGTGTCCGTCGGGCTGTGCTGGCGTTGGTCGGGAATCCTCGCTGCAGATTCAACGTCGGTCATGAAGTGGGTGGGGTTGCGTGCAGTCTGGAAAAGCTGGAAATATCATAAAACAACATAGTGAGCCGCTCGGTTTTGAGCGGCGCCCCGGACGTTTGGTGGCGAAGTGACACAAACCGAAGATCACAGACGGCGTCCTCGCCGCTTTACCCACGCTGCGCTTCTTCACCCGGAGCAACGACGCGGCCTTGCCGTTTGGGCGGTAGCCGGCTGGCTGGTTGTGGGCTGCCTGCTTGCTCTGCTTCGGCCGACGGTGCTCGGCCCCCCACCCCTTCCGGTGGGCCAATGGATGCGCTGGGCCGAAGCCTCGGGGCCCGGCCTGATCGGGGTTAACCTTCTGGCCGTCGGGGCGCTGATTGCGGCCACCTGGGTATCGGGCATCAGCCTTCTCGCGCTGGCTCGTTTGCTCCCCAACGCCGTGGCCGTGCGGCTCCCAGGTGTTCCGCGCTCGCTTCGCTTGCTGATCGCAGAAACAGCCGTCGTGGCTACGGCGTTTGCCCCGGGAGCTGGCGCGTTGGCTCCTCCGCCTCCGACCCCGATCATCGTCGACGCCGGTGGTCACCGCATCGAACCGAGCCAGTGGGCATCCGACCAGGCACAGCGCGTCTGGAACGACGTCGGAGCAGGACCGGTGATGGGTCTTCAGCGGCTGGCCCCGCTACCGCCC
>JAGNEX010000012.1:23436-59066 GCA_018003035.1 Acidimicrobiia bacterium
GAGGGCTCCCACGTCTCTGCGCTGCAAGCCGATCCAGAATGTGCGCTTATCCCACGCTGATCGAGCGCGATCACCAAACCCTCAGCGATCACTCCTTCGACGACCACGGTCCTGACCGAATTGGCGATCGGCGCATTCCCAACGATCCTGACGTCGGTGATCTGCGACATCACCCGTTCATCCCACGCCTTCGCAGCGGAAGCGATCGTGGTCGACTCGGTTGCTTGGTTCGTCAAGGCGGCAGCGCATGCGGCCCCAAAACCTGCGATCAGCGTCGTCGCTTCCAGACCAGCACGACGGCCCCTTTCTTGGGACGAGCCGACCAGCAGGGGAGTGAAACGTCCCCGACGATCGGTCACGATCGCTCCGATCCCCGGTGGTCCACCGATGAGCGAACTATCGATGTACACCGCATCAGCGCCGACTGCCGGCAGCGAAACGCCGGTGTCCACGAGCGTTTGGGCGATATCGATCATCACGGGCGTTCGGAACTCGCGAAAGGCATCGACCACCTGGGTTGCTGGTTGGATGACGCCGGTTTCGCTGTTCGTCTGCTGGAACAAGCCTCGGACCGGCCCCCCGGGACCGGCGGCATCGGCCGCGCTATGAGCGGCCGTCAGGGCGGTCCGCGCAGATTGCACGTCGAGGCGTCCGCCGCCGTCAACGTCGACGTCAAAGCGGCGGCCAGCGATCGAATCAAGGACAGAGCGCCGCTCGATTGGTGAGGTCACCACATTCGGTGGTGGTTGGCCCGCGCCGCGATGCAGCCACGTCGCGACCGCTTCGGGTAGTCCGCTGACGAAGGTGACGTAGCGGGCGTTGGCGTCAACCAGCGCGGCCACATGCTGGCGCGACACTTCGATCACCTCGCGCGCCGGCAACGCATCGGCGTGCAATCGACCGGGATCCCCGGCCGGCAGCCCGATCGCATCGATCATCGCGACCTGGGCCTCTGGACGCAGCGGGCTCGCCGAAGCATGATCGAGGTAGATGCGTTTCATGGCGCCTTCGCTCGTTGCCCGAGGTGGACCACCCTCGCCAACACGAGCGCCTTGTTTGGCGTCGCCGGCGGATGTGAGCCATACGGGTGGCCGAAACGGGACCATCGTGGCAGACCAGCACTTGCAACTGGCCTCGCGGTGGTCCCGACCGCAGTTGGGTTCGGTATCCTATGCGGCGTCCGTTGGCTAACGACGCGTCTAGCACTTCCTCGTAGAAGCGGGCCCTTCCCCGGTGACCGAGGCTCGTTAGGGTGCCCGACACCAGGACAAGCACCACCACCAAGGAGACCCAATGCTGACCGAAGCCGATGTCATCGCTGCGCTCACGCCCGTCGAAGACCCTGAGCTGCACCGCTCGATCGTTGATCTCGGTATGGTCAAGTCGGTCGCTATCGATGGTGGGACCGTCTCGGTCCAGATTGCCCTCACCGTCCCGGGTTGTCCGCTGAAGGCCGAGATTGAACGGCGCGTCACGGAAGCTCTCGAACCCCTCGACGGCGTTGACCGGGTGGCCATCGACCTGACCGTCATGACCCCCCAAGAACTCGAAGCCGTACGCGGCAAGGTACAGGGCCACGGTGGAGGCGACGGCCAGTCGAACCCGTTCACCGACAGCTCGACGCGGGTCATCGCCGTCGCGTCCGGTAAAGGTGGGGTCGGCAAGTCGTCGGTGACCGCCAACCTGGCGGTCTCGCTCGCTCAACTTGGCTACAAAGTTGCAGCGATCGACGCGGATGTTTGGGGCTTTTCCCTACCGAGGATGCTCGGGGTCGAGCGCCCGCCGACGGTCCTCGACGACATGATGATTCCGCCCGAAGCCCACGGTGTGAAACTCATTTCGATGGGCTTTTTCATTCGCGAGGATCAGCCCGTTATCTGGCGGGGGCCGATGCTCCACAAGGCTCTTGAGCAGTTCCTCACCGATGTCTTTTGGGATGAGCCCGACTTCCTCGTCGTCGATATGCCGCCCGGCACCGGCGACGTGTCGCTCTCGATCGCCCAGTTCTTGCCTCGAGCCGAGGTCGTGATCGTGACCACACCGCAGCCGGCAGCGCAAAAGGTTGCGCAACGTGCGGGCGCTATGGCGAAGAAGGTCAACTTGTCGGTGGTTGGCGTTGTCGAAAACATGTCCTGGTTCAGGGGCGATGACGACAAGGCCTATGAGATCTTTGGCGCCGGCGGTGGCCACCAACTCGCCGATGACTTTGGCGTGCCGCTTCTTGGGCAGGTGCCGTTGGTGTCGGCGCTGCGCGAAGGAGGCGACGTCGGAACCCCAATTACCGTGGTAGACCCTGACCACGAAGCGTCCAAGGTTTTTGCAGGTATGGCCAAAACGCTCGCCGTGGATCTGGCACCCAAACGCCGCTTCAACAAAGAACTGAAGATCATCTAGTCAACGTTTCGGATGAATGTTCGGGTCGGGATTCTTCTGGCCCTACCGCCGACAAGAGGGATAGAGGAAATCACATGGAGATTCGTATCGGAGTCGTGTTTCACCCGGGCGAGATCGTGGTCGACACCGACGACACGGCCGATGAAGTCCAGGCCAAAGTCGACGACGTCATGGCAAACGACGACCGCGTTCTGTGGCTCACCGACAAGCAGGGCAACCGTGTCGGCGTCCCGGGCGAGCGGATTGCGTTCGTGCACCTCGAATCTTCTTCCTCCGGTAAGACCGTCGGATTCGCCCGCTAGCCGCCTTGAAGTGAGTGCACCGGAGAACCCCCTAAATCGGCGCCTGCTCTTCGTAACGGGCAAGGGCGGCGTAGGCAAAAGCACCGTTTCTGCCGCCCTTGCCGAGTATGCATCTCGTATCGGTAAGACCGTCCTCTTGGTCGAAGTTGACGCCAAAGGGAACCTCGCCGACTTCTTCGAACATGAACCGGTCGGCTTTGACCCGGTCGAGATCCAGCCCAACCTGCATTTGATGACCATGAACACCCAGGATTCGCTGCGTGAGTACATGCGGCTGTTCCTGAAGGTGCCACTTCTGGGCAGGCTCGGCCCGATCGCCAATATGTTCGACTGGATCGCGACGGCGCTGCCGGGCATCCGAGAGATCCTGACGACCGGGAAGATTTGCTGGGAGCTCCGGGCATCACTTGAAGGCAGCGCACCCTGGGATTTGATCGTGGTCGACGCCGCCGCGACCGGCCATATTGTCGGTCAACTCGACGCTGCCCAGTCGATCATGGAACTCGTTCAGGTGGGAATGGTCCGCCAGCAAACCGACTGGATGATCGAACTGCTTTCGGACCGCAACCTGACCGGTCTGTTGATCGTGACCACCCCCGAAGAAATGCCGGTGAGTGAGACGATCGATTTGGTCGGCCGTGTTCGCGACCGGCTGAGCACCGAGATCATCGGCATCATCGTCAACCGCGTTCTTCCGGCACTCTTCACCAAAGACGAAGGCGTCGTCTTTGACCGCATCGCCGAGGAAGACCGCGACCGAGTAGCCGAGCTTTTCGGCGACGACGCTCTTGAGGTGATCGATTCCGCGGCGCTGGCTCGAACGATGCGTCAGACTCGTGCGGCGCACATGCAGCGACTCGCTGACGCAGTGTCGCTTCCGCTGATGTATGTCCCATACCTGTTCGTGAGGAGTCACGGTCGACGGGTGACGTCTCAGCTGGCCGAAGCGTTGGGAGAGGAACTGTGACCGACCGGACCTCGACCCTTGACCGGCTCATCACCACCAAAGAGATCATGATCTTTTGCGGGTCCGGTGGTGTTGGAAAGACGTCGATTGCCGCGGCCACCGGCCTGGGCGCAGCGTGTAAGACGCGAGCCAAGGTGCTGGTGCTGACGATCGATCCTGCTCGTCGCCTTGCCGATGCACTCGGAATTCCTGGGATCGGCAACGACGCCGTGCGCGTCGCTCCCGAGGTGTTGGAATCAGCGGGTCTTGCACCGAAGGGTGAGCTCTGGGTGGCGATGCTTGACACCAAGCAGTCATGGGACGCTCTCATTAAACGCCATGCCCCAGATCCTCAGACCGCCGAGCGAATCCTCAAGAACCCGATGTATCACAACATCACGTCGCGGTTTGTCCAGAGCCACGACTACATCGCGATGGAACGCCTCCACGAGCTTCACGCTGCCGGCGACTACGACCTCATCGTCCTCGACACCCCGCCGACACGGCATGCCATCGATTTCCTCGAAGCCCCCGAACGGATGGCCGAGTTTTTCGGTGGGCGTCTGCTCCGGCTGTTGACCGCTCCTTATCGCGTTGGAGGTAAGCGCACGAGCCGCCTGCTGAACGTCGCGAGCCGGCCGTTCTATCAAGTTGCCGATCGTGTCTTAGGCAGCCAGCTGCTTGAAGACGTTGCCGAGTTCTTGCTCAACTTCCAGACGATGTACGACGGTTTCGTCAAACGCGCTGACTCCGTCGCAGCGTTGCTTCACGACCGGCGGACCAGCTTCACGGTGGTGTCCACCTTGGAGCCGGCGCCTTTGGCCGAAGCGGAGTACTTCGCCGACGCCCTGAGGGAACGGCACTTTGACTACTCGGCAATCGTCATGAACAAGGCCTTACCCGACATGATGCGCGACCCCCTGGCTGCGGCGGTCGCTCAGGAGTGGCATAAGGCGCCGGAAGAACCGGCAGCGGTCCTCCACGACGCAGGTCTTCTCAGCGACGTCGACTCGGGGCGTTTAGCCCGAGTGCTGAACGCGGCGGGGGAGGCGTTCCTGAACTACCAAGTAGTCGCCAGCAGAGAGAGCGACCTGGCAGCGAACCTTCGCGACGCACCGGACATCGTTGTGACCGTGCCGCTGTTGGCCTCAGACGTCCACGATCTGACCGGCCTTGCGCACATCGCAAGAACGGTCGCGACCTTTGACTGAACGGTCGCCCTATGCAGCACCTTGAAGAACTGGCGCGCCGTCACACGGGACTTGACGACAGCCAGATCGCGCATCTTCAGCATTTGATCGACGAGTGGCGTGTGCTGGCCGATTTCAGTTTCGCGGACCTTTTGCTGTTCGCTCCTTTGAAGAGTCTTACGCCTGACCCATGGCGCTTCGTCGTGCTGCACCAGGTCCGCCCCAACACCGGTCAGACGCTGTACCCCAACGACATGGTCGGCGAAGTTGTCGACGAAAGCGAACGGCCACTCGTCGCTCGAGCGTGGCGCGAACACACCCTCTACAACGCCGACGTCGAAGGTCTCCACACCGAAGAGTTGGTGCAGCGTTCCTGCATCCCGGTCGGCTTTGCTGGCAAGACGTTGGCGGTCGTCACGAGGGACGCGCCCCGCAAGGCGGTTCGGCGTTCAGGCGACCTCGAACAGATGTACATGGACGTCTTCGTCCGGCTGTCGGCGATGATTTCTGAAGGCGTGTTTCCCTTCAAGCAGGTGTCGAAAGTCCCTGACCCGCCGTCGGTCGGTGATGGCGTACTCGTCCTGGATGATCAGGCGCGGGTGGTCTATGCAAGCCCGAACGCGGTGACGTCGCTTCACCGAATGGGGATCTTCGCCAACATGGTCGGCGCACGGCTCGGCCAGATCGGCTTTGACGATACGGCGGTTCTCGGTGCGATGACCATGGGTGCTCCCGTCTCACAAGAGGTTGAGAGTTCGGGGGCTGGGCTCGTCTACCAGGCCATTCCTTTGATCGCCAAAGGCAAGGTCGAACGGGTGGCGATACTGCTTCGCGACGTGACCGACCTGCGTCGACGCGATCGCATGTTGTTGACCAAGGATGCCACCATCCGCGAGATCCATCATCGGGTCAAGAACAACCTTCAGACGATTGCGTCACTTCTACGCATTCAAGCGCGGCGCATCGACGATCCCCAGGCGCGGGCCGCCCTCGCAGAATCAGAGACCCGCGTCCGAGCGATTGCGGTGGTCCACGAGTCGCTTTCGACCGGTTTTGTCGAAGACGTGCCGTTCCGCGAGATCGTCCGTCCGCTGGTGCGCATTGCAGAGGACACGATGAACGCTCGGGGCTGGCAGGCCCAGATCGAGGTGTGTGGGGACGCCGGCGTGCTGCCGAGCGACATCGCAACCACCTTGGCAATGGTGGTCAACGAGCTGATGCAGAACGCTCTCGACCACGCGTTTGACCATCAAGAAGAAGAACTCAGAGGCCCCGCCAAGATCGTCGTGAGACTCTCCCGGGAAGCGGACTTCGTCGGGGTTGCCGTTTCAGATAATGGGGCCGGGCTCCCAGAAGATTTCGAACCGTCCAGTTCGGGTGGTTTGGGCATGTCGATCGTCAGTTCACTCGTCAGCGCGGAACTTGGTGGCTCGTTGCGAGCATGGAACGACGAGGGGGCGCACTTCGCCGTAACGGTACCGCTGGAGTCGACGATCGCGGTGTCGTCACTTGACAGCACCGGTGGAGCGGATTCCTAGCGCACCCTGGCTCACAGGCCTGACGGTGGCCCCAGAAATACGACGAGCGCGGGACTTGAACAGTGGTACTGCCCAAACCCGCGCTCGGTAGGTCGTATTCGGCCTAGGTAAGTGCCGCTGCTCGCTGGCGTCGTTCTGCCATCCAGGCTCGACGCACCCGGCGACGTTCGTCCTCGGCCAGGCCGCCCCACACACCCGCTTCTTGGTTGGTATGGAGAGCAAACTCGAGACAGGACTGCTTGACGGCGCAGGTCTCGCAAACGTTCTTTGCGAGCGTGACCTGCTCGATAGCCATGCCGGTAGATCCGATGGGGAAGAACAGCCCGGCGTCCGATGATCGGCATTCGGCTTCTTGCCGCCAGTCGTCAACATCCCAGGCGTATTTGCGTTCCCAAGTCAAACCCACAAGAAACCCCTTTTTCTGAGCACTGCGACGAGCTGATATGGCACTCAAAAATGGCCGCCGGTGGCCTTGCCGCTACGGGAAAGACCCGTCGTCCCGTCCTGCAACCAAAAGATCGTGCTCGGGGAATTTAACGCCCGTGGATATGCCACGACAAGGATTTCTTATCCCCAGCGAGGAATTTCTCAATCCTTTTTGTGGTGCGCAAGCACCTCTGGTGGGTTGAGATGCCTGACGCGATCGTCAGGTTTTGTTGGGAAGAACAACCCGGATCGCGTTGGGTACCCGATGGATGTCCAGATGGTCGACTGCGCCGAGGTAGTCACCATCGACCTGATACGACACCGGGCGGTGTCCGTCGATCACCACAGATTCGACGTCACGAGCGATGACGATCTTTTTCGACTTCTCGAGGTAGCGACGATTGGTCGCGGCGGACTGAAAAAGGCGAATCAAGTGGGTCACCCCAAGTGAACGGGAAACGATCACCGACATCGGCCCGTCCAACTTGATTCCGTCGACCGCCACGAGGGGAGCAGAACCCATATAGGTGTAAGGCTGCTGATTCATGACGATGGCCTGCATCCCATCTTCGACCACCGTACCGTCAGAGCACTGGACCCTGAACCACGGGTTGCGGCTGTCCACGTCTTTGAACCACGTCACGACGGCCTGAGTGGCAAAGAACGGGTGCGCCGCGAGCCGTTTGAAGTGAGGCTTTGCGTCAACGCGATGGGTCACCGCCGCATCCATGCCCAGACCGGTGTGGAAAAGGAAGTATCGGCCGTTCACGCAACCGAGAGAAATCGGATAGATCTGGTCGTTGGCTAGGGCTTCGATGAGTTGGCCAACCGCTTCGATCGGGTCGGGCTCCACCCCGATCGACCGAGCAAACACGTTGGTGGAGCCTCCTGGCAGCGTTGCCAGCGCCGTACTGGTCCCCACGAGCCCGTTGGCCGCTTCATTCAGGGTGCCATCGCCAGCCATTACGACAACGACGTCGAAGCCTCGAAGGGCTGCGTCCCGGGCGAGGCGCGTGGCGTGACCCTTCCGTTCGGTCGTGACGTATTCGACTTCGTGGTCAGCCGACAATGATTTGGTGACGACGATACGGACGCGGCTCGAGTAGGACGCGGCGGTCGAATTGGCGATGAACAAGATGCGCACGGCGTGCACGCTAGTGGGTGAGCGCACGGTTACGCATTGCCGCAAGAACGAGGCTTAGCCAGTATTGTGCGGCCATATGCCAACGCAGCGGAGTACCGAGAGCGGCACCTTTGACGGTGTGTTCGTCCCAGTTGTCACGCCTTTTCTTGACGACGCCGAACTCGACATCGATTCGTTGGACGGCCTCTGTCGAAAGATGCTCGACGAGGGAGCGGCCGGGCTCGTCCCCCTAGGAACGACAGGCGAAGCGCCGGGGCTAAGTTCGGACGAAGCCCTCACGGTTGTCGAGGTCGCCGCTCGTGCTTGCCGCGAGTTTGACCGGACGCTCATCGTCGGCACGGGCACCAATAGCACCGCGTCCACCTGTGCTCGGGGTGAACTGTTCGCGCACGCCGATCGGCTCGCCGCCTATTTGGTGGTCGTGCCCTATTACGTTCGCCCATCTGAAGAGGGCATTCTGGGCCACTACCGCCGGGTCGCCGAAACGTCGCCGGTGCCGATCCTGGCGTACAACGTGCCGTACCGGACAAGCCGCGAGCTCAGCGCTCACGGGCTCGTCCAGCTGTCGCATATTCCCGGCGTGGCAGGGATCAAGCAGGCCGTCGGAGCTCTCGACGGTGGCACCCTTCAGATGCTCGCTCAGGCTCCCGCGGATTTTGCCGTGCTCGCTGGCGACGACGCGTTTGCGTTTCCGCTGACTCTCATGGGCGGCCGCGGTGCGATCGCCGCGTCGGCGCACGTACTCACGCGCAGCTGGGTGGATCTGATCGATTTCGGTTTGGCACGCAATGTTGAAGGCGGCCGGCCGATCGCTGAATCTTTGCTCGATGTGGTCGAGTCGCTCTTCGCCGAGCCGAATCCTGCCGTCATCAAGGGTGTCCTTGCGGCACAAGGTGTGATCGCCTCGGGTCGGGTACGTGAGCCGATGACGCCGGCAAGCACTGCGTCTGTCGAACGCGCCCTCGAAGCGATCGACGCTGCCAGCGCCTGACGGCGCGCTCACCAGATACGTCGACCCAGGCTTGTCGCCTTGGGACCCTGCTCGGGCCCGGCGGCGACAAAGAGCGGGTCGATCGATGTCATAGGGCGGCGCCATGGGGCGCCGCCATCGTTAGCCTCTGAGCAGCTCTGAAATGCGAAACGCCAAGTCGAGTGACTGACGGGCGTTGAGCCGAGGGTCACACATGGTCTCGTATCGCTGGTCGAGGTTCTCTTCGACCAGGTCGTCGCCGCCCCCAAGGCATTCGGTGACGTCTTCACCCGTCAATTCGAGGTGGACGCCGCCCGGCCACGTCCCTGCTTGTTCGTGTGCTGCAAAAAAGCCGGCGACTTCGGTGAGGATGTCCTCGAAGTGTCGAGTCTTGTAGCCGACGCTCGACGAAAACGTGTTTCCATGCATCGGGTCGCAGATCCAAACGACCGGGTGCCCGGCGTCCTTGACCGCCGTCAGAAGGGCCGGCAGCGTTTCGCGCACCCGTTCGGCCCCCATACGGGTAATGAGCGTCAAATGGCCCGGCACCCGGTCGGGGTTCAAGCGCTCACACAGTTCCAGCACGTATGCGGGGTCGGTCGATGGGCCCAGCTTGCAGCCGATCGGGTTGCGAATCCCCCGGAAGAACTCGATGTGGGCCTGGTCGAGTTGGCGAGTGCGCTCGCCGATCCACAACATGTGAGCCGAGCAGTCGTACCAGCCGTCGGTGAGGGAATCGCGGCGCGTGAGGGCCTCTTCGTAGGGGAGGACCAGGGCCTCATGGGAGGTGTAGAAGTCGACCTCGGACATGCGGGGATCGTTGGACGGGCCAACGCCGCAGGCTTCCATGAACCGCAGGGCACGATCGATCTCGTTGGCGATCGTCTCATAGCGCCGTCCCTCGGGGCTGGACGCGACGAACTGCTGGTTCCAGACGTGCACCTGCTGAAGATCTGCGTAGCCGCCCTTGGTGAGCGCACGGATCAGGTTCAGGGTCGATGCCGATTGTTGGTAGGCGCGAAGCAGTCGTTGGGCTTCTGGCACGCGCGACTCGGCATCGAAGGCGATGTCGTTGACCATGTGCCCGCGAAAGGACGGAAGTTCGTCATCGCCGCGGCGCTCCATATCGGCCGAGCGCGGTTTGGCAAACTGGCCGGCGATACGTCCCACTTTGACGATTGGAACACCGGCCGAATAGGTGAGCACGGCGGCCATCTGCAGAACGACTTTGAGCTTGTCGCGGATGCTGTTTGCTCCAAACCCGTCGAAGCTCTCAGCACAGTCCCCAGCTTGTAACACAAACGCCTGCCCGGCCGCGACCGCCGCGAGTTCTTCGGTCAACGTGCGGGCCTCGCCTGCAAAAACGAGTGGCGGCTCTTGCGAAAGCTGGTCGGTGACCGCCTTCAATGCGATCTCATCAGGCCAGACCGGTTGTTGAACAGCCGTCAGTGACCGCCACGAGTCCGGGGTCCAGGCGGTTTGCGGTGAGGTTGAGTCCTGTGCCATCGGTTTTCCTAGTTGTTGATGGGGTGGAGACGCTCGATCAAGGTTAGGTGGGGTCGCCGACCGGGCCGAGAATTCTGTACATAACCCGGGCGTCCGTTTTTAGCTGCGGATTGGCGGCCCGCGAAGGTCACCGACGGGTCGGCATGTGGCGCTTACCTCGCATGCTGGCACGGCCTGGCAGGGCCCGGCAGGCGGCAAACGCGACGGACGTGGTGTGTCACGGTGTTCAGCCGAGGACGCTCCGCCGGCTCGCTCGCTCGAGCGGCCGGGCGCTGCGAACGACCTGCGTCGGCGACGGGGCGCGCCGCAAGACGCGGCTCTAAAGATACTGGCCGACAGAGGGGCTCCCGGCGGTGGGGTCTGGGACACCTGGTTGCAACGCTCGATTGCGCATCTGCGCCAACTGGGCTTGAGCCATTGCCTGTTGGGTCGCCATCGTCGCTTGAATGCCGTGAAACAGGCCTTCGAGCCATCCGACGAGCTGCGCCTGAGCGATGCGAATCTCGCTCTCGGTCGGGACCGTTTCGTCGCTCAATGGCAGGGCCATCTCGGCGAGTTCTTGGCGTAGATCGTCACTTAACACTTCGGATAACTCGGCCAGACTGCGAGCGTGGATGGTGGAAAGTGCTCGCCGGCCAGCGTCGTCGAGCGGGGCACGGCGGACTTCATCGAGCATCGAGCGGACCATCGTGGCGATTCGAATGAGCTTGCCCGGACGGGTCACGGTCTCTTCGGCTTCACCGGCGTCGTCCTCCTCGACGACTTCGACCGACTCTGAGCCGGTTCCCGGTTCACCGGCGGTGTTGGTGCTGTTCGTTTCAACCGAAGCGGCTTCGGCAAGCGGCGGCGATACTGCGGCGATCAGCTCCCGCATCGCAGCGTCGGCAACAGGGTCGCTTGACGGGTCGTGAGTCGCCGGGGAGCTCGACTCCGCCGGTCGGTCGCTGGTTGTGCTGTTTTCGCGTGCGCGTTCGTTGGTCATTGGCTGGTGCTCGAATCGTCTAGTGGTACGCGGGCCCCGGGGAGGCCCCGAAACCGGTACGGGACGGGTTCCATTCCGGGCAGGCTCACGTAACAGGCGCCGGGTTGTGCGTCGGTCAGGGCAACGTCTACCGCGTCGATGACGTCGTCGGTGCTCAACAATTCAAAGTTCACCGATTTGAGAAGGTCCACCACATCTGCGCCGACAAGGGGAGTGTCGACGATACCGGGGGCGATCGCGTTCAAAATGACGCCTTGTGACTCAAGAAGTGGGGCGAGCCCTCGCACAAAGCCGACGACGGCGTGCTTAGTTGCCGAGTACAGCGGATCGATTGAATACGGTCCGACTCCCGACAGGGACGCGGTGACAACGATATGGCTTGGCTCGGTCAGATGCGGCCGGGTGGCCCCGATGGTCCAGATCACGCCGGCGATGTTGACGTCGAGCATCGTCGACATGGCCTCAGCGGTCAGCGAGTACGGGTCTGCTGCACCGGAGTGGATGCCTGCATTCGCGAACACCACTTTGATAGGCCCGAGAACGGTCACCACTTCGTCGACGGCGGTCTGTACCGCTGCGCGGTCAGCGACATCGCATTGCACAACCAGCGCACCGGTACCTGCTGTGCTCGCACGGGTGGCATCGGCGTCGATGTCGAGGACCGCCACCTTCGCGCCGCGTTCTGAAAAGCGCTGTGCCGCTTTCAGTCCGATGCCGGATCCGCCGCCCGTGATGAGGACGACGTCACCGGCGCCGATGGGGTGCGGAGTCATGGGGTGTCGCGTCCGGCCCATTCGGCTTGCAGGTCGGAGTCCGCTGCGGCCGCCTCGTCGACGATGGCTGAGCGGTCGGCCGCGATCGCCGCGGCGATGGCCGGGTCGGTGAGCGCCAGGATGCGTCCGGCGAGCAGCGCAGCGTTGCGGGCGCCGCCGATTGCAACCGTCGCAACGGGGATTCCTTTGGGCATCTGCACGGTCGACAGCAGCGCGTCGAGGCCGTTGGCTACCCCTCCTGCCATGGGGACACCGATGACCGGCAGCAAGGTGCCCGCGGCGAGGACGCCCGACAGATGAGCGGCCAAACCAGCGGCCCCAATCAGGACTTTGATGCCGCGCTCCGAGGCGCTCTGGCTGTAGGCGAGCGCCGCGTCGGGGGTGCGGTGCGCCGAAAGCACCCGTACTTCGTGAGGAATTCCGAGGCTGTCGAGGGTGGAAACGGCCTGGCTCATGGTGGGCCAGTCGCTCTTTGACCCCATCACAATGCCAACTAGAGGCTGCGCGTCGCTCACATCTACTCCAAACGTGGTCGGTTACTTTTGGCTGTCGGACCCGCCCGAGGCGACCCGGTCCCTCAGCACATACTTGAGGACCTTGCCTGACGGGTTCAGCGGGAAAGCATCTACTATTTCGACTCGTCGGGGCACCTTGAAGTTGGCCATGTTGTCCCGAGCCCAGTCGATGATCTCGTCAGAGGTCGCGGTCTTGCCAGCCACCGGAATGACAAACGCCATCGGCACTTCTCCGAGGCGCTCGTCGGGAACCCCGATCACGGCCGCCTGTGCGACGTTTGGCGCACGCAGTAGCAGGTTCTCGATCTCGGCGGGGTAGGCGTTGAAACCGCCCACGATGAACATGTCCTTGCTGCGGTCGGTGATCGACACGTTGCCGTCGTCGTCCATCACGGCAATATCGCCGGTCTTGAGCCAGCCGTCTTGGGTGATGGCCTCCTCTGTCGCCTCGGGGTTGTCGAGGTAGCCGGCCATGACGTTGTAGCCGCGGAGCCAAAGCTCACCTGGTTCGCCGGCCGCGGCGAGGGAACCATCCTGGTTGACCAGCTTCACTTCGACGCCGGGGATGGCTCGGCCAGAGGTACGTGCGATCGTCTCCGGACTGTCGCCGGAGCGGGCGACCGTTGCGATACCGGTCGCTTCGGTGAGGCCGTACGCGGTGACGATCCGTTCGAAATCGAGCCGCTCGCGCATTTGGTAAATGAGCTCGACCGGGATACTCGCTGCACCGGTGACGGCCAGGCGCAGCGACGTCATGTCGAACTCGGACAGGTTGGGGTGGTTCAGCATTGCTTGGTAGATGGTCGGGGGGCCGGGGATCATGCTGATCCGTTCCGCCGCGACCCTGGCCATGACGTCGGGCACGTCAAAGATCGGTTGCGGCACCATCGCACAACCTTTGAGTAGCGAGGCCAGCAGCCCGGCTTTGAGACCGAAGCTGTGGAAGAACGGGTTGATAATCAGATAGCGATCTTCGGCGGTGAGGCCGACCAGCTCTGCCCACGTCCAAAAGGCTCGTACCGACGCGCCATGGACCAACATGGCCCCTTTTGGCGAGCCCGTGGTGCCTGAAGTGAACAAAATGTCCGAAACGTCGTCGGGGGTCACTGCGTTGGCGCGCATCGTCACTTGCGTTGTGTCGACGTGGCCAGCTCGATCGAGGAAGTCCGACCACGACACGGCTCCGTTCGGTACGGCGCCTCGCATCACCACGATGTCTTCGAGCCGGTCTTGCCGCTCGACGGAGTTCAGGAGTTCGACATAATCGGTAGACAAAAAGTCGGTGACCGTGAAGAGCATTTTCGACGAGGCTTTGTCGAGGACGTAGCCCGCTTCGGTTCCTTTGTAACGGGTGTTGAGCGGAACCAGAACACCGCCGACCAGGTAGAGGCCAAAGGCCGCGATCGCCCATTCAGAGATGTTGGGGGCCCAGATTGATACACGGTCGCCCGGTTCGATTCCCGACGCGATGAACGCGGCGCCGGCGATGTGGATCTGGTCGATCAACTGGCCGTAGGTCAGTCGCTGGTCGGGCTCTACGAAGGCTTCGTCGTCTGCGAACAGCGCCTGAGCGCGTTTGATCACCTCGGGGATCGTGCTCACCGTGAGCGGTGCGACTTCGGCGGAGTTTGCTGTGTCACTCACGACGGGTGGCTCCCAGTTCTGAGTCCGGCTGGCGTTCGAACGTCTGACACGACAGCGGAGATGCTAGATCCCCGGGCTGGTCGGTCGGTTCAGTCAGCTGTCGCCGAGTCGATCGGCGTGGTCGCAGGGCTCCAATCGTCCGGTTAAAAGACCCCGTTTGGTCGAAACTGGACGCTCATCCGTGGGCCGATGTGACGTGCGGTTTTGGGGACCCCGTGCTCCCACGTGCGCTGACATGAGCCGCCCATGACGAGCAGGTCACCATGGCCTGGTTCGAACCACATGGCCGGACCGCCGCCGGCGGGACGCAACCCGAAGCGTCGGCGCGCACCTAACACGACGATGGCGACCATCGTGTCTTGTTTGCGGCCTCGTCCAAAGCGATCGCCGTGCCAGGCAACCGAGTCGCGTCCGTCTCGGTAGAGGCAGCACCCGACGGTCCGAAAAGGTTCGCCAAGTTCGGCTCCGTAGTGCTCGCTCAGCGCATCCCGGGCGCTGGCGACCAGAGGGTCGGGGAGCGGGTCGTACTTTCCGTAGATCGCAACCAGGCGCGGGACGTCGACGACTCGCTCGTACATCGGTCTGCGTTCCGCTCGCCATGGAATGTCGCGTTCGAGTCGTTCGAACAACTCGTCGGCGCCGTCGACCCAACCAGGTCGAAGATCGATCCACGCGCCGTTGCTCAGCGTGGTTCGATGAACGGTCAGCCCCAGATCGCCGAGGGCAGGCTGGCCAGCGGCCAGGAGCGACGGTTGGAAAGCTGCAGTCACCGCGCCACTCTAGCAGCTACCCCGAACACTTGTTTGTGCTTCTCGATTCGAGGGCCGCCGAAGTTGCTGCTGATCAGGCGGGTGGTTGACCCGGGCTGGTCTCTACCCAGCCGTCGCCAGCGCGCCAGGAGAACTGTCGTGTGGCCACGACAAGGTCGCCGGGCAGCTTCTGGGGTTCGACGACCGAGCGGACGGTGACGACCGGCCGGGCCGGGTCTGACGTATCGAACTGGACCCCGGCAAGTCCGCTTCTTCGTGCTCCCGCAAGGAAGAATTCGGTGCCCGCCTTTGCCGTCCCGTCCCACTGGTCGTCGTCGTTGATGTTGAAGCCGAAATCGGGGTAGGCGAAATCGATGGTTGCAGCTTTGCGTCGTCGCAGTTTCAGTTCGAGGTTGCGAACCGTCACTCGAAACCTGTCGGCCGCGTTCCGCATGCGGGTGACCCACGAACGATCGTCGAGGGCATCCAGGAGCGACGTGGGGGAGCTGACGACTTCGAGCAGCCCGCCGCCCAGCGCTCCGCGGACGGCGTGCCGGTGCACGTCACCGGCGACCGTCAACGTCGGCCAGCCTTTCCTCGCTCGCCGCGCGAGCGCCTTCCACAGGCGGGTGTACTGGTGCGGGAACTGCTCGGGCCCTCCGTCGGCCGGTCCAGGACTCACGCTTTGCCGTGGGAGAAAGCCGATGATCGGCCGGCTGAGCGCGAGGCATACCGTGCGTGGTTCGTTGTCGAGCAGGGCGACGAGTGCGTCAAGGTCGTCCTCCAACATAAAGCCAGCACCGTCGAGGGCCTTTCGGATGGTCCGCCGCCACCGAGTATCGACGGCGACCAGGACCACACCGCCGAAGTCGACCTGCTGGAGCCCCTCCGGCGAGACGGATTCGTCGAAGGTGTCAAAGTCGAGATCGGATGCGAAGACGCAATACGCCTCACCAGCAGTTTTACCCCATTCGCCCTGACTCGCGGGATGCGGCAAGGTTTTGGACGGCGGAAGTGCACGCCACACTTGGCGGACGAACCTCTTGAACGTGTGCCAGAAGAGCGTCAGCCAGCTCGGGTCGGGGTATCCGTTCCAGAACTCGTGGTCGTCCGGCAGGTACCAGTTCGACGATTGGCTCATGGCGTTTGCCAAACCAGATGGAGTGCGAAGCCCCCAAGAACGCAGGTACCGGTCATAAATCGTGCGACGGGCGTCGGTCGCACGGGTCGACGTTGACCAAGGAGCGTCAACGTAGACCTGGTCTCCGAGCCACATGTTGTATGACAGGTCGACTGGGGCCTCTTGGCTCAGCACGCGGTATGCGTCGTCGAGCACGTTGCGGTGTTGGCCCAAGATGTCAAAGCATGAACCGACCACCAATTGAAATGGGGTCGAACCGTCCGCCGGCAACGTTGCGACCCGAGCGCTGGCTTTCACGTCAAGCCCTGCGTCGACCAACTCGGCCCGGTAGTACGCCGCTGCTTTGAGGTCGGATACTTCGAGCTTCGCCCACCAGAGGCGATCCCCTGGAGATCCGATCGGTTGACGGCGCCACGCTACGGGCAGCGGCCGGCCTTCGAAGACGACGGTGACGGCCGGCGGTCGTTCGGTCGGGTCCTGGTCCAGGACCGTCGCGAACAGATGAATCGAGTCGCCGGTTGCTCTGAGCCCAACCAGGTTGTAGCTCGGCATAGCCCACCTCGCCTGTGGCCGGGTTCGCTCAGTGAGCGACATGCATGTCGGCAAACTGTACCCACGTTCCCCAACGAAAGACGGGGAGCATCTCGCAGCGTTATGGGTGCGATCCCGAACTTGTCCTCGAAAGGCACCGCGTGGCGGTGGCGAGATGCCGAACTAACTGAAGCTGCCCAGGGCGCCGAGGCTTTGAAGCCTGGCTGTGCTTCTGGCTGCGTCGAAAATGAAAGCGCCCTCGGCAGGACTCGAACCTGCGCACACGGCTCCGGAGGCCGATGCTCTATCCGCTGAGCTACGAGGGCAAGGCGGCACATAGTACTGGCCGGGCGCGCCTCGAACGCACCCAGCCGCAATCCCGCTGTCGTTCGCCGGCTGGCGTTAGATCGCCTGGCGACCGTTTCGTTCGATGTCGGCCATGTCGGCGTCGACCATGATCTGGACGAGCTGGTCGATCTTGACCTTCGGTTCCCAGCCCAACTTGGTGCGGGCCTTTGATGCGTCACCAATCAGGTCGGGTACTTCGCTCGGGCGCACAAACTTGGGATCGGTGCGAACGTACTTTTCCCAGTCGAGCCCGACGTGAGCGAAAGACATCTCGCAGAATTCTTGCACCGACGTCGTCTGACCGGTCGCCACAACGAAGTCGTCCGGCTCGTCGTGCTGAAGCATCAGCCACATGGCCTCGACGTACTCAGGGGCGTAGCCCCAGTCGCGGCGAGCATCCAGGTTGCCGAGCACCAATTCGTCAGCGAGGCCGTGCTTGATGGCGGCAACGCCACGGGTGATCTTGCGGGTGACGAAGTTTTCGCCGCGGCGTTCGCTCTCGTGGTTAAAGAGAATGCCGTTGGTGGCGAACATGTCGTACGCCTCGCGGTAGTTCACCGTCGTGTGGAAGGCGAACACCTTGGCGGCAGCGTACGGGCTGCGGGGGTGAAACGGGGTCTCTTCGGACTGCGGAGCAGGTTCGTTACCGAACATTTCCGACGAGGACGCTTGATAGAAGCGGCAGTCGATACCGGAAGCCTGAATGGCTTCAAGAATACGGACGGTGCCAAGACCTGTCACCAAACCGGTGTAGTCGGGCATCGCAAAGGACACCGCCACATGCGACTGGGCTGCAAGGTTGTAGATCTCTTGTGGTTGAACGTCGCGCACCAAGTTGACGAGCCCAACCGCGTCGGCGAGGTCGCCATAGTGAAGGTGGTAACGCCCCTCCGCTGCGGCCTCGGTGTAGCTCAGTTGATCGATCCGACCGCGGTTGAGAGAGGAGGAACGGCGGACGATGCCGTGGACCTCGTACCCCTTATCCAAAAGGAGTTCCGCCAGGTAGGAGCCGTCCTGTCCGGAGATTCCGGTGATCAGTGCGCGTTTCATCGATACAAGTTCCAGTGACCCGTGGATTGGAATGAAGGCAAAAAACTACTCCGAGGCTTCCGCGGCCCTGCTACTGGCGTTCATGCCGCACTGCGCCCAGCCCGGATCGCCCGTCCCGATCGTGAAGCGCCGGCGTGAGGAACCCCCGGCGGAACGAACCCTTCGAACCCCAGGGGTCGGGCCGGCCGAGTTGGCGGTGCGAGGCGCGGTCGGGAGCGAAACGGGCGGGGGACGACCGCTACCATTCGGGCGCCGAAACGTTGCCGACGATGGGCGAGGACTGCAATGCAAGAAGTGATCTCGCAGGTGGTGGCCGAAGCGCTGTCCGAAATCGGCGTTTCGGCGGACCGCGGGGTGCACGTTGAACCTGCCCGCAACTCCGCACACGGCGATTTCGCGACGAACGCGGCGATGGTCTACGCCAAAGCGGCAGGTCAGAACCCCCGAGTCCTCGCCGACAAAATCGTTGAACGCCTCACGCCCCAGTCGTTGCCGCACTTTGAACGCGCCGAGGTCGCCGGCCCAGGTTTCGTCAACGTGTACCTGCGAACGTCGTGGCTACACGAAGCGGTCGCTTCGGTGTTGGCGGCGGGTGACCGCTACGGGCATGTCACCGTTGCTCAGCCTCAACGCATCAACCTCGAGTTCGTCTCGGCCAACCCGACTGGCCCGCTGCATGTCGGCGGGGCCCGCTGGGCAGCCATCGGCGACGCCCTCGCCAATCTGTTGACCGCGGTCGGCCACGAGGTCAGCCGTGAGTACTACATCAACGACGCTGGCGCTCAGATGGACCGCTTCGGATTGTCGCTCCAGGCATACGTCACAGGCGGGGAGCTGCCCGAGGACGGCTACGGCGGCCAGTACCTAGCCGATATGGCAGCGCTCTACCTGTCTGAGGGCCTCCCGGCGGATGCCTCGATGGAAGACATCCGAGAATGGGGATACGCCCAGGTCATGGCAGGCCTCATCTCGGACTTTGACCGCCTCGGCGTCACGTTCGACACCTGGTATTCCGAGCGGACTCTGCATGAGACGGGCAAGGTCGAGGCCGCCGTTCAACGACTGAAGGCCGCCGGACTGTGTTACGAAGCTGACGGTGCGCTTTGGCTCCGGACCGCCGATATCGGCGAGGAACGAGACCGTGTGCTCATCCGATCGAACGGAGCTCCGTCGTATCTTGCAGCAGACGTCGCGTATCACCAGTCGAAGTTTGACCGCGGCTTTGATCACCTCATCGACATCTGGGGGGCAGATCACCACGGCCAGATCGCTTCACTGCAGTTCGGTACAGCTGCCATGGGCCACCCCGTGGGACAACCGGAGGTCCTGCTCGGCCAGATGGTGACGCTGCTTCGTCACGGTGAAGAGGTGCGGATCTCTAAACGGGCCGGAACGATCGTGACCTTGAGCGAGCTTCTCGATGAGGTCGATCCCGACGCCGCTCGCCTGACCTTTTTGCTGCAGTCGTTGGACACGACGCAGACATTTGACATCGGACTGGTCGCGTCGCAGTCGATGGACAACCCGGTCTATTACGTCCAGTACGCGCACGCCCGGCTGGCGTCGATCGACCGCGCTGCACGGAAAGCCGATCTGACGGTCCCATCCGCTGCTGATCTCGACCTGTCTGCGCTGACGCACGATCGGGAACGCGACCTGATGGCGCACCTGGTGACCTACCCCGAAACGATCCGGTTGGCAGCGGAATCAAGGGCGGTGCACCGTGTCACCACCTGGGTCCGAACCTTGGCTGGCCTGGTCAATGGTTGGTATCACGACTGCCGGGTGTTAACCGATGACCACGATTTGAGCGTCGCCCGCTTGGCCCTCGCTCAGGCGGCGCAATCGGTCTTGGCGAATGCACTGACCATCCTGGGTGTGACAGCACCCGACGTCATGGAGCGGCTCGATGACGACGCCTGAGGCCCACAACGTCGGTTCGCGGCCGGGAGGTTCCCAGGTGGGCGGCCTTCAAACGGGCTCAGCGATCGAAGACCAACTGCTGCCGCCGTTTCATGGCGTCGACGAGTCCGGCGCGCTCACCATCGGGGGAGTGTCAGTCCCCGAACTGGCTGAGATCTATGGCACTCCACTGTTTATCTATGACGAGGAAGGCATCCGGACCCGAGCCCGGGCGTTCGCCGACGAATTCGGAGCGCGGAACGTCGTGTACGCCTCTAAGGCGTTTTCGTGCCGAGCTTTGGTCCAGATCATCGACGAAGAAGGACTCAGCCTCGATGTCTCGACCGGCGGTGAGCTGGACATGGCGTTGCGCGCAGGTTTTGACCCGGCCCGCATCGTCATGCATGGCAACAACAAATCGGTGCACGAAATCACCCAGGCGCTGACAGCTGGCGTGGGGCTCATTGTGGTCGACTCCTTCGACGAGATCGCTCGCCTAGAACAGCTAGCAAAAGAACTGGGAACCATCCCCAAGGTGCTGGTCCGGGTCAATCCCGGCGTCGAAGCCCACACCCACGACTACATCACGACCGGGCTGGCCGACTCAAAGTTCGGCTTCGGCTACGAAAACGGCCAAGCTTCCCAAGCGTGCCAGCTCGTTTCCAGCAGCAATTTTCTGGCCTTGGCAGGAATACACGCCCACATTGGATCGCAGGTGTTTTCGCTTGAATCCTTTGAGCGTTCAGCCCAAGTGCTGGTCGAGTTAGCCACTGATCTGGACCGCTTCACCGAGCACGAAATGTCGATCCTCGACGTCGGTGGCGGCCTGGGAGTCAATTACCACTCGGGAGACGACGCGCCGACGATCGCCCAGTACGGGCAAACGACTGTCGCTGCGTTCCGCTCTGCGATGGAACATGCCGCCGACTCGCCATTTCACGACCACGTTCGTCTGATGATCGAGCCGGGACGGTCTCTCGTCGCGCCGTGCGCAATCACGGTGTACCGGGTGGGGACGATCAAAGACATCCCCGGTGTGGTGCGCTACATCGCGATTGACGGCGGAATGAGCGACAACCTTCGCCCCAGCCTCTACCAGGCCGATTACGAAGTCTTTGATCCGGCCCGGCCGACAGCGCCACGCCCCGACGTAGCGACCATTGCCGGAAAACACTGTGAACAGGGTGACCTAATCGTAAAGAATGCATCGGTGCCCGCCGATGTGTCGGTTGGTGACATTGTCGCTACTGCGGTCACCGGTGCCTATGGTTACTCGATGGCGTCCAACTACAACAAAGTGCCTCGGCCGGCGGTGGTTTTCGTGCGAGACGGCGAACATCGCCTGGTCATTCGCCGCGAAACCTTCGACGACCTAGCTCGTTTGGACTGTTAGATGGCCGACGCGAACGCACCCCTGCACCAACCGATTTCGGAGAGAGGACCAAGTGGCATGAGCGAGGCACCAACCGTACGAGTCGGCGTCCTCGGCCTCGGGACCGTCGGTTCTGCTCTCGTCCGCCTGGTCTCCCAACAAACGCAAGCGATCGAGATGCGTACCGGTATTCGCGTCGAGGTGACCAGGGCAGCGGTTCGCAATCTTGACGCCTCACGCGACCTCGGTCCCAGCGCACCGGTAATCGTCTCTGACCCGATGAGCGTTGTCGAGGCAGACGACGTCGACCTGGTCGTCGAACTCATGGGCGGCGTTGACCCGGCACGATCCCTGATCGAACGGGCGATACGGCTCCGAAAGCCTGTCGTATCCGCCAACAAGGAACTGATTGCCTCCTGTTCCCGAGAACTGTTCGAGCTAGCCGACTCCGCCGGGGTGGACCTGCTGTTTGAAGCGTCGGTCGCGGGGGGCATTCCGCTGCTTCGGGCCATCCGTGAATCGCTTGCCGGAGACCGCATCCGCAGAGTGCTCGGCATCGTCAATGGAACGACCAACTTCATCCTCACCCAGATGACCGAACAGGGCACAGGGTTTGACGAGGCCCTCGCCGAGGCCCAAGAACTGGGATACGCAGAAGCCGACCCGACCGCCGATGTCGAGGGGTTCGACGCCGCGGCCAAGGCGGCGATTATCGCCACGCTCGCATTCGGCGCCGATGTCACCTCCGACGACGTATCACGTCAAGGCATTACGGCGGTGACCAGCAACGATATTGCTGCGGCTGCCGCTCTGGGATACACGATCAAGCTCCTAGCCGTCGTGGAGCGGTCCGACGGCGGCATCGGCGCACGCGTTGCGCCCGCCATGATCCCGAACAGCCATCCGCTTGCCTCGGTCCGTGAAGCCTTCAACGCGCTGTTCATCGAGGCCGACGCCGTGGGCGAGTTGATGTTGTATGGCCGCGGTGCTGGTGGCATGCCGACCGCCTCGGCGGTCCTTGGCGATGTCGTCGACGCGGCCAAGAACCTCGTCGGCGGGGGCGCGCCACGTCACGGGTCACTCGAATCGGTCCCCATGCTCGAAACCTCTGCGATCGAATCTCAGTACGCCATCCGGATGAGTGTCGCCGACGAGTCTGGCGTCCTCGCCGAGATCGCTTCGGAGTTCGGGCGTCACGGCGTGTCCATCGAATCGGTGCGCCAAAGGGGAGCCGAACGGCATGCCCGCCTTACCTTTGTTACCCACTCTTCAAACCAGGACGCGGTACAGGCAACGTTGAGCGCCGTAGAGCAGCTCGACTGTGTCGTTTCTATCGACTCTGTTATCGCCGTCATCGGAGCCGCAACATGAACCAAGCTGGCTGGCCGGGCGTTATCGAGGCCTATCGTTCGTTCCTCCCGGTCGATGAGGACAGTCCGGTAGTTACGCTCTACGAAGGCGGCACGCCGCTCGTTCCCGCTCCCCGCCTCTCCGAAGAATTGGGTGCCGAGATCTACCTCAAGTTCGAGGGGATGAATCCCACCGGTTCGTTCAAAGACCGCGGGATGACCATGGCGATCTCGCAGGCCAAACGAGAGGGCGCGACCGCGGTTATTTGCGCGTCGACAGGCAACACGTCCGCGGCGGCCGCCGCGTATGCCGCCCGTGCCGGGATGACGGCAGCGGTGATCGTGCCGAGCGGCAAGGTGGCGCTGGGCAAGCTCAGCCAAGCGCTGATCCACGGGGCCAAGGTCGTCCAGATCGATAAGAGCTTCGACGCCGCGCTTGACATCGTGCGGGAACTGGGGGAGCGCGGAGACTTCACGGTCGTCAACTCGATCAACCCGTACCGATTGCAAGGTCAAAAGACGGCGTCGTTCGAAGTGGTCGACGTGCTCGGTGACGCCCCCGATCTGCACTGCTTGCCGGTCGGTAATGCTGGCAACATCACCGCGTACTGGATGGGCTACAAGGAGTACTTCGACGCTGGCCTGAGCTCGCGCCTTCCTCGAATGCATGGCTTCCAAGCACAGGGAGCGGCTCCTCTTGTCTACGGGCAGCCCGTCGACCATCCCGAAACGGTGGCGACGGCGATCCGTATCGGACATCCCGCGTCGTGGGACGGTGCGATCGAAGCTCGGGACGCGTCGGGCGGAAGCATCGAGGCGGTCACAGACTCCCAGATCCTTGAGATGTTCCGTTGGCTGCCGGCACACGAAGGTGTCTTTGTCGAACCGGCTTCGGCCGCGTCGGTTGCTGGGGTTGCCCAGCTACACAAGGCGGGTCGGCTTCCCAAGGGAGCAACAGTCGTCTGCACGGTGACGGGTCACGGTCTCAAAGACCCGAACCAGGCGATTTCGCAGGTCGCTGGTGCGCAGAACGCTGAATCCACCGCCGACGCGGTTGCCGAAGCCATCCTCGGAAGCTAACGGGTCGGAGCGGTCTGGCCACGCTGGCGGGTGTCGCCTGCCGCCTATCTCGTCAGCGAAATCTTGCCCACAAAGCCTGTCTGGTCCAGCACGTACGCGTTGCCCTCATCGTCCAGAGCGAACGCAACCGGATTGCGCACCCGTCGCTGTGGTAGCGCAAACACAGCCGATTCTCCCGGCAAGATGTCATCGGCGTTCATCGCCCAGATCTCAGACGAACAGAAGTCACCAAAGAGGTACCAATCTTCGCCGGTGTTGTCTGCGACCACGACGCCGCCCGTGATCGAACATCTGCCGCCCTCGTGGTCATAGACATAGGCCGGATCGGCAAAGACGCCGTCTCCCCAAGGCGTGTGCGGCGTCTCGTAGTCGGTCAGCCCCTCTTTGACGGCCCACCCAAAGTTCAGACCGGCTTCGTCGAGCGAGACCACATCGATTTCTTCTTCAACTCGCTGCCCGACATCGGCGATCCAGAGAAGGCCACGCTCCTCGTCAATGAAGAACCGCCAAGGGTTCCGTAGGCCCAAGTGGAGAACTTCAGGGGCGCCTCCACCCAAAGCGAAGGGGTTCTCCGCTGGGATCTCGTAGCCACCCTCTTCTGGTACCGGGCGGATCCGGACCAGGCTGCCCAGCAGGGTGTTCGCGTTCTGCCCGTTGTTTTCCGGGTCGCCTGCCGATCCGCCATCACCAAACCCGATGTACAACAGCCCGTTATCGTCAAAGGCCATGCCTCCGCCGTTGTGGTTCTCATAGGGCTGAGGGACTTCCAGAATTGTGACGGCATCGCCTTGTGGCGCGCCGTTCACCCAGCGGTACGCCTCGATCGCCGTCACTTCTTCGGGGGTCACACGGTTTGTGTAGAGGTAACTGCCGTCGGGCGAGAACACCATGCCGAGTAACCCCTGTTCGAGCATGTTTGTTGCGACAGGCTCTTCGATCACCGGTTCGGACAGGTCGCCGTCCTCGTCAAGGCGACGTACGGTGCCGGACTTTTCCGCTATGAAAATGTCGCCGCTGTCGGGATGGCGAGCAAGATCGACAGGGTCCTTGGCGTTCACCGTCATCGGTGTGACGCTAAAGGTGGGCGCCTCGGTTTGGAGCTCGTAGTCCGATGGCGGTTGGTCGGGTGTTCGCTGTCCGACACCGACGGAAGATTGGCTTCTCGAGCCGTCGACCTCGGGATCATCAGACCCGCACGCGGCCGCGACCGACGCAGCAAACGCGAAAGCAACACACCACAACCACGATCGACCCCAAAGCATTGGGGGAGCCTATGCCGCCTCGACTTTTCAGCTCCTGTCGTCAGGCTGCGCGATCGCACCAAGGATCGCCGCTTGGGCAGCACCGACCGATGAGGCCGTTGTTCCGTCGCTGGTCGGTCTGGCGTGATGCGGTGTGAGTCCAGTCACAGCGGCGCTCTGCACGCCGACGAGGGGAGGTCGTTGGCAGGTGTAACGCTGCGTCGCTCAGAGGGGACCTCCGGTAGCATCGGCGATGTGAAATACCTCGTTTTGGTTCCCGATGGCGCAGCCGACCAACCCCTTCCTGAACTGGGTGGTCGCACACCGCTTGGTTACGCGTCTATGCCGACCTTCGCCAAACTGGCGTCGAGAGCCGAGGTGGGTCGGGCAGCCGTTATTCCGCCGGGCTTCCCGCCGGGGAGCGATGTAGGCAACATGGCCATTCTGGGCTTTGATCCCGCCCGCTACCACACCGGACGGGCGCCGATCGAGGCTGCGGCCATGGGCATCGACCTCGCCGACGACGAAGTTGCCTACCGCTGCAATCTCGTGACCGTCCGCGACGGCGTGATGGCCGATTTCTCCGCCGGTCACATCCCGACAGAGCTGGCTACGCCAATCATCGAAGCGGTGAACGAGGAACTCGGGGGAGACGGGATCAGGTTCGTGCCTGGCGTCATGTATCGCCACATCATGGTCGCCCCGAAAGATCTGGGCGCGGCCGTCTGCACCCCTCCGCACGACATCAGTGACGACCCCATCGTGTTGCCAACCGGACCTGCGGCTCTGCGTCTGATCGACCTCATGGAACGGTCGCAGTCGGTCGTTGCTCGCGTCGCGGGAGAGGTTGGCGCCGAGGCCACACAGATCTGGCTGTGGGGTCAAGGCACCCGCCCCCGGCTTGAACCGTTTGCGGAGCGATACGGCGTCTCCGGCGGTCTGGTCACGGCGGTCGACCTCCTGCGCGGCCTTGGCGTGCTGACAGGCCTTGAAGTTGTCGAAGTCGACGGAGCCACTGGCTATTACGACACCAACTACGAGGGCAAACGAGACGCCGCACTGGCCCACCTTCAAGACGAGGACTTTTTCCTCCTCCACGTCGAGGCATCCGATGAGGCCGGGCACAACGGTGACCTCGAGGCCAAAGTTGAGGCTCTCGAAAACTGGGACAGCCGCATCCTCGAACCGCTTCTCGACGGCCTCAGCGGCCTCGGCCCGTACCGCATTCTGGTCATGCCCGATCACCCGACGCCGGTGGCGCTGAAAACCCACACCAGCGACCCGGTTCCGTACATGATGTTCGACTCAACGATCGATGGTCCGGGTGGCGAGTTCAACGAGGCCTACACGGCGCAGAGTCCCGTCCAGGTTGCGTACGACCTCCTCCCGCGGATGATCGCCCAGGGCCTGCGTTAACCGGGTGGAACGCCCACAGAGCCAGCGGGGGTGAGCGTGCCGGAGGCCGCTCGTAGCGTCAGCGTGAGACCTCGCAGAAACGGTCGTTGCACGCGACTTGCATAATCGGTTAGGGTGTCAGGCACCTGGACAGATTCTTGTCCATGAGGCGGATCAAATTTCTCTGATCCGTAGCCTCGTTCACCTCGGCCCGTCTGGCCGCTTCTGGGAAGCGTTTCCTTCACTCCGGGGTGCGACGTAAGCATTCGACTGCACCGTGAGGCCGCGACCTTTTCGACGTGCGCGGCATCAGTGCTACCCGTGAGGGACCATTTATGAGCGATCAAGCTTCCGCGAATTCCTTGGCCAAGAAGGACAGGGACACCCTGTTGAGCATGGCCCGGGCCATGGGCATCAAAGGCGTGTCGCGGTTGAAAAAGGCAGAGCTGGCTGAGCGCATTGCCTCGTCGGGGACGAACGGTGCCGGCTCAAGCGGCGGAGAGTCCGCGCCAAAGAATGGCGCTCCTCAACAACGCTCTGACAGCCGGGCTAGCGCAGATGCGGCTCCGGCCCCTCGCCCAAACGGTTCGGCTCAGCCCTCGGGTCGGTCGGATCCGGCGACGACGGCTCGGTCGGCACCTCGACCGGCGTCCAGTCCGCAATCGTTTAGCTTCGACCCGATGGCGGATGCTCGGCGGTCCCAGCCCGTTCTCAGCGACGACGAGATCTTCGCCGCGGCGGACAAAGCCCAGCAGTCTCGGACCTCGATCCGGTCCCAGCGGCCGGTGGCGTCTGAGCCTTCGCAACGACCCAACCAAGGTTCCGGCGATCGCAACGGTTCGCCTGCCCAGCGTGGCGGCGACACTCCAGGGCAGGGCGACGGCGCCGGCTCTAACCCGGGTACATCCCAGCAGGATGGTCGCGGTGATGGAGGGGCTCCGGAAGGCCGCAACCAAGAAGGCCGCAACCAAGAAGGCCGTAACCAGGACGGTAACCGCTCCCAAGACGGCCGAAACGGCAACAGTTCGCAGCGCGATAACAATGGGCAGCGCAAGAACCGTCAGCGGAACAACCCCCGTGACAACAACTCCCGCGACAACAATCAGCGGGATAACAATCAGCGGGACAACAACCAGCGCGACAACAACTCCCGGGACAGCAATCAACGGGACAGCGCTCGCGACAACCAGGACAATCGCCGCAATCGTCGGCGTGGCCGTAACCGAGGCGCCGAACGCGAAGATGAACCAATCGGCGAACCGATCCCAATCGAAGGCCTCCTCGAAGTGCGCGAGGAAGGCTACGGCTTTCTCCGTTCATCCGGTCCGCTTCCGGGCAAGAACGATGCGTATGTCTCGGCATCGCAGATCCGCAAATACGGCCTGCGCAAAGGCGACTACCTGACCGGTGCCACCCGGCCTCCCGGCAACACCGAGAAGTACCCGGCGATGGTCGAGATCGAGACGGTGTGTGGCATCAGCGCCGAGCAGGCCAAGAGCCGCCCCAACTTTTCCGACAAGACTCCACTGTTTCCCGATGAGCGGCTCTCGATGGAGACGGGCGACCCCACCCGTACCGCAGGACGGATCATTGACCTGCTCGCCCCGATTGGTAAGGGTCAGCGCGGTCTAATCGTCTCGCCGCCTAAGGCCGGTAAGACGACGATCATGAAAGAGATCGTCTCTGCCATTGAGGCGAACAATCCCGAGGTCCACCTCATCGTTCTGCTGGTCGACGAACGCCCAGAAGAAGTGACGGACTTTCGCCGGCACGTGAAGCGGGGCGAGGTCTACGCATCCACGTTTGACCGCCCGCCAGAACAGCACATTCAGGTTGCTGAACTGACGATCGAACGCGCCAAGCGTCTCGTCGAACTGGGTAAAGACGTCGTGATCATCCTCGACGGCATCACCCGTCTGAGTCGTGCCTACAACCTGGGTGCCCCGCCGTCGGGCCGCATTCTTTCTGGTGGTGTCGATTCTGCTGCGCTGTATCCGCCAAAGAAGTTCTTCGGTGCTGCTCGAAACACCGAGGAAGGCGGTTCGCTGACCATCATGGCGACCGCCCTCGTCGAGACGGGCAGCCGCATGGACGAAGTGATCTTTGAGGAGTTCAAGGGCACCGGAAACATGGAGCTCAAGCTCGACCGGCGCCTCGCCGAACGCCGTATCTTCCCAGCGATCGACGTCAGCCAGTCGTCGACTCGTCACGAGGAATTGCTGTTCGATCGCGATGCCCTCAAGCAGGTGTGGAAGCTCCGCCGTGTACTCGACGCCCTTGAAGACGGAGCCGGTCTTGAGTTGCTGATGGACCGCCTCGGGTCGACCAAGACCAACGACGAATTCTTGACCGAGATCGCCAAGGCGCCGTCGCCGACCGCATAGCTGTACGTATTCGTTCTAGCTAGGGCCAATTGGGCTCCGCCCGATGTGCCCTGACGACACCGGGCAGGGAATGATTACCCGGCTTGCACGGTTAACACCGGCCACAAGGCCAGGAGACACCACATGAAGACTGAAATTCACCCGCAGTACGGCGACTGCCGAGTCACGTGTTCTTGCGGAAACCAGTTCACGACTCGTTCAACCGTCGACGAGCTCCGCGTGGAACTTTGCGCTGAATGCCACCCCTTCTACACGGGCAAGCAAAAGCTCGTAGACACCGGTGGTCGCGTCGAGCGCTTCCAACGTCGTTACAGCAAGCAGATCAAGGCCAAGAAGAAGTCCAAGGCCGAAGCTGCAAAGGCCGAAGCGACCGAGACCCCGGCGTCTTAGTAGTTGCACGACGTTCCGGACCGCGTGTGAGCGGCCCGGGCCCAGTACCAAGAACTCTTTCGAGCCGCCCGTGACGGGCGGCTCGATGTGTAGCCCGCTTGAACCTGTTGGCCGGTACAATCCCGGTCACGGGCTGAGTTGACGTCGACAAACTGCACCCGCCCGCTTCGCCTACCGGTGAGCGGGGCCCGTGACTGACCGGGGCGTGCAGCCGAAAGGGAAGGTTCTGATGGCTTCTGAGCCAACGCGCTATCTAGGCGGTCAAGCCGTCATGGAAGGCGTGATGATGCGAGGCACCGACTCGTGGGCGGTCGCGGTGCGCAAACCCGACGGCGAGATCGACGTGGTGGTCCACGACGCCCCAAGCTGGGCGAGCAAGTACGGCAAGATCCCGCTGGTGCGTGGCGTCGCAACGCTGGTCGAGTCCTTGTCAATCGGCTACCGAGCGTTGAATTGGTCCGCCCAGGTGGCCATGGAAGACGAAGAAGACCAACCCAGCGAGGCTGCGACCCGAGCCACGATGGTGATCGCAATGTTGATCTTCGCCGCCGTCTTTATGCTCACGCCGGGCCTGGTTTCCAAATCCCTTGGCGGGTTCACCGATTCGACGCTGCGTTTCAACGTCGTCGAAGGCCTCATCCGCCTCACAATGTTCCTCGGTTACATCATCGCGATCGGCATGATCCCCGACATCCGGCGGGTTTTTCAGTACCACGGGGCAGAACACAAGGCGATCGCCGCGTACGAGAACGGTGATCCTCTTACCGTCGAAGCCGCACAGAAGTACTCGACCGAGCACATCCGATGCGGCACCAACTTCTTGCTCACGGTGATGGTGATCAGCATCGCCTCACATGCCGTGTTCGGTAACCCGGGCTGGGCCGTGTTGGTGGCCAGCCGAGTGCTTGGAATTCCGATCGTGGCGGGCCTGTCGTATGAAGTCATTCGCGCTGCGGCCAATCACGCGGATAAACGATGGGTCCGGGCGTTGATGTTGCCCGGGCTGTCGCTCCAGCGGTTGACGACGAGGGAGCCTGATGACGATCAGGTCGAGGTCGCGATTGCCTCGGTCGAAGCGGTCCTTACCGCCCAGCAGGCCGAGTCCGTCGCCCAGCGGGCGACGTCACGAGAAGTGACTCTCAAACCGGCTTTAGGTGCCTCCTAGCGTCAGGCCGGCGATCTGCTCGGAGGATGTCGGACGCGCCGTTCCCTTTGAGGGTCAGACGACTTGAGAGTTCAGACGACAAAAGTCGAGGTCAATCCTTGGATTTCGCAACGGCCGTTGAACAGCCTGAAGCAACAGACAAGCTCATCGCAAGGGAGCGGGCCCGGCTGACCGGCCTGTGTCGCAAACTCGGTGTTGTGATCGACCAAGAAGCTGCCAGTCTTGGCACGGCTGGGCTTGTCTGCCTGACAGATGCCGAGGGGAGCGCTTGGGCGTGGTCGTATGACCCGGCCGATCCGCGAATGGGATCTGCGGCGCTGTGGGCCCACCGGCGCAAAGCGGTGTCGCTCAAATTGATTCGACCGAAGGACGCGCTGGAAGGCGAGCTCGGTGTGGCTGCCCTGTGCTCGATGTTGAATTTCGAGACGGCGGGGTATTTGGTCGACGGGGTCGACTTGGTGCTCCTCGAAGGCGAAACCATCGACCGGGTGGTCCGCGATGCCCCGCCGCTCCGTCCGCTCGATTGGCCGCTTTGGCGCGATGCGCTCCAGGGTCGTGCACATCAAGCGGCGCTGGTCCTTGACGGCATCGTCGAGCGTCACAATCAGCAGATCACCGACCAGCGCGCAGAGCTGGTGTTCGGACCCGACTCTGACGGCGGCCCGGCGCTGTGGTGTTGGGGGGTCGAAGTCGTTTCGATCGACGTCGCCGCAGACGAAGACGGGCTCGTCCTGGATGTGGGCGTGGGCGAACACGATCGTTCTGCTCGACGCGACCTGATCGGACAGTCGTCCCTCGGCCCAGAACACACCCTGGCAGTCGAAGCCGAGCTGGGCGAGTTGGCCAATCTCGTCGCAGAACTTCGTCCGCTCAACGGGACACACCCCCTTTCGAGACTCCGCTCAGAGACGCGACTGTTGGACGAGGTCCGCCGCTCCGGTGCGGTCGACGGACGCGCCCTCAGCGGGCAGTTCGAATGGCTCTCGCCGCCAAGGCCAGGTCGCGGGCTTCTAGAACGCGGGGCCGCGTTTGCCCAGGCGGGCGACGATCTTCTGGTCGGGACCGCTCGAGGCGATCTCGAGATCGTCGCGGATCTTGCCCTGGCGTGGATCCGGTTTCTCGCCGCGGGACACGACAGCCCGCGCGTAGAGGTGCTGGTCGCACCTGGCGACGCGCACGGTTTCATCACCGAGGGCCTCGCCCTTTTGGCTCCGCAGGTACCAGCGACGCTTCACCGAGTCGTGCCGGAAGGCGGGGAAGTGGCAGAGACCGGTGACGCCGCGAACGACGACGAGAGCTAGCCTTCCCGACTCATGCTGGAACGACTCCCCGAACTAGAGGCCGAGCTTGATCAGCTCGAAGCCGACCTGCCTTCGATCTTGTCCGGGGGTGACCGCGCCGCGTCCCGGGACGCCGGCCGGCGCCACGCGCACCTGCGTGGCATCGTCGATGCGGGCCGCATCGTCCGTCAACTCACCGACGACATCGCCGGAATGCAAGAGCTGCTCGACGAAGAGACGAGCTCGGACGGCAAAGCGGAACTGCGGGAGATGATCAAAGAGACCTCTGGCGAGCTCATAGACGCTGAAGCTGACCTGCAGCTCTTGCTGCTGCCACAGGATCCGAACGCCGATAAGAACGTGATCGTCGAAATTCGCGGCGCAGAAGGTGGGGAGGAAGCCAACCTCTTTGCTGGCGATCTCGCCCGTATGTACGAGCGTTTCGCTGAGCGCCGAGGCTGGAAACTCGAACGTTTGAACGCCGCTGAGTCAGATATGGGCGGTTTCAAGGAAATCACGTTCATGGTCGCCGGCACCGACGTCTGGCCTCTTCTCAAGTTTGAGGCCGGTCCGCATCGTGTGCAGCGCGTGCCAGCAACCGAGAGCCAAGGTCGGGTCCACACGTCGGCTGCGACCGTGGCGGTGCTCCCCGAAGCCGAAGAGGTCGATGTCCACATCGACCCGAATGATCTGAACATCGACGTGTTCCGTTCTTCGGGGCCGGGCGGCCAGTCGGTCAACACGACAGACAGCGCCGTCAGGATCACTCACCTTCCGACGGGTACGGTCGTCTCCTGCCAAGACGAAAAGTCTCAGCTGCAGAACAAAGAAAAAGCGATGCGCATCCTGCGTTCCCGCCTGCTCCAGGTAGAGCAGGAACGTCAGGCAGCCGACCTGTCAGCCAACCGGAAAGCCCAGGTTGGGGGAGGCGGGCGCAGCGAAAAGATTCGTACGTACAACTTCAAAGAGAACCGGGTCACCGACCACCGAATCGGGCTTACCCTGTACCGCCTGGAACAGATCCTCGACGGTGACCTTGAAGAGGTTGTCGAAGGACTGGCTCGGGACGAACGTGAGCGTCTGCTGAGCGAAGCGGAACAGTAAGTCGGCGGTCGATCGTTCGACTGGTAGCAGCCCGGACCGGAATGGAGTACGGCAGCCTGATCCGGCGGGGGAGCACATGTTGGAAGCTGAGCGTCCAGTTTTCGTCGACGCTGACGAGCTCGATGCCGATGAACTGCCGGGCCCCGGTGTGTATCACTGGGCGGCGATCGCAGGCTGGGCGGCACGACGGCTCGAACGGCACGGACCGCCGATGGCCCCATCTGAGATCCGTTGGATCCTCGAAACGGTGGGCGCTCCCGACCGGATCGATACAGCGGAAACCTCAAGCGATGCCGCCCCGAACGCCGACCGCGACCGGATCGCGACCGCCCGTCAGGTCGGACGCCTCATCGATATCGTCGAAGACCGGGTGGCCGGAACCCCTCTGCAGTATGCGCTCGGTAGCTGGGCGTTTCGAGACTTTGACCTGAAGGTCGATCGGCGAGTCCTCATTCCACGGCCCGAGACCGAGCAGGTCGCAGATGTCGTTCTGGCAGAGGCGGAGCGCATCGGCCTGGCGGTTCGGCCACCGTCGGATTGGCCGAATCCCGCACCGAGCGCGCATGTCCTCGACCTGGGGACAGGATCTGGAGCCCTTGCGATCACGATGGTGCGGTCCATGCCTGACGTCATTGTTTGGGCGACCGACTATGACCACGGCGCCCTCTCGGTCGCACGGGCAAATCTTGCGCAGGCGGGTCTGCACGCGCAACGGGTCCGCCTCGAGCAGGGGAGTTGGTGGGAGGCGCTCCCCTCAGAACTTGCCGGAAGCTTTTCGATCATCGTGTCCAACCCGCCTTATATCGCGGATGGGGACTTCGCAGACCTCCCGGCTGAGGTCCGCGACTTTGAACCGCGTCAGGCTTTGGTCGCCGGGTCTGAGGGGCTCGACGACTTGGAGGTGATCATTCGCGACGCTCCGCTGTGGCTTACTCGGCCGGGTGCTCTGATCTGTGAGATCGGCGAGACTCAGGCAGACGCGGTCCTTTCGATTGCCGAGGACGCAGGTCTTGGCGACGCAGAGGTACTCCAAGATTTCGCTGGCCGAGACCGGATCCTGGTCGCTCGCTTCAGTTAGGTCGGCCAAGGCATCACCAGGGGGCCGGGTGCTCCCGATACCATGGGCGCCATGACTGACATCTTTGACCCGAACGCGATGATTGCCCGTTTCGCTGAACGCGCCGATGCGGTCAAGAACCGGCCCCTGCCACCGGTTGCCGGGTCTGATAGGGGTCGGTTCCTGGAACAACTACAGGTTGACTATCAGGATTTCGCGATGATCGGAGACGCAAAGGCGTCGCTCGACGACGGCATCCTGACCCTCCGGATCGACCTTCGTGCCTAATCGGTTCGGATCGTTGCGGTGTGTCCTCGCCAGTTCGGTCCCGGTGTGGAGCGGCAGGCTCGTCCGCCTGAGACACGCCCTGCCCAATGCCCCAAACGGACGAAACCGGCGGGGGGTGTCATAGACTGCGCGCACCCGGGAGCCTCCAAGCTTTCGGGCACCTGTTCGGGCTAGCCGGCGACGCGGCACTTCCTCTGGGGCGTGACAGCGTCGAAGCCTTCTCGCCGTGTCGAGGCGATTCAGGCGCACACAAAGGACTCATCTGCATGACGAACGCTGCACAGGCCGAAAAAGTGGCTGGTGGAGAGGGATTCATCGCCGCCCTTGATCAGAGCGGTGGATCGACCCCGAAGGCGCTCCGCCTCTACGGCATCGAAGAAGACGCCTATTCGAACGAAGATGAGATGTTCGATCTCATCCACCAGATGCGGGCCCGCATCATGACCTCACCAGCCTTTGACGGCTCACGGGTGATCGGTGCCATCCTCTTTGAACAGACGATGGACCGCGAGGTCGAGGGTTTGCCCACCGCCCAGTACCTTTGGGACGTCAAGAACGTCGTTCCGTTCTTAAAGGTCGACAAGGGTCTCGCCGACGAGGCCGATGGCGCTCAGTTGATGAAGGCGATGCCAGGTCTGGACGCACTGTTAGAGCGTGCGGTGGACAAGGGCGTGTACGGCACCAAGATGCGTTCGGTTATCAAGTTGGCAAACGCGAACGGTATCGACGCCGTCACCGACCAGCAGTTTGAGGTTGGCCGCCAGATCCTGGCTCACGGCCTTGTTCCGATCATCGAACCCGAAGTCGATATCAACAGCCCAGAAAAGGCCGAAGCCGAAGCGCTGTTGCGCGCCGCGATCGAGCGCAATCTTGAAGGCATTCCTGACGGTCAAGGCATCATGTTGAAGCTGACCCTCCCCGAAGAGGACAACTTCTACGGTTCGCTCATCGCTCACCCGAAGGTGCGTCGCGTGGTTGCCTTGTCTGGTGGGTATTCCCGCGAAGTCGCCAACGACAAACTCAGCGCGAATAACGGCATGATTGCCAGCTTCTCGCGGGCTTTGACCGAAGGTCTGTCCGCGCAGCAGTCAGACGAGGCGTTTAACGCAACCCTTGACGCTTCGATCGGCTCGATCTTTACCGCTTCGATCACCTGAGCACGTCGAGTCTGGGGAACCCGATGCCGGGACATCCCCAAGACGGCGACCGTTAGTTCATCATCCTCTGGGACGTGTCCGGATCTTTCCGATCCGGGCACGTTTCGCGTGTCGGGCACCAGGAACAAACCTCCGCTTCGCCGTCGCCGCGGAATTCGGTCTCGCTGGCGATTCGGTAAGCGGTCACGCCCAGAAATTCGCCGATTTCTTCGAAGTCGTGGGCGTCAGGGACGAACGGTTCTGGATCTTCTCCGACACTGGGTTCGAGGAACTCTTGTCGGACGACCAACTGGCGGCCCTCGCGAGCGGCTTGCGGT
>JAGNEX010000110.1 GCA_018003035.1 Acidimicrobiia bacterium
CACGTACCTCGATCGCCTCCGGCGCTGCCGAGCGCACCCTGACCGAGCTGCGTGCGGTGACCGCAGAACTCATCGCCGGCTGACGTCTCACAACAGCACACCAGGCGGTCAGAGCAGCGTCGGGTTGCAAGCACCTCGTTAGTCTGACCCCTTATGTCGACCCCTCAAGCTGCTGCTGTGTATGCCCGTATCTCGTTGGACCAGGAGGGCGAGGGGCTGGGGGTGAAACGCCAGGTCGAGGACTGTGAGGCGTTGGCGGCGAGTCTGGGGTGGACGGTGGCTGAGGTCTACACCGACAACGATGCGTCGGCGTTCAGCGGGAAGAAGCGTCCGGCCTATGGGCGGATGATGGCCGATATTGCCGAAGGCCACCGGGATGGGGTGGTGATCTATCATCCCGACCGGTTGAGCCGCCGACCGATCGAGGTCGAGCAGTTCCTAGAAACCCTGCAATCGGCGGGTGTCAATCAGGTGCGGTTCGTGGCGTCGGGCGGCCTGGATATCGGCAACGGGGACGGGCTGATGATGCTGCGAGTGTTGGGAGCGGTGGCGGCGCACGAGTCGGCGTCAAAGAGTCGGCGTATCAAACGGAAGAACGACGAGCGTGCAGCAGCGGGCTTACCGAACGTTTCGGGGAATCGACCGTTTGGGTACGAGGCCGACTGGATCACGGTGGTAGAGGACGAGGCGGCGGCGTTGCGAGAGGTGGTCGAGCGGTTCTTGGCTGGGGAGTCGCAGCGGTCGTTGTGTTCGTGGCTCGACGACCAGGGGATCAAGACTGCTGCTGGCGGGACGTGGCGAACCTCGCAGCTGGCAACGACGTTGAAGAACCCGAGATATGCGGGGCTGCTGGTGCATCGAGGCGAGATTGTTGGGCCGGGCGTATGGGAACCGATTATCACGGCCGAGCAGCGGGAGAGGGTGCTGGCGGTGTTCGATGGACGCAAGACGACGGGGCGGCGCACGCCGAGAATTTCTCTGTTGAGCGGGCTGCTTCGTTGCAGCAGGTGCGGCGGCCGTCTGTACTCGTCACGTCGGATCAACAAGAACGGCACCAAGACCCGCCGTTATGTGTGCCAGTCGGGGCCGGACCATCACGGGTGCGGGAAGATGACCGTTGTTGCCGAGCCGCTCGAGGCGCTGGTGACTGCCGCTGTGTTGTTCCGGCTCGACACTCCAGACCTCGCCGGTGCGCTCGCTGGTAAAGCGGAGGCCGATGGTGAGGCGTCGAAGCTGGTGGGGCTGGTCAGTGAGGATCGGGCACGGCTCGACGAACTTGCGACGATGTTCGCTCAAACCCTGATTGATGGCCGGGAATGGCTGACCGCCAAGCAGCCAATCATTGAGCGGATCGAAGAGTACGAGCGCAGGGTGGGCCGTCTCACCCGCACTGATGCTCTCGGTGGGCTGGCAGGCAACGGCGAAGCGCTCGCCGTTGAGTGGCCCGAGCTGGACTTGTCTCGACAGGTAGCGATCGTGAAAGCGGTCCTCGATCACGTCGTGATCAGTCCGGGCCGCACGGGGCAGCGAGCCCTCGACCCGGCCCGTGTTGATCTCGTGTGGAGGCTCTGAGGTCAGCCGGCGCCCGTCCGCAGCGGCTCCGCCGCTTGCGGGCGGTGCGTCGGCTTGCTCAGCAGAGTCGCCACCTTGCGAACAACCACGGTGTCGGTGACTTTGGGCGGTACCCCATGGCGGGCGCAGGACTCGACCACGAACGCTTCCAGTTCCTCGGGGGTCATCGGCGCCGCTTCTCCTCGACCCGATCACCAAACGTTCGGCCCGACACGACCTCATGGTCCTGCACCATCCCCGCCGCCTGGCCGAGGACCTCATCGATCGACGTGGCGTCGATCAGCGCACCAACCGAACTCAACATGCCGGTGAGTGGGGCTTGCAACGTGCGCAGCGTGCCGATCCGTTTGTACTCCAACATCCGCTCGATCGGCGGCGCATCAGCCCGCAGGCTCGCCCGCTGGATCAGCTCCCACACCGGATCGGTCGGCCAACGTGACTTGTTCGGGTCCGACGATTCCTCGGCGAGCCGGTAGAGCGAATCGGTGACCGCAGCCCACACACCCCCGATGCGGTCGAACACGTCGCTGGTGCGGTCCATGCCGTATTGCACGAGCGCTTTGCGGCCGAGCTCGAACTCGACCCGCCACACCGGCTCGGTCGGGTCGAACCGGTCGCCCCACAACGGGCCGATGTAGTCGAGGCCCTGCTCGTGGGCCTCGCGTTTCTTGTCGTAGATGCGCAGCATCACCCCGCCGGTGGTGCGTTTACCGAACGTGAGCCCAGTCAGGACGTTCTCGTCGAAGTAGTGCGCCGAGTGGCGAGAGCGACACACCATCAGCCGCTCAACCTCGGAGGTCGGGCTCCAGCCCTGCACGTCACAACACAGATCGAGGCGACTCACGTGAAACTCAGCGGTTGGGTCAAACGAGCGAACGGCGTTCTCGAACCAGTCGACCGCACCAGCGGCGACCAGCCCCAACAGCGCTACCGACAACGGCTGAACCCTGTAGGTCGGGAACTGCTCAGACGTGGTGATCCCGATCCGCCCGTAGGGGTGGACCAACAAAAACGTGTATTGGCGCCACCCGTGCGCCTGGACCATGAACTCGACCCCGCCGATCGTGACCGGTTGGGCCATCTTCGCTTCGCCCGCAGCAGCCTGGCGACTCTCCAGGTCGACCAGGAACTCGGGTGGTGGGACGCCGTAACCAGACGAGTAGAACGCATCCACACCGGAAGGCAGCTCGACCACACCAGCAACACCGACTTGGGCCGACAACAGGTCGACCGACAACAACTCGGGCATGACAAATAAGCCTCTCTCTAGAACCATCAGGTTGAGAGAGGCCCAACTCGGTGCCTCGGCACTGCTATTCGAAGGAGTACATCAAGAGAGGCCCGGATCTACCCCCAACCCGGAAACCGGGAAGCAAGCGCCGGAGCCAGGAAACCCCGGCATCCTCTCCCAAACCCTCGCCGTCAAAGACGTCGCAGCTCGTGGAGTCAGAATCACCCGAAGATGATCAGCGCCGACCATACACGAACCCACCGACAACGACGACCATGCCGACGAGGAAGCCCCCACACACGAACCCCACACCATGTATTTACCGGGTGCAGTGATACAGAACCGCACCCGACGAACGGTCTTACTCGGCCGGAGGTGGCTAGGTTGGCGTGAGCTCGAACAGCAAGGTTCCATCCACGAAAGGCGAACCGAACATGAAGATCTTCATTTCTTGGTCCGGAAGTCTCAGCAAGGCTGTAGCACTGGACCTTAAAGAATGGCTCCCAAAGGTCATCCAAGTGGCCGATCCTTGGGTGTCGGAAGTCGATATACCGAAGGGTGCCGCCTGGTTCGATGAGATTCGTGATGCGTTGAAGTTCGCTGCGGTCGGAATATTCGTTGTAACCCCTGAAAGCGCTGACAGTGTGTGGCTTAATTACGAGGCAGGAAGTATCGCCCAAATTCTGACCGAAAGGCGAGTCTGCCCTTTCGTGGTGGGAATGACAAAGGCTCAGGTCCAACCCCCATTAGGGTTGCTTAACGGAACAGAGGCCCTGAATAGGACCGATGTACTCAACTTTTTGCTAACGGTAGCTGCTGACGAGGTCAGGCCGGAGACGGTTAAGCACGCCTTCGAACGTGAGTGGGACGAATTTGAGTCTTCGCTTCGAACTCGTATGGAAGAAGCAAACGCTGGCGGGGCACCACCCGCAATGCGAACCTTGGACGACAAGGTTGACGAAATCCTCGGACTGGTGCGACGCAATGAGGCCAACTCGAAGGAGTCAGGTGTCTCTTACTTGGCCAGAGATAAAGACGGGCGGGTCTATATTACAGAGGGTAGGTACTCCGCGCCGCAAGTAGTTCTCCCTTCGCATGAAAGCGTCGTCGAAGACGACGAAGACGACGACGCCTATCTAGAGGCGTCTGACCGCGAATACGAGGAGCACCGCCAGCGCGCGTTAGAGCGCCACTTTGGCGGAGATGACTCGGAGGTTGGCGAATAGTCCGCCGAGGCGGAACATGCCTCGCAGCGTCTTTCCTGTCGCAGCGTCTTTCGGAGACCGGCCAGGGGGCAGATTCGCAAGTTGCTACGTGGGTAACACTGCTCTGATCCGTGAAGCCGTGTGCCCCGAAAGACGCGCAGGACGAAACGATCGACCCGATCGGCTGCCAGGACCCCGGTCTAGAGTTCTGCACAAGGCGGGCCTCCGTGCCGGACTCG
>JAGNEX010000013.1:0-47972 GCA_018003035.1 Acidimicrobiia bacterium
TCCCCGATGCGTGTGACAACACGCTGTGGATCGCTGAACGCTCCGACGTCAAGCTTTCTTTCGGCGACCCGGTGCTCCCCAACTACCCGCTTCCCGACGGTTTCGCCGACGAAGCGGCCTACCTCCGCCACCTCGTCGCAGAAGGTGCCAAGGCCAGGTGGGGCGACCCGGTTCCGGCCGACATCACCCAGCGTTTGGCGTATGAGCTCGAAGTCATCATCGATATGGGTTTCGCCGCCTACTTCCTCATCGTCTGGGACCTCATCGAGTTCGCCCGTAAAGAGGGCATACGCGTCGGGCCGGGTCGAGGTTCGGCAGCGGGTTGTGCCGTTTCCTACTGCCTACGTATCACCGATATCGATCCAATCAAGTACGACCTCATCTTCGAGCGGTTCTTGAACCCGGGCCGTCGTGAAATGCCCGACATCGACATGGACTTCGACGATCGCTACCGGTCCCGAATGATCCGCTACGCGGCCGATCGTTACGGCAGCGACAAGGTCGCTCAGATCATCACCTTCTCCACTATCAAGGCAAGGGCGGCAGTGCGCGATGCCTCGCGGGTGCTTGGCTACCCATACGCCCTCGGCGACAAGATCGCCAAGGCGATGCCGCCGCTCGTCATGGGCCGAGACACGCCGCTGTATGCCTGCTTTGAGGAGACCCCGAAGTACGAAGAGGGCTTCAAGATGGCCTCGGAACTTCGCACGATCTATGAGACCGATCCCGACGCTCGCCGCGTGATCGATGTCGCCCGCGGCTTGGAAGGACTTCGCCGTCAGGACGGCATCCACGCCGCCGCGGTGGTCATCACCCGGGATCCGCTTACCGACTACCTCCCGATCCAACGGAAGCCCGAACCGGGGACCCCCCTCGAAGAAGCTCCGGTCGTCACCCAGTTCGAAATGAACGGTGTCGAGTCGCTCGGCCTGCTCAAGATGGACTTCTTGGGGCTGCGAAACCTGTCAGTCATCGACACGGCGCTCGCCCTCATCGAACAGAACACCGGCGTCCGGGTCGATATCGACAACCCCCCGATGGACGACGCGGCGACCTTCAAGCTGCTCCAGGACGGCGCGTCTATCGGGGTGTTCCAGTTGGAATCTGCGCCGATGCGGGCATTGATGCGGGCCCTGCACCCGACGTCTTTTGACGACGTGTCGGCGCTCGTGGCCCTGTACCGACCCGGTCCGATGGGTCAGCACATGCACACCGAATACGCGGACCGGAAGAACGGTCGCAAGCCGGTCGTGTATTACCACGATGACCTCGCCGAACTCTTCGAACCGACCTACGGCCTGATGATCTATCAGGAACAGTTGATGCGCCTGGCTCAGCAGGTAGCTGGCTATTCCCTGGAAGAAGCGGACAACCTTCGGAAAGCGACCGGCAAGAAGAAGCGCGAGCTAATCGCCCAGCACCGGCAGAAGTTTGTGGATGGCTGTGTCAACAACGGCTACGACCGCGAGTGGGCCGACGGCATCTTCAACATCATTGAACCGTTCGCCGACTACTCCTTCAACAAGTCCCACTCCGTTGGGTATGGCTTCGTCACCTACCAAACGGCGTATCTGAAGGCGAACTATCCAACCGAGTACATGGCCGCTCTCTTGACGTCTGTGGCACATAACCAGGAAAAGGCGGCCGTCTACCTCAACGAGTGCCGTGCGATGGGCATTCCGGTGCTCGTGCCGAGTGTCAACCGTTCCGAAGTGGATTTCTCCGCCAAGGACGGCGAGATCCCCTTTGGGCTCTCCGGTATCCGCAATGTCGGGGACGGCATTGCTGAGCTGATCGTCGCGGCTCGCCGTGAGGGTGGCCCGTTCCAAGATTTCCACGACTACGTTCGCCGGGTCGACCAGGGGGCGCTCAACAAACGGACGGTCGAGTCTCTCATCAAGGCGGGCGCATTCGACGAGCTTGGTCACACCCGTCGGGGGCTGTCGATGGTGTCTGAAGGCATCATCGAACGTGAGAACAAGCGGCGCGCAGAGGCAGAAAAGGGTTTCATGTCCCTATTCGGGGACGAAGAGGGTGACGATTCTGACGGCTTCGACGATCGGATTTCGATACCCAACGACGAGTTCGACAAGCGGATCCGCCTTGCGGCCGAGAAAGAAATGCTCGGCCTCTACGTGTCCGATCACCCGCTGATGGGTGCCGAGCGGCTGATCCGCCGTGTATGTGACACGACGCTCGCCGATGTCAAGGCCACCACGCAGCAAGAATCGGGGAGCGGCTATGACCGCGGGCCGCAAAAGGCCATTCGCGTCGGTGGTGTGATCACGTCGATCAACCGCCGATTCACGCGTTCGGGCGACCAGATGGCCACCTTCGTGCTCGAAGACCTTGAAACGGCCGTACCGGTGGTGGTATTTCCTCGATCGATGGCCGAACTAAGCCACAAAATCATCGAGGATCAGGTCGTTTGCTTGGTTGCCCACATCGACAATCGGGAAGACGAGGCAAAGCTAAAAGCGATCGACATCCAGCCGATCGACCTAGACATCGACGAAGGGCCGCCCCTTCGCGTCCGGACCGAGCCCAGGTTCATCGACGACGAAACCGTGATGGAACTTAGACGGGTTTTGACACGTTATCCAGGTGACAGCCCCGTCTTTCTCGAACTCGAAGGCCCTGATCGGACTACTATTCTTCGGTTCGGTGACCAGTTCTGTTGCGAGGCTTCAGAGCAACTTATCGAGCAGCTACGTCAGATCCCGGGCATTGCCGCGGTCGCTTAGACAGCCATCCGCCGTTGGGTGAACTTTCTTGCGCCGTTGGAATGCGGCACAATAGGGGCACAATGATTGTCGAATCTCGTGACTCTGACACCCTCAAGCCGACCGACGTTGAGCTCATCGTCGCGTTGCTTGCGGACGCCGACCTTCTCATAAAAGAGGAAGGCGTTGAACAGCAACTCGAAGATTTTCCGCTCATCGTGACCGTCGAAGTCGACGGTCAGCTCGATGGATTCTTGTTTGCATCGCTGGAACGGGTGGGTGGCACGCCATCGATCCTGTGGGGTTTGGGCAGCATTCGGCCTGCCGATGACTCCCACGAGGTGCTCAACGCGATGACCACTGAGCTCTATCGTCGGGCAGCGATTTCCTTCCCCGACGAAGACGTGCTGGTGGGGGGACGTTTTTCTCATCCGGCTGCGTATGCCGAGATCTTTCGGCACCACGACGTGGCGCCGCGGCCAGGCTACAAGGCCACCGGCGAAGAACGGGCGTGGGGTCGTCGCCTTGCCAAACGCTTCCGTTGCGACCGGCGCTACGACCAGCGGACGTTCATGGTGACAGCGCCGGACGCACCCGAGCCGAGACTGCACACGCCAGGTACCTCGCACGCAAGCAGCGACGAAGTTCTTGGGTTTTTGGCCGAGTTGTCTGCCGATCAGCTGTTCGTTGCCTGCGGTTGGGTGCTTGCCGAAGAACTCGAAGAGGTTCTGACGAAATCGAGTTGACCGAGTGTTGATCGCTTGAAACGATCAACCAATCTGTCAGCCAGGCAGCCTCCCCACGGGTAGTCGCGTCCAGAGAGAGCCATGAGAACCAAGACAGTCATCGCGGGAGTGGTTGTCGGAGCCATCGGTGCGGGCGTTGCCGTACGGGGCGTACTCGGCAGAAGAAAGTCTTCGGGGACGGCAACGACCGCTCGGGTCACGCGATCGATGACAATGGCACGGACCGGTGCTGGTGCGGCGGCTAGTTACGTTGCGACACAGGCTAAGAAGATTGGCGCGGACCAAGAGCGGCGAGCCGAGCTCGACGCCGAGTTTCACGCCAAGACCGCGGAACGCGCCGCCGCCACCATGGGCCAGATGAAGGGCGCCATGATGAAGATCGGCCAGATGCTGTCCTTCATCGACACCGGCCTACCAGAGCCGTACAAGCAGGCACTTTCAGCGCTCCAGGCCGACGCACCCCCGATGGATGCCGACACCGTGCGCTGGGCACTCGAGCAGGAACTTTCCGACGAACAGCTCGCGCGTCTGACCGAGTTTGATCCTGAACCGCTGGCGTCTGCCTCGATCGGGCAGGTACACACGGCCGTTCTCGACGGTGCTCGCCCCGTCGTCATCAAGATCCAGTACCCAGGGGTCGACGACGCGCTGAAGTCGGATCTGGACAACGCCGAGATGCTCAACCGGATGATGAAGCTGGTGTTTCCCAACTTCGACCCCGCGCCCGTCACCGAAGAACTGCGGGAACGCATTGGAGAGGAACTCGACTATCGAATCGAACGGGGGAACCTCGAACTCTTCGGTGAGCTGTTTGCCGATCACCCGTTCATCAAGATTCCTGTAGTGGTCCCCGATATGTCGACTCAGCGCGTCATCACGATGGACCGGGTGGACGGGCTGCGTTGGGCGGACGCTCTCACCGCGCCGAAGGCCCTCCAGCAACGCTGGGCCGAGGTGCTGTTCCGGTTCGTATTCGGCACCCTCAACCGTTTTCACGTGTTCAACGGTGATCCGCACCCTGGCAACTACCTATTTCACGAGGACGGGACGATCACCTTCCTCGACTTTGGCTGCGTCCGCAGGTTTGACGCAGCGACATCGAAGCGGCAGGCCGATCTCGAGCGCGCTGTTATCGACGAAGATGCGGACGCGCTCCTCGACGAGCTTCTCGCGTTCGGCTTTTTGGACCCGGGACATCCCCTGGAGCCCGACCGCGTTCTCGCGTGGTTCAGGCAGTGGAATGCGCCGGTGCTCGCCGATGAGATCTTCACCTACACGCCCGAGTTCGCTGAGGCGGCGGTCAAGGCAAACTTCGACCCCAGCGGCGAGTGGGGTGACCTCCAAAAGCACTTCAAGATGCCGCGCGAGTTCGTGTTCTTGAACCGCATCAACCTGGGTTTGAACTCGATCCTCGCCCAGCTGAGCGCAACCGGAAACTGGCACCGAATCGTCGCTGAGTACATGGAGCAGGCTCCGGCCGCAACGCTTCTCGGCGAGATGGAACAAGCGCACATGGTCGCCCGGGGCGAACGCCAGCAGTAGCGTCTGCGCCTTCGGGCGCCTCCGCTGTTAACGGCGCTTCGGCTCCGAGAACCAGACGTTGACGTAGCGACGGCTCGGCCCGTAGAGCAGCAACGCCAGCAGCGCCACGCTGAACATCACGTTGACGATGTTGTCCAGCCAGTCAAAGCCGAAGATCCACAGGTCGCGTGCGATGAGCAGAACGGTTGCCGCGACAGCGGCCCGCCATCCGGGTTTTAGTTCCGAAGCCATCCCGCGGGCACCGTAGATCGACAGTGCACAGATCGCGATCGACAATGCACCATCGCGATTGTCGATCCCGACCAGCGGATTTGAGACGCCGATGACCTCAAAGATCCACTGGATCCCCACGATCCCAGACCAGAACGCCTGCAGATAGAGCAGGATCGTCGCGATCATGAGCTCCTGAGGCAGTCGGTTGTTGAACCAGGGCTTGGCCACGTGGGTGTTCCTTTATGGCGCTGGAAGTCGGCGGCTCGGAGGGCCTGCCCGTACTCTGCCAGCCGTTGGGGCTGGGCAAGGCTAACCATCTGGGGAGAGGCAGTCGGTACGAAGCCTAGGACGTGCCGGACCGCCAGCCCGTTTGTCTGAAGCGAGGGGCCCGAGGCCCGTCAACCGGGTTGAATACGGTTCCTGAGTTGGCCGCACGCGGCGTCGATGCCAACGCCACGGTTGCGGCGCACAGTAGCGGTCAGACCGGCGGCTTCAAGGCGAGCGGCGAAGGCAGCGATCTTGGCCGGCGGGGTTGCCTCGGCGCTGAGGCCGGGCGTTGGATTGTACGGAATGAGGTTGACGTGTCCCCCGTAACGAACGAGCTTGTCCGCCAACGAAACTGCGTCGTTCAAGGAGTCGTTGACGCCCGCGATCATTGCGTACTCGTACGTGACGCGTCGCCCGCGCCGCGCCCGAAACTCGTCCGCTGCTTGTAAGACTTCGGTCAGCGGATAGCGGCGTTGAAGCGGTACGAGGCTTTCGCGAAGCTTGTCGTCGCCAGCGTGGACCGAAACGGCCAGCGTGACGGGGAGCTCGAAATCTGCCAGCGCAAGGATTCCGGGAACGACGCCAATCGTCGAAACGGTCAGGTGTCGGGCTCCGATCCCGAGATCCTGGTTGAGGCGGCCGAGAGCGTCGGTGACCGCGTCGACATTGGCCAGCGGTTCGCCCATCCCCATGAACACCACATTGGAGACCCGCTGCGGCGAGTTACGAGCAGCGACCACGACTTGTTCGACGATTTCGCCGCTGGTCAGGTGGCGATCGAAACCGGCCTGCCCGGTCGCACAAAAGCTGCATGCCATGGCGCAACCCGCTTGAGATGACACACAGACCGTTGCGCGCCTCTGGTAGCGCATCAACACCGTCTCTGCCTGAGCGCCGTCTTTGACGCTGGAGAAGAGCCACTTCCGGGTGGCGCCGCCGTCACCGGTCTGATCGGCCAAGACCGCAAACGACGGAGCTACTTCGGCAGCGAGACGTTCACGGAGCGATGACGGGAGGTTGCTGATCTCTTCGATCGGCAGGTGCTGGTTGTACAACCCGTCCCAGAGTTGGTCCACGCGGTAACGAGGTTGACCGAGGGAGCTGAGCAGGTCGGCAGCGTCTTGCCGTGTGAGCTCGTAGAGGCCGAGAGGGCCCGTGTCTTTAGACATGAGGTTCAGTCTTGATCGTTCGGGAAAACACGAAATCGCGGCGGATGGGGGCGAAGCCGAGCGATTCGTACAGGGCAATGGCGGAATGATTGTCGGCCTCGACAAAAAGCACGAAACGGTGAGCACCTTGTTGGGCCAGGCGGCTGAGTCCCGAAACGGTCGCAGCGCGGCCCAGTCCCAGCCCCTGGTACTCGGGGTCGACACCAATGACGTAGATCTCACCGTCGATTCTGGATTCCCGGGGCTGGTGAAGCTTTGTCCAACAGAACGCGGCGAGTTGACTAGAGGCTGCTTGTTTGATGAGAACGACGCCCTCTTCGGTGAACTCGGGCCCTGCGAACTTTCGGGTGAACGCAGCCAGCGACATTTGTCCCTGTTCGGGATGACTCGCAAACGCCGCGGCATTGACCGTAAGGAGAGCGGCGCTGTCTTGAACGACATCGAACCTCTCGTAAACGAACCCATCGGGGAGCGGAGGTTGGGTGACCGGCGCTGCGTCCTTGCTCATCTTGAGCAGAGATCGGCCTGGCTGCCAGCCGGTGTCAGAGGTCGCGGTGGCGATGTCGGTGGGGGCGTGTAACGCGTACCACGTCACATCCACTGGTAGATGTAGCGGCGGATCGAGAGCGGGCGCCGATATCGCTGCGGCCTGCTCGACAGCGGCGGGCGCGTCTGGTGAATCGATTGGAGACACCGCGACGTTGAGTCTGGGGCGGACTAACTCGGCGGAGGGAGCGCTAGCAATGCCAGGGGTAGCAGCGGCTTGGCTTGCCGCGTCTGCGGTGACAGCGCCGGCGGTGGCCGTGACGACGGCAACGAGACCGTCACTCCGCCGCATCCAGGTGAGGGCCCTACCGTCGTCGATCTCGACGGCGAAGTCGTCGTTGACAACTTCCCAACCCTGTGCAGCTCTCGCCTCGGCCAACCAGCTGCGGGCGTCTGCGGGCGAGAGTCGCTGCCAGCTTGGAGTCGGGTCAGGCACGTTCGAGCGCCTCTTTGGCTCGCCTGAGCGTTCGAGTCGCCTGCGCCAACGACCGCTCCGTATTGAACAGTTCGACCGACACCGCGGAATCTGGCGAGGCGCTGTACTGCTCAGCGATTGCCGTCACACGCAGCGACAAGTCCTCAAGGACGGTGGTCAACGTGGCAACTTCGGCCAGATCTGAAGAGGTGGTCATCACAACAGCCTCAATGCTTCTTGGCCACACACGCAAATAGCGGCGTGCACGAAGTGCCATACCCTCGGCGTGGACTCGGTGGCACTAGCGTTCCTGGAACCATGCTGCAGTATCTAGATCTCATCACCGAACCTGACAAGCGCTCCGAGCTTTTTGTTCACGAACCTGCTGCCGATGCCGATGCGCTGGCCACCGTTCGGAGCATCATCGGACGGGTCCGGACCGAAGGCGATCGGGCCCTCAAACTCCTCACCAAACAGTTCGACGCCCTCGATGTGGCATCGCTCAGCGAACTTGAGCCGCTCGAAGTTCCGCGTGCCGAACGCGAAGACGCCCTGTTGGCGATCGGTGCAGACCTGCGAGAGGCGCTTGAGTTTTCTGAGGCGCAGATTCGCGAATACCACCGAAACCAGCTGATCCAAGCTGACATCTTTGAGCGCGAAGGTATCGTCGTCCAAGAGATCATCCGGGCAGTTGAACGGGCCGGCATCTACGTGCCGGGAGGGCGAGCGGTGTATCCGTCGACCGTTCTGATGACCACGATCCCCGCCCAGGTCGCTGGCGTCGATGAAACGATTTTGTGTGTCCCCCCGGGACGTGACGGCCGAGTTCCGACCCCGACGTTGGCGGCGGCTGCAATCGCGGGAGTCGACCGTGTCTTTCGGGTAGGTGGCGCTCAGGCGATCGCCGCTATGGCGTATGGCACCGAGAGCATTCCGGCGGTCGACGTCATCGTCGGGCCAGGCAACCGGTACGTGGCACTCGCCAAACGCGAGGTCAACGGGGTGGTGGGCATCGATTCGATGGCTGGCCCGTCGGAATTAGTGGTGGTCGCCGATGCGAAAGCACCTGCGGCGTTCATCGCTGCCGATCTGCTGGCACAGGCCGAACATGGCCCCGACGGCAAGGCCGTCGTGATCAGCGATGATGCCGACCTGCTGGAACGCGTCCAGACCGAAATCGAAGTACAAGTCGCACAAGCCGCGCGAGCTGAACATATCGCCGAGACCTTGAGCAAAGGCGGCTTTGCGGTCCTGGTCGAGGACCTGTTCACCGCAATGGACGTGGTCAACGACGTCGCACCCGAGCATCTCGAACTGATTGTCGAAGATCCCGACGATCTGGTCGCCGAAGTGCGCAACGCGGGCGCCGTCTTCCTTGGTCCGTACGCGCCCGCCGCGCTCGGCGACTACTGCGCTGGACCCAACCACGTGCTCCCGACGGGGATGGCCGCGCGTTACGCGTCCGCGCTTCAGGTTTCGACATTCCAGAAGCAGATCCACGTAGTGAGTTCCACGCCGGACACTGTGCGGCGGATCGGGCCGTACGCTCAGATCATCGCCGAAGAAGAAGGACTAGAGGCCCACGCCAACTCCATCCGCATCCGAAATGTTGCGGAGGCATCGACGTGAACGCGGAGATACCCGTCCAGCCGCGAGCCTCGATACGCGAATTGGCGGGGTATCACTCGCCCCAGGTCGATGTGCCCGTGCGCTTAAACACCAACGAAAGCCCCTATGGCCCGCCCGCCGAGTTCCTGAAACGCTGGGCGGCGGCGATTTGCGGGGAGTCCTGGAATCGTTACCCGGATCGCAGTGCCCGCGACCTACGAGAAGGCCTCGGCCGTTTGTATGGCCGCCGAGGAGCAGAAGTCATCTGCGGAAACGGATCCAACGAAGTACTTCAGGCGATATTTTTGGCTCACGGCGGTCCGGGGCGTCGCGCACTCACCTTTGAACCGTCCTATGCGTTACATGACGTCATCGGGCGGACGACGGCGACCGAGATGATCGCCTGTGAACGGGCCTCTGATTTTTCGCTGGACCGATCAGCGGCCGAGATCGCGATCGAGCGTGCGCAACCTCACATCACGTTTCTGACCAGTCCCAACAACCCGACCGGTCGGGTCGAGAGTCGGGACACGGTCGAGTGGCTGGCCGATATGGTCCCCGGGCTCTTGGTTATCGATGCTGCCTACGCCGAGTTCTCGGAGTGGGATCCGATCGACTTAGTCGACGACAGCCGTCCCATCGTCGTAACGCGCACCTACTCAAAGGTTTGGTCGATGGCGGGGCTGCGGCTGGGTTACGCCGTCGCGCCGACCTGGCTCGTCGGACAGCTTGAGCAAGTGCTGCTGCCGTACCACCTCTCGACGGCGGTGCTTCGAGGCGGCTCGCTGGCCCTTGAGTACCAAGACGAGATGGCCGAACGGGTCGACAAGCTCAAACGCGAGCGGGACCGGCTCTATGAAGCGTTGGAAGCCGACGGACGCCTGAGTGTTTGGCCGAGCGCAGCGAACTTCATCCTGTTCCGTCCGGCCGCCGACGGGCACCGCGTGTGGGAACGTCTTCTAGAAAGAGGAGTGCTCGTGAGAGACTGCTCGAGTTGGGATCGACTTGCCGGATGTCTGCGCGTAACGGTCGGCACACCCGAGGAGAACTCCACGTTTCTAGAGGCGCTCGACAGCGCGCTCGACAGCCTGGGTTTTGCTTCGAAGCACTAAGCGTGCCGCGTCAGCGCAGACCGCAGCACCAACCCACATTCCAGGACTTGACCCTATTTGGACGGGGATACAGCAATGCCAAGAAACGCCGCTCTGGAACGCAAGACCAAAGAGACCTCAGTGTCGGTCGTCGTCGACCTTGATGTCGCTGAGCCACCGGCCAACGCAACCGGGATCGCCTTCTTTGACCACATGCTCGATCAGCTCGGAACGCACGGTGGCTTCACCCTGTCCGTTAAGGCAGAAGGTGACCTTGACGTCGACGACCACCACACCGTCGAGGATTGCGGCATCGTGCTCGGTCAAGCCTTTGCGCAGGCCCTTGGGGCAAAGACCGGACTCGCTCGTTTCGCCGACCGGACGATCCCCCTTGACGAGGCGCTCGTCGCTGTGTCGCTCGATCTGTCGGGACGCCCGTTTCTTGTGTACGACCTCGACCTGCCGACCGACAGGATTGGATCCTTTGACGGTCAACTCATGGAAGAGTTTTGGCGTGCCTTTGTGATGGCGGCGGCCGTGACCTTGCATGTCCGAAAGATTTCGGGACGCAACAGCCACCACATCGTCGAAGCTTCGGTGAAGGCCATCGCACGTGCAATCCGGGATGCCATCGCAGTCGTCGACAATGTCTTACCGTCGACGAAGGGAGCGTTGTGATCGCGATCGTCGATTACGGGATCGGCAACCTTCGGTCCGCCCAGAAAGCTTTTGAGGTTCTGGGAGTTGAGGCCCAGCTCACCGACGATCCAGACATCATCGCCCGGGCCGGGGGAGTCGTACTGCCGGGCGTCGGGAACTTTGGCAAGTGTATGAACGCGCTCAACGAACGTGGCCTGGACACTCCCTGTCTTGACACGATCGAGCGAGGTCAGCCATTTCTGGGGATCTGTGTCGGCCTCCAAATGCTGTTCACCAGCAGCGAGGAGGCGCCCGATGTTAAAGGTCTCGGGGTCTTCGACAGCGAAGTTCGTTTGCTGCCCGAAGACGTGGTCGTACCGCACATGGGCTGGAACCAATGCAGCGGAGTGGCCGGCGACTCAGAGATGTTTGCTGGCCTAGGCGCCGACCCGTGGATGTACTTCGTCCACTCGTTCGCGAGCACGGATGTAGATGAGCCTTGGGTTGCTGCGTCGGTGTGGCACGGAATCGACGTTGTTGCCGCGGTCGAGCGCGACAACGTGTGGGGATCGCAGTTTCACCCGGAAAAAAGTTCCAACCTGGGACTTCAGATTCTGGCTAACTTCGCCAGCTTTTGCGGCCTGCAGCCGGCCGATCCAACCCACGCCGACGCACGTCCGCTGGCGCCGTCGACCGTCGATGGCGCGGGCGATTCGGTCCGAAGCGGTCCGGGTACGAAGGGTTAGACCACCTGTGCTTTGTTATCCAGCGATTGACTTGCGCGGCGGTAAGGCCGTTCGTCTCCTCAAAGGTTCGTTTGGTCACGAGACCGTCTATGACGATGATCCACTCGACCGTGCGCTCTCCTTCCAGGCGGCAGGGGCGACGTTCATTCACGTGGTCGATCTCGACGGCGCCAGGTCGGGGACCGGCGCCAACAGAGACACGATCGGCCGGCTCACCGCGGAGCTGAGCCCCCAGGTCCAAGTGGGTGGGGGCATCCGCTCAGAAGCCGACGCAGCCGAACTCATCGAAGACCTTGGCGTGGACCGGATCATCTTGGGAACTGCTGCCGTCGAGAATCCCGACCTGGTCGCTGTCTTGTGTGAGCGCTACCCGGGACAGGTCGCCGTCGGACTCGACGCTCACGGCGCTCAGGTTGCGGTGCGCGGATGGGAACGCTCGACCGAAGCCGACCTGTTCACTTTGGCTGGCGACTTTGAGTCCATGGGTATTTCCGCCCTCATCGTCACCGAGATCGGGGTCGATGGGACCATGGCGGGACCGGCACTGGGCCAGCTCACGAAGGTGCTTGAGGCCACGTCGGTCGATGTCATCGCCTCTGGTGGAGTGGGCGGGGCCGGTGACCTCGTGGCGCTCAGGAATCTTCAAGCGGTCGTCCAGGGCCAGACGCGCCAACTGGCGGGCGCGATTGTGGGTAGAGCCATCTATGAGGGCGCGCTCAGCGTCGAGGAGGCAATAGCTGCATGCTCGGCGTAAGGATTGTGCCGTGCCTCGACGTCGACGCCGGGCGAGTCGTCAAAGGGGTCAACTTCGTTGGTTTGCGGGACGCCGGTGACCCGGTGGAACTGGCCGCCAGATACGACCGCGAAGGTGCTGACGAAGTCGTGTTCTTAGATATCACGGCGTCGTCTGATCAGCGCGACACCATCGTTGATGTCGTCGAACGAACCGCTGATCGCGTCTTCATTCCCCTCACCGTCGGCGGTGGTATCAGGAGCGTCAACGACATCCGTCGGCTGCTCCGCGCAGGGGCAGATAAGTGCTCTCTGAATACCGCGGCGGTGAACGATCCCGACCTGGTTCGTGACTCGGCGGCAGTCTTTGGCAGCCAGTGTGTAGTGGTCGCAATCGACGCGAAAGCTCGAGTGGACGGCGGGTGGGAAGTGGTGACCCATGGGGGGCGCACCTGGACTGGGCTCGACGCCATCGAGTGGGCCGAACGCGTTGTGCAACTCGGCGCTGGCGAGTTGTTGGTGACCTCGATGGATCGAGACGGTACGCGCGATGGGTACGACCTCGCGCTGCTGTCGGCTCTGCGGGAGCGGGTCGACGTGCCGATCGTCGCTTCGGGCGGGGTCGGCAACCTAGAACACCTCTACGAAGGCGCAACGACCGGTCGCGCGGACGCGCTTCTGGCCGCGTCTATCTTCCACTTTGGCGAGTACACCGTCGGGGAGGCCAAGACCTATTTGGCCGAGCGGGGAGTGACCGTTAGGCCACCTACTGAGTAGCCGCGCACCCCAGCCGGTTGGCGTGCCCCTTAACGTGCGCTTTGCCTGAACGACCGGCGGTTAGCCCGCGGTTGTGGTTTGTGGCGTTGACGCGGTGGTCGTCTCGCTGCCTGTTGCCGTCGTAGCACCCGGGGTTTGTGGCGACTCGCCTGGAGTTCCAGCAGGCGTCGTCCCTGTCGACAGGGAACCCATGGTCGTGGTCGTAATCTCCTCAACGCCGCAGTTCGTCACGACCCATTTGTTGACCTTGGTGATCGAGGCCTCCAGGCGAGCCTTGTCCAGACCACGCTTTTCCCACTCGGTCTGCATGTCCTCGTAGGGGATCTCTCCCGCTGTGACGCCGTTGATGACGTCGAGCTGAACCTTGATCATGTCCGCGGCGTACTGGGCGTCTTCCTTGATCTCGTCGGGAGCGTTGTCCGCGATCTCTTGGAATTGAGCGAGCACTTCCTTCTGGTCAGGTTCCGTCGTCGATGACGACATCTGCGCGGCTTCCTCGCGGTCCTTCTGCAACTGGCACAACTGCTCAGCGTTGGGACCACCGGGAAACGGATTGGTCTCTACATCGTCGCCACCACACGCGGCAGGAACTAACACCAGAACGAGAAGCAACGAAGCCCGCATGAAACCCTCCGAAAGAAAACCGGAGCAAGAGCGTACCCGTCAACGGTCGATGCGAATGACCCGGGTCCCGTGAGGAGCGATGTACCCCAGATCGACGATGCCACCGGCGGCGCTGAGGCGCGCACCAGACCGCGCGTCCGCGACCGCCTCCCATGGCTCTACCCCCGAAGCGTCGGCAGTTCCCTCCCAATACCGCCCTACGTCGACCGCGAAGCGCCGTGGCGAAGCGGACAGATTGCACTGAGCGACCAACACGTGGTCGTCGAATCTCGACCAGACCTGCTGGGGCAGATCGGCAGAGCCGAGGTCGGGAATGAAGATCTGGCCGCCTTGAAGTGTCGTCGCCCACTCGAGCAGGTCCCGCTGAACGTCGGTCCAGGTTGTCAGATCGTCAGAAACGATCAGCAGGCCGTTTGAGAGCCCCATCAGGGTCGCGATGGTGAAACGTTCGTCGTCGGTTAGCTCGGTCTCGACCGAACGAAGGGTCAGACAGTCAGGGTCGTTAGTCCAAAAGCGGCCGTCCATAAAGCTGCGCGTCAGGATGTTTCGCAACGCATGCCGAGTTGAAATTCCGTGCAGATCGCGCTGCGCGGTTCGAGCCCGAAAGGTTGTCCAGCGGGGTTCCACGTCGGCTCCGATCCGCATCACGTCGACGGCCCCGATCGCTGGACCGAGCGGGCATCCACATCCGATGAGGCCTGCATCTGGTCCGGCACCGCGGCGGATTGCGTCAAGTCCCAGTCTGAGGGCCTCCGCACGGGTGACGTCCTGGCGGAATCGTTTCCCCGGCAACGCGCCGGCAAACAGAAAATCGAGCTTCAAGACGTCAAAACCCCACTCCCAGACGATCTCTCTGGCGAGCGCCTCGAGCCATTCCAGGACCTCGGGGTGGGTCGTGTCGAGGGCGAAGATTCGTTGCGCCCCCCACGCGGGATTGACCAACGCGACGGTCGGCACCTTGCCCGGGCTCAACAGCCAGTTGGGATGGTTCCGAGCGAGTTGTGATCGCTTTGCCGCAAGAAACGGTGCCAGCCAGATGCCGGGCCGCATGCTGTGCTGGAGGATCTGTTCCGCGACGACCCGCATTCCGTCTGCGAAATTGGGGCTGCGGTGTCGCCAGTCGCCGATCTCAGACTGGTGTCCGTCGTCGACCATGAAGTAGTCCAACGCGACGGGTTCGGTGGCGGTCGGCAGGCAGGAAAGGTTCTTGCCGATATCGGCCGCAGTGACGTGTTGGAAGTAGTGGTACCAACTGCACCAGCCCGTGTTCACCGGGCGGCCTATTCGAGCGCCGGCGGCGCCACCCACGGCATCGGCTAACCGTTCGAGCACGGTCGTCGCGGCGCTGGGGTTGCCGGAGCAGTCGGTGACAAGCAGCCACTGGGCGACCATCCTGGACGCGCCCACCGGCAACTCGATGCCGTCGAGATCGGTGCACAACTCAAAGCGGGCGAACTTCCCTTGCACTGTGGTCACATCGACGTAATGGAACGCTTCGGAAGCGTTCAGGGCCCCTGCCCCCAGCACGTCACCGGTGCTACGGCTGGTGATGGCCGTCAATCCCGCAGACCGGGCGGTCCCCGAGCGGCTCGGAAGCCGATGGCGCGGATCGGTGGTGGTCCGCCGAACGAGCGGCGGCAAATCCGGGTCGGGAACCTCGATCGGAGCCGCTCGGGTACCGCTCCAGGACTGCGTGCCGTTCCGCCACATCGACCAGCTTGCTGGCCCTGTCCCCAACGCCAGGTGAGTGAACCCGATCGTCGCCGCCTCAAGTCGGACCTGCGCGTTCGAGCCGTTGCTGACGGTGCACCCGATGCGAAGCTGACCGTCTTGGCGTTCGACCACCCAAGTGACGGTAAGTCCGCCGGTCTCAGTAGCTTCCCAGACAGAGGTTTCCGGTGTCGCGGCTCCGGCCTTGGTCAACGTTCCCGCGGTGCGGTCTGGAGCACGGTAGCGCTGGCCCCGGTCGACCATGTCGCCACCTGTGTCGGGACTTCTGTCAACCGGGCGGAAGTGACCGGTCGACCAACGGCGGGGCCTGCGCTTGTCGCCGACCGGTCGCCAGTCCAGGGCGAACGACGCGCCGGCCAAAACGACGCGACCGTCTGATCGGGTAAGCCGGATTCGGTCGAACGGGCCGGGCGTCTCACGTTGCGGCATGGCGTCGGGCACTACTCCGGTTGGCTCAACATGCGGGTAACGAATTCTTCAACGAGTTCGGCCACCTGTTTGGTACGGCCAGCGAAGAAGTGGTCGGCGCCGCCGACGACTTCCACGCGGGTGTTAGGCCACCCTTCGACGTCGCGGGCCACATCTTCAGCCGGCCGGACTTGGTCATGTTCGGCCAAAATCACCAGAACCGGTTTGCCGGAACGGGCCGCCGCCGCGGGTTCGGTCCCAAAGCGCAGGGGAGGGGCGATCGCTATCCACCCGTCGCACGGAGAATCTGGGAGGCGGTCGTTGAGCGGCGTCGACAACGACACGTCAGCTCCAAATGACCAGCCGACTACCACCCGGGTCTGCGACTCAGGGGTTAAGTCCACGAGTCGCGAAAAAGCGTTCACGACGTCGTCAGACTCACCTTTACCGAAGTCGTGTTCACCCGTGCTCGCCCCGACCCCCCGAAAGTTGAATCGCAGGGCACTGATGCCGCCCTGGGGCAGGATGCGGAACAGTTCGCTGGTCACCAAGGAGGTCATGTTGCCGCCCTGCAGAGGGTGCGGGTGACACAACAGGGTCGAGGCACTCGTCGCCAGACCAAAGGTCGACGGCTCAAAGTGCGCCTCTAAGGCAACTCCAGCTGAGCTCGGTATGGTCAGAATCGTGCGGTCTTCAGACATGGATGAATGGTATCGGGGTTCGCTTCGAAGCCCTCTAGCTTCCTGAACGAAGTCGTCGGTTACGCTGCCCAACGCATCGTTAGCGACTCCGGGGAGAGAACTAGGTGAGCCAATCGGTTCTGGACGTACCTGCTGAACAGATCGCGCCGGACGACCTTATCGATACGGTCCGATGGGACGATCGAGGCCTCGTGCCGTGTATCACCCAGGCTCGGGACGGCGCCGTCCTGATGCTGGCATGGATGAACGCCGAGTCACTGCGGCGGACCATCGAACAGGGCACCATGTGGTACTGGTCGCGGTCGCGCGCCGAGATGTGGCACAAGGGCGCCACCTCAGGAAACACCCAGAAGCTCCTGTCGCTTCGCGTCGATTGTGACGGCGATACCTTGCTTGCAATCGTCGACCAGCACGGGTCGGGAGCGTGCCACGTGCCTGGGCAGTTGAGCTGCTTTCATCGGCAGGCCGCACTGGGCGCCGCGGCTCCTCAACCCGCGCAAAGCTCCAGCGAGCCCGAACGGCGAGATCCCCAATCGGCAGATCCCCAACCCCGAGGTGACCGATGAACCGGAGCACCAGAGAACAGTTCGACCGCGACGCCGCCGACCACACCGTCGTCCCGGTTTGGCGGGTGCTGGTGGCCGACACCGAAACGCCCGTCTCGGCGTTCGCGAAACTGGCAGAGGACCGCGACGCCACGTTGTTCGAGTCGGTAGAACACGGTGAACGTTGGGGGCGTTTCTCGTTTATTGCACTGGACCCCTTCGTGACGCTTCGCGCCGACGGACTATCGGTACAGGTGACCCCGCCGCCACGGGACGACGAACTCGTCGCCGATTTGATGGCAGGGGTTCCGACGGATTCGGGGATTTTGAACGCCCTCGACGTCTTGTTGAAGCGCCTTTCCGCTCCGTCCTATCCGGGTATGCCGCCCTTTCATGGCGGGGTCAGCGGTTACCTCGGCTATGACGTAGTACGCGAGATCGAGCGACTGCCCAGCACACCGCACGATGATCTGGGGATGCCTGACGCGGTCATGTCTGTCACGCGTTTGGTAGCAGCGTTCGATCACTTCGCGCAGCGACTTTGGCTGGTCGACAACGTCTACGTCGGCACCGATCCTTCTGCGGAAATGCTCGATCGCCTCTTTGACCGTTCGCAACGCCGCCTTGACGATCTGGCCCAGCGCCTCAAGACCTCCGATACTAACACTCGGCTTCTAGAGCCGCCTGACGGGTTCGAGCCGGTCGTGCCAACATCGGTCTCGATCCCAGCAGACCAGTTTCGAGATGCGGTCGAAGTCGCTCGCGAGTACATCGCAGCCGGAGACATTTTCCAGGTCGTCCTGTCGCGCCGATTTGAAGTCGAACTCAAGGTCGATCCGTTTGAGATTTATCGGTCGTTGCGGCAGGTCAATCCATCGCCCTACATGTTTTTCATGCGTCAGAAAGATGCGGCGGACGTGACCCTAATCGGCTCGTCGCCCGAGCCAATGGCCCAAGTCATCGATGGGGAAGCGATTATCCGTCCGATCGCGGGCACCAGGTTTAGAGGTTCGAATGAAGACCACGATCGTCGTTTGGCAGCGGAGCTTTCCGAGCACCCTAAGGAACGTGCCGAACACGTGATGTTGGTAGACCTCGCCCGAAATGACGTCGGCCGCATCGCTGAGTTCGGGACCCAACGGATGACCGAACTGCTGACCGTCGAGCGCTATTCGCACGTGATGCACTTGACGAGCGAGGTCCGCGGTCGTGTGCGTGCCGACGCCACCGCGGTGGACGTGTTCCGAGCGGCGTTCCCCGCTGGAACGGTTTCGGGTGCCCCAAAGGTCCGCGCCATGGAAATCATCGACGAGATTGAACCAGTCAAACGCGGCCCGTATGGGGGAGTGTTTGGATACTTTGACTTTTCGGGCAATCTGGACACCGCGATCGTGATTCGAACCATGGTGTGCACCGAAGGTCGCGGCTTTGTCCAGGCAGGCGCCGGTGTGGTCGTGGGATCCGACCCGGCCGATGAAGAACTAGAGACCAGAAACAAGGCCAACGCCCTTCTTCACGCGATAGGGCTGGCACAGACGAGCGGTGAGATCGCCGATCGGTCTAGCTGAGAGATCGCCGGTAGTCCGGCAGCGAGGGCGTTCCGATGACCGTGACCGAGACGATGAGTGCCGAAGCATTCGTGTTGCCCGCCAGCGGCTGGGTTCGGGTGTCCGGGTCCGATTCGACCAAGTTTCTTGACAGCCTGATCAGCCAGGCGGTCAGCCAGACCAAGCCGGGTGATGTCGCGTTCGGGCTCCTGCTCGAGCCACAAGGGAAGATGGGCTTCTCGATCGACTTGTTGCGCGTTGGCGACGACGAGTGGCTGATCGGATCAGACGTCGGTCTGGGTGAAGCCTTGGCCGCGGCCTTCAAACGCTTCCTGATTCGGGTCGACGTCGTCGTGGCCGAGTTGTCCTCGGGTGTGATCGTCGAGGTTCTTGGCCAAAGCGCTGAAATGCTCGTGGCCCGGCTCGCCGGAGGCGTCCCCGAAGCGGGCCGACTGATCGCCTCGGCTAGCACCGCCGACGACATCGTGGCTTGGTATCGGGCCGATTGGGGTCTGCCTCGTTTCGTGGGGGTGTTCGCTGGTGCTGATGGCGAGGCGACGGCGAACGCAGCACTCACCGCCAACGAGGTTTCGGTAAGTGGCCTGGTCCGTCGAGAGGTGGCACGCGTCGCCGCCGGGGTGCCTGGTGCTGGATCGGAACTCGACGGCGTCATCCCGCAAGAAGCTGGGATAGTCGAACGACGGGTGTCCTTCACGAAGGGCTGCTTTATCGGCCAGGAACTCGTCTGCCGCATCGATTCCCGAGGACGCGTGAATCGGCATTTGGCACGGTTCGAGTCGGGTTCACCGATCGAGCCGGGTGCAGAGATCGTCTGGGATGGCAACGTGGTCGGGGTGGTCACTTCAGGCGCAGCTACCCAGGCCGGTTGGGTAGGCCTTGGATACTTGCGTCGCGAAGTCGACGTCCCTGGGACGGTTGAAATCGCCGGCTCGCCGGCCGACGTCGTTGGCCTGTCCACCGGCTTCTAGCCACGGAGGTGCAGCTCACGCCTCCAAGCTCTGCTACCTAATGGATGCCAACGCGCGGCCGACATCATTTGTCGTTCAGCGTTGCTTAGGACTTGTCGTCATCACCCGATGCGAACAGGGACCAGTCGCCTTCGTCGCCGATCTCGTCGTCAAGACCGCCTAGATCGCCAGCTACGTCGCCGAGCTCGGCGAGCGCCTCAGGGTCAGATTCGAGCGGGGTCGCGTCATCGGACGGCGGACGCTGTTCGTCCAGCAGGAACTCAAGGTCCAGTTCGGCCATCTCGTCGTCGGTGAGAACTGCGACCGGCGCGTCCGGAGCGTCCTCGCCGTCTGACGGTGCGGCCGTTTCGGCGTCTGCGGACGGTCCGTGATCGCCGTCCGAAGCCTCGTCGCCGTCCGAAGCCTTGGGGGCCCCGTCGGCGGCGACTGCGGAGGAGTTGTCAGAAGCGGCCCCGTCGGCCTCCGGCGCCGTGAAGACCAGCCCTGACCACGCCGTCAGGTCCGGGGCCGACTCATCGTCGGCCGGAGACACCGTGGACGGCGCGCCCGGATCGGTGGCGTCGACGGGCTTTTCGGGGACGCCCGCATCGGTCGGATCCGCCGGGGGAGCGGCGACGCCTGGCGAATTCGCCAGTTCGGCAAGCGATTCGTCCGGTGGCCGGAACAGGGTGTCTTCCTCCAAAAGGTCAAGACGGTTGAGGGCCCCGAGGCTTGAGGCCGGCGGAGCGGAGTAGCGAGGTTCGCCGCGCAGGTCGGCGCTCGCGGGCGGAACCGAAGCGGCGGCCAAGTCTTGAGACGGAAGGCTGGCGGGTCCACCGATGAGCGTGCCGGTCCGAGCGACCTGTCCCATCCAGCGTGCCGACCCTTTCACCGCGCGCTCTTGGGTCGCTCGATCGACACCGATGAGTCCGAACTTCGGGCCGTAACCAAGCGCCCACTCAAAGTTGTCCAGTGCCGACCAGTAGAAGTAGCCGCGGACGTCGACGCCTTCGGCCATGACCCCTGCGAGGTACTGAAGGGATTCGGTGACGAAGTTGATCCGGTCGTTGTCGTCGTCGGTCGCGATCCCGTGTTCGGTGACCACGACAGGGATGCCGGTCATTTTCGCGGCGCGGCGAACCGTTGCTGCCAACGCCATTGGCCACCGTTCATAGCCCATTTGCGTCACGGGTACGCCTGGTTCGGGGCCGAGGGGCCCGTTAGCGCTCATCCGGGTTCGGGTGTAGGTCTGGACGCCGATGAAGTCGTCGTCCCGTGCGATCTCGAGGAACTGGTCCTCGTAGACGGCTCGCGCTTTTTCCGCTTGCGCTTCGCCGCCAGGAACCGCTTGGACGTCTGCCATTGCGAGGGTCATGCCAACAGGCATTTGGCCGGGGCCGACGGCGATGGCCGCACGGGCGAGGAAGTGGGCCTGCTTAAGGTTTTCAATCGCCTGGTCGCGCGCCCTGGTAGAGCCGAGGCCAGGCGGAAAAACGTTCGATTCATAGCCAAACATGGCGACGATATTGGGTTCGTTGATGGTGCAGGCGATACCGATGAGGTCGCCCAGAGCTTCAGAAACTCTGGCGCAGTAGTCAGCGAACCGCCTCGGCACATCCGGATTGGTCCACGCACCCATGTCAGCAACCCAGCGGGGGTTGGTGAAGTGGTGGAACGTCACACATGACGTCAAGCCCAGTTCGTAGGAACGTTCGAGTACCCGCCGGTAGTGGTCGATCGTCGCCTGTGAAAACTCGCCGGGTTCTGGCTCAACCCGGGCCCACTCGACCGAGAAACGGAACGCGTTGAAACCCAAATCCGAAAGGAGGCGCAGGTCACTGGGGTAACGCGAGTAGTGATCGCACGCATCCCCCGAAGGTTCGACGCACGGACTTTTGGGGTCGTGCTCCCAGGCCCACCAGTCTGAATTCCAGTTGCCGCCCTCGACCTGGTGCGCTGCGAGGGCCGAACCCCAATAGAAAGTTGGTGGAAAACTGATCGCCATGACGCCAATGGTAGAACGCAAACAGGGCTGGCGTTGTCAGCGGGCAGCCGAACGGATCGTCGAGGCGTGCTGAGGCACACCTACACTGAGCGGCCATGTCGATACTCAGCGAAATTCTCGAACGGTCCGCATCTGACGCCTATCGCCTTGCGGCCGAGCGCCCCAGACTCGACGAGTTGTTGACCCATCGCGGCCCGTTTCGCCCGTTCGCCGACGCCCTGATCGGCACAAAATTGTCCGTTATCGCCGAGATAAAGCGCCGTTCCCCGTCCAAAGGGGTGCTGTGCGAGAACCTCGACGCCGCCAAACAAGCGGTTGAGTATCAAACCGGCGGGGCGAAGGCTCTTTCGGTCTTGACCAACGAGCCGTACTTTGATGGGCGTATCGCCGACCTGATCGCAGCGCGCAAAGAGACCGACCTTCCCGTGTTGCGCAAGGACTTCGTCGTCGATGACATCCAGGTGCTTGAGACAGCGGCGATCGGTGCCGACGCGATGTTGCTGATCGTCGCCGGCATTCCCGACCAAGGCCGCCTCTCAGCTCTGAGGGAACAGGGAGCGGAACTCGGTTTGTCGGTTCTGGTCGAGGCCGATGATGAAGCCGGTGTCGAGCGTGCGCTCGAATGCGGAGCCACGCTCATTGGCGTGACCAACCGGAATCTCCGGGACTTTGGTGAGGATCTCACCATTTCAGAACGAGTTCGGCGAGAGATTCCGGCGGACTGCGTGGCGGTCGCAGAATCGGCCGTTCGCACCGCCGCGGACGCCCAACGCATGGCGGACGCGGGGTACGACGCCGTCCTGGTGGGGGAAGCGCTGGTCCGCGCCGCGGAACCCGCCAAACTCGTCGAGCAGATGGCATCGATCAGCCATGCGACACGCGGCTGACGGCACCTGGCACCGGTCCCGCTTCGAACCGTGACGCTTCTGTAGCCTACGAGCATGTTCGTCAAGATCTGCGGGATAACAAGCGAACAAGATGCGCTGCTTGCCGCCGGACTGGGTGCGGACGCGGTCGGATTTCTGTTTTCGCCGAGCCCCCGCAGGATCGACGCCCGCACTGCCGATTTCATCGGGCGGGCGCTCCCGCCAGAGGTCATTCGTGTTGGCGTGTTCCGCAACGAACACCGCGACCACGTGGTCCGTACCGTCCATCGCGCTCGGCTCCAGGCGGTCCAGCTTCACGGCAGCGAGCCGCTTTCCGATATCGCGTTTATCGTCGAACGGGTCTCGGTGGTGATTCACGCCATGGCCTATGACGATTCCCGGCTCGATCATCTTGATGACGACCCCTCACAGATCGTTTTGATCGACGGGCCTACACCTGGTTCGGGGCAGAGCTATGACTGGACCGCGGTGAAACGCCCGCCGCCGGACGTCAGGTTTATGGTGGCTGGCGGGCTCACCCCGGACAATGTCGCCCAGGCCATCAACGTGCTTGCGCCGTGGGGCGTCGACGTATCCTCGGGGGTCGAGAGCACCCCGGGGCTCAAAGATCCCCGGAAAGTGCGCCGTTTTATTCGCGCGGCAAAGGATGCAGGGCGCGACATCGATCGAACCGCCCCTATCCGCGCTGAACTGCCCTACGACTGGGATCGCCACGACTAGTCCCGGCGGGTTTCCCCTGCCAGAGTGCACAGCCGAGATGCATTCCTTCTGAGCTAAGGCTCGCCTCGTGCCGCCCATCTCCAAGGTTGCAGCGCTGCCAGCACGCCAGCACCCGCATCGCCAACACAGTCAGGATTGTTGATGAGTACCGACGACTACGGCCAGAAGATCGCCCGTCTCGGCCCAAACGGACCGCGACCGACCGGGCTTGGCCGGTTTGGTTCTTTCGGCGGCCGGTTCGTCCCCGAGTCGTTGGTGCCCGCACTTGAGCAGCTCGAAGTGGAGTTCGAGAAAGCCTGGTCGGAACCCGAGTTTCGTCGCGAGTTCGCGCAGCTTTTGGGGAGCTATGCAGGCCGACCCAGTCCGATCACTCGATGCGATCGCCTCGGAGAACGCCTGGGGTTGACCGTCTACCTCAAGCGGGAGGACCTCAATCACACGGGGTCGCACAAGATCAACAACGTCCTTGGCCAAGCACTCCTGACCAAGCGAATGGGCAAACAACGGGTTATCGCCGAGACGGGCGCCGGTCAGCACGGGGTGGCAACGGCGACCGCATGTGCGCTCTTCGGCCTCGATTGTGTTGTTTTCATGGGTGCCGTCGACGTCAAACGGCAAGAACTAAACGTGTTTCGCATGCGCTTGCTCGGCGCCGAGGTCGTTCCGGTGACTTCTGGAAGCGCGACGCTGAAAGATGCTGTCAACGAGGCCTTGCGCGACTGGGTGGCTTCTGTCGAGTCCACGCATTACTGCATCGGCTCGGTCGTTGGTCCCCACCCGTTCCCTTACATGGTGCGGGAGTTTCAGCGTGTCATCGGTGATGAGGCCCGAGAGCAGATGCGGGCAGAGTATGGCCATGACCCAGATGCAGTGGTGGCCTGTGTCGGCGGTGGCTCAAACGCAATGGGGACCTTCGCCGGCTTTGTCGACACCGACGCGCGTCTGATCGGAGTCGAAGCCGGAGGGCATGGTCTGGCTTCTGGCAAACATGGTGCCTCAATTGCTCGAGGCGTGCCGGGCGTCCTGCACGGTGCACGTTCTATGTACCTCCAGGACGAAGATGGTCAAATCATCGAAGCCCATTCGATTTCGGCAGGGCTGGACTATCCAGGTGTTGGCCCAGAACATGCGGCGTTGGCCGAGATGGGCCGTGCAGAGTACGTCTACGCAGAAGATGACACGGCGCTGTACGGCCTTGAGCTGCTGAGCCAAACCGAGGGAATCATCCCGGCGCTCGAATCGGCTCATGCCATTGGCTGGCTGGCGCGTGACGGGGGGAGGACCATTCCGCAAGGATCCTCGGTGCTGGTCACCCTGTCGGGGCGCGGCGACAAAGACGCACCACAGGTAGCGGAACTCTTGAAGAACCGGTACCCGATGCCGGCAGTCGACTAGGCCCGCCGAACCCCTCCAAGAAGTCGCGTTCCGAGCGAAACCCCGAAGGAACGCATGCGGGCAGGTCGCCCAAACCAAGGAAGTGACCCATGTCGTTGGAACAAACCCTCCGAGCTCGCCGTAGCGAAGGCAACAAACTGCTCGTCCCGTACGTGACTGGTGGCCTGGACGGCTGGACCGATTATGCGTTGGCATGTGAGGCCGCCGGCGCGGACGCGATTGAGATCGGCATCCCTTTCAGCGATCCGGTCATGGACGGGCCGGTCATCCAAGAGGCATCCGTGCAGGCTCTTGAAGGGGGAGCGACACCGACGTCTATCTTGAGCGAACTAGGCCGGACGGACCTGAGCATTCCGGTCGTGGTGATGACTTATACCAATATCGCCATGCATGCCGGTGCTACACGGTTTGCCGAGAGCCTGGCCAATGCCGGCGTATCTGGCGCCATTCTGGCCGACCTGCCCCTTGATGAGGGTGGCACCTGGTTCGACGCTGCCGAACAGAACGACATCGAGACCGTTTTGCTCGCAGCACCGAATTCGACCGACGAGCGTTTGGGCCAAATCTGTGCGGCAAGCCGTGGCTTTGTGTATGGCGTTTCTCTGCTTGGCGTAACGGGTGAACGTGCCGAACTGGCGGACTCAGCACACCACATTGGTGGCCGACTGAAGGCCATTACCGACGTCCCTGTGTTGCTGGGGGTCGGGGTCTCAACCCCTTCTCAGGCACGCGCGGCAGCAGCGTCGGCCGATGGTGTCATCGTCGGCTCGGCGCTGGTCCGCCGAATCCTTGACGGCGCCGGCACCGCTGGTGTGGAGAACTTTGTCGGTGAACTCAGACGAGCCGTCGACGAGAACTGAGCGCGCTTAGACCTTACCGAGCTCGTCGAGCGCCGCGATCACGTTCGGTACGGTGTCTTTCGGCGAGATCTTCCGGTACGCGGCCGAAATGACGCCTTTGTCGTCGATGACAAACGCGGAGCGGATAACACCGTCATAGTTCTTGCCGAACATCTTCTTTTCGCCCCACGCGCCGAACGCTTCGGCGAGTTCGTGTTCGGGGTCGGACAACAGCGGAAACCCGAGCGCATGCTTGTCGTCAAAGCGGCGCTGTGCGGTTGGTTTGTCGGGGCTGACCCCAATGACAACCGCGTCGTAGGTTGCCAGGTCGGTGGCAGCGTCACGCAGGTTGCACGACTGTGTGGTGCAACCGGGCGTGTTCGCCTTCGGGTAGAAGAAGAGGACGACTCGATGCCCCCGGAAGTCTTTGATCGAGACCTCGTCGCCGTTCTGGTCGAGCAGCGTCGTACTGGGTGCTTTGTCGCCTACTTCAAGCATGAATGGATTCCTCTCGAGAACTTTCAAGAACGCAGCGGCAGACGCCAACCTGCGGGAAGATTCGATTGCGAATTCTAACGTGACGATGTTGCTGGTCTGTACAGACGCGCGGTCGACGTCAACGGAAGTGAGACAGCGCTTGGTCGGCGTCAGGTTCCCTCAGGCTCAATACGGCGGCACCGCCCGACGTGGTGAATGGCGTCGTCGGAAGCTCGATCGACGTCGGGCTTCCGCTCTTGAGCGCCCACGCCATGCGCATCAGTTCCAACATGCCAAAGCCGCCATCGACCCGCAGCCCGCTCGTCAACGCGCTGACCGCACTGTTCAAGGTCCACGGGGTCCGGATGCCGAGAAGTTCCCGCATCAACGAGCGCAGAAAGGCTTGTTGTCGCTGCACTCGCCCTAGGTCACCGGTCGGGTCGACAACCTGTTGATCGCCGATGAACTCGGTATAGGTACGTGAGCGCACGTAGGCAAGGGCCTGGGTTCCGTCGAGACGTTGTGCGCCCGGCGCAGTCACGAGGAAGCCTGATTTCACGTCGGTCGCGGGGTAGGGGAAGTCGATGGTGACCCCGCCTAGAGCGTCGACCAGCGAGGCGAAGGTGACAAAGTCGACTTCCATGTAGTGGTGAATGGGGATCTTTAAGTTGTTCTGGATCGTTCGTATGAGCGCTGCTGGCGAACGCTGATACGCCACGTTCACCCGGTTCTCTCCGCCCCCGTCGAGCTGGACCCATAGGTCGCGGGGGATCGACATCATCGTGGCGCTCGCCCCGCTAAGACGCAGGATCAATAGGGTGTCGGAACGCTGCCCTGAGACCAATCCTTCCTGGTCGGTTCCGGTGCGAGTGTCTGAACCGACCATCAAAATGTTGGCGGAACCCCCGTTGAGGCTGCCGTCGGTACTGACGTGCTCCATCGAACGGACCATCCAGAACAGATAGCCGAACTCCATCAGGCACAGCAGCACACCGATGATCGCCGTCCAGCGAATGATTCGCCGCGCCCTTCGGGGGCCGAAACCGGGCAGACGTGGCCGCCCGCGGCCCTTCTCGGCAGGTTCTGGTTGAGATGCCGGCACGAGCGGCGGCCCGGACGGCGGAACACCGCCCGCCCGGTCGACGCTCGGCATGCCGACCCGTGTCCTGTCGGGCGGCGGCGGTCCCTCGACGACTCGACGGACCATGGTCCGATCGGGCGTTGAGACGTTTGCCGACGCCCCGAAATCATCTGGGGCACGGTGCTCAAACCCTGGCGCGGGCGCTGCCGACACCGGAGGTGCCGACAGAATCGCGGCGCTGTCCAAGGCCAGCATGGGCGGGTGCGGGTACTCGGGGTCCCTGTCGTCATCGCCGAAATGACCAGAGCGACGAGAAGGGTCGCCAGCAGAGGCAGGTTCCATAGCCTCGCGGCGGCGAGTGACCGGGGGCGGAGTCGGCCGCTCGAACTCCGACGCGGGCGATGGACGTCGGCTAGGAGGTCGACCCTCATCTTGCCGGGCTCGACCGCCTGGTGCGGGGTCGTCGCGGCCTTCGTTTGAGCGGCGGGCGTGCTGGGGCAGTGAATCTGAGGGCTTGACCATATTTGCCAACGCGGCGTCAGCGCCGATGCTGTCGGGCAGGTCGTCGTCCCAGTCTGGTCGTGCCGCCGGCGCCCTCGGCTGGGTTACTCGCGCCGAACCCCGACGGGGCTGCCCGGGCTCTTCCCGGCGTTCAGAACGCTTCATCGGCGGGCGCTCAATTGCGCGCGTTGGATCATCGTCGCTGGTCGTGCGCCGGTCGTCCCTGGATCGATCACGTGCGCCGCGCTGGTCGCGTTCGTCCGCCACGGCCACATCATTACGCGTCACCATCGCGAATATGCGTTCAGAGACCAGCCGGGCGCCATGGAGGCCGGGTAGAAGACCGCCACGTACAAGGACAGGGAGCGGGTCGTGTCTGCGCGAAGCCATGCGGCAACGTGGCCGCCATTACCATCTGCCGATGCAGATTCGATCGACCCGGACCGTACCGGGTTCACCAGCTTCGGTGCTGGCAGCGATCGAATCCGTACAGGCGATGTCCGGGGTGTCACGGTCCACCTCACCTGAGCTGCACTCCGACCCACCGGCGGACTCGGCCAAGGTCGCGGTCCGCTGGCCCGTCGCTGCGACCCGTGACGTCGCGGTCACGACGACACCCACGAGCAGTGGAACCCGCATCGACGCGTCAATCGAGGTTGGGCCCTTCATCCCCTACTTTTTCTGGTTCACCTATCCGATCCTGTTTTGGTTTGCCCGTCGACAGGTCCGCTGGGTGACCGGGGCCGTGGAATCCGCAGCGTCTGGAGACGAGCTGTCGCAGCCGCTGACGCTCCCGTCGCTGGTCCCGGCGGGCGGTTACTCCAAACATCAGGCGCTCCATCTGGCGACGGTCGGCGCGATCGGGGCGCTCGTGACCTACGCAGGATCGCTCCTTACCCAGAACCTCGACCTCATTGCCGACACTTTTGGCGCTTCAGATAAACAGCTTGGGCTGTCGCTCGCTGTCGTCCGCGGGGGCATCCTCATCGCCCTGGTCGCTGCAGCTCTTGCCGATCGGCATGGCCGACGCCGCATGCTGCTGATCTCGCTTGGAGGTGTCGGTTTGGCCAGCATCGTCGCCGCGCTTGCGCCGAACCTGGCGGTCCTGACTGCAAGTCAGATGGTGACCCGGGCCTTTGTCAACGTCACCGTCGCGGTTGGTTCGATCTCGGTCGTCGAAGAAGCGCCCGAACGAGGACGGGCCGCGAGTATCGCGCTGTTCGGTTTGGCGTCATCGGCTGGATATGCGGCGGCGGTGCTGCTGCTGCCGCTCGTTGGATCGGGAGACAAGTGGCGCCTCGGTTTCCTTTTGGCGAGTGCAACCTTGCTGGTCATCCCGCATTTCACGCGAACGCTCCGAGAGAGCCGCCGCTTCACGGAGATGCGACAAGCGCCAGCGGTCAAACGGGGTTTGGCGCATCTGATGAGCCCGCCCTACCGATCGCGCTTGTTCATCCTGGCTGCCGTGGCGACCCTCGGAAACATCCTTGCTGCACCCTCTGCGCAGTTCATCAACCGATATCTGGCCGATGAACAGGGTTTTAGCCCGTTTCGCGTGACGGTATTCCGCGTGGTCACCGCCGGGTTGTCGGGTTTGATCGGCGTCATCCTGGGTGGCCGCTTCGCAGAGCGATACGGGCGACGGATCGTGGGGTCGGTGGGTTTTGCGCTGATGAGTGTCAGCATCGCCTGGTTCTATCTGGCCGACGGCCCGGCCCTCTGGGTGTCGAGCACGTTGGCGACATTCCTTGCTGGAATGGTCGCACCAGCGATGGGCGCCTTTACGAGCGAACTGTTCCCGACCGAATCACGTGGTACGTCTAATGCTGTGTTCCTTGGCGCTGGCGTGCTCGGATCCGTCACAGGACTGCTGGCCGCGGGAACATTGTCAGAACGGTACGACGACCTCGGGTTGGCAATCGCCTCCCTCGCCGTCGTTCCCCTCGTCATGGCTGTGTTTCTCATCCCACGGCTGCCAGAGCCGGCGGGGAGTCAGCTCGACGACCTCAGCCCATCGATTGTCGACAACCCCGGGATGTGAAGATGCCAAGCGGTTCAAACTCAACAGGTGCGCCAGACGGCCGCGACGGGCCGCCATACGGGTTGCAGCGCCCGCCGTTGCTGATGTTGATGGGCGCCCTTGTTGCCGCCATCGTCTTGGCGATCGTGATCGGGTTCTTTGGCCACATCGTGGGCTTCCAGGTGTCTGACTGTCGTGGTGTTGAAAGCGCCCGCTGTAACACGATCCGGGACTTCATTCGCGGCTACTTCACGCTCCTGGCGGGAAGTGCCGTGTTGATCACTTGGGTGGCCTGGCAACAGGGATTCCAAGCGGGTTGGCTCAAGGCAAGCTTCATCCTGTTTGGAAAGGTTCTCGCGGCAGGAACCGTCTTGGCCTTCGTGATCTCGTTGATCTCCCGGCTCACGGCCTAGGCCGAGGGGCAGCGCTGGCAAGCGCCGCACGGTTCACTTTTCGCGGTGTGGTCGACAACCCCAGATCTGACGTGGGACAAACAAGAAAGCCTCGCCAATGAGGCGAGGCTTTTGAGTGTGCCCGGGGTGGGACTCGAACCCACACGCCCGCAAAGGCAACGGATTTTGAGTCCGTCGTGTCTGCCAATTCCACCACCCGGGCAAGGACCGAGAGTTTAGCTTGAACGATCTCTCGGCACGGATTCCCACACGTTGGTGGTATCCCGCCCCGATCGCACAACATGTAGGGACGCGCGCCTGGGCCTCACCTCGGTCGGGTTGCGGCAAGCTGACGACCTAGGAGCAAAAGCATCTGATGAGCACGTTTGCATACATTCGGGGCACCGGAGCTGCCCTTCCCGACGGGCGCATCACCAACGCCGAACTGGCCGCTCGGTTTGATGTGCCTGAGTCTTGGATTTTGGAACGAACCGGAATCATCGAACGCAGACGTATCGCCCCGGGCCAAACCGCCTCCGAACTTGGCGCCAAAGCCGGAGAGCAGGCGATCCAGGCAGCGCAGTTGTCTGCCGGCCAGATCGATATGGTGATCGTCGCGACCGGAACACCCGACCAGCCCCAGCCCGCCACCGCTGCCTTCGTTCAACATCGCCTCGGTCTGGCTTGCGGCGGTTTCGACATCAGTGGCGCCTGCGCAGGGTTTGTGTATGCGGTGTCCGTCGCGGCGGCCCTGGTACGGGGTATGGCGCATCGAAACGTCCTGGTCATTGGTGTCGATGTGATGTCGAGCATCGTGGACCCGCAGAATCGAGCGACCGCGGTCATCTTCGGTGACGGCGCGGGGGCGGTAGTCGTGTCGGCTGCTGATTCCGACGAGCCCATCGGCGTGCTCAGCGATTCGAGTGCCTTAGATGGCGGCGCAGCTGACATTCTCCAAGTATCCGCGGGCGGCAGCACGTCGCCAGCAACTCCGGACACGATCCGCCACGGCGACCACTACTTGAAGATGAACGGCAAAGCAGTGCTGCATCGGGCTGTGGACGCGTTGGCCTCATCGAGTCGTGATGCCCTGGAACGTTGTGGCCTCACGCCCGCCGATGTGGACTGGTTCGTTCCACATCAGTCAAATGTGCGAATCATCTTCGCCGCAGCGGAAAAGCTTGGGGTTCCCTTCGAACGCTTCATGGTCAACATCGACCGCGTCGGCAACATGTCTGCGGCCTCGGTCCCGGTCGCTTTGGATGAGCTCGTGCGTCGAGGCGATCTCGATACGGGTGATCTCGTTGTCCTCAGCGGTTATGGCGCTGGTATGACCCAGGCGGCGGTGGCGATTCGCTGGCTACGCGCCCCCGTGAGCGAAGTAAACAACGTGTAACAAGCCACGAAACTGTCGATTTCGGCCTCGACATGTGCTTGCTTCAGTTTCTTATTGTCTTGTCTGTTGAGGAACACGCCTCAGCATTTAGACACAGGAGCAACCATGTACCCGGTTGTAGACATGTTTTGGGAAATGTTCTGGGAGTTCCTCATCGAGTTTATTCTCGATATTTTCGGATCACTCCTGAGTGGGATCCTGCCGTTCTAGCTGGCACGGTCTGCGAAGGCTGCTGGGCTCACAACTTCGATGGAGTCGGGAGTCCAGCAGCAACTTCCAGTTCAGTAATTGCCTCTTCGACACCAGTCGCGATTATGTCTGCGCGCCGTACGACATCCGGACACGACATCAACCCGAAGTCCAGACTGTCGACATAGCTAAATACCGTCATGTTCAAACCCATCCCAAATAACAGTGGGCCCATGGGATAGAGCCGCTTCAGGCGGCTACCAGCGATATACAGCGGGAAGGGCGGGCCGGGAACGTTAGAGATCACCACGTTCACCGGCGGAGGAACCGAGTTCTCAAGTCCGGAACGGGTGTACATCCGTGCGGCGAGAGCGATCAAACCCGGGGGAGTCGTGTCGGTTAGCCCCATAATGCGGTGCACCGACATTGCTTCTGACATTTCCTTTGCGCCCTGCGTGGAGCGGTAGATGGCTCGAAGCCGCAGCCCAGGATCTTCAATATGAGTTGCCAACGACACAAACATCGAACCCACGCGGTTTCCGACGGAATCTGTCTCGTCAGCGGTACGCGTGGAAACTGGAACCTGCGCGATGAGCGGCTGCGAGGGGAGCTCATTGAATTCCAACAAATACTTCCGCAGCCCAGAAGCACATAAAGCCAAGATGACATCGTTCAGCTTAACGCCATATGCCGCTTTCACAGCTTTGGCACGATCCAAAGAAACCGTCGCAGAATCAAACTGGCGACGCGGAGTAATGGGCGCGTTTAGCGACGTTCGGGGTGCTTGAAAAGGAATCGATGTTGAGGATCCGGTGCGGAGAATGTTCGCTGCCGAAGCCAACTGGCGCGCCGATTGGGCCCCAAACTTCGCCACGCGCACCGGAGTACGAAAGGCGGTGTTCACCAGCCCGGATGCCAAACGTTCCCACTGGCTAGGCAGGCGCTCCCCTTCGAGGGAGTTCAGTACAGGCAGTTCGACCGAACGCGGTTCGGGGCTCAAGTCCAGCAACACCTCCGCCAAGCCCGCACCCGAGACGCCGTCGATAATGGCATGGTGGATCTTGCTGACGAGAGCAACGTATCCGCCTTCGAGGCCTTCAATAACCCACATCTCCCACAGCGGCTTGCGACGGTCAAGCTTGTAACTAACGATTCTCCCGACGAGGTCGCCAAGTTCCGTGGGTCCGCCGGGCTTCGGTACGGCGATGCGCCGGATATGAAAATCCGGGTCGATCTCGCCTTCGATCCACCCTGGGCGGTCCAGCCCAAAGGGGACGTCTACGTACTGCCACCGAAACTGCGGCACGGCGGGAAGGCGTTCGATCGTGAGGTCTCGAAGCTGTTCAAAGCTGTAACCAATCGGCGAATCGCTTGGATCGATGATCATCAGCGAAGACACATGCATGTGCCAGCTTGGAGTTTCGCCATACAGAAAAGCGGCGTCCATCCCTCCGAGGCGTTTCATCTAACGGCCCTTTCCGTGTCAAAGTCGCGCCGAAAGCGTACCGGTACTTCGGCAATGCCGCGTCCGTATCGAGGCTGATTGCGCGCTCTCGGCAACTTTTGAACCTTCCTGGAGGCGCTCCGTGCTGCTCCGCCCACTCACGCCCGGTTCGCCAGATCGGGCGATGCTCCACGTCTTTTCTTCGACTTCAGCTTCCGACGCGTTCACCGAGGTCCTCGGCACGGCGGTGCTGGTTGACTTCGAAGCCGTTCGAGACGAGCCCCCAGGTACGGGGGGAGAGCTCTTGCAGCGGGTCCCGCTTTCCGACCAGCGAGCGGCGGCAGATCTGGCAGATCGGCGTGTCGAAGAGAGGTGGCGAAAGGACCTTGAGCCGCACGCCAAGCAGGGAGGTCTCCCAGGGGAACGCCTGGAGCCGACAGCCGTGATGCATAGGTCGCGGACCCATTCGGGCCGTTGGGCGGCGGTGGCCGCAGCCGATCGGCCGGTGGGCATCGATCTTCAGGGGCACCGAATGATCAGCGCCCGAGCAGCGCAACATTTCTGCCTGCCGCACGAACATCCAGACGACCGTTCCCGCTCCTACACGCTTGCGTTGGATGACAGCGATGCCCCCGAAGAAGTGGCCGGGGGAGTGCCCACCTCGGGGCGTGAAGCCGGACATTCAAATTGGCAACAAACGGAACTTGTCAGACTCTGGACGATCAAAGAGGCGGTATTCAAAGCAAGCCCTCGAAACAAGGACCTATCGCTCAGTCAAATATCGGTGGTCCAACCCGATCGTTTGGTCGGCGCAGCCGTCGCTGGTGGCAACCGGGGTCGATACCTGATCGCCAGTCTGGCGATGGGCGACACCCTGCCGAGCTTGGCCGCTCGTCGAGAACTCGACAAAGAGGGAACCCAACAGGACCTCTGGGCGTACTGGGGTTGGTTAACGATCGCAATAGCGGCCGAAAGTCGCTAGGAGCGACAACTACGCTGTCGGCCTGTGGCCCGGGAAGTAGTGGTGCGGGGCCCTTGGTTGTTCACAAAGAGTGAGGTGCGGGGATGCCGCGTTGGTCACGACTAGCTGCATTGATGATGGTCGCCATGCTGGCGTTCGGCGCCTGCTCTGGCTCCGATGACGGCGACGCCAGCAAACCGCCCATCAACGTCAACGACGTCGGCAATGCTTGGCTCGGTTTTGCCGAATCAATGCAAACAGGCATCCCGGTGCCCGTCGCTGCCAAGCTCGTGTCGTCGGCACAGCCCACACTCGTGGCCTACGCCCCCGACTCAGAGCCAGGCGCTCCCGTTCCCGACGGCTGGTCTTCGACAGTTGACGTCTACGCCGAACCCGCCGACGGTGCTGCCAACGTCCAGTACGCACACCCGGTGAGGGAATACCAAGGATCTTGGCAGCCGCTGATCTTCATGGTCGTCGACCAGAAAGACGGCTGGTACCAGGTCCAGCTCAACACGCGTCCACACATGTCTACCGGCTGGGTGAAAGCTTCCGAGGTCGAGGTCGAAGAGATCAACGAGCGCATCGTCGTCGACCTGAGCGAATACACCCTGCGCTTCTATCGGGGCGCCGATCTGGTTCGAGAAGAACTCGTCGGTATTGGACAGAGCGACTTCCCAACGCCCGTTGGGGTTTTCTACGTCACTGAAGAATGGGACCTGAGGGGCCAGGGAACGCCGTATGGCGATTATGCGATCGGCCTGTCCGCCTACTCAGACGTGTTGACCGACTTCCTCGGCGGAAATGGCCAGGTGGCAATACATGGGACGTCCAATCCCGCAAACCGCGGCAAGGCGGTCAGCCACGGATGTGTCCGTGTTGTCAACGATGTCTTGGTCAGCCTCGTTCCAGATATCCCGCTCGGCATGCCGGTGATCATTCAGGCCTGATCGAGTGCTTCGCAAGACGCTCATCAAGCGGCGTTTGGCCGATCTGTCTGAACGGATCGCCCGAACTCGCGAAGAGCTGCGCGTCACCGAGGAACAGTTGGCATCGGTGGCCTATGAGGCCGAAGATCTGCGACTTCGAGCGCTGATGAGCGACAATCTCGCCGACGCCGACGCTGCGCGGAGCGCGCAACGGCAAGCCGAGGTCATGACCCGCCACAGGGATCGGTTGACTCGCTCGCTGCAACAGGATCGGGCCGAGCAAGATAGTCTTCTCGACCGCATGTCCGCTGGCGGAGCGGACTGAGACGCCGTTTTCTTCACAGAACAGCCGCGTTGAACGTGTTCTCCGCTGGTTGCCCGTCCATCGAGAGCCGTGAGCGCTGGGAGGCAGCGAGAACCAAATGAGTCAGTCGCCCGTTCGTGTCGTCATCGCAGAAGACGAAGCCATCATTCGTCTCGATCTCAAAGAACTCTTGGAAGAAGAGGGTTATGAGGTCGTCGGCGAGACCGGCCGCGGCGATGAGGTTCTCCGTCTTGTCGAGCGAGAGAAGCCCGACGTCGCGATTCTCGACATCAACATGCCCGGAATGAACGGGCTGGACGCTGCTCGCCAACTGACCGACGCACGACTGTGCGCCGTGCTGATCCTGACCGCATTCTCACAGCGCGAATTGGTTGATCAGGCACGCGCAGCCGGCGCCCTCGCCTTCTTGGTCAAGCCGTTCCAGAAGACCGACTTGGTACCTGCCATCGAGGTGGCCCTCTCTCGTTTCAGTGACTTGCAGGAACTGCGCCGCGACGTCGAAGAGCTCAGCGAACGCCTCGAAGCGCGCAAGGTGGTCGACCGGGCCAAGGGCGCGCTGATGGAGCAGCTAGGTATCAGCGAGAACGACGCCTGGCGCCTGCTGCAAACGGAAGCAATGCGCCAACGAGTCCGCATGTCCGATGTAGCGGCCCTCGTCCTAGATGGCAGTGTGGCTCTCGCTCCCTAGGGAAGCTTGGCTACCCGCTGGGTAGGCCCGCCTGCGTTCTTCGGTCACCAAGATCATGGTCCGCCCGCCGGAAGCCCAGTCGCAGCTAGCTGCCAACGCCAGAACCGAGGCATCCCTTTCGTCGGTGCTGACCTACCATGCCTCCAATGCGACACCTCTTGTTGTTAGACGGAATGTCCCTGGCGTACCGAGCCTTCTACGCGCTGCCCCCCGACTTGGTCACCGAAAATGGGACGGTGACCAACGCCGCTTACGGCTTTACCTCCATGCTGATCAAGGTGCTCGCCGACGAGGAGCCTGACGGTATTGCCGTGGTCTTCGATGCGCCCGGCCCGAACTTCCGCCATGAACTCGACCCCGACTACAAGGGGACCCGTAAACCCACACCCGAACTGTTCTCACCGCAGATCCCGTTGATCCACGAAGTCCTCGAAGCCGTGCAGGTGCCGATGATCTCGGTTGGCGGTGTGGAAGCCGACGACGTCATCGCAACGCTCGCCGTGCAAGCAGCGGCCGAGGGCACCAAGGTGACGATTGTCACCGGGGACCGCGACAGCTACCAACTGGTCAGTGACCCGTACATCGAGGTTCTGTACAACAAACGCGGCGTCTCTGACTACGCCCGTTACGACGAGAAGGGCATCCTGGAGCGCACCGGTGTGGTGCCATCCAAGTACGTCGACTACGCGGCGATGCGCGGCGACCCGTCTGACAACCTCCCCGGTGTTGCAGGTGTTGGTGAAAAGACCGCAGCCAAGCTGATCGATACCTATGGCGACTTGGAAGGCATCCTCGCCAACGTAGCTTCGCTGACCCCGAAGCTGTCACAGAACATGAGCGAGGCGGCCGATCGTCTCCGGCTCAACAAGTCCATGATGACCTTGGTGACCGACGTCGACATCCCCGCTGTGCCGGCGGATTTGGTTATCGGGCCTTGGCAAGAAGATGCCGTACGTGAGGTCTTCAGTCGCCTTGAGTTCCGGTCGTTGTTACCTCGGTTGGAAGACGCTCTCGGGCACGGTTCAGCACAAAGCAACACCGTCGAGGTGGACGTCGAAACCCTGACCGGCGCGCAGCTCCACGCGTTTCTCGGCGACGCCGCTGACGGGGGCCACACCGTTGCGGTGGCCGGACCAGGACTCGGCGCGGGCGGTTGGGCGGTGGCTGTCGAAGGGCGCGACAAGGTCGCTTGGATCGATCCCCCCATGCCACTTGATCCCGATACCGCGGCCCTGTTCGCGCAGCTGATGAGCCAGAGCGGTCCGCCTCTGGTCATCCACGGCGCAAAGGCCATGTACCGAGAGAATCCGACGTGGTCACCGAACCTCAGGGCGGACACCGAAGTAATGGCCTACCTGCTCGAACCTGGTTCGGGCACCTACACCCTCGACATGGTTGCGAGGCGTTTCGCAGAGATCGAGCTGAGCGCTGGTAATGAGTCCGCGCAAGGAACGTTGGGGCTGGACCTGGACGATCCCGCCAAACCCGAAGCCGTCGCAGCGTTTGCTCTGTTACAAGCGGCCGGACCGGTCGAATCCGCACTTGAACGCGCCGGGATGCTGTCGCTGTGGCAGGAGATGGAACGGCCCCTCATCTCGGTGATCGCCCACATGGAACGTCTGGGCATCCTGGTCGACCGGTCGGTCTTGTCCGACCTTTCTGCTCGTCACAGCAAAGAGATCGCCGACCTCGAAGTCGACATTCACAGCGAAGCGGGACACAGCTTCAACATCAACTCGACCAAGCAGCTGCGCGAGGTGCTGTTTGATGAGCTGGGGATACAGCCCGTCAAAAAGACCAAGACGGGGCCGTCCACCGACCACGATTCGTTGACCAAGATGGCGTCCCACCCAATCATCGCCAAGATCCTCCGCCATCGAGAGATACAGAAACTGCGTTCGACCTACGTCGACGCGTTCCCGCCATTGATCGCACGAGACGGCCGCATCCACGCACGATTCAATCAAACGGCGACCGCTACCGGACGGGTCTCCTCCGATTCGCCGAATATGCAAAACATTCCGGTTCGTTCCGAGGAGGGGCGGGAGATCCGCCAAGCCTTCGTAGCCTCACCGGGCTCTCAGTTGTGTGCAGCCGACTATTCACAGATCGAGCTGCGCGTGCTGGCCCACCTTGCAGATGAACCGGCGTTGATCGACGCGTTCAATCGAGGCGCGGATGTCCACCTGACGACGGCGGCTGCAGTCTTCGATGTCCCCGAAAGCAACGTCACCCCTGAGCACCGGCGCTTCGCCAAGGTGGTGAACTATGGGCTCGCGTATGGGATGGAGGCCTACGGTTTGTCCTCTCGAATGGGGGTCGAGGTCTCCGAAGCCAAAGCAATCCTCGACGCCTACTGGGCCGAGTTTCCCGCCATGCGCGCCTATATGGAAGAAGTTGTCGAAGACGCCCGCATGACCGGGTACACGACGACACTCTTTGGGCGTCGCCGCCAACTTCCCGAGCTTCGGTCGGACAACTGGCGAGTCCGGCAGATGGGGGAGCGCATGGCGCAGAACGCCCCAATCCAAGGAACCGCCGCCGACCTGTTCAAGAAGGCAATGTTGGACGTCGACGCAGTTATCGCTGCCAACGGGTTCGCCACCCGCATGCTGTTGAACGTCCATGACGAGATCCTCTTTGAGGTCCCCGAAGACGAGATTGATGACGTTGTTCCGCAGCTCGTCGCGGTGATGGAGAACGTCTATCCGTTACGTGTGCCGCTGGTGGTCGATTCGGGGATTGGGCCCAACTGGGAGGCATGCAAGCCGACTGCGTAGCGCTCTGCTTTCGTCCGAGCTCACCGCTCTCTGGTGGGCTTACCGGATTGTCGGCTGGCCGGGAAAGGTGACGCAGGAATATGGACGCGACCAAGCGGGAGATCGCGGGCGATCAGAGAACCGACGCCGAGACGCATGGTGTCAGCGGTACGCCGGGAGCGCGTGAAGCGGTCGATCAACCGGCCAGCGGGGATGGCGACGGCGCGCTACCCAAGGACGGACGGTGGTTTTTGCCCGTCGCGGATTTTCTGGGATCGGCCTACCTGAAGAACGCGTTCACTAAAGGAACGGTCGCCGAGATGGACTCGCTGTTGGCTTCGACCGGGCTCGCTCCAGGAAGCACGGTTCTCGACGTCGGTTGCGGCCCGGGTCGTCACAGTTTGGAGCTGGCGCGGCGCGGCTTTTCGGTGACCGGAGTCGATCTCGCCGAAGTGTTCATCACCGAGGCGACCGAGTCGGCACAGGCCGAAGGTTTAGATGTTCGCTTCATCCAGGGAGACGCACGCGAACTGGCGACCTTGGTGGACGGGCAGCGCTTCGACCTGGTCCTGTCCTTGTGTCAGGGTGCGTTTGGCTTGTTGGGGGGCGACGACAACACGGTGCTCGACCTGATGGCGTCGTTGTTGGCGCCTGATGGCTGGTTGGTCCTGACAGCGTTCTCGTCGTACTTCGCGGTCTCGGGCATGGAAGATGGCGAGTCCTTCAACGCCCGCCATGGGGTCGTTCACGAACAGGCAATGGTTCGGGACAACGAGGGTCGTGAACGGCCCTTTGATCTGTGGACGACCTGCTTTACACCCCGGGAACTCACGCTGATGGTTCAAGCCGCCGGGCTGGCGGTCGTCTCACTGAGCGGCGTGAAGCCGGGCTGGTGGAAAGGTGACGAACCTTCAATCGACCATCCCGAATTCTTGGTGCTCGCTCGCGTCCTGGGCGCGCCATCTGAAACATCTGGTCTTTGAATCTGAAGAACACTTTCACCACAACCGTCAACTATGGCTATTGTTGTGGGTTCGTACCCAAATCCAAGCGTCTCTTGGCGCGCCGAAGGTACACCTCAGAAATTCCGTTACCTACCAGTTGTATGCAAGCGCCAGCGCTTGCCAGGAGCAGACCCGACCATGTCCGACACGACCACAAACCAGCCCGCCGAGACCAACGAGTCCACGGAGGCTGCTTCAGGCGCCGCAGACGCGAGCGCTCCCGAGGAGACGACGGCGACCGCCGACGTTGCAGCTGACGACTCAGCTACCAGCGACGACGCCCCCTCCGAAGACTCGGCCGAGGCTGCTTCGACCGAAGCGCCAGCCGCAGAATCAGCGCCTGAGCCTGCTGATGACTCAGATGAAGAGTCGACCAGCGGCAACCCCGCGGATGCCGGGTTTGAGTTCCAAACCATCGTCGAAGACGACCTCGGCGACACCAGCCTTGAGGCCGCTATCGACCAGACCTTCGTCGACTTCGACGATGGAGACATCGTCTCAGGTGTCGTCGTAAAGGTCGACAAGGACGAAGTTCTCCTCGACATCGGCTACAAGTCCGAAGGTGTTATCCCCTCAAAAGAACTGTCGATCCGCAACGACGTCAATCCTCACGAGGTCGTTTCTGAGGGTGACGCCGTCGAAGCCCTCGTCATGCAGAAGGAAGATGCCGAAGGGCGTCTGGTTCTCTCCAAGAAGCGCGCTCAGTACGAGCGGGCCTGGGGCAAGATCGAACAGCTCAAGGAAGAAGACGGCGTCGTTGCCGGTCCTGTCATCGAGGTCGTTAAGGGCGGTCTGATTATCGACATCGGGCTGCGCGGCTTTTTGCCAGCGTCGCTGGTTGAGATGCGTCGTGTGCGCGACCTTCAGCCCTACGTCGGCCGTGAGCTTGAAGCCAAGATCATCGAGCTCGACCGCAACCGCAACAACGTTGTTCTTTCTCGCCGTGCCTGGCTTGAAGAGACCCAGCGCGAACAGCGCGACGAGTTCTTGACCAACCTGAAGCCTGGCGAAGTTCGCCCCGGTACCGTCTCGTCGGTCGTCAACTTTGGTGCCTTCGTCGACCTCGGCGGTATGGACGGACTTGTCCACGTGTCCGAACTGTCCTGGAAGCACGTCGACCACCCCAGCCAGGTTGTGGCTGTCGGCGACAAGGTCGAAGTCAAGGTGCTCGACGTCGACATGAGCCGCGAGCGCATCTCGCTGTCGATGAAGGCGACCCAGCAAGACCCGTGGCAAGAGTTTGCTTCGGGCCACGATGTTGGCGAGCTGGTCTACGGCAAGGTCACCAAGATCGTTCCGTTCGGCGCATTCGTCCAGGTTGCTGACGGCATCGAAGGTTTGGTTCACATCTCTGAGATGGCCCAACACCACGTCGACACGCCAGAGCAAGTGGTTGCCGCGAACGAAGAGCTGTGGGTCAAGATCATCGACCTCGACCTCGAACGCCGCCGTATTTCGCTGTCGATCAAACAAGCTGCCGAAGGTGGCACGGTCGCAGCCGAATACCAGGCGCTCTATGGTGAAGAGCACTTCGACGAGGCCGGCAACTACATCGGGCCTTCCGCGGAAGAACTCGAAGAACTGGCCGAGACCGAGCTGCCCGAAGAAGTTGAAGGCGAACTCGAAGTCACCGACCCAGCCGATTACGACCTTGACGCTGAGGGTGAAGTCGGCCCGGCAGCCGAGGCCACGCCCGTCGATTCCGACGAGTCGGACGAGTCGCCCGCCTAATGCTGCTCGTTGCCCTCACCGGGGGCATCGGATCAGGTAAATCCACGGTCGCCGCGGCGCTTGAGCGCCGCGGCGCCGTCGTTGTAGACGCAGACAAGGTTGCCCGGTCGGTGCTCGAACCGGGAAAGCCCGCGTACGACGATCTGGTGGCATGGCTCGGCACCGCTGTGCTCGACAAGTCAGGGGCGGTGGACCGCCAGAAGGTCGCCGATGTGGTGTTCGCCGACGACACAGCACGTGCTCGTCTCAACGCGATTACTCATCCCCGGATACAAGCCGAAATGGCGACCGCGGTGCTGGGCGCTCCGAGCGACGCCACCGTGATCATGGACATCCCATTGCTGACCCCGGAAACGGCGGGGAATTACCAGGCGACGATCGTGGTTGAAGCGCCTGTTGCGGACCGGCTGGACCGACTCGTCGCTCGCGGTCTCCGACGTGAAGACGCGCAGGCCAGAATGGACGTCCAGCTGACCGACGCGCAACGACGACAGATGGCCGATTACGTGATCGATAACGGCGGCTCACCTGACGATTTGGAACCCCAGATCGACGAGCTGTGGGAAAGCCTCCAAGCACTCTGAGTCTTCCCACCAGTTGGTGCGCCGCATTCTTGTGAAGGGGTACGGATGCCTGACTTTGAACTGGTGTCTGAGTACGAACCGTCGGGCGATCAGCCCGCTGCCATTGAACGACTCGTCAGCGGCCTGAACGACGGGGCCAAGGCGCAGACACTCCTCGGCATTACCGGCTCTGGAAAGTCGTTCACGATCGCGAACATGCTCGCCCGGGTGAACCGCCCAGCGCTCGTCCTGGCGCCGAACAAGTCACTCGCCGCTCAGCTAGCTGCGGAGTTCAGAGAGTTTTTTCCGCACAACCGCGTTGAGTATTTCGTGTCGTACTACGACTACTACCAGCCTGAAGCGTATCTGCCGACCACCGATACCTATATCGAGAAGGATTCGGCAATCAATGACGAGATCGACCGACTTCGGCATTCCGCGACGACGGCACTCTTCGCCCGGCACGACACGATCATCGTCGCGTCGGTGTCTGCGATCTACGGTCTCGGCTCGCCTGAACAGTATTCAGAGCAACTGTTGGTACTTGACGTCGGCGACGAGATCGATCAGCGAACCTTGCTGTCGCATCTGGTCGACATGCAGTACGACCGGAACGACTATGAGTTCAAGCGCAACAACTTCCGGGTCCGCGGCGACACGGTCGAGATTCTGCCTGCCTACGAAGAACAGGCCGTCCGCATTGAGATGTTCGGCGACGACGTCGAGCGGATCACATCGGTTAATCCGCTGACGGGCGAAGTCATCCAGGAACTGGACCGGACGGTCATCTTCCCCGCATCGCACTATGTCACCAGCGACGAACGACTCAAGCAGGCGATCGATGGGATCGAAGAAGAACTAGCTGTCCGCCTGGCTGAGTTGGATAAGTCCTCAAAGCTTCTCGAAGCGCAGCGACTGCGGATGCGTACCAATCACGACCTAGAGATGCTGCGCGAGATGGGTCGCTGCAACGGGATCGAGAACTACTCGCGTTTCCTTGATGGGCGAAAGCCAGGGGAGCAGCCATACACACTGCTCGACTACTTCCCCGATGACTGGATCTGCATCATCGACGAGTCCCACGTTGCCGTACCCCAAATTCATGGTCAATACGAAGGGGACCGGTCACGGAAACTCACGTTGGTGGACCATGGCTTTCGACTGCCATCGGCGATGGACAATCGCCCGCTGACCTTTGCCGAGTTCGAAGCCCATGTCGGGCAACTCGTGTTCATGAGCGCCACCCCGGGCGCGTATGAGATCCAGAAGTCAGATCAGGTCGTGGAGCAGATTGTGCGTCCAACCGGCCTGCTCGATCCGCTCATTCAGGTCCGTCCGACCCGAGGCCAGATCGACGACTTGGTTCATGAAATTCGTCTGCGGGAGGAGCGCGACGAACGCGTCCTGGTGACCACCCTCACCAAGAAGATGTCCGAAGACCTCACCGACTATCTCCTTGAGCTGGGGGTTCGGGTTCGGTACATGCATTCAGAGATTGAGACCCTGGAACGAGTGGAGATTCTCCGGCAGCTTCGAATGGGCGAGTTCGATGTGCTCATCGGCATCAACCTGCTGCGCGAAGGTCTCGACCTGCCCGAGGTGTCGCTCGTAGCGATCTTGGATGCCGATAAGGAAGGGTTCCTGCGGTCAGAAACATCGCTTGTGCAGACGATCGGGCGAGCGGCCCGAAACGCCAACGGGCAGGTGATCATGTACGCCGACCGGATCACCGACTCGATGGACCGCGCAATCACAGAGACCGAACGCCGCCGCGAACGTCAGAAGCAGTACAACGCCGAACATGGCATCGAGCCCCAGACCATCCGCTCCAAAGTCAAAGACATCATGGAGATGGTTCGAGCCAGGAGCGACGGTACGGCCGTGCCGACCTTTGGTGGCCGTTCGCGCTCTGAACTTTCTTCGATGCCGAAGGACGAACTTGAACGCTTGATCGAAACGATCGAGCAGGAGATGAAACAGGCATCCAAAGAACTGCGCTTCGAAGATGCTGCGCGCCTGCGAGACGAGGCGGCGGAACTCAGAGCCGAAGTGCTCGGAGCAAAACTCGGTGCCCGGTCTAGTCGCAAGCTCGGCGACCCCGACGACTGACCTGACTCACCGCGATGCTGGCGCCCTCCAACAACGGTGGGCGAATGCCACCCTAGGGACGGATGATTGTGCGGCCGTCTAGGAGCACAGACACAACAAAGGGAGGGGTCCGCTTGGGTGCGGACCCCTCCCTTTCGGTTGGGTTATTTCAGTGGGGGTAGTCGGTTACGTCTAGTTAGTTTGCTCGGAGCGACGCCGTGCGATCAAGAACAGGGCTCCAGCCAGTGTCAGCAACCCAGCAGCCGAGGCCAGTCGGAGGCTGTTTGCTCCGGTGAAGGCGACGGGGTTGTTGTTCTGCGCTGCTGCTGCTCCTGCGGTCTGGATCTCAGCGTCGTCAGTGTTGTTGGTCAGGTCTCGTTCGAGGGTTTCGGCCGAGACGATTGCGGTGTTTGTGATGATGGTGTTGGCAGGGGCGTCGACACCGGTGATGATCGTGAACTTGGCGCTCTCTCCAGGCTTGAGGGCCTGGTCAAAGTCGCACCAAACGGTCTGACCATCTGGGCTACACGTCCACCCGTCACCACGGACCGAGTCGTAGCTGAGCGTCGAAGGCATGCGGTCTTCGACACGAACTCCCTCAGCGGTGAGATCCGAAATATTGGTCACCACGACTTCCCATTCAGCGGTACCGGCCTTTGTGGAGGCCGATGCTGATTTGGTGATCGTGAGGTCGGTTACGGGTTCTCCCGCTCCACCCGGTACTTCGGTGTTGGCCTTGGAGTTGTTGTTGTCCATCGACTTCTCGACGTTCTTTCCGGCGACCGCAGCGTTGTTCTCGATACGGGTTCCGGCGGGGGCGTCGACCTTGGTCGTGATCGAGAAGTTGACCTTCTCACCTTCGTCAAGACTGTCAGACGTCGAGCATTTGACGACCTGGCCTTCAGCGGAGCAGCTCCATCCGTCGGGGAGGGTAGTTGCCGAGCTGTAGGTCAATGACGGAGGCAGATTGTCGGTAACGACAATCGGTCCTTCGGCGACACCCGGTCCGTTGTTGACAACCTCAAAGCTCCAGGTCATCTGGCCGTTTTCAATCTTGCCTGCGGTCTTGGTGAGCGACAGGTCGACCGGCTCATCAGAACCGGGAACCACTCCCTGGTCGAGGGTGAGATTCTGGGTACCGATTGGCAGCGTGACAACCGGCGTGGCCAGAACGGTGAAGCTCACTCCGTCCTTGTCGAACGTCGAGTCCACGACACCATCTGAGTCGAGTGCATCATCGTTGCCGGAGTCGGCTGCGGATGGCTGGTAGCTCGCCGGAACTACGAAGTGAACGACGTAGTCGCCAGCTTCGAGTCCGTCGAAGAGGTACATGCCGTCCTCGTCGGTCGTCGTCGTGTCCACAAGGGTGCGAACGCCGTCGACGACGGTGATCAGCCGTACTTCGATACCGGGGATTCCGACCTCGTTAGTGTCCTGAAGTCCGTTGTCGTTGGCATCGATCCAGACGTAGTTACCCAGCGACGCAGTGTCGGTGGACACACCCAAGTCGAGGGTGGGGTTGTGGTCCCCAGCCGCAAGGGTGACCGTCTGAGATTTGGCAACGACAAACGTCTTGCCGTTGACAACGACCGTGTTGCCTGGGACACCGTCTGAGTCCTTGGCATCATCGGAGCCTTGGTTGGCCGGGGAGATGTCGTAGAACTCGGGCACCAGGAACTCGACGTAGTAAGCGCCGGGGTTCAGGTTGCCGAAGTTGTACTTGCCATCCTTGTCGGTCGTCGTGGTGGCTACCTTGACCGGCTGGCCGTTAACGGTTTGGTACAGGTCAACTGTGACACCGGCGATACCGGGCTCACCTTCGTCCTGAATGCCGTCCTTGTCACGGTCGTGCCAGACAAAGTCACCGAGCGATGCTGGCTGAGGAGCCGGGATGATTCCCTGGTCCCAAGTCAGGTCGATCTCGCCGCCTGCCAAGTTGGTCGCAGTGGTTCGGACGATGTTGTAGGTCTTGCCGTCAACGGTCACCTTTCCGTCAGTGGTTCCGTCGGAATCGGCCGCGTCGTTGTTGCCTGCGTTTGCCGGCGAGATGGTCGAGCCCTCAGGAACGAGGAACTTGATGCTGTATTCACCGTCTGGCAGTTGGTCAAAGATGTAGTTGCCGTTGGCGTCGGTGGTGGTGCTCTCGAGCTCGACGAGTTTGCCGCTAACGACCTGCTCGAGGACAACCTTGATGCCCGGGATACCGGGTTCGTTGGTGTCTTGAACGCCGTCACCATCCACGTCGGAGAACACCTTGTCACCGATCGTGTTCTTGATCGGGATGATGCCTTGGTCAACGGTCAGGTTCTCGTCGCCGGGGTTCAACGTCACCGGGGGAGCCTTCACCACGGTGTATGTCTTACCGTCGATGGTGATGGTCCCGCCGGGCGTACCGTCGGAGTCCTTGCCATCGTCAGAACCTTGGTCCTTCGGTGATGGGTCATTGCCCGCTGGTACGTAGAACTTCACGCAGTACGTGCCCGGAGCCAGACCATCAAAGAGGTAGTTGCCGTTGGCGTCGGTCTTGGTGGTTGCCACCTCGACCGGGGTCTCGCCCTCTTTGCAGGTTTCCAGCACAACGATCACGCCAGGAACGCCGGGTTCGCCAGGGTCCTGGATGCCGTCGCCGTCCTTGTCTTCAAAGACTTTGTCGCCAACCGATGCAGGCTTGACGATGCCCTGGTCCCAGGTCATGTCGTTCTCACCTTCGTCGAGGGTGATCACCGGCGTCTTGACAACGGTGTAGGTCACGCCGTCGATGGTGATGGTTCCACCGGGGGTGCCGTCACTGTCCTTGGCGTCATCTCCCCCTTGGTTCGCTGGCGAAACGCCCATGTTGACCGGGATGTAGAACTTGACGCAGTAGTCGCCTGCCTCGAGATCATCGAAGAGGTAGTTGCCGTTAGCGTCAGTCGTCGTGGTCGCCACCTGAACAGGGGTAACACCTTCGCCGCAGGTCTCAAGCACCACGATGATGCCTGGAACACCGGGCTCGCCAGCGTCCTGAACACCATCGCCATCCTTGTCCTCGAAGACCTTGTCACCCAGCGATCCGGAAGGACCCGCAGGCGCCGTCGTCGTCGTGGTTGCACCGGCCACCGTGGTGGTGGTCGTCGAAGGCATCGAGATTGTGGTGGTCGAGCCAGGGCTGCTTGTTGTTGTGGTCGCGCCCGCCTGAGTGGTGGTCGTCGTCGCTGGTGGCGTCACCGTGATCACAGCGATGTCGGAGTCATCCTCGTCGGTCGGGTCGTCAAGGTCGATATCGGACGGGTTGGTCCGATCGACGATCGGGTCGCCGTCGATGTCGCCCGGCTGTGAATCGTCGTCGTCACCGTCGTCGGTCGCGATCTCGGCGCCATTTGAGTAGGCACCCAATGTCGCGTCGTCGAGCGTCAAAACGATGTCATAGGTGCGGGTCTGACCGGCGGCAAGAGGCGTGGTGTCCACGATCTCGTAGACGCCCGCTGCCTTCTCTGTCCAGGCCTGAGCAGGGCTAGTCACCTTCAACGACATCCCGTCCGGCGCAATGTCACGGACGGTGAACTGGTTGGCGGTCACGTCACCCTGGTTCTTGACCATGATGCTGTAGGTCACATCGTCACCTTCGGAGTAAGGGCCGGAGGAGGCGACGAGCTTGATCAACGCAAGGTCGTACACGGGCTTTGCCGTGGTGGTTGTCGCACCCGGGGCAGTCGTCGTGGTCGTACCCGGCGCTGCCGTCGTGGTCGTTGCACCCGGGGCAGTCGTCGTGGTCGTACCCGGCGCTGCCGTCGTGGTGGTCGCACCCGGGGCAGTCGTCGTGGTCGTACCCGGCGCTGCCGTCGTGGTGGTCGCACCCGG
>JAGNEX010000013.1:48072-58022 GCA_018003035.1 Acidimicrobiia bacterium
CTGCCGTCGTGGTCGTTGCACCCGGGGCAGTCGTCGTGGTCGTACCCGGCGCTGCCGTCGTGGTGGTCGCACCCGGGGCAGTCGTCGTGGTCGTACCCGGCGCTGCCGTCGTGGTGGTCGCACCCGGGGCAGTCGTCGTGGTCGTACCCGGCGCTGCCGTCGTGGTGGTCGCACCCGGAGCAGTCGTCGTGGTCGTAGGCGGCGTGTTCAGCGTCAGGATTGCAATGTCAGAGTCGTCTTCATCGTTCGGGTCGTCATCAATGTCGATGTCAGACGGATTCTCACGATCGATGACGGGGTCCGTGCTGTAGTCGCCAGGCGTTGAGTCGCTGTCGTCACCGTCGTCGACGGCAATCTCGGCACCGTTGACATAGGTGTTCAGCGAGGCGTCGTCCAACGTCAGGATGATGTCGTAGGAGCGGGTCGCACCCGGAGCGAGCGGTGTCGTCTCTTCGAGTTCGAACACCCCGTTGCCCTTGTCTACCCATGGCTGAGCCGGAGTTGCCGTCGCAAGTGACATGCCGTCGGGGATGATGTCCCGAACGGTGTAGGCATCTGCGGTGATGTCGCCCTGGTTCTTGACCATGACCTTGAAGGTGACGTCGTCGCCCTGGGCGATTGCGCCGGTCGTGGACAGCAACTTGATGAGCGCCAAGTCGTACTCGGGCGCTCCGGTTGTTGTCGTCGTTGGAGCCGCGGTCGTGGTGGTCGCACCTGGAACGGTGGTCGTCGTGACAGGGGCCGCGGTCGTCGTCGTCGTCGGACCGGCGGTCGTCGTCGTCGCACCCGCACTCGTGGTGGTGGTCGGAGCGACCGTCGTGGTCGTAGGCGCCGCGGTCGTGGTCGTCGCACCTGCACTGGTCGTGGTGGTCGGAGCAACCGTGGTCGTCGTTGTCGGGGCAACCGTGGTAGTCGTCGGGTCAACGATCGTGGTCGTCGTTGTCGGGGCAACCGTGGTAGTCGTCGGGTCAACGATCGTGGTCGTCGTTGTCGGGGCAACCGTGGTAGTCGTCGGATCAACGATCGTGGTCGTTGTCGTCGGCGCAACCGTGGTCGTCGTTGTCGGGGCAACCGTGGTCGTGGTGGTCGGCGGCGTACCTTCGTACACCCCAAGGTCCCAGGTCCGGTCGTCTTCCAGAGCGTCGAGGGTCGTCACTGCGGTGACCCAGCCCGGGTAGCCCGCTACACCTTGTACGCCGTCGCTGTCCTTGGCGTCGTCGCCACCTTGGTTGGCGGGAGACACCGTGTAGCCCGGGGGAGGGCTAAAGACCGCGAAGTAGTCGCCTGCAGGCAGGTTCGGGAACAGGTAGTAGCCGGGGTTTCCGTTGCTGTCGTTGCCGGTGTAGGTGAAGTCGACGCGGGTGTCGTCACCGCCACCAGGCTGACCGTCAGCGCCGGGGTTCCAAAGTTCAACGCGAACGTTGTTGATACCGGCGATGGCGCCTTCGTCTTGGATTCCGTCAGCGTTGGTGTCGAGCCAGACGTAGTCGCCGTAGATGGCGGGGTCAGGGTCGTTGACGCGGATACCGACTTGGAGAGGTTCAGCGGTCAGTCTCGTTCCGCCGGTCACGGTGTCCGCCGCGTACGCAAAGGAGTTCCACGCGATGTCACCAGGAGTTGTTCCGACAGGCGCGCGCATGCGCCACGTCAACGACCGTTCGTCGTCCGGAGCCAGCACGGTGGCACCGAAGTCAAACTTCAGTGCAGTAACAGAGGTGATCTGGTCGGGAAGAGTCGTCGACCATTGGGGGTCGTTACATCCCGCCGGCTCGTAGTTCAGCTCTGTACGACAGATGTTGTCCACGGTCGAGTAGTAGACGGTGACGTTGGGGTCTACCTGTTGAGTATTCGGGTCAATCGCGGACACGCCAGAAATGAGCGACGGCTCCCATTTGGAACCTCGGCTGGTGGTGTCCAGAACACCCTGGTCGCCGACGAAGGGAAGGATGTCGATGAAGACAAGGTTTTCAACCGAGTCCGTACCAACGTTGTTGATCCGTAGCTCGTAGTCGAAGTAACCACCTGCGACGGTTTCACCAACGTTGGGGAAGCGGCTCCAGTCTGTGTCGAGCTGACCTTTGACCCACTTGACCGACGAGAGCGCGGAAGGGGTTGCTTCGAGCGGAGCGAAGTAGCTGGTCGCGGTACACAGTGGTTGGCCGGTCCGGGCGATCCAGTCTCCTGTTTCCCCGTTGTTGTCGAGGTCCCATTCGTTGTCGTACGGAATCGAGCCGCAGTAGTAGGGCAGCCACTTCGTCCCATCGGGAACAGTGTTGTAAAGCGCCGAGACGTTTTCGACGTCCTGGTTGATGACGGCACTGTCGTTGACGTAGACGTCGAACTGAACTTCCACAACGTCGTTGGCAGGGAGACTGGCGAAGGTCCACTTGAGCAGCGTCCGGCCAGAACCGTTGTAGTCCTCGATCACCTCGAAGGTTGGAGCGGGAACGCCTGGGTTGGTCGGCATCTCCCAGCTACCAGGAACGTAGGTGACTTCCGGCGGGAGCAGGTCGACGAGGGTGGGGTTGTCCATCGCGACAGAGCCGAAACCGGTCCCGGCACGAAGCGTGTAGCTGAAGGCGTCACCAATCTTGATCAAGTTGCGGTTCTTGGTCTTGTACAGGCTGGGGGCAAGTACCGGCTGGGGGTAAACCTTGGCACAGGAGTCCTGGTTAATGAACTCCGTTCCCGCTTTCGTCCCCCGCCAGTTCACACAGTTCGCGTAATCGCCGTCGACCGGGTCACCGACGATCGTTACGTAAAGACCGGGCTTATCGCTCGTTTCCTGGTGGGAGAAACCGATCGGGATGTTGTTGTAGGTGATTACCACTCTGTTGACCGCATCTCCGGCCGCAAGGTTCAAGTCCGCGACGTCGATGCTTTGCTGGGTCGCGGTGAGGGTAAAGGTGCCTGCGCTTCGCAGCGTGGGATCGTTCGCGGTGGCGTATTCGACAACGGCGGTCATCGCGGGCGAAGGATTGGGCGTGTTACCGGTGGTTCCAACGTCGATCTTGTTCAGATCGAACAGCGTGGGATCTAAGGCGTCATCCCATACCGCCTGGTCGATCGAGGTCATTCCGTTGTTGTAAATGCCCAGCGCCCATCGAACGTCGTCGCCTTTGTAGGCGGTGTAGCCGTCCGCCTCTTTCCACATGTTCAACCTGGGAGTCGTGTCGGCTTTAGCCGTTGCAGTCGACTCAGCACTGGACTGCTCAACGTTGTTCTGGAAGACGACAGCTTTGTTTGTTGCCGAAGTGCCGTTCTCGGTGTTCCATTTGAACTGACCGAAAACCTCGATTGTCCCGGAGGTGCCGCCTGGCAGCGAGGGAGCAAAGGTGAAGGTGATCGTTCCGGTCTGGTTGTCGTAAGAATCGCTGACAATGTGGCCTGCGTTCTGGTCGTAGGCGTAGTTCACATTGCCGTCCCACCAATCGAACTGCGGTGGTAGTTGTTCTTCGATCACCTGGTTGTCACACGACGTCTGCACAGCGTCGCAGTTGTATGTGATCTCGAACTTGATCGGCGTGCTGGCCTCCACCGGCATGTCGGTGATCGTTTTCTTTGTCAGGGTGAGCCCAGCAGCCGACGCGTCGCGCTGGATCAGAAACACCAAGCCCAACATGACGGCCACAACACTCAGTATTGCTATCGGACGTATCCAGGGTCTCGCTAACACTGCCGTTCCCTTCGCTGACGGAAATCTTCGTAGCTCGTGTCATCGGCGGTCTTTGATCGACTCTTGAGGATGCGAATAGTCGTACAGCAATATTTCTCGGTCGGCGGTGGCGTTCTTGGCGTCAGTTGGGCCCAAAACTGACAACGGTTGTCAGATGGGGCTGGAGTGAACGAGCTTCGTCGTCAGGACGCTCGCTAAGAGGCTGCTAAAGAATGGTCGCCCTCTAGCGTCTGTGAGCTCTGACCTGCAGTGTTACCGAACACCAACAGGGATCAATCTTGCAGCATCAGAGTTAGGGATTTACCCTGAAAGGTCACCCAGCAAGGCTTAGACGAATGTTGCGACCTCCCGTAAGCCTGCACTGAAGTGGGGCTATTCGGCGATTCGCTCGAAACGATGCTCAAGACTTAATATTGATCCGAGAGTCCTCATAAACCATGAAAAGGACTCGCGCTGTCTGGGAGTCGCGTCATCGGCGTGCTGGGCCTTGAGCTTTACGCCCCGCCCAACTACTCGCTGGGGTTGGCTACTAGCTGGCGTCTGCCCGAAGGGTGGTGACGTTGTCTGACTCTTCGATGAGGTTGGCCGCATCAGCCACGATCGGCGCTGGATGACCGACGAGTTTCGCAACACCCTCGGCACGAATTGGGCCTTTCAGGGCGCGAATCAGTTCCATCGTCGCATCGAGAGTGCCGTACGTGCTCGACGACGTAATGAGCCGCCCGTGACGTGCCACGGGTGCAGCAACATGAGTCGCTTGCGGGGCCATGGCGCTCAACAGGTCAGCGGCCTCAGAGTGGACGCTGACGTGCTCATCTTCGATCACACCCGCATTGCCGAGGAGCAGGACGCCTGTGCACATCGCAGCGAAGACACATTTGGTCTCGGCGAGCCGCTGAAGCCATCCGCGAGTGATCTGATCTTGCATCAGGGGAATAAGGCCGGGGCCGCCGGGGATTACCAATGCGTCGAGGCGTCCGTAACCGGCCCACGTCGCGTCCGGGATCATCCGGAGCCCTTTGGCGAGCCGTTGAGGGCGACTCTCCTTAGCGATTGTCGCAACGGTGACCTGATCGCGCGGCCACCTTCGAGCCCAGACGGACAAGGCGTCGTATGGGACAATTAGGTCGAATTCTTCGGCCCCCGCGAATGCGAGGACTCCGATCCGGATGTGGTCGCTCATGATTGGCTCAGCCTGCTCGGCGGTCGGTCAGGTCGGACGAATGATGGCTTTGGCAACGTTGCTTGGCAAGTGCCTGGCGAAATGGTGATGTTGGCCGCCATTCGGTTGAAATTGCGGTGTGAACCGCGAGCAGTAGGACGGTACGAGTGACCACAGCAGATTCAATAGTGGTGCGCGGGGCACGCGAACACAATCTAAAAAACGTGGACCTTGACCTGCCCAGAGACCGGCTGATCGTTTTCACCGGCCTCTCTGGGTCGGGCAAGTCGTCACTGGCCTTTGACACTATCTACGCAGAGGGTCAGCGCCGCTACGTGGAGAGCCTTTCCGCCTACGCCAGGCAGTTCCTGGGGCAGATGGATAAACCCGATGTTGATTTTCTCGAAGGTCTTTCGCCAGCCATTTCGATCGACCAGAAGTCAGCGCCTAACTCGCCTCGTTCGACGGTCGGAACGATCACCGAGGTGTCGGACTACCTGCGACTGCTGTTCGCCAGGGTTGGCAAGCCTCATTGTCCGACGTGTGGGCGCCCGATCACCCAGCAGACCCCGCAAGAGATCGTCGATCACATTCTGCAGTTGGAGCCAGGGACCCGTTTCCAGGTGTTGGCGCCGGTCGTGCAGGGGCGTAAAGGCACCTATCAGCAGCTGTTCACCGACCTCGCCCAACAGGGGTACACGCGCGTTCGGGTCGATGGCCAGATTCACCAGATCGACGAAGTGCCCGCATTGGCCCGTTACGAAACCCACGACATCGAGGTGGTCGTCGACCGCCTAGTGCGGCGGGACGGCATCGAACGGCGGTTAACCGACTCGCTGGAGACGGCGCTGCGTTTGGCGGAAGGCATTGCGCACGTGCAGATCGTCGGTGACGATGCGTCGGGCGACGGGGAGATGCTCACGTTTTCTGAGCACCTGGCGTGCACCCATTGTCAGCGGTCGTTTGGCGAGCTAGCGCCACGAAACTTCTCATTCAACTCTCCGTACGGGGCCTGCCCGACCTGTGACGGGCTCGGAACCACCTTCGAAGTCGACCCGGAACTGGTCGTTCCTGACCCGGGGCGAACGCTGGAAGAGGGCGCGGTTGCACCGTGGTCGGGTTTTCGTGGCAAGTACTACCAACTGGTCATGCGAGCCGTCGCGGAGAACCATGGGTTTTCTACAGAGGTCCCGTGGTCGGAGCTGCCCGAGAAGGCCCGAGATGTCGTGCTGTATGGCCTTGAAGACAAGATCGAGGTCCAATACACCAACCGCCGAGGGCGGAAACGGACCTTCGACGCCAACTTCGAGGGTGTCCTTGGGTACCTGAAACGTCGGCATGCCGATGCGGATTCGGACCGCGTACGCGACCAGGTCGAGGGATATATGCGCCTCGTGCCGTGTACGACGTGTCACGGCGCCCGTTTGAATCCGGTCAGTTTGGCGGTAACGGTCGGGGGTTACTCGATTCAACAGATCGGTGACGCGCCGATCGGCGAGTGCGCTGTGATCCTGAAGGATCTATCGCTGAGTGAGCGCGACATGATGATCGCGACGTCGATCTTGAAAGAGATCAACGAGCGGCTCAAGTTTTTGATCGACGTGGGTTTGCAGTATCTGTCATTGAACCGATCGTCGGCCACGTTGTCGGGTGGCGAGGCGCAGCGAATCCGTTTGGCGTCTCAGATCGGGAGCGGCCTGGTCGGCGTTCTGTACGTGTTGGACGAGCCGTCGATCGGGCTGCATCAGCGGGACAATCGGCGGTTGATCGACACTCTGATCCGCCTGCGCGATCTCGGCAATACGGTCATGGTGGTCGAGCACGATGAGGAGACGATCCGGGTCGCTGACCACATCGTCGATATTGGGCCGGGCGCGGGTGAGCACGGCGGGCATGTCGTGGTGTCGGGTTCGTTGGCTGATGTGTTGGCGAGTCCGGATTCGATTACTGGCGCGTACCTGACAGGGCAACGCCATATTCCGACACCCAAGGTTCGTCGTCCGGTGACCGATGCTTCGCTTGTGGTGCGTGGGGCTCGTGAGCACAATCTGGATGACATCGACGTTGAGTTTCCGCTCGGCGTGTTGGTGTCGGTGACGGGAGTGAGCGGGTCGGGTAAGTCGACCCTGGTCAACCAGATCCTGTTACGGGCCTTGATGAAGAAGATCTACGGGTCGCGGGAGGTGCCGGGACGCCACACGTCCGTCGACGGACTGGAGTACCTGGACAAGGTCATCAACATCGATCAAAGTCCGATCGGTCGGACGCCGCGATCCAATCCTGCGACGTATACAGGTGTGTTCGACAAGATCAGGCAGCTGTTCACGCAGACTCAGGAAGCCAAGACGCGGGGCTACAAGCCCGGACGGTTCTCGTTCAACGTAAAGGGCGGACGTTGCGAGGCATGTAGTGGGGACGGCACGATCCGAATCGAGATGCACTTTCTGCCCGATGTGTATGTGCCTTGTGAGGTTTGTGGTGGCGCGCGATACAACCGTGACACCCTCGAGGTGACGTTCAAAGACAAGAACATCGCCGAAGTGTTGAACATGCCGGTGGAGGAGGCGCTCGAGTTCTTTGCGAACCAGCCGACCATTGCTCGGCACTTGCAGACCTTGTTCGATGTGGGCCTTGGCTATGTCCGTCTGGGTCAGCCCGCTCCGACGTTGTCGGGTGGCGAGGCGCAGCGGGTGAAGTTGGCGAGCGAGCTCGCGAAGCGGTCGACGGGCAAGACGGTGTACATCTTGGATGAGCCGACAACTGGGCTGCATTTTGAAGATGTCCGCAGGTTGTTGGCGGTGCTGCAACGCTTGGTCGACGCTGGAAACTCGGTGATCGTCATCGAGCACAATCTGGATGTGGTTCGTTGCTCGGACTGGATCATCGACCTGGGGCCCGAGGGTGGCGTCGGCGGAGGCCATGTGATCGCGGAGGGCACGCCGGAAGAAGTCGCAGCGAACCCTGCGTCGGTGACGGGAGAGTTTCTGGCGCCGCTGCTCGCCGGGTAATTGCTCCGACGCTCGCAAGCGTTGCCGTCAGCTTGATGGGAGGCTGGATTTCGAAGCCCCCGACGAGGGGACAGGGGTCAGGATGCCTTGCGTGTTCCCCCTTTCGTCGAGTTCTTGGCTTCGCCGATTGTGCCCGCTTCTCTGCTTTTGGACAGCTCGGCTCGGCGCGATTTCGTCGGGGTGCGCAGGGCGAGGCACCCACGTGACATCGCCACTGCCGCTCCGTTCCCGAACAAGGGTGAGTTGGTCGTGATGGAGTCTCCGGTGACATGTCGGACAGACCAGCGCCAGGTTGTCAACGTCGGTCCGCCCTCGGCGCCGACTCTCGAACGGGATCAGGTGGTGCGCCTCGCATCGTTGGTGCGGTGCCGCACACAGCACGCATGACTCGTCTCGAGCGATGAGCGCGGTCCGCTGACTCGTCGTCGCTGTTCGGATGGAACGCCCGAGCCAGAGCGGTTGGCCTCGCCGATCGGTGGCCATGACGGTCAGGGCGCAGTCGCACAGGAGACGGCGCAGCTCCTGGTCCGGTATCGTCCCGACTCCCGCGAGACGCGCTGAGATCGCACCCTCTAATGGCTGTCTCTTTCTGGCAGGACGCTCGGCGAAGCCCCAACCATCGTTCAAATGATCGCGTTCGTGCTCCGCTCCCAAGCTCCGATACCCCGCCGCCGAGCGAGTCAGACAAGCATCATTCCCGGCATCATTCCCGGCATCATTCCCGGCATCATTCCCGGCATCACTCCCGGCATCACTCCCGGCATCACTCCCGGCATCACTCCCGGCATCCTTCCCGGCCACGAAATGACGGTCAACTGTGCCGCGCCTCCCTACGGCCAACGCGGCCGCCCCGACGCCGCGCGGTATCCCAGATCCCCGGGGTGACGGGGCTGCTTCGACGGCGCCACGCTGATCTGGCCCTTGCAGGCACGGTTCGGACGTCGGGCTGAATCCCCGCCCCCGGAAGTGCACTACATCGGCCGAATTCCTAAGTATCTGGGCGATCGACTCTGCTGAACCGGCGCCTAGCGAAGCGTCGAAATCCATCGGCGACGCCGCCTGCTTCCGAGGGCCGGGGGGAAGGGGCGTTGCTGGCGCCGCTGCGGCAGCCTCCCGGTGGCGTTGCAGCGTCGAACGCGCTCCGCTGCCGAAGCCTTGGCTGCCCAGCGTGGCGGCGGTCGGAAGATTGGAATTCTGCAGGTCGCGGAGGACGCTTTCGAAACCGATTCGAGAACCGTCGACGGTGACGATCACCTGTGGTCGGGGCGCGCCTCCGCCAGCAAACGGAACGTCCGAAATGAGTTCCATCGCGGCGTCGAAGAGCCGTTGCCCAGTGGTACGCCGATGTTTGTCGGCAGGCAGGTCTCGCCCGCCGTCTTGACGGTACATGCGGTCGGCGACCGCCGACAGAGCGTTCCAGGCCGAGTCGATCGAAAGCTCATCTCCAGCGACGGTGATCGTGTGCAGCCGCTCGTGGTTCCTCCCTCGACGGGCGTGTCGAAGTGCCCTGTGCCGGCGATGTCTGGCTTCCACATCGCCGCCCACTTCCCGGTCGGCAAACCACCGGTCGGCGATCTTGCGACCCTGTTCGGGGCCAACTCGGGCGATTTGTCGGCGAAGGTCCCGGTCGTGCGCGGCAGCGCCGTCAGATCTCGCCGACACGCGCGCGAGGACTTCAAACTGTTCGGCGCTCAGATCACCAGAGCGAACGGCATCAGCGAGTTCTGGCGCTGTGTTGACCAGGCTTGCACGATCGGTGAGATCCCGTGCGGCCCTTCGAGAACGTCCGGGAATCGATGCGGTCCTGAAGGCCACCGTCGTGTCGCCGTCGTTCGAAATGTGCTCGGCCAGAGCGGCCGCCTCCGCTGCATCTGTCAGCCCCCGCAGCCGGGAAATGAACTCGAACTTCGCTGAACTCTCGAGGCCGTCGAGGTGCTTCGAAACGGCATCCAATAGCCGCTCAGATCGGCCAACCTGGGGAGCGCTGCCGACTGACGCCTCAGAGCAACCGTTCACCGAAGCGCACTTTGGATCCGTTTCGTTCATGGGTACATCGTCTCACGCGGGTGTGACAGCAAACCCGGAAAAGCTATGTAGAGGTTGC
>JAGNEX010000111.1 GCA_018003035.1 Acidimicrobiia bacterium
AGGTGTATAAGACACATCCTACAGACGTCGCCAAGGTTTGGCCACGCGTGCCGCACCAGTGGGGCGAGCGGTACGTGGCGATCATTACCGACGGCCTCAAGCAAACCAACGGCCAGCCCGTCCCGCACGAAATGAAGCTGGTCAACGCTCTTTTCGGTGATCCAAATACCCCGCTGACTCAATGGGCGCGCGCTCGGCAGGCCGAGGTCGCGAAGGCTGGGATCGACCCCGCTCGCATCCGTCAGATGACGGACTTCACCGTTCGCGACCAAGCCGAGACGGCCGCTCCCATCAAGAGCATCATCGACGAGATCTGGTCTGGAGACGTCCCGATCAGGATCAATGCGGTGCACGACATGCACGGTGTTGCGGAGATGGATTACGCCATCGAAGGTGAAATGCTGACCTGGCAACTACGGGCTCCCGGCGGCGTCATGGACCTCAGCCGCCGCGAACCCCTGTGGCTCAAGTTCGATCTGATGGTTCCGACCGCGGCGCGGAATCGCCAAGTGCCCGTCTATATCTCCGGGCACAGCCTGACCTTGGACCGCAATCAGGCCCGAGCGTCGTGGGGTTCACTTGCGACCGAAGGTTTCGCAGTTATCGGGATCGATCAACCACACCACGGTTCGCGCATCCGCGAGGACCTCGGTGACCTGACCAGCTTCCAGGCGACCGAACGGTTCCCGTGGCTGATCTCAGCGGGTGGCCAGTCGCTCGTCGATCACCTTCGGCTGTTGCGAGCGGTCGAAACGACCGTGAGTCAGATCGACCGGACCGGGCCGTCGGGGACACCGGACGGCAAACCCGATATGGACGGCTCGCGGACGAGTTATGAGGGGGTCTCCCTGGGTGCCGTCGTCGGCATGCCGTTCGTCTTCGCCGCACCAACGCTTGACGCTGCGATTACGACGGTGGGCGCTGCTGGCTGGATCTACTCGGTGGCCAATTCGATGTTGGTCGATGTCATCCACGCCAACAAGATCGCCCATTCTGCGGCAAACGGCAGCGAAGCTGCGTTGCTGATCGGGACCGCGCAACACGCGTCAGACATCGTCGACGTTCCGGCGTTCGCTGACATGATTCGCCAGCCGCGAGCCGACAGCGGTCGACAACTTCGGGTGTTGTTGAACCATTCGTGGGGAGATCAGGTGGTTTATTGGTACGGCGGTGAACGGGCGTCGGTGTTGGCTGGTGTACCCTACGTGGGTCCCGGAGCGCCGCCTGCCGGGAGCATCATCACCCAGACTGCCGGAGATCCATCGGGCGGTTGGGCGGCGACCGGCTACCGCGACGCCTATGGCGATTGGATGGGGCCGACCCTCAATGGCTTCATGCCGCATGTATCCTTTGTAAATCCTGGCATCGCGAAGATCGTCGGCGAATTCCGGCATCGCTTTGTCAGTGAGAATTGGTGAGGTACCAAGTTTCGGGCTGTGGGGGACCGTCTTGGTACCTCACCTTTTCCCATTACGGGGGTTTCGTCCCCCGGCGCCGAATGAGACCATGAAAACTCGTCGGGCGCGGGCCTCGAGCCTCGCTCGGTTTGCCTCCGACCGACTTTGCAACCAGCGTTAGAGCATGGTGACTGACGCTCGTGAAGTTCAGTCGGGGACGCGCCTTCAGACCGACGTCTGTATCGTCGGCGCGGGCCCCGCCGGTATCACCCTCGCCCTCGAACTCGCCGACCGAGGTGTCGGGGTGCTGCTCGTCGAGTCGGGCGGTTTCGAGACCGATTCGCCGACTACCGATCTGAACGTCGGCGAGGTGGTTGGCGAGCCGTATTTTGATTTGGTCGCTTCAAGGTTGCGGCTGTTCGGTGGGACGTCTGGGCATTGGGAAGGCATGTGTCGCCCCCTCGACAGCCTCGACTTTGAGACCCGTGCCTGGATCGACAAGTCGGGTTGGCCGCTGAGCAGGACCGACCTCGACCCCTTTTACGTCCAGGCACATGAGTACTGCCAGCTCGGTGAGTTCGATTACAGCTACGAAACGTGGGCGCCGCGGGTTGACATCGCACCGCTCGGTTTGCCCGACACTGAGCTGGTTTCTGAGGTGTACCAGTTCTCGCCGCCGACCAGGTTTGGTGAGGTCTACCGAGAACAGGTGACATCAAACCCAGGTATCGATCTGTTGCTGTGGGCGAACCTTGTCGACATTGTTTTAAGCGACGACGGCGCGCAAGTGGCAGAACTGTCACTGCGGACCACGACCGGTATCGACCTCACCGTCGAACCCAAACGGGTGGTTTTGGCCCTTGGCGCAATTGAGAACGCTCGAGTGATGTTGGCCTCTCGCGGGGTTGCAGGGGACGGAGTCGGCAACGCGAATGGCCTGGTCGGCAAGTACTTCATGGAGCATCCGCACCATGTTCCCGCGGGCTTTGTCCTGATCGAGCGCAGCGATGCGGAGATGGGTGCCATCCCCCGGCAGGTGGGGGCCAAGGCATCGAACGGGCGTGACGTGCGGGTGGTCGGCTGCATGCGTCCGACCGACGCCTTTCAACAAGACCAGGGCATCGGCAACGCCGGCCTGGTCCTTTCAGAGTTGAACCTCGACGGCGGCGCGTTCTCTGATCCGGCCGGTTTGAAAGGTCTCTACACCGACGGACTTGACGCGTCGACCGTCCAAGCGATGCTGACGTCGCCGACGACCACGGTGTGGAGCGTCGACATTCGGTCTGAACAGGTTCCCAGCGCGTCATCGACGATCACTTTGACGAGCGACCTGGACGGAGTGGGTGTGCCGCGGGTCGCCATGGACTGGCAGCGTGCCGAGATCGACCAGAAGACCGTCACGGTGATGTTGGACGCCGCCGCTCGCGCCTTTGGCGGGGCCGGTGTCGGTCGGATCTGGGCGCCATCACCAGATATGGCGTTACCCCCGTCGCCGCCGGGTGGCGGATTCCACCACATGGGCACCACCAGGATGGCCGTATCCGAGCGGGAGGGTGTCGTCGACGCGGACTGCAAGGTTCATGGGCTCAGCAACTGTTGGGTAGCCGGCAGTTCGGTGTTCCCGACGAGCGGCTTTGCCAACCCCACTCTGACGATCGTCGCGTTGGCGATTCGGCTGGCCGAACACCTCGGTTCTTAGCCGTTCGTCAGTCTCGTCTGCTCCGGCGTGAGTCGCGCCGAGAGACGCGACTAGTGTGAGCGGTCCTGCGCTCGTAGCTCAATTGGATAGAGCATCTGACTACGGATCAGAAGGTTAGGGGTTCGAGTCCCTTCGAGCGCGCTGAACCTGTCAAACCCCCGCCCAGGCGGGGGTTTTTGCGTTTCAGGCGTTATCCCTTGTCGCTGCGGCGCGTCAGCGACTCACCGCCGTCTTGTGGTGATCGAGACGGGGACCGGGTCGGGCAGTTGAGGCCCGGCCGCGTTTGGCCGCCGGACCCCAGGCCCCATGCGTTGGTTCGGAGTTTCATCAACGCTCTCGAGCGCGGTCAGCGGTTCGACCAGGCGGCTCGGCTGCGCTCTTCGCTCCGGTCGCTGGCCGTGGGGGCCGTCGGTCTTTGTGGGGCGGACTTGGCCGAGGCCAGAGAGGACGCCTTCAAGAACCGGCAACGCGCGGGCGAGGCGGCGGGCGTTGATGATTGTGTCCCACACACGTTCGAACTTCTTCCAACCTGCCGAGTACGCGACATGGCGGCCTCGACCCGTCCACGTGTCCTTGGCCTTGGCGCCCCGGAAGATGTTTCGCCAGGTGTAGAAGTCCTTGTATGCCTGCCAGTACCCCGTTTCGAGCTGTTCGACAGTCATCTTCGCCGGTCGGTAGACGGCATGCCTGGTGTCATACCGGTCCCATTCGGAATGAAGCAGGCGACCTTCAGCGGCCATTCGCTGGTAAAGGCCGGTACCTGGGTACGGCGTCAGAATGTGGAAGGTTGCCGTTTCGACCCCCTGCTCGACCGCCCATTCCACCGTTCGCTGAAAGACGCTTGGGTCGTCATCGTCCATGCCGAACACGAAGCTGGCGTTGACCATCACCCCGAGATCGTGCAGTCGCCGGATCGCAGCGGAATAGTCGCGGCCGAGGTTTTGGCGTTTGTCGTGGTCGGCAAGGTTCTTGCTGCTGATGGTCTCGAACCCGACAAACAAGCTGCGGAGGCCGCTGCCCACGGCCGCTTCGAGGATGTCGGGCGCCAATACCGACTGCACCGTGCCCG
>JAGNEX010000112.1 GCA_018003035.1 Acidimicrobiia bacterium
TGCACCCAGGCCAGCCCCGCATCGAACTGGTGCCCCCGGAACTCCTCGTAGCCTTCGGTCGTCGGGTCGTGCTCGGCCAGCAAGGCGTCGAGGGCGGCGTCAACCTTGGCTGTATCAGCGTTTGTCATGGCTGTCAGTATTCCAGGGAGGACCACTGCCGTGCCGGGCGGAATGAGTTCACGCTTTGGCTCGGCGCCCGGTTACCGCCGATCCAACCTGTCCTCACGGGTGGATGTCGCCCCGCTCGGCCAGCCCGTCGAGCAGCATGTGGAAGTACATCATCCCGGCGTAGGGCGCCCAAGGCTCCATCAGCGTCAGGATCTGTTTGCGATCCGGCGGTGTCGGGAGCGCAAAGAACCGCTGGAGTTTGTTGCGGGCCCCGACATCGTCGGCCGGAAACACGTCGATGCTGCCAAGACCCCGCAGCACGACGTACTCCGCCGACCAGCGCCCGATCCCCCGAAGCCCGGTGAGCAAATCGGTCGCCGTCGCCCGGTCGGCAACTTCCAGCGTCGCCTCGTCGATAGCGCCGGTCAGCACGGCGTGGGCGCAGTCCATGACGTACTCCGCCTTGCGCATGCTGAATCCCAGCTCACGCAGGTCGTGGATCGACCCGCCCAGCACGGCTGCGGGTTCGGGAAAGGCGATGAGACCGTGGCCATCTGCCGGGTGCTCGCCGAAGCGTTCGGTGATGCGGTTGAGCAGTTCGATCCCGACCTCGAGGGAGAGCTGTTGGTTGGCGATTGCGTTGACGAGCGCCTCGAACAGCGAGGGAAACCGCGGCGGTTTCACCCCGCGGAGGCGGTCGGCGAGCGGCCCGACCAGGGCATCCTCGTCGGCCAGTGCGTAGAACCCGCCCAGGTCGATGTTCGTGCCCAGCATGCGCACCAGCTGAGTTTCTATCGAGTGGCGTTCTTCCGCCGAGCGAAAGCCCCCGGTCAGGCTTCTGATGATTAGGCACGGGTCGTCGGGCCCGCCGCACTGTTCGATCTCGACGGTCACCGCCCGATCTCCGGCGAGGAGTGCTCGCCGGTAGGTGCCGTCCCAGCGGTCGATCTGGTTGCGTTTGCGGCGCCGCAACGCCCAGGCGGTCAGGTCGAGGCGAAAGGGTGCGCGTGGCCGCAGCACGACGTGGTCGATGCGATCGTCGTTCTCACCTGTCAGCGCGTCGATATCGATTCCTCCAAGCACTCGCCTGGTAGACCACACCTACCCGCGCAGCCGTCGCCCCAACCGTCGGGTCGCCATCTCCGACTGCCGGAGGTGGCGACTCTCGGATGAGTAAGAATTTGGGGTGCTGCGTTTTGTCGTTGATGCTGACGGGTACAACTGTCCTCCACCAACACGAGGAGTGCGTATGTCCAACGACGCCCGGGTGACCAAGAACATCGTCGAATTACTTGAGGACGGCAAGAAGGGGTTCGCTCACGCTGCGGACAAGCTGGCCGACTCCAACCGGGCGGACCTGGCCCCCATGTTCCGTGAGTTCTCAGAGCAGCGGGCCGGTTTCGCCGCTGAGCTCACGGCGATGGCTGCTGCCTACGGCGACGAGGTCGAGGAGCATGGCTCTGTCAAGGGCAAGATCCATCGTGGCTGGATGGCCGTCAAGGACGCTCTGTCCGGGTCCGACCCGGACGGCGTGCTCGACGCCGCCGAACAGGGTGAGGACCACACCGTCAGCGAGTACAGCGAGGCTCTTGAGGACGACGTTTCACCAATGCTTGAGGAAGTGCTCCGGCGCCAAATGGCTGCGGTGCAAGCTGCCCATGATCAGGTGAAGGCGTTGCGCGACGCGACCGACTGAGTTCGGCTCCACGCCGTTCCCAACGGGCCCTTATCCGAGAGCGTCGCTCCTGGGTGAGGGTCCGTCGTCGCGTGCGGCTTACAACATATAGATGCGGCTCGGAGTTCCTGACGATGGGAAACTCAGGCGAGAGCTGAACGCAGATCGAAATCGTAAGGTATCCGGTCAGCAGCCTTCATCTGCTGGATCAGAGCCTCCGCTTCGGGTTGCCTGATGTCATCCATGTGCACAAGTTCCACTACAACGTCGGTGGGCCATATCACCTTGACTCGATCGAACTTCGCACGTCTGGCGGCATCCCGGTCTGCTGTGAGAAACGCTTCAGCGCCACGATCCAGCGCCAGGACAATCGACTCGGCTTCTCCCAAGTGTTCGTTCGGGTGATCACGCGGTGCGCTGAGACCAGCGCGGACCTCAAATGCACGGAGTGCCAGCGGCCCCTCGAGTTGCACCGGTTCGGGCAGCCACTCCAGGTCCAGAACGTCAGCCAGGAACGCGTGATTCTGAACATTTCGGTCAATCTCACTGTGTACGGCGCCGGTCCAGATCATTCGGTGGGCGATCCGAACGCCGAGTAGGTCCAGACGTCCAACTTGGGCGAACGTCCACAACGGCCCGGTGTCCACCACGATCTCCACGGTGCGTCAGGCGCCGGAGTCGTCGAAGTCTGGGATCGTCGCCGCAGCTCGACGGGCCGACAGTGCCCCCGCTTCGACGGCGGAGCGCACCGCCTGTTCAAGCCGGACCGTGATTCCCATTCGTCCCTGAGCGTCGCTGTCGGCTCGGTACTTGTCCAGGCGATCTGCATCGCTGGCCAGGTCTATCGCCGATTTCGATCGGAGCTCGCGAGCGACGTCTGGCTTGCGTTCCCGTTCGAGGGCCACGGCCATCGCTTCCTTGCTGAGCCCGTATGAGTAGGCAAACTGCACTGCCTGCTTGGCGTTCTGAACGTCGGAAACGACCACAGGAGGCAGCAGAAACTCGCTGGCAAAGCGGTTGGCTTCCTGCTCGTCGTGTCCCTTTTCCTTGGTGACATCGATGTCGATGCACGGCCCACCGTTGAGGTGGCCGAGCACCCAGTGCCCAAGCTCGTGGGCAAGAGTGAAGCGTTGCCTCCCGCCACGCCTTCCAGTGGTGTTGACCACAGCAACGGCGTTGTTGGCGTCGCTGACGCAGACACCGTCGAAGTCGTCGTCAAAGGGCTCGTAGCGAACTGCGAGACCAACTTCGGCGCAAGCCTCCAACAGGTCGGGTACCGGGTCGAGGCCGAGCCCCAGGTGCTCACGAACCTTTGTCGCGGCCAGGCGGCTTTGCTCCTTCGGCATGTCCGCGATCGAAGGTGGGGATCCGAACCCCGGCGACAGTCCGTCGCGCTCCAGCATCCGCATTGTTCGGAGTATGCCCAATGCAGAATCGCTCCCAGCGGTGATGTCGCCGTTGGAGTGGGCGCGGGCAGCGACCGACACCTGCAAGAGCGAGTCGTCCTCCAGCAGGTCGAGCGGGTCGATGTGCAGCATCGCGGCGATGTCGGCCATCTCCACCGTGGAGAGACGGCGCTCACCGCTTTCGATCAACGAGATCTTCGATTGGTTGAGCCCCGCCATCTGTCCAAGGTCCCCCTGCGTGAACCCGGTCTTCCTTCGGGCATCTCTAACACGCCGACCGATCGCCTTGTCATCCACAGCACCCATGAGTATGAGCTTATCGAATACTGGGGACAATTGGCCTCTCGGGCCAGACCGGCGTTGTTGGTGTGGTCATTCCCGAGGGCGAATATGGTTGTTCTTACACGTCTCAGCAGGGGGAATCAGTTGAACGAGGACCGCAAACTTCTGGTTCGGCGCGCTGGTTCAGCATGGGCTGAGCCGGAATCGTCTGCGTACGAGAACGAGGCCCACCTACAAGAGATTCTGGCGGCCGATCCATCCCAGATTCCGGGGGTTGATGCTGCACCGTTGACGGCCATCGAGTTGCCCACTGCCGGTGGATTCGTCGATGTCTGTGTGGTCGGCCGGAATGGCTCGATCACGGTGGTCGAGTGCAAGCTCGCCTCCAACAGTGAGCGACGTCGCATGGTGATCGGCCAGGTGATCGACTACGCCGCAGCGATCTGGCTGGACGGCGCCGACGCGTTTCTTGCGTCTTGGGAGCGGTGCGCCGGAAAGGATCTTGCTGTCGAACTCGATGCAGAAGCTCTCGAAGCCCTTCGTGCCAGCATCACCGAAGGTCGCATTGACCTGTGCCTGGCGGTCGACAAGATCGACAGCGACCTCCGTCGCTTGGTGGAGTACCTCAACCAAGTGACGGCCCCCGAGGTTCGGGTCACGTCC
>JAGNEX010000113.1 GCA_018003035.1 Acidimicrobiia bacterium
GAGTGAACATCAACCACTTCGGCGTGTATGGCCCTAGCACGGTGTGATCTGGCTGCAAACAGACCAGCCAGCCGGGATGCTTCGCCATGAGACGAACGTTTCGCTGCCTGAGTGACCAGCCGTTAGGGTTGCTGCGTACCACTCTGTGCCGTAGTAGAGATAGCCACCTCCACCGCTGTCGCCGCCCTGACTGACTGACCCGGAAACACGGTCAATCCAGAATCCTTCCCTGTTTGCACCCTTAGGGCATTCGCCGCTCGTCCCCAGGTGATTGAAAGTAGTTTTAGTCCCGATCGTTCCAATCTCGTTGGTGTGCTGGCCCACCCGAATAAGCCATTGGCCGTTGTAGTGGCCACCTGCGACATTCCTGACGTGGACCCACAAGCCAGTTGGGTGCTGAAATACGTCTTGGACGTTATTGGAGAGGGTTACGTGCGTCTGACGGTCGGCAGGCGAGCATTGTTCGTTGTCGGCAGCGAGGTAACTGGCGCCGTCTGCCGTGCCGCCTCCGTCAGAGCAGTGTGCTGCCGTCATGAAGGCATGTATCCAAGGCCAAGTGTTGTTCTTGAGGGTGATCCCGACGGAACAGCTGCCTCTGCTTTGCCCTGAATACAAGGTTGTCTCGAATTCGTTGGGGCGCTGACTGGGCGTCACGATCACATTGCCAGGTAGAACTGCCACAGCCGCCGGAACCTGCTCGCTTGCGATTTCAACCTGCGGAAGCCCCTTTTCGAAGTTGCTTGAGACCCCGTATCCCTTGGCGCCATTCAGCAATCCGACGGTCATTGCTCGATTGAGTGCCAGGCCAATTTCTGATTCCGAAGTGTTGAGTTCTGCGCGCGACAAACCTCCGACAACAACCTCCACGGAGCGTCCGACGGCCTTCTCGAGGATGGCTGGGAGTTCAGAATCTGGGTCGGTGATTCGGAGTTGGATCCGGAATTTTCCATCGGTCAGAACGCGGAGATCGCCGTAATCTGGATGGTCTTCGTGGGCCATGACGAAGTCGAGGATGGGTCCGCTTGCGTCGAATGAAGCTCTGGTGTCCTCGAGTGTCATGCCCGATGCTTTCGACACTTCGTCCAGCAGCTCAGGCGTGACCCCCGTAACTGGTACTTCACCTCGTGGGCCTAAACCGTCGGGGTTGTTGTCCCCCCCCCGGTTCGGCCGCAGATGATGCTGCCAACGGGATGAGAAGCGAGCAGAGGGCTACCAGGATCAGAGGGAAGCGGGGAAGGCGGTGCATGGGGGTGCTCCTTGAATTCGTTTGCGTGCCGCCAGTGAAGGTACATCGCTCTTGGCCGGTCTTCAAGGCCATTTGCGACCCATCAACTAGATCACCGGTGGAGGGGCGAACACCGAGGTCGCGCACGTTGTTTCCTCGCGGCAGGGGGTCCGAACTTACCGGTCAGCTCAGGTTTGGCGGTGCGCACTCGCTCCGCAACCGAATAGTGACTCAGGTCACGCGACCGATTGCGACCTTGAGCGCTTCACGCCACCTCACGCGGGTACCGGTGCGCAGCAAGAGCATTCGGTAGATGCGACTGGCGACTCGCAACATCCACCGGGTCCCGAGCAGCAACAGGATCGCCGCGACGACGATCTGCCAGACGGGGGCCGCGCCGCTCGCTGCCCGAAAGGGCATCACCACCGGCGACGTGAACGGGATGAATGACGCGACCGTCGCCACCGGATTGCTGGGGTCGCCGATACCCGACGCTGTGATGATGTACCCGACGATCAGCGGGAGCGACGCTGGGACACTTACCCCCTGTACATCCTCCTGTCGCGAGACCAGCGTGCCCACCGCGGCGAACATCGCAAGATAAAACACAAGCCCAAGAACGAAGAACGTCAGCAGGGTCGGGACAGCCGCCCAGACCTCTGTCGGCAGCGATACCGAGTAAAACAGCGCTCCCCCGAGGAGGGCGGCAACGATCATGATCAGCATCTGCGACGCTGCAAGCAGGCCGAGACCGAGCGCTTTGCCCGTCAAAAGAGTGGCGGCGTCGACCTGTGCGAGGAGAACCTCGACCACCCGTGAGGACTTCTCTTCGACGACTCCCATGGTCATGAACGATCCCCAGATCTGGATCAGCATGAAGATTGCGACCGATGTCAACAACGCTGCGGTGACACGAGCGGCGTTCGATTCGTCGCCGTCTTCGATAGATCGACTCTCGAGATCCGGCGGCGCCAACAGTTCGCCGAGTTCGGTCTCGCCGATCCCGAACGCTAGGGCGCGGTCTGCAACCTGTCGACTGTAGGCAACCGATCTGACGATGGCTTCGAGAGAAGGATCGGCGTTCCCTTTCCAGGTCAGCGTGTCACCGTCAAACACAACGTCGACATCGCCGTCGGCAAGGGCGGTCGACGTGTCTGCCGGTTGGACGATCTTGACCTTGACCCCCTGTGCCCCGCGGTGAAGTCGTCCTGGTAACCAATCGCGGCCCCTTGGAGGCCGATGACGGGGGTGCCAACCTCGACGTCGCCAGCGAGTGTGGAGAGCGCGATCCCGCCGAAGACGACGACGAACAGAATGATCGCGCCAACGCGAAAGACCTTGGTGCGCGCTCGCGTCTTGATCTCGCGTTCCGCGACCAGCCACACGACGGATCGATCGGCTGTGAATCCAGCGCGACGCGGGGGCTTTCGATCGCCTTCAGGAGGTACTCCTGAGTTATCGCCCGGGACGGCATCGTCGGCGGAACCGTTTGGTTCAACCGGGAACGCGGTCATCGGCGCGCCTTATCAACATTGGCTGCGCGCTGGGCGGCCGCGACGGCCTCAGAAAACACGTGCTCAAGGGAGGGTGGTTCAATGCTGATCGACGCGATCGACCCGGACCGCGCGGCGTCAGAGAGCAACGCATTGAAGTCCGTTTCGGCCAGCACCTCCGCGTACAAGTGAGCTCCGTCCCTCCGGACGGTCAACGCTCCGTCCGGAGACCATAAGGCTTGAGCACCGGTACCCTGCGGTGAGCTCCATTCGATGCTGAGGACACGAAAATCCGCTTGTGAGCGAAGCGCAGCGACGGCGCCATGCATGACCTCGCGTCCGTGAGCAACGATCACCACTGAGTCGCAGAGCTCTTCGACCATGTCGAGTTGGTGTGAAGAAAACAGCACGGCGGCACCCTGGTCGGCGCGTTCGGAGATGATTCGGCGCATCGTGTCGGCAGCGATGGGATCGAGCCCGGCAAACGGCTCGTCCAGGACCAGCAGCGGTGGGTCATGGACGAGCGCGACCGCGAGCTGGACGCGCTGCTGGTTGCCGCCCGAAAGTTCTTGCACCAAAGCGTCGGCGTGCTGCCCGAGATCGAGCGCGGCGATCCAGTGAGCTGCCCGGTCCGCGGCTTCGACCGCTGTCAAACGGGCGAGCCGACCGAAGTACTCGATCTGTTCCCGCACGCGCATCCGCGCATAAAGCCCTCGTTCTTGGGGCATATAGCCAATCTTGCGGCGGGTTAAGTCGGTGATTGGCTGCCCGTTCCAACCCATTTTTCCGACGTCGATGGAGGTCATCCCCAGCAGCGCTCGCATCGTCGTGGTTTTTCCGGCGCCGTTTGGTCCCAAAAAACCCACGACCTCTCCGGGTCGAACGCTCAGGTTGAGATCCTCAACCGCGGTAACGCGGTCGTAACGCTTCGTGAGCCCAACTATTTGGAGACCGTCGCCCGCGTTGTCCGCCAACATTCGGGCGACCCTAGTCGCGTCGGTCGCCGTTGGGCCTGACGCCTCCATGCCCCCAGGCTGCTGATCGGCGCTGTTGCAGGGAAGGCGAGTTCACGAGTTCAAGTGGTGGCTGCCACACGGCAACGGCGGCAGGCACGCCTACCGGGCTACGATCAGCGACGGTTGATGTTGAGCTTCAGATGATCAGATCCATCAACAGGCCGTCAGTCCAGCTCCGGTCCGATTGGCGTTCGTAGGCGCGCATGACGCCGACGGGTTCGAAACCGACATTGCGGCTGCAGGCGATGGCCGCGGAGTTGTCGACCGATGGATCGATCGTGACTCGATGGTGACCTTGGGTCCGGAGATACTCGATCACGGTGCGT
>JAGNEX010000114.1 GCA_018003035.1 Acidimicrobiia bacterium
CGTCCGAGCGGTCATCCTGGCTGGCACCGAAACCAGCTTCTGCACCGGTGCCGATCTTCGGGCACGACAGCCAAAGAACCCACGGCCCGACGACGCCCCCGACCGCGCTGTCGGCGAACCCGCCCGCATGATCGCCCAAGGCGCGCAGCGACTGATCGCCGCAGTGATGGACTGCGAAAAGCCCGTAGTGTCGGCCGTCCGGGGCGTCGCCGCAGGGATCGGCGCGCACCTCGCATTTGCCAGCGACATCGTTGTGATCGGCGACTCGACCCGCTTCATCGAGGTCTTCGTACGGCGCGGCATCATGCCCGACGGTGGCGGCACCTATCTGCTCCCCCGGCTGGTCGGCCCTCTCAAAGCCAAAGAGCTGATGTTCTTCGGCGAAGATATCGACGCCGCCACCGCACTTTCGCTGGGCCTTGCGAACACAAAGGTGAGCGACGATGAGGTGATGGCCGAGGCACGGCGTTACGCAGACCGCCTGGCAACGCTGCCAACGCGGGCACTTGCTTACACAAAGCGGCTGGTCAACCACAGCTTCGAATCGGATCGTCAGCGAGCGTTCGACGAAGAAGCCAACTGTCAAGAGCTGGTGGTCGGTACCGAAGACGCCAAAGAAGGCATCCAGAGCTTCATCGAAAGCCGCAAACCGGTATTTCGGGGCTTCTAACCACAAGCCCCGTCCCCCTGCACGCCTGAGCCGGTTAACAACACGCCATGCCGTTTTCGTCCGTCACCTTTATTTGGGTCTTCTTGCCAACGGTGCTAGTCGTTGGGCTCCTCTCGCCGCGTCCGGCGCGCAACACGATCTTGTTACTCGCCTCGTTGGCGTTCTACGAGTGGGGCGGCGGCACCGTTCTGTTCTGGCTGCTTGCGAGCATCGCTGGCAACTTCCTCTTCGGGCTCTACGTCGAACGCTTCCTCGACGCCGGCAACCAACGCGCCGCACACCGCGTCATTGCGGTGTCGGTTGTCACCAACCTGGCGCTGCTGGCGTGGTTCAAATACGCCAACTTCCTGGTCGACCAGGTAGCCAACGTCATCTCGTGGTTCGGTGGGGACGGCCCGCACCTGGCACCGATCGCCCTGCCAGTCGGCATTTCGTTCTTCACGTTCCAGGCAATGAGCTACGCCATCGATATCTCACGCGGACGTGCCCGAGCGCTGAAGAATCCGATCGACTTCGCCCTCTACATTGCGTTCTTCCCGCAGCTGATCGCCGGACCCATCGTCCGTTTTCACGAGATCGCCCCGCAGCTCAAGAACCGGGAAGTCACCGTGGACGGGTTCACCGCAGGCGTCCTACGCTTCGGCCACGGCCTCGCAAAGAAGGTGATCATCGCTGACGCCGCTGCGCAGCTGGCCGATCAAGCCTTCGCCGTCCCCAACGGTGAGATGACGTTCTTGACCGCGTGGGTGGGCGCCCTCGCCTACACCGTGCAGATCTACTTCGACTTCTCTGGGTATTCCGATATGGCGATCGGCCTGGGCATGATGTTTGGCTTCGCGTTCCCCGAGAACTTCCGGCGCCCGTACTCGTCCATCTCGGTCACCGACTTCTGGCGACGGTGGCACATCACCCTGTCGACCTGGTTCCGCGACTATCTCTACGTTCCGCTCGGCGGGTCGCGAGGCTCACAGCGACAGACGATCTACAACCTGCTGATCGTCTTTACCCTGACCGGTCTCTGGCACGGGGCCAACTGGACCTTCATCGTGTGGGGTGCCTATTACGGCGTGTTGGTGGTCGCTGAACGGGTCACCGGACAACGTCCGGTCGGAGACGCCGACGTGTCTGCCCGGGCGGTGCGGCGCGCGCTGACCCTGTTGGTCGTCGTGTTTGGCTGGGTGATCTTCCGGGCCGCCGACATGGACCAAGTCTTCACGATGTTGGGCACCATGATCGTCCCATCCTTTGAGCCGCTCGCTTCCCAAGTCCAATGGGGCCTTCCGGGCTTTGACACGATCGCGGTGCTCGTCGGGATGGCCACGGCACTGCTGCCCGGCGACTGGGTCACCGGTCCGTGGCTGGCGTCTGGCCGGCGGTCGGCTCAGCTGATCGCCGCACGATCGGCGCTCATGTTCGGCGCCTTCCCGTATTCGCTGCTGATCATTCAGGCGGGCACGCTCAGCCCGTTCATCTACTTCAGGTTCTGAGCCGTGTCTGCCTGTGTTTCAACCCAGCGTCCACACCTCAGGTCACGAGCGGGGCGCCACCAGCAGTTCAGAAATCCGGACGGCCAGATCGGGGGGAGGGTCGAGAATTTCGATCAATTTGATCCGGACGCGATGCCCGGCCACGATGCGAACCTGCCGCAACGTCACTCGAAGTGCGTCACTCAGCGCGGCAACGACCGCAGCGTTGGCCTTACCGTCGACGGCGGGCGCGGAGACGGACACTACAAGTGTGTCCTCCCCCCAGGCTCCGCCGACAAATGTCTGGCGAGACCTGGGCTTTACCCGAATCGTAAAGCGCATGCCGGCCACCCTACCCCCAGCGCAAATCCGACGGAAGGCCTATTGAGTGTTCTCGCCGTACGCAGTTCGTTAACACTTTGCGTGGCAATCACCCGGCCAGATCTCATAGTTCAGATGGCTCAGATGGCGCAGATGGCTAACCGGTTGCGCCGACCCGCAGAATCCAACTCTCAAGGCGACCCTCGATGACGCGACGTTTCGCCAGCCCCGAAAAAGTCCTCTACCTCGCCGCCTTCGCCCTGACGCTGCTGTTGCCATGGGCTGCTCTCGCCACAGGCAACCGCACCGAACTCGACGAGCGAGTCGAACCCGCTCCACGACCCTCGCTTGCGCCGCGCAACTGGCTCAATCCGGCGACCTGGGACTCGATGGACGTGTGGCTGACCGACAATTTGCCGCTGCACGACGAAGCGGTGCGCTCCACCGCATCGGTCGACTACCACCTGTTTGAAGATTCGAACAACGTCGAAGCCGTCGTCGGCGCCGACGGGTGGGTGTACAGCCGACCCGAACTCGACGCGTACTGCCCGACCGATGTTGGGTACCTCGAGTCGGTGTCGGTTGCTTTCAAACCTGCCGAGATGGTCAGTCTGATGGAGGTGTTGACCCATCTGGTAGAGCTCACGGGTCGCGATCTGTGGTGGACGTTGCCGCCGAGTCGTTGGTACGCGTACCCCGACAAACTGAACGCACGGTCTGCTCGGCTGGCGACTTGTGCTGGCGAATTCCGCGCCGAACTGCGAGCCCAGCTCGATCAGGCTGCCATGCCCCACGTCGTACAACTCTGGGACGACATAGACACGGCGAGAGTCAAGGCCGAGGCTCTCGGTCCCGTCGAAGTGCCAGGGTTTGGGCCGGCCGGGTTCCAAGCACCGGACCTCATTTACTACCCCCACGATCTGCATTGGAATACCCGCGGCGCCGCGGTTATGTCGCAGCGGATCATCGATGCAATGTCGCCCGGCCTGTGGGACGACTCCGCTCTCGTTCCGGTCAGCTTCGAAGACAAAGACGCCACCCAGTTGAGGAGTCTGGGGCTCGAAGGTTTCGATCGCGATATCCGTTATGGCGTGGTGCGACCCGGAGTAAGCGCCAGAGTGACCGGCGAGTACATCGACAACGAGTTCTTATCGCCGACCATCCTGCCCGAGGACCAGTGGTATCTACGCGGCGGTCAGGTGCCTGGTTCGATCGTCTGCGATTGCCCCGGTCTGGGACGACTCGACGATCACCCTCTGCTGACCTTTGAGGCCCAGACAGACGATCCGGCCAAACTGATTCCCGGCCACACGCTGTGGCTCCACGATTCGTTCTCATGGTGGGCGACCGGGCAACTACCGGCCTATTTTGAGTCGCTCTCGATGATGAGAGGAAAGACAGTGGAAGCCCCCACCGCCTTCCACGACGAGTTCAACGCGGCCAACCGGGTCGTCGTCGCATTCTCGGAAATGCTGTTCACCCGCCGGTTGGACCCTGCGTTCCCACTCGTCCGTCGCCTCGTCGAAGAGAGCGCCGCATACCTGTCCACCAACGAACCGACCCGTGTGCAA
>JAGNEX010000115.1 GCA_018003035.1 Acidimicrobiia bacterium
TGCAGCCTTTTCCGCTGCTTGAGTCCTCGATCGAGATGACCGCCAGGCAGGTGCGTCGGGTGCTCGATCGGCGCCTAACGTCGATCGGGTTCAACCTGACCCAGGCGCTCATCCTCCAATACGTCGTCTCTGAAGGCGCGCTCACACAGACGTCGCTTGCCACGCTGCTCGGCCTCGGCAAGGCGGCCACGGGCACAGCGATCGACGCCCTCGAACTGCGCGACATGGTCGAACGGGTCCCCGATCCTGACGATCGCCGGGTGTGGCTGGTCACTGCCCGCCCCGAAGCCAAGCGGTACAGCGTGTTGATCGACGAGGTCGTCCGAGAATTCGGGCTCGAGCTCCGCACCGGCATCAGTCGTGCGGAACGCCAGGCACTGGGAGCGACGCTCAACCAGATGCGGTCCAATCTTGACGCCATGGAAAGCGCCCAGCGTTCAGCCAACCTCGACAACGGTTCGAATGGGGTCGCACCCCGCTCCACTTCAAGATCCTCTGATCCCGCCGCGGGGTCGGAAAACGGCCGGACCTGATCCGACCGATCCAATTGCGGCGGTAGGTCGTCGCAGCATCAAACGGCCCGACGGGCCGGACAACTTCAAGGAGCAACATGGAGACTGCAGTCATCGTCGATGCCGTCCGTACCCCGGGCGGAAAGCGCAATGGATCGCTGAAGGACTGGCACCCTGTCGACCTTCTCGGTCATACCCTCAAGGCGATCGCCGACCGCAACAACCTCGACCCGGCGTTGGTAGATGACGTCATCACGGGCTGTGTCATGCAGGTCGGGGAACAATCCCTCAACGTTGGCCGCAACGCGCTGCTGGCAGCCGGCTGGCCCGAGTCGGTCCCGTCGACGACGGTTGACCGTCAGTGCGGTTCGTCCCAGCAGGCCATGCACTTCGCGGCGCAGGGCATCATGTCTGGCCAGTACGACATCGCCGTCGCCTCGGGCGTGGAGTGTATGACCCGTGTCCCGATGGGCACGTCGGTTATGGGCGGCAAAATGGGCCTTCCCTGGTCGCAGGCCGAAATGGACCGCTACACCGACCGCGGCGGGCTGGTTTCCCAAGGCATCAGCGCAGAGATGATCGCCGAGCAGTGGGGCCTCAGCCGTGACGACCTCGACCGCTTCGGTGCACGTTCGCAAGAACTCGCCGCCCGTGCCGTCGACGAGGGTCGTTTCGACCGCGAGATCATCCCCGTGCCCGTGACGGACGAAGACGGTACGCAGCGCATCTTTGACACCGACGAAGGTATCCGTCGTGGAACGACCCCGGAGACCCTCGCCAACTTGAAGCCAGCCTTCAAGGATGACGGTGTTGTCACCGCCGGAACGTCGTCGCAGATCAGCGATGGTGCTTCCGCAGTGCTGATCATGAGCGAGTCCAAGGCCAAAGAACTCGGCCTGACCCCCCGTGCCCGCTTCCACGCCTTCTCTGTCGTCGGCGTCGACCCGGTCACGATGTTGACCGGCCCGATCCCGGCCACCCAGAAGGTGCTTGAGCGTGCAGGTATGAGCGTTGACGACATCGACCTGTTCGAAGTCAACGAGGCGTTCGCCCCCGTCGTCCTGGCCTGGGAAAAAGAACTCAAGCCGAACATGGACAAAGTCAACGTCAACGGTGGGGCGATCGCTCTCGGTCACCCGCTCGGTGCCTCAGGTACCAAGTTGATGGCAACCCTGCTGTGCGAACTTGAGCGTACCGGTGGCCGCTATGGCCTCCAGACGATGTGCGAGGGCGGCGGTCTGGCCAACGGCACCATCATCGAGCGCCTCGGTTAACCAACCGATCTAGGTAACGGTTTCTCGGAGGGTCGGCAGCCGCGCATTGGTGTGGCCCGGCCCACCAGCACTCACAAAAGGATCAGAAATGCTTGACGTAAATGGAGCATCAGCGATCGTGACCGGTGGCGCATCCGGTCTTGGTGCCGCCACCGCCCGCCTGCTGGCTGGCAAAGGCGCCCGGGTCGTGCTCATCGACATGAACGAGCAAAAGGGCGAGGAAATCGCCAAAGAGATCAACGGCGCAATGGTCAAGGCCGACGTGTCGAACCCCGAGCAGGTTCAGGCTGCGGTTGACGCCGCATCCGAAATGGGCCCGTTGCGCGCTGTCGTCAACTGTGCGGGGATCGGCTGGGCAGGTCGCACGATCAACCGTGACGGCTCGCCATTCGACCTCGACATGTACGAGACGGTTATCCGCATCAACCTCATCGGCACGTTCAACGTGATCCGTCTGGCCGCCTCGGCGATGTCCAAGGTCGACCCGCAGAACGACAATGAGCGTGGCGCCATCGTCAACACGGCATCGGTCGCGGCGTTCGACGGTCAGATCGGCCAAGCGGCGTACTCGTCGTCGAAGGGTGGCGTCGTTGGTATGACGTTGCCGGTTGCTCGTGACCTCGCAGCTGTGGGTATTCGTGTCAACTGCATCGCCCCCGGTCTGATCGACACGCCGATTTACGGTCAGGGTGAAGCGTCGGAAGCCTTCAAGGCGAAGTTGGGGGAGAGCGTGTTGTTCCCTCGTCGTCTTGGCCAGGCAGAAGAGTTCGCGACGTTGGCGCTTGAGCTGATCACGAACTCGTACATGAATGCCGAGACGATTCGCGTCGACGGTGGCATTCGTATGCCACCTAAGTGATGTAGGGGAGCGATCATGGCTGATGAAGTTCTTGTAGAAACTAAGGGTCGGGTGTTGGTGATCACCCTCAACCGTCCCGATGCCCGTAACGCGATCAATACCGGGCTTGCTCAGGGTTTGACCGCTGCGTTGACCCAACTTGAAGAGGACCCTGCTCTGTCGGTCGGGATTTTGACTGGCGCTGGCGCGGGTTTCTGTTCGGGTATGGACTTGAAGGCGTTCCTGAGTGAGGGGCCGCCGCAGGGCTTTCAGCAGGTGATTGAGCGGACTGGGTTTACCAAGCCGCTGATCTGCGCCATTGAAGGGTTTGCCATGGCTGGCGGCCTGGAGTTGGCGTTGACGTGTGACCTGATTGTGGCTGCGAACAACGCGAACTTGGGTATCCCCGAGGCTGGCGTTGGTCTGTTTGCTGCTGCTGGCGCGTTGTTGCGTTTGCCTCGCCGGGTGCCGTATGGGGTGGCGATGGAGATGGCGTTGACGGCTGAGCCGATCGGTGCTGTTGAGGCGAATCGGATTGGTTTGGTCGATAAGTTGGCTGAGCCTGGTTCGGCGGTGGATGAGGCGTTGGTGTTGGCGGAGCGTGTTGCGAAGAATGCTCCGTTGGCGTTGGCCGCTTCTGCGTACATTTTGCGTGAGTCGCAGGGTCGTACCGAAGAGGAGTTCTGGAAGTTCCAGGGTCCTCAGATGGGCAAGGTGTTCTTCTCTGAAGATGCGAAAGAAGGCCCCCGCTCGTTCGCCGAAAAGCGCGCCCCTAACTGGCAAGGCAAGTAGGCCAGGTCGCCTTCCCTGCGGGGGGCGGTTAGGAAATACCAGTAGAAGCGCCGGGTAGAAGCTGTTCGCTTCCGCCCGGCGTTTCTCTTTGGTGCGTTGTGTGCTGGCTCGTGACGTGGGTCCTTACAGTATTGCTCGATAAGGCTCCGCCCAGCTATCCCATGATGATCGGTATAAGGCGAGAATCAAACGGTCGAAGAACCTGCCCCCGTGGAAATCGTGATCTTTCAGGCAACCGTCGATGACGAATGGTCCCAATTGGCTGAGCCCGATTTCATCTTCGTTGTACTGCGGAATCTCTACATAAAGTTTTCGATACGAGGTTGAGCTGAACAGGTAGTCGATAAAGAGGAACATGCCTTCGTGCATCTCACCTTGGGGTTTGCGATCCGAACAGCGCAAGAACCCGATATAGCAGTGGCCCAAGTCTGCCTGGTCGGAATAGGCCGCAACCAAGCCATATGTGTGACCATCCCGACCT
>JAGNEX010000116.1:0-1708 GCA_018003035.1 Acidimicrobiia bacterium
GCTACTGAGCCCAACCGAGGTGGCCGCCTTCCTCGACAGCGCCTCAACCGCAGCGGCCTGCGCGCCAAAGGTGACCCGCACGGCATTGGCAGACTCATTCAGATCGGACGCCGAGCCTGATACCAGTTTGCCGAGCGCCGCCAACCCGCCACCGATAGCCGTGGCCGGTCCCAGTGCGGACTGGAAACCGGCCTTGACCTTGCCCAGTCGTGTTTGCGCCTGGTCCAGCCCGGAGGTGAAACCCTTAGTGTCGGAAAGGATCTTGATCTTGATGATCGACGATCGGGATGCCATCTCGGGTCACCCCCTCTTGCGCTTCATCCGCTTCTCGGTCTCACGTGCGCGGTAGTCCAGGTATTCGGCGGTGGTGGCGTACAGGTCGCCGTCGTTCAGGAGCGCATGGAAGGGGACGCCGGCCCCTGACTCGATAGCGGCGGCGACTACTCCCCAGAGGGTTGAGTCTCGAAAGGGGCTCCGCCCTCGTCGTCATCGACGGGATCAATCTCATCGACACCCTCGATCCAGGCGTCGAACGAGCCTTGACTCCCACCTGCGTGCCAAGCGATCCACATCAACTCGGTCATGCCCAGTTCGCCGCCGGTGATCTTGGTCTTGTGGGTGCGTTCGAACGCGACGATGGACCGCGGGTGCGCAGTGATTCGCTCACCCTCGCGCCCGTCGAGATAGGTGACGTCAAAGGTCATCTTCATGCGGTGATTCCTCCTGTGGAAACGTCAAGACCAGCGGACCTGGCCTGCTTATTGATGTCCTCGTGGAACTTCGCCAGCACCTCGTCAGCGCGGGCGTCGGCGGCGTCATAGAGGAATGGCTGGGGTGCAATGCTGTGCGCTGCCCAACCGAAATGGATGACGCCGGCATAGGGCACGGCAGCACGGCCAGCGCGCACCACCCCGGCACCGATCTGGCCCGACGAGCGGATCGAAGCCGCCAGGGCTCCCGAGCGGCGCGGAACGATGCCGCGAGCCGCGTCCGCGACAATCTCGGCGCTCTCAGCGTGCGTCGCCCGCAGGCCAGCCTTAGCCGCGTCGCCGAGGCGCTTGAGGGCGCGACGAACTTCCCGGTCGCCCTCAACCTCGATGCGGGCAGTCACGACGTGGTGAACACCGGCTCACCGACGCTAGACAGTTCGAGCGTGTACTCAGTAACGCCACCCACCTCAGCGTCGAGGAGTGGGATGCTGGGAATGTACGCATCGAACGTCGCGGTCGGGTTGCCCGCGGACGCCACGGCAGACTTCGGCGAGATAATGACCTCAGCCTTGGTCTTGCGCAGCGCATGGAGGGTGTTCCAGGAGCCTGTGTCCGGACCATTGGTGTAGGACAACTTGAGGTCGATCGAACACTTCCATGACGTCGACCCAGGGCGAGTGCCGCCAGGGTTGCAGAACGTCTCGACGTCCACCTCGGAATCCTCGGGGATCAGTGAGACCTTCTTGGATGCGCACACGTAGTCGACACCATTGATCGAGATCTTCGGGTCAACGATGACAGTCGGGTCAGCCATTGCCATTGCTGGGCTCCTTCTTCTGAGCGACGAAACCGCCGCGGGTCAGCCGCTCGAAGTAGCGGTCAGGGGTGTACTCGTCGCCCTTGCGATAGACGACGCAGTTGATCTCGAAGTCGCGGGTGACAACCCACGGCTTCGGCTTCGGCTTGGACGGCATGGGGTGCTCCTAAGTCGCGTAGGT
>JAGNEX010000116.1:1808-3890 GCA_018003035.1 Acidimicrobiia bacterium
TGGTCAGCCCTGTCCACTCGCCCAGGTCTTCACCGGTGGGCCATTTGGCCATCAGGCCCGCCGCTTCCGATTCCGCGAGACAGGCGTCGGCGTGATGACCGGCTCGACAACCTCGGCCGGAACTCGGCCCACGGCGTTGTCGGCGAACCACTGCTCAGCTGGAACGCAGTCCTCGGCATTCACATGGGCCGGCAGGTTGTCGGCGTCGTACTGGATGCCATTGGCGATCACAAGGCGCATTGAGTCTCCTAGGGTTCTGGCCGCGACCCCGCCCACGCCAGGAGGGAGCGGGGCGGGGTCGCGGGGTCAGGGTCAGGTCAGGCCACGACGTCGGTCTTGACCAGCGCGCCGGCGAGCCGAAGGCGGGCCTTGGCCTCAGTCTCTGCAAGGATGGTGAGCTGGTTCTTGACAAACTGGTCGTTCTGCCAGCCCGTCGTGATGCTGATGCCGGAACCCAGGTGCAGCTTGATCTGCTTGAGGTCGCCGACGTAGGCAAACCCGGAAGGCAGTCCAGTCGCCACGACCAGCGGACTCCGCCAAATGCCCTTCGCCTGCTCCGGAGTCTGACCGGGAGCGTAGGCGGCATTGGCAATCTGCTCGAGATCCAGCGTCTCAGCGTCGATCGCCGAGATAAGGATGCCGAGGGCACCGGTGCCGAGCGTCACAGACGCAATCTGCGCCTTCGTGATCGCCTTACGGATGGTCTGGGTGATGTTCGTGTCGAACGCCTGCGTCTGCATCCCGACGCCAGCACCGACGACCGTGGCGACATCATTGGCCAACTTGGCCCGGACACCATTGGTGAGGTTGACGTCGATCTCGTCACGCACCAGCGACTCGTGGGAGAGCGCCTGGTTGGTGACGGGAACCCAGTGCGCGGTGGTCTCCAGGGTGACGGTGGTCGGAGCCCACGACAGGGCAGATTCCGGCTTGAGCGCACCCTCTGCGACAGTTGCAGCCGCATTGGTGAACGTCGCGACGAACGTCTTGAACGACTGCGGGCTGTTCGGAACGAGGCTGATCGCGTCGAACAGGTCGCTGACGAACGGGTTGGTCGGGACCACTTCGACGGCAGCCGGAGTGAAACCCGGGTCGGTGATGAGGGTGTTGCGCAGGTCGCTCATGACGACACTGCCCATGTTCACCTGCGTGCCGGACGGAATGCCGCCCGGGTACTGGGCGAGCATCGCCTTGTACTCAGCCGAGCCGGTGAAGCGGTCAGCCCAGGAGCCGGACGCCTTGCGCTCTCGAACAGTGACGCCTTCGGCGATCTCTGCAAGGTCGTTGAGGTCGGCCAGCGCGGACAAATCCTGCGTCGCCCGATCGTGCTGGGCCTTGAGGCTGGTCGCCTCGGTCACGAGCGCGTCGAACTCGGCGCGCTCACTGTCGGTCAGGGGGCGGTCCTCGCCCTTGGCCTTGTTGTGCAACTCGGTCGCGGCCTGCTTCGCAGCCGTGTACCGCTCCAGGATGGTCGGCATTGTGAGCCGTCCTTTCTGTGGTGGGGTTGGTGGCAGCTCAGAGGTCGAGCAGAGCCAGGGATAGCGACGGGTCGAAACGCGCCTGCGTTTCGCCGTCCTCCGCTGCGGCACCCGCTGCGGAAGTGGTAGGGGATGCGTCGATCACGACGTCGGCAAGGCCCGCCTCGACAGTGCCGCTAGCCGTGTACCAGGTCTCCTCGGCCATCAGATCGAGGAGGTCCGCGGCGTCTTGCCCTGAGTGGCGGGCGTAGACCTCGGCGATGACAAGGTTTTGGTGATCGAGGACGTCGGCCATCTTGCGCATTTCGGGAGCATCGCCAATGGCGACCCCCCACGCGTTGTGGATCATCATCTGCGAGCCGCCCATCATCTGCCGCTCATCGCCGGCCTGCGCGATCACGGATGCGATGGAGGCGGCGATGCCGTCGACGCGGGTCACGATGCGCGCCTTGTGGGAACGCAACGCGTTGTAGATGGCGATGCCGTCGAAGATGTTCCCGCCAGGCGAGTTGATGGAGACGGTGATCTCATCGGCGTCGATCGCGTCGATCTTGGCGGCGATGTCACCCGAGGTGGTCTCGGCCCAGTAGTCGCCGATCACGTC
>JAGNEX010000048.1 GCA_018003035.1 Acidimicrobiia bacterium
CATCTCCTCGAGGTGCTCGGTCTTGGCCCTGTCCCCCATCCTGGCGCCTACATGATTCGCTCGGTGGACGGGCCGATCGAATCATCGGTGCGGAGCGCAACCTCACGGCCCGGACGTTTCCTCGATATCCCGGCCGACCAAGCCATGCCGACGTCCGTGCTCGACCAGGTGATCAAAACCGCGTCGCGCCACCTGGTGCGCGATCTCTTCTCATTGGTTCCGGGAGACATCCGAGAATCACGCCTTTCGATGATGGAAACGGGTGACGCGCAATTGATGCGCATGAAGGTCGCCGCCGACGATCCCAACCGAGAAGGCGCCGCCACGGTCGCTGACTACCTAACCGTTCTCGGAGCGCCGCCAACGCCGTTTCGCGTCGCTCCGCCGTGGGGCGATGCGCCTCCGACCGATCTGCTGTTCCAACTGCTCGATCGATCACTGCAGCTTGCGCACGAACAGTCCGCGCTGGCGATGTTGCGCGTCATGGGTTCGAAGACCGGGTTCGAAGGCTGGGCGGTCAGCCCCGAACTCACCGCTCTCGGAATTCGCAAAGCTGGTGACGCCGCGTCGCCGACCGCCACCGAGATTGTCGGCATGTCGGTCGGTCTCGTCGCCGGAGGTCAGGCGGTTTCCGCTGACGTCGCTTCGCTCACCGTCGGCGAACTCACCAGCCAGGCGTCGGCGATGTCGTCCTTCTTCGATGCCAACGTCTTGCGTCGCGACCTTCCCGAACTGTTTTTGACGACCAAAGCAGCAGTGGCCGAACTCGCCAGCGCTCAACTAGGCGCTGAGGTGTACACGCGACTGTTGGGCGAAGCTCTCGCCGTCGCGACAACCCGGTTGGACGCCTGGTTCACGTCGCTCGCCACCAGTCGTCTTGCGACACTGCGCGCAGCGAACCCGCTCGGCGCCGGTGTGGGACACTTCGGCTGGGTGACCGACCTGGTACGCGACGACACAGTGGTTGCAGCGGTCAACATCGCAAACGACCCCGACCTGCCCCCTGGATGGGAGCCGGGTCCGGAAGTCGTCGCAGTGGTCGAACCAGACGCTCGAGTCGGCTGGGTGCATGCGCCGTCGGTCGACCAAGCCATTACGGGCGCGGTACTTCGCGGCGGCGAACTGGCCCACCAAAGCGGTGACACCCAACTCGCACGTATGGACTTGACATCGGACAGGGTGCGCGCCGGCAGCTGGATCGTGTCAGCGGTGCAACGAGGCCAGCCTCTTGGCGCGGTGCTCGGTTACCGGCTCGAACGCTCTTTCCACGACCTTTCCGACATCGGCGCTGGCGTCAACCTTCATCGTTTCGTCGACGACCTGCGGCGGCGCCACCCTCAGCGAAGCGTGCCGTTAGCCGACGGGCTTGAACAGGTCGTGCCGCACGAAGTCGTCGACGGTGTCCAATCCTGGAAGGCGTGGCGTGAAGGAACCCTGGCTTTTGATGAGGCTCCCAACGCCGCCGAGAACGCCGTCATTGACGGGATCTTTGTGAGCCTCGACGCTGCGGTCGACTCGGTCGCCGATCTGTTGGTTGCCGAAGGTGTGCATCAGCTGGCGGGGGGACGGCCGCTCCGCGCTGCTGCCACCTTTGAGGCGGTTGCTACGGGCGGGCCCCCACCGGACGGCATGGACGTGTTGCGGACGCCTCGGCAAGGGGTTTCGATCACGCATCGGATCGTGGTGCCCTGTCCTGATCCCGACGCGGTGGCTACGGGATGGAACTCGGGCGCCGCCCGTGCGCGCATCGCGCCCGCTGCCGAAGCGTTTGCACGGCGCTGGTTGGGTGACGCCACCGACTGGATCATGCCCGGTCCGAACGGGGATCGCGATCTTGGCTCACTGGGAGTGTGCGCCCTCGACGTGGTGGTCGAAGGAAATGTCATCGGCGACGAGGTACCGATCTTGGCCCGCCGCCTGGTAGCCCACACGGGTGGAGCGACATCGGCGGTGAATCAGAACGCGCCGGAGTGGCGCAGGTTGAGCGCGATCGCGGCGACCGTGGCCGAAGCGTTGAACCGGTCACGGCCCCTCGTTCCAGTGGACGTATCGCCGCCCAACCAGGTCGATAGCGCAGCGACCACCGAGGCGCCTCCTCCTCCCACACTTACGATGGATCAGCTCATCGACCTTGAAGCGTCGGTCAGCGGTCACATCCAGCTGACCGATATGGCGCTGGCTGCGCTGGCGGGATCAATCACGCTGGTCCAAGACATCGAGTTTGACCCGACAGCACCGCCGCCGGCTCCCATCGTTGACATCGGCGCTGCCCGGGCTGCGCTCTCGACACTCGCTGGGCTTGGCTATGGCATCGCCGTCCTCGGCAACGATGCCATCGACGACGACGTCATCGCAACGGTACATGCGGTGTTCGCGTCGCTATCTGCGGGGCTTCGGGAGGCCCTCGCTGCGGTACCGGTGGTCGACCAGACGCCTGAAGGGCTGCTTCGAGGGATGCAAACAGCCATGTCCGCGTTGTTGGGTACCAGCGTGGTCTGCGTGCCGACGCTGGACGATCTCGGCTCGCTCGCTAGCTCCCGGGTCGCCGCTGTCACTTCGTTCGACGTCGAAGACTGGATGGATGCCGTCGCTCGGGTACGACCCGGGTTGGCGACACTGGGCGATCTGCGCCTTTTTCGTGACGCGCACTCCGGCGCAGCAAGCTCCGCCGACCTGTCGGTGTGCCAGATGCCGTCGCGAGACGGCGAATCTTGGCTTGGCGGACCGCTCGCCACGCAAGTGGACCCGCAGAATCCGACCCAAGCATGGAGGGTGCCCATCGGCCCGACGGTTCACGCCGCGATCATCGCGTTGGACGACGGTCCACTTGATGCGACGTGCGGACTGGTACTCGACGAATGGTCCGAAGTGATCCCGTCCGCGACGGCGACCACAGGCCTCTCGGTCTATTACGACGCCCCTGACGCCCGAGCGCCCCAAGCCATCCTCGTCGCGGTACACCCCGATCCCGCCGGGGGTGACGGCTGGTCGTGGGAACTCATCGAGGGAATGCTCGACGAAACATTGGACCTGGCAGACATCCGCCTCGTCGACCTGGACGACCTAGCCGTCACTGCAATCGATGAGTACCTGCCACTGACCTACATCCGGGAAGGTCTCAAAGATGTGAGGTCGCTTTTTGACTTGATAGGGACCGTGTTTGCAGAAAAGCAATGGAACGCGGCGGCTCTGCTTGCCAACAAGGGTGGAGGTGCGTAATGCCAGGAACGTGGTCGCGACTTGAAGGCAATGCACGAACCGCCGACATCGAAGTCGGGCTCCGAGCCGAATTGGCAGATCCACTCTGGTTGATCGGTCGGCAGGCACAGTTTGGTGAGTTCGTTGGCGAAGACGGCGGTTCGCCTGTCGGCATCGACCTGGCCGCCTCATGGAGCCGACTCACCAGATTTCACGCCGGGGCTGTGAGGCCATCGACCGATGCAACTTCTGGGTCGGTCGACTTCGATTCCAGGACGATGGTCCTTGAAGCGATGGTGGAAGCCGAACGCGGCTCACGAGCGGCCGATCTGGGCCGTGCCTGGGACGACCGCGCCCGGACGGGACGACGTTTCGAAGCGATGCTGTCCCGGGCTGGCGAAACCGGCGCTGTCGCGACCGCCCGCGCTTTGTACCCGTTCCCCGACGCGCTCTCCGAGCAGGCCGGGACGACCGACACGCGATGGGCGGCGGTGCTCGGTGGCACGCTGACCGACGGACTCGCCGCAGCGCTTGATACCCGGGCCCGAGGCGGGCCCCACCCAGACCTGCTCGGCAGTGCCAGCGATCCGACCGCGATGACCCAGGCCATCGGCGAGTGGCTCGACTGGGCGACGATGCATGCGGTCACCGACCTCGACGTTGATTCCGAGGCGACGTCTCCAAGCTGGGACCCAGCGCGACTCGAGTATGCGTTCGCCGTGTCTGCTCCACCGCTTCCTGGTTCGCAGACCGAAGTGGTGCTCGGGGCAGCTGAGTATGACGGCACGGGCGTGGACTGGTTTTCGCTCGACGTCGTGCCCGACGCGAGTCTGGGCGCGTCGGCAGCCGACGGCGATGTCGGAACGTCGATCCGGCACCTGTTGCCGACCTTGGCGCGCTACCAAGGAATGCCCAACGATCGGTATTGGGAGCTCGAGGACGGCCGGGTCAATCTGGGCGCCGTCTCGGCAGGTCCGACCGACCTCGCTCGCATGCTGGCGATCGAATACGCAGTCACGTACGGACCCGATTGGTTTGTCGTCCCTCTCGATCTACCTGTCGGCACCGTCGCTCGAATCGACTGGGTGGTCGTTAAGGACACCTTCGGCGTGGCCACCGTGGTAGGCACCGCGCAGAGTCAAGGTGAGGATCGGGCCGGTCGACAGTTCCAGCCTGGAGCGATGAGCGCCAGCGGCGCGCAGCCCGACCCGGTCCCGGCCGATATTCCGCTGCTCGTCGTTCTTCCGTCGGCTCTGGGTCCGATCCGCGGCGAAGTCCTTGAACGGATCGACATTCAGCGAGACGAGATGGCGAACCTGGCTTGGGGTATCGAGCAGCGGAGTCTCGGACCGTCTGGACGGGGTCGAATACGAGGCGACCGTCGTCCCGAACCAATGCCACAACCCGCGGACCCGTCAGGTGCAGAGCTGCTGTGGCGCCTCGCGACCAGCGTGCCTCGATCCTGGTTACCGTTGGCGCCCGTCAGAACCGGTGACAACCTGGACGGGCGTGTCGAATTCCGAGCTGCCGAGTTTGTCGACGCCGTTGAGGCGTCTCCCCGCACCTTTGGCCAACTGCTTTCCGAGATCGACGTGCTCGCCGAAGAAGAAATCACTCGCGCCGGGTTGCGGGTCGAACTGTTCGACCAGCTGGCACGAGCAGTCGACGGTACGGTCATCGTGTGGCGCGGTCGCGAACGAACCGTCGGTCGCGGCGAAGTCGACAGTCAACTGCGCTGGGACGCAAGCACTCCTCTCTGAGTCCTGCGACGTTGTGACGCGAGCACCGGTGTGCACCCGCTGCTAGGTACCCGGGTCGGGGCGGACTGAGACCCAAACCAAGTCGTGGTCGCTGGCCGCGCCCGCGCCGACGGTCCCGCTGGCAACGGCTTTTACTCCTCGACCAAAGAAGTGGTCGAGCACAAACCCCACACCGCCTCGAAAGCACGTCGATGCCCGGTCCTCTCCCATCAACGGAGTCAGACCGGCTACGGCTAAGTCGGATTCCAGCGCCCGCCTCCCTCGGGCGGTGATCGTGTTGAAGTCGCCGCCCACCATCACCGGCGACGGATCGGCACAGGCCGCAGTACCGAGCGCCGCGAACTGGCGTCGGCGGAACGCTAGTGGCAGCGTTGGAATCTCGGTGTGAGCGCTGTACACCGCAAAGTTTCGGCCGCCGAGCGAAACGTCGGCCGCCAAAGCGATCCGCGGGTGTCCGCCGAGCGGCGCCCGGCCTGGCAGGTCGACGCCGCGGACCCTGGTGAGTCCGTGTCTGGTCAGGATCGCATTCCCAAACGGGCGCCTGGACCGGACGTGCGTTCCCGAGGACAGGTACCCGTGATCAAACCCGATCCCGCCAGCGAGACGCGCCGCGCCCTCATCGTCGAGTTCTTGCGCGCAAAGAACATCCAGCCGGGCAAACAGGACCCAGTCCCTCAGGATCTCCACCGCTTCGTCCACTCCGAGCCCGAACTGAATGTTCCAGGTCGCGAAGCACAACGTCGGTTGGTCGTCCATGTCGGGCCTACCGTTCGGGTCGGATCCATCCATCGGTGGGCCTTTGATCTCCACCAGTTTCACCTTTGCCACATCGGCGTCGGGAACGGTGAAGGCCGACGGTACTATGCGCCGCTGTGAACCTCCGTTTCTCGCCTGTCGGCATTCTGCACGAACCTTCGCCGCCGAGGTCGCGGGCCTGGTTGGGTGCACCCGACGTTGGTCGCCGCACTACCTACCTCCTGGCGACCGGGCCGCGCGCTTGCCGTGAAGGTTTGTTTGGGTGAGCTCATCACGGGGCCAGCCATCTTCATCTGAGCTTTCGTCCAACAGTCGACAGGCAAGGCTGGTGCGGGGTCTGCTGATCGAATTGATCGGGTTCATCGGCCTCTGGCTCGCCGTGGTCGTGCTGCCCGGCATTCGGGCAACCGGCTGGGTGGCGATCTTGTTGGCACAGGGCATCCTGGTCTTGTTGAACGTCGTCATCTGGCCGGTCGTGGTCGATAGGGCGACCTGGCTGCTGGTGTGGACGGCCGGTCTTGCAGCATTGGCGTGCAATGCGGCAGCGCTACAGCTCGCGGCGTCGCTCACCGACGGCTTTTCGGTCAACTCCTGGTGGTCTGCCCTGGCGGGGTCTCTCGTGATCACAGCAGCGACGGCAGGCACCGCGTCGATTCTCGCGATTGACGATGAGGCCGTCTACCGCCGCAATCTGATCAAACGGGCCGCCCGACGCATGGCTGGTCAGTCGATCCACACCGACGACCCAGGTCTGATCCTGATCCAGATCGATGGGCTGGCGACGCCCGTCTTTGAGCACGCCATAATGTCCGGCCACCTACCAACCCTCGCGACATGGCAGCGATCCGGAACGCATCAGTTGCACGAATGGGAATGTGACCTGTCGTCCCAAACCGGTGCCTCTCAGGCCGGCATTCTCCACGGCGATAACCAGAACATGCCGGCCTTTCGATGGCTCGACAAACAGACCGGTCATGTCGTGACCACCAACCGGCCTCGCGACGCGGCAGCGATCGAAGCGAGTCGGAGCGGCGGTCGAGGACTCCTGGTCGGTGGCGTGTCAAGGTCGAATGTCTTTACCGGCGGCAGCAACGATTCGATGTTCACGTTCAGCACCATCCTCGACGGTGAACGCCCTCTCCACCGTGGTCTCGAAGGGTTCTTCGCCGACCCATACGCCATGAGCCGGGCGCTGGTCCTGTCGATCGAGGACATCTGCCGCGAGTTGGCCGCGTCGTGGAGGGCCCGCCGTCGCCGCGTCGAGCCGCGCTTGTCGCGCGGTGGCACCTATCCCCTCGCACGCGCTGCGACCACGGTGATGCTTCGCGACCTGACAATCGGAACCCTCATCAGCGACATCTACCGAGGCGTCCCGATCGCCTATGTCGATCTGGTCGGCTACGACGAAGTCGCCCACCATTCGGGGGTGCTCGCGCCTGACGCCCTGGAGGTTCTGCGCCGGATCGATCGCCAGCTCGCCCGCGTCGCCGCGGCCGCCGAAGACGCGGCGCGTCCGTACCGCATTGTCGTGCTCTCAGATCACGGCCAAAGTCAGGGGGCAACCTTCAAGCAGCGCTATGAACAAAGCCTGGCCGAACTCGTCAACGGGTTGATGACCGGTGACGGGCATGTCGCTCAGCCGGTGATGCCATCAGAGGGTATCGGCAACATCAGTGGCGCCATCGGCGACGTAATTTCTAACCCGGAGAGTCGGACGGCGCGACTGATGGCTCGAGCGTTGAAGAGCCGAACGATCGACGGCGAACTCGCCCTGGGCGGTGATCCCCCGGACTTTCTTGTCGGTTCCGCCGATGACGCCGTGGTACTGGCGTCGGGAAACTTGGGCCTCATCTCGTTCCCTCACATCGCAGGGCGGGCGACGATCGAAACGATCACTGCTCAGCACCCAGACTTGATCCGAGGCCTGGTACGTCATCCAGGCATTGGCTTTGTGCTGGGGGCTTCCGAAACCGACGGTGGCCTCGTGATGGGCGAGCACGGAATCTGCTACCTGGATGACGGCACCGTCGACGGCATCGATCCACTCGCCGACTTTGGGCCGAACGCCCTCGCCCACCTGCGGCGGACAAACGGCTTCAACAATGTCCCCGACCTGCTGGTCAACAGCTTCTTTGACGTCGACCTCAACGAAGGGTGCGCGTTTGAGGAGCTGATCGGGTTCCACGGCGGGCTCGGCGGCTGGCAGACCCGCCCGTTCTTGTTCGTGCCTTCCGAGCTTCCGTTTCCAACGACGCCGCTGGTCGGCGCGCAGTCCATCAACGAGGTTGTCCGGTCATGGCGTGTTGACAACGATGGAGCGGTCGGGAAACCTTCGGAGGCGGAGCGACCCGGTCAGCAGACCCACGCGACCAAGGAAATGTCGGAAGGTGCCAAACCATGACTGACAACCCTGACGGCCAGGTCAAGCTTCTGTCGGGGGGAAATCCTCAGATCCCCAAAGGTGATGGTGACGCGCCTGTCCAGGCGTACATCGACGCCATGCCCGATTGGAAAGGTGTGATTGGGCGGCACCTCGACGATTTGGTGAACGAAACCGTTCCCAACGTTCAGAAGGCCGTCCGATGGAACACTCCCTTCTATGGAACTGCCGGGAACGGCTGGTTTTTCAGCTACCACTGCTTCGATAAGTACGTAAAGGTCAGCTGGCTGAACGGCGGAGACCTCGACCCGCCGCCGCCCGTCGAGTCGAAGTACCCCCGGGTCCGATACTCACATTTTGGACCCGATGATCAGATCGACGACGACCAGATGCGCTCTTGGCTACGCCAAGCAGCCGACCTCCCCGGCGATCTGCTCTTCTAGATGATCGGTTCCAAGGGGTGTTGACCGCTGCTAGTGGTCGTAGCGGATGAGGGTGCCTTTGATCCTGGGCTCCCTCACCGTCCTAGTGGTGGATCATTCGGGCGGAGCGCGCAAACTGTCGGGGTTGGTTGGATCGCACCTTTCCGGTGAGAAGGAGTATCGGTCGATCATGACTACCACCGAGGCAGTTCCTACGACCGAAGAACATTCGCGCTCTATCGCAAGGAAGGGCAATCGTGGGCGCAAGCGATTAGGGGTTGGTTATAGTCCCCGAAAAGTCCCCTTGTTCAGCCGATTGACAGCACTGCTCGGGCTGGTGGCTGTTAGCACCTTGTCGTCGAGTTGCGATCGTCGCATCTGTGCAGAGGCGTTGATTCCCAATCACCTGATCGTGACCGTGGAAGAGGGCTACACGCTGAGCGATATTTGTGTCGCCGAGGTTTGTCACGAGACCGCCGAGCTGGTCGCACAACAAGATGGCGGATTTTTCGTCCCACTGGCTGCGGACAAAGCGAGCGAGCCTCGCTCATACGAGTATCGCTTGGAGGGCAGCTCAGACCTGGGAGAGACGATAGTGAACGATGGACGGCTGCAAACGACCTTCGATTACCAACTGGGGAGCTGCCCGTTTGAGGTTGGCGAACTGGACTTTCCGGTGCACACCGCCTGAGGTTCGACCCCTTGAGCACATCCAGGCACGAGGGGAACTGTCGGCGTTATCTCGCTACTACCCATCGAGGCGGGTCAGCGGGCCGGGCGGCGGTTTCACGCCGACCCGACCCACCCGATCGGCACCGCCCCGCTAGCTAGCTGACCACCGAGAGCCCGGCATTCTCGATCGTCTGATCACCGCAGGTGGTCTCAGCGAGTCGTTCGATTGCGGCGCTGTCAGCTGGCCATTCATAGATCCCCGAGCGTTGAGCGCCGTTCTTGGCAATCAGGCCGCGAACTGACACGACGGTCGAGGTCCATGTGATCGCGTCGTCGGTCTGGTCGGTGATGTTGAGCCCGACGAGTTCATTGGTACCAGCTACCTGGTCGCAGCCAACGCCTGTCCCGAAATCGGTGAACCCGTGAGAGAACGTGTACGGCGCGCCGCCCGAGTCGGTCACGATGCCGATCTTGCAGTCGACGACCGCCCACAGGTTGACGGTGCGGCCGTCGTCGGCGAGGACTAGTGGCGGGGTGGCTTCGTTGGGGCGAACAATCAAAATCGAGCGGACGACTGGGCTGGCCGACTCCCAGATTCGTTGCATGCCGCCACCGGCAGCGGTGGTGATTCCAACGGTGACTTTGCCGTCGGCCGCCACGTCTAGCCAGGCGGAATCGGCCTTACCATCACCGTCGACATCGATGACCGTGCGGACCGAAGCGCCCGTCGGGGCGGGGGCAGATCCACTCGTGCACGCGTTGCCGGCGCTGCCACCGCTCGATGTTGGCGTCGGGACCGAGCTGCCGGGCGCCGCTGTGTTGTCCGAAGCACCTGAAGTGCTGGCGGCCTTGGTTGTTGATGTGCCAGCCGCCGAGGTGGAGGGTTCTGCGGTGTTGCTCGCATCGACCGTGGTTGACGTCGCTGGTCGGTCGGCGGTGGTCGAGGATGCCGAGACGTCCGTGGCAACCGCCGCCGTCGTGGTCGAAGCCGGGGGGTTCTTCGAATCCGTACCCGCGTTGTCGTCCTGTGACCCGCAGGCTGCTAGGACCAACACCAACACGATGACCAGTGCTACACAACGCATCGCAGCTCCCAGACGGTCTGTTGCGAATGTTTCTTTTCTCGCAAAATGCAGGTCTAGCACCGCCGATACCGCCAACTCTGAGAGTCGCCAGCCTGCCCTCCTTTTCCTTGATGACCTGCATGAACGGCCGCCGCGCAACGGTGGTGCTCCGTCTCCGGTGTCGACCATCTGCTGTCGACGCTGACGTGACTGAATATGGGCGGCTGATACCTGGATAGGTTCATGCGCATGGCCGAGACAAATGTTGATATTGATGCGCTGATCGCTGACTTCGCCCAGAGATCTCTCCAGGTGGGCGCCGAGCGGCGCAACGCGGTCGCTGAAGTCGTCGCCTTCTTCGATGTGGCCGACGTGGACTCCATCGAGCGGTTCATTCTCGGCTACTGCGATGGAGCGGAGGAACCAGAGCTGTCCCTCTTTTGTGAGCTGCTCGGAGATCACATCGTCAGTCGGAATCGGGTCGAGCCGCTCCAGGCATTGCTTAGGGCGGCAAGGACAAACTGGTTTGTGCGGCGATCGCTTGTGTACGGGTTCCCATTCCGCGCGAGCCTGACCGGCGGGGATTCGGCCGCCGTGGGTGAGCTGGAAGAGTTGGCAAGCTCCGATACGACCTTGCGTCCTGAACGCATGGCCCAGGCGTGGATCCGCGGCAATGACCCAGACGGCGTGTTTCGGAACGACTACATCGTCGGCCAGATCGTCGGCGACGTGGACGACTTGATCCGTTCGACGGACCTGGACGGCATTAAACGTTTCCTCGTCGCGGCGTGCCGCGACCTCGAAGACGAGCGCCTTGCGCACTTCGGAGCCGGCGCTCCCGAAGACATCGTCAATCATTTCCACCCGGGCAACCTGGCGCCGCTGAAGGCGCTCCTCGCCGCCGCACAAGAAAGCGTCCCGGTTCGAAAAGCGATTGGGTTCGCCTGGTTCTCGCCGAACATCACCGACCCTGAGGCGCAGGAGCTCTTCGATCAGATCAAAGCGCTCGCCATCCACGTCGAAGGTTGACGTGTGGTGCTCGCTGCGAGGGGTTTTACAGGCACTTGGCGACGAAGGGTGAGGTCATCGAACGCAAAAGCGCCGAGTAGCCGACCTCGAACTCGATTTCTTCACCTGGATGTCGCCGCTCTGCCGTGGCCGTGATGAGGTGGTCGCTGCTCGCAGCGAGGATTTCGACCCCAGTTGGCGCGTGCAGGTCGGCGACATCGGTGTCCTGCCGCCCGACCGCAAGGATCGTCTGCCAGATGTCACCCCGGTCCAACACGTCGACCCGTTCCCCGAAGGAGTTCTGGCCGGCGGTACCCCATGGTTCGGTGGGCTTGCGTTGCGATTCGATGACTTCAGCGACCAGCTTGAACGATGTGGTGTGCAGTCCGGCGATCGCCTGACGGTGTAGCGGCTCGCGCCCCAGCAGGATTGCTTCCCCCAGGCGAAGGTTGTTGATCCGTCCCGTCGATCCTGATCCGAGAGCCCACGCGAGGTTGGCGGAGTTGCCCCCTGACACCATGCCGATCTCGATGCCAAAAGTGGCTTCGATGTCGGCGACCGTTGCCGACAGTTCCGCCATGTTGAGCACGCTCGGTTCGATGCCGTTGCGGCATGCCAAATTCGTTCCCAACCCGCACAGGCGGACGTTAGACAGCGCCAGCAGGTCTCGAATTGTTGGCAGCAGCGCGGCCGGCATCAGCCCCTCGCGAAGATCGCCCATCTCGACCATCACCATCACGTCGTGAATGACTCCGGCCGACCGCGCCGCCGACGACAGGGCCTCCAACACTTCGCGTTCGGTGTTCACGCTGGTGACGTTGGCGGCGACCACCGCAGCCACCTGGCTGGGCATCGGCGTTCGAAGCAACAGCAGCGGTGCGACGATGCCGGCCTTGCGCAGCCGCTCGATGTTTTCTACCCGCGAATCGCCGAGCGAGTGAACGCCGCTCAGCGACCTGGCCAACTCGGGAGCGCCCAACATTGCCTTGGTTACCGCGGTGACCGTGATGCCTTGCCGCCCGCAACGCTCCACGAGCCTGCGGGCATTGTCCGCCACCTGGTCCAAGCGGATCTCGAGGCGCAGTCCTTTCACACGGTCGCCAAGTGCGCGTCGTGCCCCAGCTCGGGAAGGGCACCGAGCACCATGTCCACCAGTCGGTCGGTGGGGCGAGCGATCGCGTCGGTGACCGGGATCCCCAGCTCCTGCTCATAAAAGGCGATAGCAGCGGTGATCTCGCTGTCGGTCATCCCTTCATGGTTCAGGGTCAACCCAATCACCACGGTGTCAGCAAAGGTCTCGATCAGCGCGATCTCGCTGGCTGCGCTCGGCATGGGGAAGTCGGGGAAATCGCTGATCACCCGGCGTTTCGGCGCGTGCTGAAGGATCACCGCCTCGGGGCGACTGCCGCGCAAAATTGCCGTCGAACTGAGATAGGTCGGGTGACTGAGCGCACCCTGTCCCTCAACGATGATCACGTCCGGTTGGCTGGACAAGAACGCTTCGACGATCGCGCCTTCCAGTTCACCGGTCACGAACTGGGCGGGGATGGCGTCCAGCGCCACGCCATGCCGAACGCCCTGCATCAAACTCGTCTGACCGGTCCCGACCAGTACCGCTTTGATACCGCGCGTGTTCAACGCCCTCGTCAAAATCGTCGCCGTCGTTCGTTTTCCGATGGCTCCGTCGGTCCCCAGCACCGCAATGCGCGGGCAGGTGACGTCGAGGATGCTTCCGGTAAACATTCTGAGGTCCACCTTGTCCCGCGGTCGGCGGATGTCGGTGATCTGAACGTTGTGTTCTGCGGCGACCGCGGAGAATTCGGGATCGTCATTTAAGAACTCGTGCAGGCCGTTGATCAATCCCAACCCGCGCCGCATGGCGTCGAGAAGGACTTCGCGTTCACGGTTCGCCAACAAGCCGCTCGTGGGGGCGACTCCGACGATCAACAGGTCGACGTCGTCTGAAGCGGAGTCGATCGCTCCTTCGAGGGTCGCGAAAATTGGGATGCCCGTTGGGGTGCCGTCCAACACGGTTCCAGCGTCGAGCCCCGCTGACTGGCTGTCGATGACCGACAGAATCTCGAACCGGTCGCTGTAACGAACGAGCCCGTTCGCGGTCTTGCCGTCGATGGCGCCGAAGTTGGCTTCGCAGTACACGATTGCTGTTGGGCGCCTGCCCGGGGACGCGGACCTGCGAAGTCCGGGCGGTTGTGAAGTAGACATCTCGTCTCCTGAGTCGGGTGCAGCGGAGGCGAAAGGTTGTTGTTCGGCCGGAATGCTGGGCCCGAAGGTTCGACGAGAAGTCCCCACCTAGAAAAGTGGAACGCTCCGGCGAGTGTACCGGCCAGTTCTCGTTACCGGGTACCGGCACGGTGGACCTTGGCGCTGGCAGAAGATCGGAGGCAGTCCCCGGTCGTGTCCGGCGTCGCACTGCTTTTGGTGAAGTTCGACAGCGCTCGTCCACCAAAGACGCGACACTGTGCCCGTGCTCAGGCTCCTTCTTGTCCGCGGCGACATCACTGCACAGCCAGTCGACGCGATCGTCAACGCCGCAAACCGTTCGCTACTCGGAGGCGGCGGCGTGGACGGCGCAATTCACCGAGCGGCCGGACCGGCGCTACTCGCGTGCTGCCGCTCACTCGGTGGCTGCGAAACGGGGGACGCCAAGATCACCCCCGGCTTTGCGCTGCGCGCCGCCTGGATCATTCACACCGTCGGGCCGGTCTGGAGGGGTGGCAGGGACGGGGAAGCCGAACTCCTCGCATCGTGTTACCGCCGCTCGCTGACCCTCGCAGATCAGGTAGGTGCCCAGACCATCGCCTTTCCGGCGATCTCCACCGGAGCGTACGGATATCCAACCGTCGAAGCAGCCACCATCGCTGTCCAAACGGTCCTCGCTGCACAAACGTCGGTGAACGAAGTTCGTTTTGTTGCTTTTGACGAGCCCACCTGGTCGGCCTACAACCAGGCCGGCATCGTGACAATGAAAGAGGGGTCCTGACATGCGAGCGACGCAGATCCACACGTGGACCGAGCTGGTTGATCGTCATCCAGCGGGCGCCTTCCTTGAAGGAGTCGACCTGGTCGTCATCCGCGTCGAGGACCAGGTGTCGGTCTTCTACGGGCGCTGCCAACATCGGGGAGGCATGCTGGCGGACGGGTCGGTCCAGGGTGACAACTTGGTGTGTGGACTGCACGGATGGCATTACGACGTGCATTCTGGCGTCAGCCCCTACGACGGCAACGTTGGCGTACATCGCTTCAACGCCTGGGTCGA
>JAGNEX010000117.1 GCA_018003035.1 Acidimicrobiia bacterium
ACGCTTTACCGACACCGTTGACCAGGCCGTCGATGAGTTTGCTGTCGACGTCACGGGACAGGAACAGCGCGATTTTGCGGCCGGGTTCGGCAATGACCTTCTGGTAGAACGCGTCGAAGTACCAGGCATTGCTCAAGAAAGCCGCCAGGGGCCCAAGTCGGCCGATCGTCGGATCGTCGGTTCCCCGATACTTCTTGTAGGTCGACCAGCCGAGCGCAATACCGGCTACGGCGCCGCCCAGTGCGATCAACGCAAACATCAGACCAGCGTTGAAGCTGTCGGGATGCGGTTCTTGAAACCCTTCCACAACCGGTTCGATCACCGGTTCAAGCCAGTGCCCCAGTTGGTGGAAACCGGGGAACGGCAGGTTGAGAATTCCACCGAAGAATGACAGAACAGCGAGGACGATCAAGGGAACTGTCATGAGCCGCGGCGATTCGTGGGGGTGCTTGCCAGCGAGGTGCGCCGGCGCGGGGACCTTGCCCGCTTCGGGCTCTTCGGCGTCAGGTTCGACGTCGTCGGCGAGTTGGGCGGTCTGCACGCCCTTCTCGTCAGCGATCTCGGTGGCAACCCGGGAAAGATCGTCCTCGTTGTCCCAACGAGCGGGGCTGAAGAACACCATGACCACTTGGCGGGTCATATAGAAGGCGGTCAGGATGGCGGTCACGATTCCGAGGCCCCACAGGATCGGCTGATCACCAAACCAAGCCGACGCCAGGATCTCGTCCTTCGACCAGAACCCGGAGAGCGGGAACACGCCGGCGATCGCTAGCCACCCGACAATGAAGGTGGCCGCAGTGATCGGCATGGCCTTTCGGAGCGCACCCATGTAGCGCATGTCCTGTTCGTCATGCATGCCATGGATGACCGAACCCGACCCCAGGAACAGCAGCGCCTTGAAGAAGGCGTGGGTGACCATGTGGAAGATGGCGGCGACATAGGCGCCGACGCCGACGGCGAGGAACAGGTACCCCAGTTGGGAGATGGTCGAATACGCCAAGACCCGTTTGATGTCGTACTGGGTCAGCGCGACCGTCGCAGCGAAGAAGGCGGTAAGGCCTCCGACCCAGGCGACGATGGTTCCAGCGTCGCCGGAGACCTCCAAGAAACCGTGTGACCGAACGAGCAAGAACACTCCGGCTGTCACCATGGTCGCTGCATGGATCAGGGCAGACACCGGTGTCGGGCCCTCCATCGCGTCAGGAAGCCAGACGTGCAACGGCATCTGGGCGCTCTTACCCATCGCCCCCAAGAACAGCAGCAGAGCGATGGCGGTCGCCGTACCGGAAGCCAGGGTTGGAGCCAACTCGGACGTGGACAGGTAGTTGAGCGTGCCGAGGTGTGCGAGCATCAAAAACATTGCCAGCATCAGACCGAAGTCTCCGACCCGGTTGGTAACGAATGCCTTCTTACCCGCAGTCGCCGCGGAAGGCTTCTCGAACCAGAACGAGATCAGCAGGTATGAGCAGACCCCCACGCCTTCCCAACCGAGGAAGGTGACCAAGTAGTTGCTGCCCATCACGAGGATGATCATCGATGCGGCAAACAGGTTGAGGTACCCAAAGAACCTGGTGAACCGCGGGTCACCGTGCATATACCCGATGGCGTAGATGTGGATGAGCGTGCCGACTCCGGTGACGAACAGGAGCATCGTGATCGATAGCGGGTCGATCAGGAGACCGAAGTCGATCTCAAAGGAACCGACCGGAATCCAGGTAAAGAGGTCGACCACGTACTGCCGGCTGTGGCTGTCTTCACCCAGCAGGGTTAAGAAGCTCACCAGTGTGAGCAGAAATGACCCGCCGAGCAGGGTGGCTGCCAGGTAGCCCGCGCCGGGTTCGCCGAGCGCTCGCTTGCCGATGAGCAGAATGATCGCCGCACCGGCCAGAGGCAGGACAGGGATAAGCCACATCAGGTCCAGAGTTGAGTTCGTGTCCATTGGCTTAGCCCTTGAGAACGCTGAGATCGTCGGCTGTTGCGGTTTCTCGACGCCGGAAGATGGACACGATGATCCCGAGTCCGACGACGACTTCAGCTGCCGCGACAACCATCGTGAAGAACACGAGCACTTGACCGCCCACGTCGTCGAGCATTCGGGCAAAGGTGACGAAAGTCAGGTTGACGGCGTTGAGCATGAGCTCGATGCACATGAACATGACCAGCGTGTTGCGCCGAATCAGCAACCCGACGAGCCCGATGGAGAACAACAGGGCAGCGACGACCAGGTACCAACTGCCATCGACGCTCATTCGGGGACCTCCGTGGGTCGGCGACGGACGAGGACCACAGCACCCACGATGCCGATCACCAGCAGGACGGCGGTCAACTCGAAAGCCCAGACGTAGTCCGTGAACAGGGCTTCGGCGATGTTGCGAGCGTTTTCGTCGGGGCTGCCGATCGGGCCCTGGACCGACGGTTCTCCGACGGTCCAGTCCATGCGGGTGAGCACGACGGCTTCGACAGCGACGATGGCGCCCAGGACCAGAGCTAAGGGCTTTTGTCGGACCAGCGAATCGGTCAGCGACTCTTCGATGTCGATGCCCAACAACATGATGACGAACAGGAACATGACGACGATCGCGCCCGCATAGACCATGACCTGGACAGCTGCGAGGAAATGAGCTTGCTGAGCCACGAACAACACAGCGATCGAAAACAGCGTTCCGACGAGCATCATCGCCGAGTGAACGGGGTTGCGAGACAAGATCACGCCGCACGCGCATCCGAGTGCGGCCGCCGACGCAACGAGAAATACCACCCAATCCATGTTCAGTGGCCTCCGTTCCCGTGGTCGTCGTGCCCGTGACCGTGATCGTCGTGACCGTGATCGTCGTGACCGTGATCGTCGTGACCGTGATCGTCGTGACCGTGATCGTCGTGCCCATCCGCTGGTGCGGCCGACACGGCCGGCGGTTCGCTCTGGCCTTGTTCGGGAGCCCGTACGCCATAACCGAGTTCACCGGACCACGCGACCCGACCTTCGTACAACACATTCCCGGCGGGGGCGGTAGCCCTCATCCAGCCAGAGGTTTGGTCGTCCTCGTCGCCGATCCAGTGTTCCCAGGGCATGCGCTTGGCACGGCCCTCATCGTCGACGAGCAGCTCGTCCTTGGTGTAGATGGCGTCTTGGCGGTTGGTGAACGAAAACTCAAAGAGCTTGGTCTCGGTAATCGCTTCAGTGGGACATGCCTCAACGCACATATCGCAATGGATGCAACGCAGGTAGTTGATTTCGTACACGAAGCCGTAGCGCTCCCCGGGGCTGACGGGATCGTCGATCGGGTTGTCGGCGCCGCGTACGTAAATGCACTTGGCGGGACAGACACCGGCGCAGAGCTCGCAACCAATGCACTTCTCCATGCCGTCTTCGTAACGGTTCAGGACATGGCGGCCGTGGAACCGTGAGGGCTTGGGACGCTTGACCGTCGGATAGTTCTCTGTGACGCGTTTTTTGAACATCTGCCGCCAAGTAACGGCAAAGCCACTCCAGCGACTCATCGCGTCACCTCCCCTCTAGGCCTGGCGGATTCGGTTGATGACGGCGTCTTCGGGAACGCCTGAAGCAGCAAGAACATCGCCACTGCCGCAGCCGCGATCGAGGACGGCACGATGATGGCGAGGTTCCAGCCCTCTTCCTTGGCGACCAGCCAAGTTGCGCTGATCATCACCCAGAACAAGGCGAGTTCAAGCATCCACTTCCAACCCAGGTTCATGAGTTGGTCGTACCGGAGCCGTGGCAGGGTGCCTCGGAGCCAGACATACAGGAACATGAACCCGGTGACCTTGAGCAGGAACCAGATCGGCCCCCACAGCCAGGACGCAAAATCGAAGGTCGGACCCGACGGTCCCCCCAGGAACA
>JAGNEX010000014.1:0-7908 GCA_018003035.1 Acidimicrobiia bacterium
ATGTCGTCGGGCAGGTCGACATACTCACGCAACCACGAAATAGGTACTCGCATCAGAACTGCTCCAAGAAGCGCACGTCGTTGTCGAAGAAGGCTCGAATGTGATCGACCCCAAATCGCATCTGGGCCATCCGTTCGAGACCGAAGCCAAAAGCGAAACCGGTGACCTTTTCGGGGTCGTAGCCAACCGCCTCGAACACGTTGGGGTCGACCATGCCGCAGCCCCCAAGTTCGATCCACCCGACGTGTGAGCACACCGAGCAGCCGTTTCCTTGGCAGAAGATGCAGGTCACATCGAACTCGGCGGACGGTTCGGTGAACGGGAAGTAGGACGGCCGGAGGCGCGACGTGTGCCCCGGACCGAAATAGGCCCGGGTGAACGATTCGATGGTTCCGGCGAGGTCACCAAAGGTGATGCCTTCGCCGACGACGAGTCCTTCAAGCTGGTGAAAGACCGGCGAATGCCGTGCGTCGAGGGTGTCACGTCGGTAGCACCGACCGGGGGCGACAACAGCGAGGGGCGGGGTGCGCTCCTGCATGACCCTGATCTGCACCGGCGAGGTGTGGGTTCGCAGCAACACTTCACCCGGCTGACCAAGGTCGACGTACAAGGTGTCCCACATCGACCGTGCGGGATGTGACGCCGGCATGTTCAGCGCTTCGAAGTTGTAAAAGTCGGTTTCGACTTCTGGCCCTTCAGCAACCTGATACCCCATGCCTACAAAGAGGTCTTCGAGCTCTTCGCGGACTTGGCCGATCAAGTGTGCATGCCCGAGGGGACGCGGCCGGGCCGGCATCGTGACGTCGATGCGATCTTGCGCGATCCGTTCCGCCGCAGCGACCGCGGCGAGTTCGTCTCGGCGAGCGCCGAGCAGCATCGACACGTGATGTGTAAAGAGTCCCAACGCCTTGCCCGCTTCGGGACGTTCGGCCTGGTCGAGGTCTTTGAACTGCGCTTTGACCAGGCTTGCAGGCGCGGTCTTGCCCACCAGCGAACGCTCAAGGGCGTCGAGGTCGTCCAGCGAATCGACGGTGACGATCTCGCTGTCGGCCCGGCTCTTCTCAGATGAAAGCAACGATTCAATGTCGGCGAGCGACATGGCTTTGCTCCTCGGTTTTGGTACGTGTGTGCAGTCGCCGTTGACGACTGGCTTCAAAAAGACAGAGGGCACCGGTAACGGCAACGTTCAGCGACTCCGCTCGACCCTCCATCGGAACGTGGACCCATTCTTCAATCGACGCAGCAACCTCAGGCGACACGCCGTGTGACTCGTTGCCTAAGACCAGCGTGGAGGGCGTCGACCAATCAAGCCGGTCGTACGCCACGCCTCGGTCCATCGACGCGCCCACCAAACGTCGTCCGGCGCAAGCGATCGCAAGCGCATCGGCGATGTCCACCCCGCAGGTGACCGGGACGCGCATGACACCGCCCGCTGACGCACGAACCGCCTTCGGGTTGTACGGATCGGCAGAGCCGGGGCCGAGCACAAGCCCGGCGCCCCCCGACGCCTCGATCGTCCGCAACAAGGTCCCGACATTGCCCGGGTCAGTCAGCGCGTCGCCCAGCACGAGGGGTCGATCGAACAGGCCGGCGGTCTGAGGCCGATGCTCACTGGAGCCTTGGCCAGATGTGCGGCCTCCGGCAGGGCCGTCGCCATCGGGGGCCATCGCTACGACGGCGGCGACGCCCTGAGCGGTCTGGACTCCCCCGACGCGGCCAAGGACCCCACCCTCGACCCAGTACACCGAGCCTTCGGGCGGTTGGACAGCCAGATGGGAAAGGTCGAAGCCGTCCTCAACAAAGACGGCTTCGACCTGTGCGTCCCTGAGCGCGTCGCTGACAAACGACACGCCTTCAACTACATAGGACCGGTGTTCGCGGCGCGCGGCACGGTCGGACGCCAAAAGGCGAAGACGCTGAACAGGCGCGCTGCGGAAGCCCAGAAGGCCTCGGCCGGTCACGATGCCTGAAGGGCACCTCGTGACCGCTCGACCAAGGCGGTAAACGCCGCTGGCTGATTGACGGCAAGCTCTGCGAGCATCTTGCGGTCTACTTCGATCTCTGCTTCACGCAGACCGGCCATGAACTGGGAGTACGACATCCCGTTCTGACGGCACGCCGCGTTGATACGGGTGATCCACAGCTTGCGGAAGTCGCGCTTGCGAGCACGACGGTCGCGGAATGCGTACTGCCCCGAGTGCAGGTTCTGCTCGTTCGCGGCCTTGAAGGTACGGCGCCGAGCCCCGCGGTAACCCTTGGCCTGGTTCATTACCTGCTGACGACGCTTCTTAGAAGCTACTGCCCGTTTTACGCGTGCCATCTCTAGTTCCTCCTCGAACGGGTCAGCCGTGAAGCGGGGCCGAACCCGATGTCGCACTCGGCCATGCCGAGCGGTTACAAAATCTCAAAAACTGAGCGCCGACTCATTGGGCGCTCGTCGCCTAGGCGCCGATCTGCTTGCGAACTGCAGGCTCGTTTGCCTTGCTGACGATGACGTCCTTGCGCAGGTGACGCTTGCGCTTGGCGGATTTGCTCGTCAGAAGGTGGCTGGTGAACGCCTTGCGGCGACGGATCTTGCCGGACCCGGTGACCTTGAATCGTTTGGCCGCGCCGCGGTGTGTCTTCATCTTGGGCATAGGTAACTCTCCTCATCGGCACGCGCAGAGGCGTGACATCTGGGCATCGTCAATCTCGCTATGGGCACTGCCCAGGACTAGCTGGCTTCGACCGCCTCGAATTCGGTGTCGTCGTCACCGGATTTGGACCCTCGCTTGTCACCGCGCTTGGGCATCTGACGAAGCGGTTGTAGAACCATCGTCATGTTTCGACCATCCAAACGTGGGGTGATCTCTACAGATGCCAGCCCGCTGACCTGCTCAGCGACACGGTCCAGAATGGCCTTGCCTCGTTCGGGGTGGGTCATTTCACGTCCACGGAACATGATCGTGAGCTTGACCTTGGCCCCCTCTTGAAGGAAGCGCTCAACGTGGCGCATCTTGGTGGCGTAGTCGTGTTCGTCGATCTTGGGACGGAACTTCATCTCTTTGACCACGATGTTCGTGGACTTCTTGCGAGATTCTTTCCGGCGCTGATCTTGCTCGTACTTGTATTTGCCGTAATCCATGATCCGGCAAACGGGAGGATTGGCCCCAGGGGCTACCTCTACGAGATCCAAACCGGCTTGACGCGCCATGTGGAGCGCCTCGGGAAGCGGTTTGATTCCTACTTGACTGCCGTCAGCTCCGACTAGACGGACTTCGCGTGCCCGGATGCCTTCGTTGATCCTGGGCTCTTGAACTGCGATCTCGGTGTCTCCTCGTTCAGATGTGCCAGCGTCGAGTCAAAATGACCCAGAACGCGGACCAGGCGAGGAAACCTCCCCGCTAAACGCGGGTCGGACCGTATCGACGCTGGCGCACTGGTAGCGGACCCGCCGCTGCGGATAGCGACTCCCGTTTCTGGGAGCCGGACCCGCGGCCCCCTTTGCTGAGGGGCTACCGTGGCCAGGTGAGAGGCACGAATTGGCCTCCTCTTCCTGTTCGAATTGTTGCTGCGAAAGGTTAGCAGGTGAGCGAGCTTTGGACCCCGTACGGGGAACATCCGGTAAAAGAAGGACCCGTCGGTCGGGTCGATTCACCCGCGCACAGTGACGGGACCGGGGTCCCCCCGGCATCGGACTTCGATGCCGACCGTCCCTTGACCCCGCAGGAAGAAGCGGAAGCGGCTGCCGCGATGGCGCAGTTGCGCGATGAGCTGATGCAAACCCCCGTTGCCGACATCGTCGCCAACCACGCGATTGGGCTGTGGCAGCTCGCCGTCGTCCACCTCGGAGCCGACGGCGGCGGGCCTCCCAACCTGTCGGAAGCGAAACTCGCCATCGACGCCATGGAAGCGCTCGTCAACAAGGTCAAAGACAAGTTGGGTGAGAACGGCGAAGCCCTGGGGGCTGCACTGTCGCAGCTCCAGATGGCGTACGTTCAAGTCTCCCAGGGCCAGGGAGTGCCGCCAACCGACAGCGATTCCTAGTCGACGGTCTGGTGTGGCGGGGCAGGGGCAGGCGCCGTGGTTGACCGTTGCCTACGGCTTCGGCGCTACGGTCTTTGTGACCCGCTGCGCCTCTAACTCGCCGCCCGGACCCAACCCCACGCCGAAGGTCACCACCGCACCAACCTGGATGGTGCGGGTTCCGTCAGCTATCGCCAGACAGTGGAACGGGTACGCACGGCCGTGGCCGTCTCGAACGCCACCGAGACCTCGATGGTCCGAAAAGTGTTCGACCGTGCCCGTTCGAACTTCGGGCCAGAACGCCGCCCAGTCCTGGTGTGCTCCCCCATCGAGTTGTCCGGCAGAAGGGCTCGTCTCGGTCGGCATCTGGCGATCCGACCCTCTAGGCCTTGAGCTGGGCCATCAGGTCCGCCATCTCGATGGCGGCTTGGGCCGCTTCGAAGCCCTTGTTCCCGGCCTTCGTGCCGGACCGCTCAACCGCCTGTTCAATCGTGTCGGTGGTCAGCACCCCAAAGATGACCGGCACGCCACTGTCGAGAGCCAGTCCGCCAGCTCCGGCGGCTGCTCCCCCGGCGACGTAATCGAAGTGGGCCGTCGCGCCCCTGATCACACATCCGAGCAGGATGACGACATCGACATCGCCGCGGTCGGCGAGCGCACGGGCCGTCACAGGCATCTCAAACGCGCCGGGCACCCAGACGACGGTGATGTCGTCGGAGGCGACGCCGAGCCTCGTCAAGCCGTCGAGAGCGCCTTCGAGCAGGGACTTGGTGATCGTCTCATTAAACCGAGAGACGACAACGCCGATCCGACGTCCCTGACCGTTGAGTTTGCCTACGAATTCCTGCACGTCTTCCCTATCCGGCGCAGTGAGCGCCTGTGCTGGCGGACCCGGAGCGCCAGAAGGCTACCCCGATGCTGAACGGCTGACCGAAGGCGTTAGCTCGGCGTCGGATCGAGCTGTGCGTCGTCAGGTAGGTCGAGCAGGTGACCCATCTTCTCGCGCTTGGTCCGGAGGTAGGCGATGTTGTCGGGATTGGGCGCGCTAACCAGAGGCACTCGCCCCGTGATCGCCAGCCCGTATCCCTCCAATCCGCCGTACTTGGATGGGTTGTTGGTCATGAGCTTCATGGTCGTGATGCCCAGGTCATTCAAGATCTGGGCGCCGATGCCATATTCACGCGAATCGACGGGAAGACCGAGCTCCTCGTTCGCTTCGACCGTGTCCCGGCCCTGGTCCTGGAGCTCATAGGCGCGCAGCTTGTGGCCGATGCCAATACCGCGTCCTTCGTGGCCCCGGAGATACACGACGACGCCGACGCCCTCGTCGGCGATCGACTCCATCGCTGCGTCGAGTTGCTTCCCGCAGTCGCACCGGCGTGAGCCGAACACGTCACCGGTGAGACATTCGCTGTGCACGCGAACCAGTACGTCGCTGGCACCATCGACGTTCCCTCGCACAAACGCCACGTGGGTTGAGCCGTCGAGGGTGGACTCGTACGCGACCGCTGTGAACTCGCCGAAGTCGGTCGGCAGGCGGGCCTCGGCGACGCGTCGGACCAGTACTTCGGATCGACGGCGATAGCGGATGAGGTCTGCGATCGAGATCATGACCAGCCCGTGTTCTTCGGCGAATGCCCGAAGTTGCGGGACGCGTTGCATGGTGCCGTCATCGTTGACGATCTCGGCGAGTACCCCGGCCGAACTGAACCCGGCGAGCCGGGCGAGGTCCACTGCGGCTTCGGTATGGCCTGCCCGCTTCAGGACTCCACCTTCACGTGCCCGTAGGGGGAAGATGTGGCCGGGGCGAGCGAGGTCCGCCGGTTTGGTGGCCGGGTCGATCAGCGCTTTTACCGTCAGCGTCCGGTCATGCGCGGAGATCCCCGTAGAGGTGCCATTGACAGCGTCTACCGACACGGTGAACGCCGTCCGCTGCGTTTCTGTGTTCTCGACGACCATCAACGGAAGCTGGAGGCGATCGAGCACCTCGCCGCTCGTCGGAAAGCAGATGACACCGCTGGTGAACCGGATCATGAAAGCCATCTGGGCTTCGGTGATGGTGTCGGCCGGAATGATCAGGTCGCCCTCGTTCTCGCGGTCCTCATCGTCGACGACGACGAGCATCTCTCCACGTTGAAGGGCTTTGATCGCGTCCTCGATCGGCGCAAATGTCACGTTCAACCTCGCAATCTGTCACCAAAGGGATGGTCTTTGACCTAACCCACGTTTTGGTGAAGGTGATTCCGGATCAGGAAGATTCCGGGGGCAGGTGCACAAATTGGCGCACATATTTCGACACCACATCGACTTCGACGTTGACCGGGTCGCCGACTTGCAGCGCGCCGAGCGTCGTCGCCGTTTGGGTATGAGGGATCACCGCGACGCTACAACCGGCGCCGGTGCGACCGGCCACCGTGAGCGACACGCCGCTCAGCGCAATCGAACCCTTCTCAACGATGTAGGCCATCAGGGACGGGTCGATGTCGAAGGACAAATGAACCGAGCCGTCAGGGAGCGGGTCTCTCCGACTGACGGTCGCCGTGCCGTCGACGTGGCCTTGGACGATGTGCCCGCCAAGCCGGTCCCCGACGCGCAGCGGACGTTCGAGGTTGATCGGGTCACCCGGTGTGAGTACGCCGAGCGCGGTGCGCCGCATGGTTTCTGTCACGGCATCCGCCGACCACCAGCCAGCCTCGGTGTCGAAGTCGACGACCGTCAAACAGCATCCGTTGACCGCGATGGAATCCCCGAGCGCCACGTCGCCGAGCACGACCTTGGCGTTGAAGCTGAAGCGTGCCCCATCGCTGTTGGGCACGACCTCTTTCACCGTGCCGACTTCTTCGATCAATCCGGTAAACATCGTCAGACGCGCCCTTGTGAAGTGTCAGTTGCCGAGGGTGGCTCGACCATGGCGTAGGTCAGGCGGACGTCATTGTCAAACGCGGTGACGTCCTGAAGCGAAAGGCGCGGTGCGGCGCTCATCGTGGCGGGCCCTGCGATATCGAAGACTGGGCGGGCTGAAGAGCCGAGCCAGGTGGAGCCCACATAGGTGATCAGGCGCTGGAACTGTCGCTGTTCGACGACCGACCCAGCGAGGACCGGCCCGGCTTCGACGAGTGCCTGGACGACACCGCGCTGGGCGAGCCGAACCCACAGCTCGGAGAGGTCCAAGGCGCCGTCCCCGCGGACCGGCAGATGCCACACCTCGGCTCCTGCCGCGAGCCACTCCGCGCGTCGGTCGTCAGCCATAGCCGCCGTGACGACGATGGTGGGCGCGATGTGGGTTTCGGCGAGGTGGCCGACGGGTGACACCGCTCCCCGCCCGTCGAGCACGACTCGCAGAGGACGGGGACCCTCCCACTCACCGCGAGGCGTGAGGGTCGGGTTGTCGGCGAGTGCGGTGCCCGATCCCACGACGATCGCTTGAGACTGGGCGCGGATCCGGTGCACATCGGAGCGGGCCGACGGCCCGGTGATCCATTGCGACGTCCCGTCTTGGGCGGCGCTTCTGCCGTCGATCGAGCTTGCGACTTTGCAGACGACAAAACACGAACCGGTGGTCCGTTGATACAGGTACGGGGCAAGCGAATCTTCCACGAGGTCTGCTTCGATGCCGACCGCCACGTCGATCCCCGCCGCTTCGAGTCGGGAAATTCCTGTCCCGGCCACCTGGGGATCGGGGTCTTTGACGCCGACGATGACGCGGTCGACGCCTGCTTTGATGAGGGCCTCGGTGCACGGCCCGGTACGACCCGTGTGGTTGCAAGGTTCGAGGGTTACCACCGCGGTCGCGCCTCGCGCTCGCTCACCTGCGGCGGCGAGCGCATTGACTTCTGCGTGGGAGAGGCCGGGACGTTCGTGGTGGCCAATGCCTACGACCTTGCCGTCGTTGACGAGGACGCA
>JAGNEX010000014.1:8008-17329 GCA_018003035.1 Acidimicrobiia bacterium
CTGCGCAGCGCCTGCCCAACCCGCGCTCGGCCGTCGGCAACAGCTGGCAGCTCTGCCACTTCCCAGCCGTGCAGGCGTAGAAAGGCTGCCAAGGCTGGTCCGGATTCATCGTGCGAGCCAGCCGCGACGGAATCGGAAACGGTCAGGACCTTGGCGGTTGCTCTCACGCCCCAGGCCGAGCTTCGGCAGCCAGCGCTGCAAGACGTCGGGCCGCCGCGCCGGGGTCGTCGGCCCCAAACACGGCGCTACCGGCGACCAAGATGTCTGCGCCCGCTGCAGCGGCGCTGCCGACGGTTTCGGCGTTGATCCCACCGTCTATTTCGATCTCGACAGGCACTCCGGTTCGGTCGATGAACTCGCGTGCAGCGCGCACTGTTTCAAGTACCTCTGGGATGAACGCCTGGCCACCAAAACCGGGGAAAACGCTCATCACGAGAAGGGTGTCGATCTGCCCCATAAATTGCTCAACCGCCGAAAATGGCGTGTCGGGGTTGGCAACCAACCCGACGCGCACACCGCGACCTCGAATGCGCTCAATCAGTTGGACGGTGTCACCAAGTTCGACATGCACGCTGATGCCATCTGCGCCAGCATCGACGAACGCGTCGAGCATGTCCCCCGGGTTGTCGATCATCAGGTGGCAGTCCAGGAACAGGTCGGTCACCTTGCGGAGCGAGGCGACGACGGGGACCCCCAAGGAAATGTTGGGGACGAAATGTCCGTCCATCACGTCGACGTGAAGCAATTCGACATCTTGGGAGACCCGGCCGACATCCTCTGCCAAGTGTGCGAAATCAGCTGCCAGGATCGAAGGTGCGATGCGCATCGGGCGATGGTATCGCCACGTCCGCTTGACTCGGGGAGCGACCTCGCCCCCATCGCGCCCTATCCGAAAGAACTTTGGACCAAACGAAGCGCTTAGAGCGCTCGGGAAAAACTGGCCAGGAACATTCCGTCGGTATCGGCTTCGGGTCCGAGGAGGAGCCATCCGCCTTCGACTTCGCGCCACGGCGAGCGCATACAGGCATCGGGCGCTGCGTCCGGGGTCCGCTCAAGAAACGATTGGATGACACCTGTGGTTTCCGCCCATGACACCGTGCACACCGAGTAGACGACCCGTCCGCCTGGACGAACGATCCTCATCGCCTCGTCGAGGAGATGTCCTTGAAGTTCGGCGAGTTCGTCGATCTGGGCGGGGCGGACCCGCCAACGAAGGTCGGGTCGGCGACGCATCACCCCCAGACCTGAGCACGGCGCGTCGACGAGAACGAGGTCAGCCGACGACGTCTTGAGCGCAGCGTGGCTGCCGTTTTGGTTGACGACCGAAATGGTCGCGTTCAGAGGTTGCGCCTTCAACGCTGCAATACCGCCCCCGATCCGTTCCAGGTGCCGTCCGGTCGTCCGCGCGCGACCACCGTCGAGTTCACCCGCGACGAGCAGTCCGCCATCGAGCATTTCGAGGATTCCTGAGGCCTTGCCTCCGGGTCCGGCACAGAGATCGACGACGGTCATCTGTGGGGTAACCCCAAGCGAGGCGGCCACCATTTGGGAACCTTCGTCTTGTATTCCCAAGGTGCCGTCGACGATGCCGGCGAGCCGAGCCAGGTTGCCGGTCCGGCGGATTCGCCATGCGCCGGGCGTCAAACGGCTTTGCTGGATCTCCCCGACAACGTCCTTCAAGGCATCTTGAGCGTCGGCCATGCGCTGGGCGCCGTCGGGCCAGCGCGCTCCGACCACTCGTACCGTCACCTCGGCATCGCGGTTGCCATGGGCGAAGATCGCCCTGGTCGTGTCTTCGCCGAACTGGGTGAGGAACATCTCACCGATCCAGTCGGGATAGGAGTACTGCTCGGCCAATGTTGCACCGTCGGCGACGGAATCGGTGCGTCCGATCGGCGGGCGGTCTGCCCGGACGATCCCGCGCAAGACGCCGTTTACAAAGCCCCTGGCACTTTTGCGCTCCCCGCCGATCGGTACCGCGGTGGCGACCGCGGCGTGGGGATCCATATCCATGACGAGTAGCTGCATGACCCCGATCCGCAAAGCGGTTCGTACTTCGGGATCGAGCGACTCCACGGGACGTTGCGCGGAACGCTCGATCTCGTCGTCGATGCGGCGCTGCCAGCGCAGCACGCCGTAGACGAGGGCCGTGACAAGTGCCCGGTCTCGGACGTCGATGTTGACCCGGCCTAGTTCGGCGGGGACGACGATGTGGGCAAATCCGCCTTCTTCGACCCTCAGAAGGCACCGCGCCGCGATGGCGCGGGACTGTGATCCGACTGGTGGCTTCACTCGCCGAACGTCGATCCGACGGGCTGCGCTCCGCTCGCCCACGCCGACGCAGGCATGGCGGGTTTCCCGGCCGGCTGAAGTTCGCCGATGTCGAGCGCCGTGCCTCCGCCGCATCGGACCCTGACACCCCCAAGTCCGACGCTAACGACCGTCCCTGGCGCAACACCTGGTTCGGCGGCGCGCAGTGTTTCACGTTCGACATCGGACGAAAACTCCGAGTCGACATTGAGGGCCCGCAAGATCTTGATACGAGATCCTTTCCAGGTGGTCCATGCACCAGGTCTTGGATTGCCGGCTCTGACCAGGCGAGATACCTGACCTGCCGGTTGGTCGAAGTCGAGCTCAAATTCCTCGACCGACAGCTTGGCTGCATAGGACGGTTCGCCCTCTTGTGCTGTCGGCTGGGCCTGTTGTGCCTCTACTTCTGGGAGTGTGGAAACCAAGAGGTTGGCTCCGACCCGAGTGAGCTCGTCCCTCAAATCGCCAGCGGTGACCTGGTCTCCAATCGGAATGATCGAGCGCGACCACACAGGACCGGTGTCGAGTCCGAGTTCTAACTGCATGACGCACACGCCGGTGGTTTCGTCGCCCGCCAGGATCGCCCGCTCGACGGGGGCGGCGCCCCGCCATTTCGGTAAGAGCGAGTAGTGCAGATTCAAGAAACCCAACCGCGTCGTTGCGAGGAACTCGGCGCTCAGGATCTTTCCGTAGGCGACCACGACGCCAAGGTCGACGCCCGCTTCTTCGATCCAGGAAATGAGCTCGGACGGATTGTCCGGCGTGAACAACGGCAGTCCAAGGCGTTCCGCCTCAACTTTGACCGGGCTGGGATCGAGGCCTGCACCTCGCCCACGACGCCGGTCGGGTTGGCTGACGACTCCGACAATCTCATGGCCGTCGGCATGAATCGCGCTGAGGGGCGGCACCGCGTCTGAGGGCGTGCCCAGGTAGAGGATCCGCACGGTTAGAGCTTGCCGCGCCGGCCCGACGTCCCGAGCGGGTCGTCGTCGGTCGGTAGCCCTTCGGCGCGACGCCGGAGGATTCGCATGGCGTCTTTTCGCTGGTCTTTTTCGAGGCGGTCCAGCAGGAGCACACCGTTGAGGTGATCGAGTTCGTGTTGCACGAGCCGGGCGAACAACTCGTCCGCCTCAAAGGACACCTCTTCACCGTCGAGATTGATGCCCTTGACCAGAATCGTCTTTGGGCGCTCGATCGGAAAATACAGTTCGGGGATCGACAGACAGCCCTCGTCGTACTCCCAGATGCCATCGGACTCGACGATCTCGGGGTTGAACAGTGCGTCGGGGCCCTCACCGTCGTCGAGATCGAACACGAAGAACCGGCGGAGAACGCCGACTTGGGGTGCCGCAAGACCGATCCCGGGAGCCGCATACATTGCTTCGATCATGTCTTCGCAGAGCGCCACGGTGGAACCGTCGATGTCGGTGACGTCGGCGCAGTTCATTTTGAGTCCGGGGTCGCCCCAGGTGCGGATCGCGAGTGTCATGGCGCGGATCCTACCAATCGACCTGTTGAGCGGTGGCTTCGCTGGAAATTCGCGGTCGTGAACGCGTCCGGTGGGCCCGTGGGGTCACCCGGTAGCATGACCCGCTGCCAAATTCGCCCGTCCCGCTCCCCCAACCCGACCTCAAGCGGCCTGTCCGGAGTCCAAGTTTGACCCATCCGAGCTTTTCCTACAGTCGAGCCGCCGATGAAGGCGCGAGCCTGCCTCCGCCGTCCAACCTGCGCTGGTGGATCATGATCGGCGCCACGGCACTGGTGATTGGACTTTTGGCCTTCTTGGCCACCCGAGGCGGAAGCGACAACGGTTCGGTGGCAACCGCGGCTTCATCGACGACTACCACCTCTGAAGCCAGAAGCGTCAGCTCCGCAAAGGCGTCGACAACCACGGATGCTCGAAGCGGCGGTTCAGATACTGGTACCGGCACTTCGGGCGACGCACTGTCTCCTTCCACATCGAGCAACTCCGAATCGGACGCCGAGACGACAACCACCACGTTGCTCACCACGACGACGCTGCCCGCAGAACGCCAACGCGACAAGGATCTCGCGTCGCTTGTGTCCTTCGTTGAGGGGCTTCGAGGCCAACCCTTTAGGACCGATCCCGACATCGTGTTTCTGGACAATCGACAGTTTCAGGATCGCTACAACGCCATCGTCGCCGTCTCTGCCGAACAGACCAAGGAGCAACTTGAGACGATCGAAACGGTGCTCGCGTCGCTCCGCTTTTTCAGTCCTGGGCTCAACATCGCCGACCAGATCGTGGCGCAAGAATCCGATGATGTCCTCGGTATCTACGATCCCGAATCCGGCGACCTGATCATCCGGGGCAACACGCTCACACCAGCGGTTAAATCGGTCGTCGTCCACGAGCTTCAACATGCTTGGAGGGACCAACACTCCGACCTGAGCCAGTCGGAACGTTTCAGCATCGAAGACGAATCGGTGCTGGCCTGGTCGTCGTTGGTTGAAGGCGACGCAGTCCTGAGCGAAGTCGTGTGGGCCAACGGCCTAACCGACGAACAGTTCGACGAGCTATTGCAAAGCCAACTGTCGATCGAAGGGGCCGACCCCAGCTCAGGCATCCCTGAAATCATGGTCGGGTTCGCGCAATTTCCGTACGCCGAAGGGTATGACTTCACAGAGTGGATTGCGGTGAACGAAGGCCTCGAATCTCTTGACGGTGTGTTTGAAAATCCCCCGCTTTCGACCGAACACATCTTGCACCCACAGACCTACCTCGACGGCGACGACCCGGTTGAGGTTGACCCACCCAAAGCGGATGGGACCGTCGTCTCCGAAGGCGTGTTGGGTGAGTACATCGTCCAACAGATGCTCGCGCTGGTTGTGCCGAGCCGAGTTGCAGAACAGGCAGCGGCCGGCTGGGGCGGCGACTGGTACGTCTCGTATCGAAAGGGAAAGCAGGTCTGCACGCGGATCAACCTGGTTTTTGATTCAGGCCGTGACGTCGAAGAGTTCAACGATGCGATCGAAACCTGGACACAGGCCAACCCCGGAACGAGCTTCAAGCTCGACGACGGCATTTTTGAGTTGAGCTCCTGCACACAGACCTAGGTGCATACCGTTGTCGTCAGGGGGCGACAGCGCGGCTCGCTTGTGTCTGGCTAGATCCGCAATGGATCGACGTCAAGGCGCACCGTGCCGATCTGGCGCCCGGCGCGAGCCGCGCGACCTAACTGGGTGCACGCCTCACCGTCCGCGCCACGAAGGAGATACTCGGGGCGCTCCTCCGGTCCGATCGGCCCGTCGACGTCGAGCGACGTGCCCTCCAGCGCCTCGAGGAACGCATTCATCACCTTGGATACCGCGCGCACCCGGGCGATCAAACCATACGGGTTGGCACCGAGAAGTTGGCGGAGCAGTCGCTCCTCTTCGAGCAACGGACCAACTCGAGCAGTGCGTGCCAGATCGAGGACTGGGTGTTCCGGGTCGCGTGTGGAGATGACCACTCGTCGAGAGAGCGGCGAGGCGGCGGTCATCCGTAGGGCGCGGACCAACAACCACGCTGCCTGCTCTTTGGCGCGGAGTCGCTGCGCAGACAGCTCCTGGTCCGCGTCGAGGAAGACGACGAGCCCGGCCCAACCAACACGGTGAAAGACCGCTTCGGTCCCGACGAAGATCGCCGCTCCCCCAGCGTCGTCACGTCCTGTGCGTTGTCGCCGCTCACCGGGGGCCATCTCCTGTTCAGACGCCGCAATCGAGCCCATGCCTAGCCGCTGCTGAGCCCCAGAAGCATCGACCAGAAACGTCGGGACCCGCCGAAACATCGAAGCAAGTTCATCGGCGAGGCGCGCAGCCCCTGGTCGAAGTACCTTGAGATTCACCGCACCGCACACTTGGCAGACCTTGGGACGCCGCGCACCACAAGCTCCGCAAACCAGGCCTGCGTCGTCTGCTGTGACCGCCCCGGAGCAGACCTCGCAGGCGGTCAGACTCGAACAGCTTGCACAGGCGAGCAGGCGTGCCCGCCCTTTCTGGTTGAAGACGGCTACCACTCGCAGACCTGCATCGAGCGCACCCCGGATCGCTGCTGCAATCTCCTCGGTCAACAGGCCTGAACCTGGCGGCTCCGCACGCCGGTCCACGATGCCGATCCGGTGCCAGGTCGGAAACGGGGTGCTGAAACCAGCGATGCTCGAAGCGGTCGCCAGAGCCTCGACGGTCGGTAGCGGTGACCGGACCGCAAAGGGAATTTCGGCCATCTCGCACCGCCTGGCGGCGACTTCGCGGGCATGCCAAGAGGGTGACGCCTGGTTCTTCCAGACCTCGTCGGCGTCGTCGGCCAATACGACCGAGGCAAGATCGGGAGACGGCAGCCAGATCGCGTTGCGCCCTCCAACGACCACGCACTGACCCTGGGCAGCGGCCTTCCAGATCTCGGTGAGGAATGCTGCCCGATTCTTGGCGGGCGCCTCGTAGGGCGATAGGACCCTACGGCCGGCCGCGCGAAGGGCGCTGATGACGCTGCGGGCACGCCGGCCCCGCGGGAGCATTACCAGGGAAGAGCCGTCAATTTCGGCAAGACGGTCGACTATCCATTCGGTCGGATCTTCAAGCGGGTCGACGACCCACACGGGAGAGCGCCCTTCAGCCTCATTCGCGCCGACGAACGCCGGGAACGGCCCTTTCGGAGACCAGGGGCTGGGGAAGGTGTTCGCCGGGTCGGTCGCTCGATCGAGCGCCTCCAGCGCGTCGAAAGCCGCGCGGGCAACGACCGACCCCGATGAATCGTTGCGGGACGTCGTCCCGTCGATGAGGGTCGGAGCAAAAAGCGAGTCGATGCCCGAGTCCACCGACGCTCGCTCGGCGGTTGGTGACGTCTCGAAGTCCGGCGGCACTCGGTTGGGGGCGGACGCCGCCCTGAGCAACGCGACCGGGTTGTAGCACCACCGCCAACCCGCCCAAGCGGCCAACCGCATCAGCTCAGGGGTCGGCCCCGCCGAACTGACCTTGATGACCGGAGCGAGCCGATCACGATCGAACGCGTCAGGAGGGTCAACAGCTGTGATCCAGCCGTCGACCCTCCGACGATGTAGTTCAACTCTGACGATGGTTCCGGGACGCACTCCTGGTTCGTCGCAAGAAACCGTGTAATCGAACTGCTTAACGATCCCGGCTACGTCGGGGACGACCCGAACAACCGCGACAGATCGGGTGGAATCGTTCAGTTGGCGTTCACCGCGTCGCGCAGTTTGTTGGCGGTCTGCTCGGTCTGTTCCCACGGGAGGTTCAGGTGCGGGCGCCCGAAGTGACCATACGCGGCCGTTGGACGGTAGATCGGGCGGCGCAGGTCGAGGTTGTCGATAATCGCCGCCGGGCGGAGGTCAAAAACTTGTTCGACAGCTGCCGAAAGCTTGTCGGGGTCGACCTGGCCGGTCCCGAAGTCTTCGACCATGATCGACATCGGTCGAGCCTTGCCGATCGCGTACGCCACCTGGACCTCGCATCGGCTGGCAAGACCGGCGGCGACCACCGATTTCGCCACGTGACGAGTGGCGTATGCAGCTGAACGGTCGACTTTGGTGCAGTCCTTGCCCGAGAACGCGCCACCACCGTGACGCGCCCAACCCCCGTAGGTGTCGACGATGATCTTGCGACCGGTCAGGCCTGCGTCGGCAACGGGGCCACCCACTTCGAAGCTGCCCGTCGGGTTCACAAAGACCGTGTCGTCGCCCACCTTGAAGTCAACGGCGAGAAACTCGGGGATGACGGGCAAAATGACGTGCTCGATCAGGTCGGGACGCAACGTGTCGGCGATCGAGGTGCCAGGCGAGGTCTGCGTGGAGATCAGGACTCGTTCGAGCGCCACGGGTCGGCCTTGGTCGTAACGAATGCTGACCTGGGTTTTGCCGTCGGGGCAGAGATATCCGAGGGTGCCGTCTTTGCGGACCGCCGCCAAACGTTCTGAAAGCCGATGCGCCAGCCAGATCGGCGTCGGCATGAGGTCGTCGTTCTCGTCGCAGGCGTACCCGAACATCATTCCCTGGTCACCTGCGCCGACCTGGTCGTAATGATCTTGCTGTCCCCCGCGAGATTCGAGAGCCACGTTCACGCCCTGGGCGATATCGGGCGACTGCTTGTCCAGGGCGATCAGCACACCGCAGGTGTTGCCGTCAAAGCCCACAGCTCCGTTGTCGTAGCCGATCCCCTTGATCGTCTCCCTGACGACTTCTTGGAAGTCGACAACGGCGCTGGTTGTGAGTTCACCCGCCACCACCGCGAAACCCGTCTTGACCAACGTCTCACAGGCAACCCGGCTCATCGGGTCTTGGGCCAAAACCGCGTCCAAAACGGCGTCAGAAACCTGGTCACAGACCTTGTCGGGATGCCCCTCGGTGACCGACTCTGACGTGAAAACGAAATGAGAACTCATGTAGGTGCTCCGTCCTGTGGCAGCTTTGATCGCCGCTCCAACAGTATTTCTATTCGGTCCCAAATAGCCGCCGCGGTCCGCTGTTTTGACATAAGCGGCAAGCCGAAGTCGCCTTCGGCTGTGACGATTGTGACCTGATTGGTGTCGTGATGGAATCCGACGCCTGGTGCGGAAACGTCGTTACCGACAATGAGGTCGGCGTTCTTGCGCACCAGCTTGGCGCGAGCATTCTCGCTGAGCGAGTTGGTCTCCGCTGCGAACCCGACCACGACCTGACTCGACTTCGTTCGCCCGAGTTCGGCGAGGATGTCGGCGGTCGGCTCAAGGACAATGCTCGGGGCACCGCCGGCCTTCTTGATCTTTTGCGGCTCAACATTTGCAACGCGGAAATCGGCGACTGCGGCGGCCATGACCGCCACGTCGACATGAGGAAACCGCGCTGTGACCGCTTTGTGCATTTGATCTGCGGTTTCGACCGGTTCGACCAGGATGGACGCAACGTCGGAAGGAAGCGGCCGTTCGACGGTCGACACCAGCGTGACAGAGGCGCCTCGCCGGGCGGCCTCGACCGCCACCTCGTAGCCCATCTTCCCCGAACTCCGATTGCCGATAAA
>JAGNEX010000014.1:17429-20387 GCA_018003035.1 Acidimicrobiia bacterium
CTGCGGTGAGGAGCCGGGTCAGCTCAACCGACTTGTACGCAGCGATGCCCCCACACACTCCAAGGACAATGCGCCGGTTGGCCAGCGGCAAGCTCACTTGCCAAACACCCGTACAAGAACTTCCAATTTGGCCTGTTACGCAACTTCCAGCGGGGGCGTGACCACGACTTCTTCGGCTTCAGCCGGAATGATTTTTCCGGGTTCGATCTCTTCAAGAGCGATCGACAATGGCTTACGTGAGACCGATGCAACCTGCGGCGGCACAATTGCACCGAGCCCGTCACCGAGCTGGTTGAAGTAGCTGTTGATCTCACGTGCACGGCGTGACGCCAAGAGGACGAGCGAGAACCGCGAATCCACGTGTTGCATCAAGATCTCGATCTTGGGATTGACGAGCGACATGCGCCTTTTTTGCATTTGCAGTCTCCTGAGAACGATCACCTGAGGTAGGCGAACGGCCGATCGTACTCGACAAGTACGAGGTATTGGGGTTCGGGACGGCGCCCAACTGCCCTGGTGTCCTTATTTATCGGTTACGGCGGAGCGCCTGAGAACCCACTTGCCGAACCTTTGGGGAAACTCGCCGTCGACACCGGTGGGGTCGACCAATATCCACGGTCGACGCCTCATCGGGCGTCAACCGACGGAGTCGTCGAGTCCGAACGCAGCCTCCAACCGGCGAAGAGCAGCATCCAGATCGTCATTGACGATCACGCTGTCGAACCTGTGCGCCCGAGACTCTTCAGTTTCTGCCTCAGCGAGACGCCGCTCGATCGTGTCCTCTGAGTCGGTCGCCCTCAGCCGGAGGCGCCGTTCCTGTTCGGCTCGGGACGGCGCCCGAACGAAAACGGACCGGACCGAGATCGCTTCGTCGTCCTCGGCGAGATCCTGAACGGCCAGCGCGCCTACCGTGTCGATCTCGAGCAGGACGTCGAACCCCTGATCCAGCCTGTCGACGACGGGCTCTCTCGGCGTGCCATACCAGTTGCCGAAGACTTCAAACGCTTCGAGGAATCCGCCATCCTCTTTGGACGCCAAGAACTCTGCTTCGTCGAGGAACAGGTAGTGGACTCCGCTGACCTCGCCAGCTCGCGGCGCTCGCGTCGTTGCCGAAATTGATATCCAAATCTCGGGATGACGATCAATGAGTTCGCGTACCAGCGTCCCTTTACCCACACCCGAAGGACCAGCAAGCAATAACAATCGCCCTCTGCCGCTGCGTGGTTTACACGTGTTCACCGGTAGAAACGTAGGTTAGTTTTGTCTTGAAGCACAAACGCAGCGCCACTCGCAAGGGCGCTGCGTTTGTGAACAACCAGATTGCATCAAAAAAAGTTACGCAAAATGCGCGAGGAGCGCTTCGCGCTGCTTCGTCCCGAGGCCTCGAACGCGACGGCTTTCGCTGATGCCCAAGGTTTCGAGAAGGCGGCGGGCCTTCACCTTGCCCAAGCCAGGCATGGACTCAAGGACCGTTAGCACCTTGAGTTTCGCAATGGTCTCGTTGTCGTCGCTTTCGTCGAAAAGCTCGGTAAGAGTGAGCGAGCCCATCTTCAGCTTTTCCTTTACCACCGCACGTTCACGACGCGCTACCGCGGCCTTTTCCAACGCGGCCTGCCGTTGTTCAGGCGTCAATGATGGTGGGAGCGGCATGATTAGTTCCTCCAAGATCGGTTAGTTCGTGTCCCTCACGCACCGGCCCGGCCGCCAGTACGACGCTCGCGGACCTGCCGTTGTTTCACGTCCCACCCAGACGCTGACCGCGAGGGGCGAAGTCGCGCACAAAGGCAAAAAAACTTCGCCTTTTGCTTCATTGCGGCATCGCCAGGCGTGAGCATAGGGCTTTTGGGCCTAGTCGCGTCGCCTTGTGGCTGATAGCAACCGGTATTTCTTACTGGACTTGACTAAAAAAATATGGAAGCAACCTGGCTGACCAGGGATTCCGTTGCTTTCAGCCGATTTTCGGCGCCGGTGACGGCACGTCCAATGACAAGCAATGAAGCACCATCTCGTAGAGCGTTGTTCGGTGTGGCGACACGTGCCTGGTCATGGGTCGAAGCGCCTTCCATTCGAATGCCCGGCACGACCGAATGAAGTTGCGGGGCGATCTGACCCAGATGCTCCAACTCCAGGGCGGAACAGACAACGCCCCAGCACCCTGCGTTCGCGGCAACAGCAACCCGCCGGTCAAAGTCGCTGGCGTCGGCATCTGACGTCAAAACCGTGACGCCGAGTACCCGGGTGTGTCCGCCCGCCGCATCAACAGCGGCGCGCACCATAGCTTCACCACCGCTGGTGTGAACGGTCAGGAACGCGACGTCATGGGCGCTCGCCACGGATGCCGCGCGGCCGACCGTGGTCGGAATGTCGTGCAGCTTGAGGTCGAGGAATACCTGCCACCCCGCGGCGCTGAGCGAGTCAACGAACGGGAACCCGGCGGCCAGGAAGAGTTCGAGGCCGACTTTGATGACCCCGAACGCCTCGCCCACTTCGTCGAGCAGGCGGCCAGCGTCGTCAGCGGTTGGCACGTCCAAAGCCAACGCCAGGCGTTCCCGAACGATTACGGGGACATCGATCATGGACTCCACCTTTCCGCAGAATTGCCGAGCCACCGACCGGCGTTCACGACAGCGCTCCGTATTTTCCGGTTAGCGAGGCCACACGGGAGACATCATGGCGGGCGCACCAGCCGTTGAGCTCTTTGGCGATTCGCACCGTCGCCCGAGGATCGGCAAAGGATGCGGTGCCGATCCCAACCGCGCTGGCCCCGGCCATCATCATCTCGACCGCGTCCGCACCCGACGCGACTCCCCCCGTGCCAATGATGGGCACCTCTGGCAGTTCCCGGTGGACATCAGCAACGACGCGCACGGCGATCGGCTTGATCGCCGGTCCGGACAGCCCACCGGCGCCTCGGCCCAGCACCGCCTGTGCGGACTCGACATCGATGTTGAGGCCCAT
>JAGNEX010000014.1:20487-33070 GCA_018003035.1 Acidimicrobiia bacterium
AAACCAAGCGCGGCAGCCTGGGCGGCTGCGACCGTGGTCAAACAGGGGACGTCGTGAAGCACCGCAGCGTGACGGATGTGCGCGCCGTCGGTCCGGGGTCCGTGGCCTCGCGGCGTGTTGATGACCAGGTCAACCTTGCCTTCCGCAATGAGCGACACGGCGTCTTGACCGGTTTGTTCACCGACCTTGGCGACAACCCCATCGACGGCAACACCCAGCTCTGACAGTGCTTGGGCCGTGCCCGCGGTGGCAACGATCTTCCAACCCAGATCGGCGAGCTGCGCAGCGACGGGAAGTCCTTCGGTCTTGTCCCGTTCCGCGAGCGAGATGAACAGCGTTCCCCCGCTCAGCGTGATCCGCGTGCCCGCAGCGAGCTGGCTCTTCAAAAAGGCCCAGCCAACGGATGCATCGATTCCCATCACCTCGCCTGTCGAGCGCATTTCTGGCCCGAGAATGGTGTCGGATTCGGGGAAGCGGTTAAACGGTAGGACGGCCTCTTTGACGGCAACGTGACTCGAAACCGGTGGCCGGACAAGTCCTTCGGCCTCAAGCTCCGCGAGCGTGGCACCGAGCGCAACTCGGGCTGCGACCTTGGCCAGCGGCACACCGGTGGCTTTGGCGACAAAGGGCACCGTGCGGCTGGCACGAGGGTTCACCTCGATAACGAAGACCTCGTCATCTTTGACGGCGTACTGGATGTTGATCAGCCCGACGACGCTCAAGGCTTCCGCAAAGGCCAGCGTGTGCGTGCGAATCTGGTCGACGACACCGGCGCTCAGCGTTGCAGGGGGAATGACACACGCGCTGTCTCCCGAGTGGATGCCTGCTTGTTCGATGTGCTCCATGATGCCGCCGATCAGCACCGCACCGGAGCTGTCACGGACGGCGTCGACATCGACCTCGGTGGCACCCTCAAGAAAACGATCGATGAGGACTGGCCGCTCCGATGAAAGGCCTCCTTCCCGACCGAGAGAGCCGTCTGCTTCGAAGGCTCGCATCGCTCGTGTGAGCGCATCGTCGTCGTAGACGATCTCCATCGCCCGGCCACCGAGCACATAAGAGGGGCGAACAAGGGCCGGATAGCCCACCGATGCGGCAACTTTGAGCGCGTCTTCGGTACTCGATGCGGTGCCCCCGGCGGGCTGCGGCACGCCGAGCCGGTCACACAGGGTGTTGAACTGTTCGCGGTCTTCGGCCAAGTCGATCATCGCCGGAGCGGTACCAGCGATTGGGATGCCCGCAATTTCGAGCCGCCGCGCAAGTTTGAGAGGAGTCTGTCCGCCGAGCGACACGATGACGCCGACCGGCTCGACAGCCTCGCAGATATTGCGGACATCCTCTTCGGTCAGGGGTTCGAAAAAGAGCTGATCAGAGGTGTCATAGTCGGTCGAGACCGTCTCTGGGTTGCAGTTGACCATGACGGTGTCATAACCCGCCTCGGACAACGCAAACGCCGCATGCACACAGCAGTAGTCAAACTCGACCCCCTGGCCGATCCGGTTCGGCCCGGAGCCAAGGATCACGACCCGGGGACGGCTGCGCTCAGTGAGCTCAGACTCGTCCTCGTAGGTTGAGTAGTAGTACGGGGTGTAGGCGGCAAACTCAGCCGCGCAGGTGTCGACGGTCTTGAACGTCGGAGCCACACCGGCCGACAGGCGCCCTACCCGGACGGCGTCGACAACCTCGGGTGAGGCGTCTCGCGCCCATATCCATGCCAGCTGCGCGTCGGAAAACCCGAACCGCTTGGCGCGCCGCCAATCGGAGCGTGCCAGCCGCTCGGCAACGACAGCCACCCGATCGGCCGGGGCCAACCGCGAGTCGTCGGACTCGACGAACGCCTCGAGTCCTTGACGGACTTCGCACAGCTGCAGCAGTTGGTCCAGGAACCACGGATCGATCTTGGTCGCTTCGTGGACCGTCTCGATGCCGAGGCCGCGGTTGAGACCTTCGTGGACCTGCCCGATTCGGTCAGGTGTGGCGATCGACATGGCCGCCAGCAGCTCGTCGTCGGAAAACTTCGCCAACTCGACTTCGCCGGCGTCGGCATTCAGGCCAGCCCGCCCCTGTTCGAGCGAACGCATGGCCTTCTGCACCGATTCGGTGAACGTGCGGCCGATCGCCATGACCTCGCCCACGGACTGCATCCGAGTGGTGAGCTGTGCAGGCACATCGGGGAACTTCTCAAATGCCCACCGCGGGATCTTGGTAACGACGTAGTCGATGGTGGGTTCGAAGCTTGCCGGCGTTTCTTTGGTGATGTCGTTGAGGATCTCGTCGAGGCGGTATCCAACGGCAAGCTTCGCGGCGATCTTGGCGATCGGGAAGCCCGTCGCCTTCGACGCCAGCGCCGACGAACGTGAAACACGCGGGTTCATCTCGATGACGACCATGTCGCCATCAGCGGGGTTGACGGCGAACTGGATATTTGACCCGCCGGTGTCAACGCCGATGCGGCGGATGCAAGCAAACGCCGCGTCGCGCATCAGTTGGTATTCGACATCGGTCAAGGTTTGAGCGGGCGCGACCGTGATGGAGTCACCGGTATGGACGCCCATCGGGTCGAAGTTTTCGATCGAGCAGATCACCACGCAATTGTCCGCGTGGTCGCGCATCAGTTCGAGCTCGTATTCCTTCCAGCCAGCGATCGAGCGTTCGATCAAGATCTCTGACACCGGCGATGCCGCCAAGCCACGTTCGGCAACTTTGCGGAAGGTTTCCTCGTCGTCAGCCAGGCCAGTCCCCGCTCCACCCAAGATGAAGGACGGGCGCACAATGAGGGGATACCCGATCTCACCGGCGAAGTGCATGGCCTCATCCAGCGTGTGTGCGAACGCCGACTCTGGAACCTTTAAGCCGATCTCGGTCATCGCAGCTTTGAAACGATCCCGATTTTCCGCGGTGTGGATGGCTTCAATGTTGGCGCCGATCATCTCAACACCGAATTCTTCGAGGACACCGGCCTCGTGCAACTCGACGGCAAGGTTCAGGCCGGTCTGCCCGCCAAGCGTCGGCAGCAGAGCGTCAGGTCGCTCCTTATCGATGATCCGCCGAAGCGTGTCCACGTCGAGCGGTTCAACATAGGTCGCGTCGGCGAACTCGGGGTCGGTCATGATCGTCGCCGGGTTCGAGTTGGCCAAGATGACCCGAAAACCTTCGTCTGCCAGGACCTTGCAGGCCTGCGTACCCGAATAGTCGAACTCGCAGGCCTGGCCAATAACGATTGGACCGGAACCAATGATGAGAATCGATTCGATATCGGTTCGTCTGGGCATGGTCGTTCGTCACGCTCCTTTAGCGATCACAAGTAGATGCTGGGCCGGAGCCCGTCAGTTGGCTCTCATCAAATCGGTGAACTGGTCAAAGAGATACGTCGCGTCGTGAGGGCCCGGACCCGCCTCGGGGTGGTGTTGGACGCTGAATGCGCGCTCAGATACGACGGCGATGCCCTCGACCACACCGTCGTTCAGGTTGCGGTGAGTGACTTCAATCCCGGCACCGGTCGGTTCGACGAGCGCGTAGTTGTGGTTCTGGCTGGTGATTTCGACCTCGCCAGTCGCCAGCCGTGACACCGGATGGTTGCCGCCGTGGTGTCCAAACTCGAGCTTGTAGGTGTCGAGGCCGAGCGCCAACCCCAACAGCTGGTGTCCCAGGCAGATGCCGAAGAGCGGCACTTGTCCAACCAGGGCACGGATCTGTTCGGGAACGCCCGAGACGGCGGCCGGGTCTCCGGGGCCGTTTGAAAGAAACACCCCGTCAGGTTTGCGGGCCAACACATCGGCCGCTGACGTCGTTGCCGGAACCACCGTCACCGAACACCCGGAGCGCTCCAAGTACGACAGGATGGTTCGTTTGATACCGAAGTCGTAGGCGACGACGGAAAACTCAGCGCCTTGCGCCGGACCCACCGTGTACTCCTGCGCACAGGTCACGGTGGAAACCAAGTCAACACCGGTGGTCGACGGGCTCACCCGCGCCCGGGCAAGCAGCGCTTGCGGGTCGCCCACACCGATCACACCGGGCATGGCGCCAGCATCGCGAAGACGACGGGTGAGGCGGCGGGTATCGACCCCAGCAATTCCTGGAATCCCGTGCTTGATCAGCAGGTCTTCAAGGGAGCCTTCCGATCGCCAGTTCGATGCGAGTCTGGAAAGGTCACGCACGACAATGCCCGCACATGCCGGCGCCGGAGCTTCATCGTCCCGGCTATTTACCCCGTAGTTGCCGATATGGGGGTAGGTAAAGGCGATGATCTGACCGGCATAGGAAGGGTCCGTGATGATCTCTTGGTAACCCGACATCGCCGTGTTGAACACGACTTCCCCAGCGACGGGCTCGTCGGCAGCGGGTTCGGCCCCGATTAGCTCCCCTTCGAACAGTGATCCGTCCGCCAGGGCGAGCCAGGCCGGCCTCTTCGTGCTCATCTTGTCTCCTCAAGAGATCCATCGGTGACGACCGGGACACCATGAACGATGGTGTGACGCACCTGACCGGTCAGTTCCCTTCCTGCATACGGGGTATTTCTCGCAATACTTGCCAAACGATCGGCTCTGACCGTCCACCTGGCTGTCGGGTCAAATACGGTGAGGTTTGCTGGCTCGCCCGGCCGGATCGGTCGGCCATGAGCGCCGATTCCCGCCAGCTGTGCGGGGCGCCAACTGAGTGCCGCCAAAGCGGTCGGCCAGTCGAGGTAGCCCGGGGCAACCAACTCGGTTGCGACCAGACCCAGCGCCGTTTCGAGGCCGAGCATGCCCGGAGGTGCAGCGTCGAACGGCTCGTCTTTTGACTGGGTTGGATGGGGCGCATGATCGGTGGCGATCACGTCGATCGTGCCATCGGCTAGCCCCCGTCGGATCGCCTCGCGATCGCGTTCGGTTCGGAGCGGCGGATTGACCTTAAACACCGGGTCAAAACCAGCGCAGTTGGCGTCGGTCAGCGTGAAATGGTGAGGGGTCGCCTCGGCAGAGACCGCCAGACCCGCAGCTTTCGCTTGGCGAATCAGTTCAACGGACCGTTCCGTCGAAACGTGCTGGAAGTGCAGTTGCACGCCGGGGAACTCACGCAGCAGGTCGATATCGCGGGCGATGATGATGTGTTCGGCCGCTGCCGGACGACCAGGAATGCCCAGTCGAGAAGACCATGCGCCTTCGTGCATGTGACCGCCAGCGACAAGGGTGGGGTCCTCTGCATGCTGGGCGAGGACAGCCCCGTCGAGTCCGCCTAGGTATTCGAGTGCTCGGCGCATGATGACCGCGCTGGCGACGCAGTCCCCATCGTCGGTGAAAACTCGAACGCCGCCGCTGTACAACGCGCCGAGAGGGGCGAGCTCTTTACCTTCTCGGCCTCGGGTGATGGCAGCCGACGGGAACACGTCGATGGGACCAACTGCCCCCAAGGCCCGCACTCGGTCAACGATTGCGGTGTTATCGGTTGCAGGCTGAGTGTTTGGCATCGCGACGACGGCGGTGTACCCGCCGAGCGCTGCGGCGTTTGAACCGGTCAAGACGGTTTCGGCCGCCTCCCCGCCGGGCTGACGTAGATGCGCATGCACATCGACAAACCCAGAAGACACGATGCAAGAGGCCGCGTCCAAGATCACGGCGCCGTCTGGAGCCTCCAGGGCTTCGCCGACCTCGGCGACGAGCCCACCGTCGATAGCCACATCGGCTAGACGTTCACCCGCTTGATCGATCACCCGACCACCGCGAATCACGAGTTTCACGTCGCAGATCCCCCAAGAACGTGGTGCAATACGGCCATTCGGACCGCCACACCGCTCGTCACCTGTTGTGTCACGATCGGTTCGGCCATGTTGGCGACCACATCGGCGATCTCCACACCGCGATTCATCGGCCCGGGGTGCATGATCACCGCTTTTGAGTGAAGGAGCTCGGCTCGTTTCTCGCTCAGCCCAAACCGATTGGCGTATTCGGTGAGCGACGGCACAAACGCCGAGTTCTGACGTTCTAACTGCATCCGCAACAAATAGACGACATCGGTGTCGGCGAGGACTGAATCGAGGTCTCCCGACACCCGAACCGGCCACGTATCGACGGCTGGCGGGAGCAAGGTGTGCGGTGCGACGAGCGTCACCGACGCCCCCATCTTCGTAAACGCGGCAACGTTGGACCGCGCAACCCTCGAATGTGCAATGTCGCCCACGATCACGGCCCTCAGACCGTCGACCTGACCGAACTGCCGCCGCAAGGTGAACACGTCGCCGAGGGCCTGGGTCGGATGTTGATGCCAGCCATCGCCACCGTTAATGACCGACACGTTGACCCAGTCAGCGATCCGAACGGGCGCTCCGGCCGAACTGTGCCGAACGACAAGGGCGTCGACGCCCATCGCTTGGATCGTCAGCGCCGTGTCCCGAAGGGATTCGCCCTTGGTCACCGACGACGACGAAGCGGTGAACGTCATCACGTCCGCCGACAGGCGTTGCGCGGCCGTCTCAAACGACAGGCGGGTCCGCGTCGAGTTCTCAAAGAAGAGAGTGGCGACCGTTCGCCCTCGCAGTGTGGGGACCTTGCCGATAGTCCGGGAGGTCAGTTCGGACAAAGACTCGGCGGTGTCGAGGTACTCCTCGATATCGGATCTGCTCAGGTCGTCAATCGACAGCAAATGCTGACTCACGAACCCTCCCTCGCTGGACCCCAGATCTCCACTCTGTCATCCGGGGAGCCGGACGGATCGGGGCTGACGGAGACCCGGACGTCTTCGACGGGCTGGGTCGGCAGATTCTTACCGACGAAATCGGGTCGAATCGGAAGTTGTCGATGTCCGCGGTCAACCATGACCGCAAGTTCAATTCTGTTCGGGCGGCCAAGATCAAAAACGGCGTCGAGTGCTGCTCGGACGGTGCGCCCAGAAAACAAGACGTCGTCGACGAGGATGACCGCGCGGCCTGTGACGTCGGCAGGGACCTGGGTTCGCCCGGTCGGACGTACCTGCCGAATCGAAATGTCGTCCCGGTGAAAGGTCACATCCAGCGCGCCGACGGGCGGTTGGGTTCCCTCGATCTGTTCGATCGCGCTCGCCAGCCGCTGCGCAATGGGATAGCCCTGCGAGTGAAGGCCGATCAGCAAGATGTCTGAAACGCCCTGGTTCTGCTCGATGATCTCGTGGGCGATGCGCACAATGGCTCGCCGGACACCGTCGGCATCAAAGACTTGAACCCGCAATTGCGCCGTTTCGTCGGCGGGTGTTCCACCGGCCCGCTCAGCAAATGAGGACCCTGCTTGCGCCCCCGCAACGGGCGACTCGCCGGGACTCTCGCTGTCGGGGCCGCTCATATGAGCGACTCGCCAAGGACGGGTCTGACCGCCCCACAACTCCGCGATTCTGCGGCGCAAAGGTGCGCCCGTTTATCCGTTCGCATATCTACCTCCGTAGAGACCTCACTGGACCTCCGTGACGGACCGAAGCACGGTACCACGGCGCGTTTCCGAGCGAGAACCGGCACCCCCGACCTACCGCCAGACCTTCCTGAGCGTCGGCCAACCCGACGACAGACCCGCTGTTCAAAGCGGGTTCATCCGAGGAGGTCGGCCACCTCGCGGGCACCGTAGATAACCGCGACGATGAGCAGCAGAATCGCTAGCCGCCGCCGAACAAGAGTCTCTTCCGCACCGATCGTTAACGCACTTCCCAACCGCGCGCCTGGAACCGTTCCCACCATGAGCGGCGCCGCGTATTCCCAGTCGATGTGGCCGAGCCAGAGGTGTCCCAATAACGAAGGAATGGCGAAGATGGCGACCGCTGCGAGGCTGGTGGCGACAGCAACCCGCGCCGGCATCCGCAGGGGCCCCGTAAAGAGCGGAATCATGACAATGCCCCCGCCGACTCCGAAGAGACCTGCGAAGAACCCGCCTGCCGCTCCAACGGCGATCAGCCCGGCGTTCGACGCGCCCAAATACGCGGCGTCATCAACGGGCGGAGACTCTGGCGACCGGAGCAAGCGCCAGCCACTGATGCCGACGAGTACGGCCGACATCACCATGAGCCATTGGGCGTTGACGAGATCTGCGATGTACGCGCCGATAAAGGCAAACACGCTCCCCGAAATCCCGCAGGTGGCGGCCAGGCGCCAATCGATCAGGCCTGCTTTTGCGAACCGCCAGGCCCCAGCAAGCGCTCCGGGGATAATCGCCGGCACCGTGGAGCCCACAGCGGCGATCGGAGTTGCTCCAAGGAATCGAATACCGGGCGTGGTCAGAACTGCGCCGCCCACCCCCATCAGACCTGACAAGACGCCAGCGCCGAACCCCACAAGAAGCGAACCGAACAGCACGGCAAAGTCCATCAACTGGATTCTGACATCTCGTTACTTGGCAGCCGCCAGCCGGGGCGCCAGCCCAAAGCCGCTTAGCATCACCGAATGCGCAGCGATGACGACGACTCCGAACAGGAAACGGACTCCATTCCCACCTCCGCATGGCTGGTGCTCGGCGGGGGGTGCTTGTTGGTGCTTGCTCCGATCGTCGAACTGGTCGCCGACGCGGCGGGGGTTTCTTCGGGCATTCGTTCTTGGCTGCTCATCTCACTCCTGGCAGCGAGCATGATTTTGATGATCTTTGGCGCGTTTGCAGCAAAGAGATCACAACGAGAACGGCGTAAATAGCGCGTACGATCATTTCGCAAATGGAATTACTTTGTAACCGTTGTTTCTAGAGTCAAAAAAGCGACTTCACCCCTCGAGCAATCAGCCCCTACCATGGGGTCACTGCCCTCCACAGTCGTTGCATCTTCAACATTTTGTGGCTTGGACCACTCTCGCAACGCCTGAGGCAGCATTGCTGAATGAACAGGTCTGGACGCGCCACCATGGACTCAAAAGAACCGCAAGTAACCACCGTCTACACCAACGGGAACCGTTGGGGCCGGTGGCTCGTTTTGATCCTCGCTCTCGGGGTTCTGCTCTTCTTGGTGCTCTGGACGATGGGCGATCTGCCCGACCGGATCGCACGCTGGGACGCATTTGGCGACAACCCCTCCGACGACACCGTCAAATGGATCCGGCTCGTCTTGTTGGCGGTCCTCGGAGCCAGCATCGGCGCGCTTGGGGTTCAGGCCTGGCGCTGGTGGCCACGCAGCCGGCCCCGCGTCGTTGAGATTCCGCGTTATGAACGCCGCACCGATTCAGAGGGTCTTTGGACAGCCGCGGACGGCGACAGCGACGAAGCCGACCTGGATCAAGGGCTGGTGGCCAGCAGCGTTTCTGATAGCAACGCCATCGTTGCAAGTCGCGACGAGAAGATCCCTGTTTACAACCCCGACACACACATGAGCGGCCAAATCGACGGATCCCAGGCCGTTAACTCCGGGTCGGTTTCCCCGCAGGACTGGGCGGCAGCAGGCGCGTTCGATTCCGACGACGCCATGTATGACGATCCGCTGATCGTGCATCCCCGCAGCACCGACCATGAGCCCGGCATCCTCAGAGTGGTTGGTGACACGACGGTTGGTACCGCCACCGGAAGCGAAACTCAGGCGGTAACCGAGTCGGCCGAGCGCGCTGCAGACAGTTCGGCTGGCTACGCGACCTCGGCGGAAGGTGTCGAACCTGGCGCCTTGTCTGAATACGACGGCGCCTCGGGAATCACGAATGCCGACCAGTTCGGCGACGCGGCCCTCGACGGGGAGTCATCGGCGGCTTGGTCAAGTCTGGAAGAGGCCATGAACGCTGAGGCGGGCAACGCAGCGGCGGAATTCGAAACGGCGAGTGCCGAAACCTCGATGGCGGATGTCACGCTGGAAAGCGATGCCGACGGCCCACGTCACGAGGACGGTGCGACTGCAGAGATCGAACTTGGCGCGCTCATCGAAGAACCCGGCACCTCATCCGATATGGCCGACGTTCACGCCTCGCTGGCCGACGGTACCGACGAACCAGATCTTTCCGCCGACGCCGAGCTTTCGGCCGGGTCAGATCTGTTGGCAATGCACCACGGTGACAACGCTGCCTCCGACGCATTGGATGCGTTAGCGGCCGCCAGTTCGTTGACCGCGCACGACACCAACGGTCTGAACGGCGAAGTGCCGGGCGATTCCAGCGCGGCGCTCACCTTTGATCTTCCCGAAGCAGCGCGGGAACAAAACCAAAACGCCTCACCATTCGGATCTGCAGCCGACCCGCTGGGGCAATCCATGACGGAGGCAGCCAGTTCGACCCAGTCCGACGTCGTACCCGAAATCACTTGGGCTCAGACAGGCGCCGCACCGTTAGACGTGTCCTCCTCTCAGCATGAGGCGACAGCCACCCACCAAAGCGACGATTCAACGGCCGCTGGGACCGGCGACGGCCGCTGGGACGGACCGACAGATCTCGACTTCTCTATCGCGGATGAGCAGACCGAGACCGGCGCTCGAGCGGAGTCCACCTCTGACTCTGGTCAGATCTCTGCCCTCGAGGAACGCGCCGCAGACCCACCAGTCGACGAGTTCGAAGGGCAACACAGCTCCCCCGACACGTCAACAGCCGGCCAGTCCAACACCTCAGGTTCGGAACACGCTGTACAAGTAAGCGCATCGGAGGCGGCTGGTCAGGCGGCAGATACTGTCGGCGATCAACCCACTGACACGGGCTTTGCCATCGACGAACTCGAGGCACTGGTATTCAACGTGGATGCGGGCGACCGCCCAGAGCAAATATCATCTGCATTGCCGTCGGATTCGTTGTTCGAGAATTCGTCAGCGAACGAAGATGAGCCTCACTTCTCGGCCGACACGTTCGATGACGATTCTGAACTTGCCCCCGTGGCTGAACTACACGAAAAGCGTGCAAGCCGCGAGCGGGCCCCGATGTCGGCGGCACACCGCGACGCAGCCGAACCGAACGAGGACGCCATCTTGAACGTTTCTACTCAGACCGAGGTTGCTTCCCCGACGCCGGCGGAGTTTTCCGCAACGGCTTCCACGCAGGTGACAAACGGCGGCGACGGACAACGCGCTGCGGCCGCGGCTGAGAGCACGTCGCCAACCAGTGGCCGAATCGCGGATTCTTCTTCGCCGAGCCCCCGGCCTCTGAGCGACGTGTTAGGCGAAGTTGCGTCCGACACCGAAGAAACCACGGTGTCGCTTTCCAAAGCCGAATGCGCCGCCCTTCTCCAGCGGTCAAACCTGCAAGGTATCGATTTCAACCTCGTCGACTTCAGCGGACTCACCCTTCGCGGCGTCGACATGTCCGGATCGTCACTCAGATCTGCATCGCTCGAAGGAACCGACCTGCGCGGCTCACGTCTCATCGACGTCGATCTGACCGGTGTACTCGCCAAGGGTTCGTTCCTACGAGGCGTCCGCCTTGAAGGTGCGCGCATGGCCGGAGTTGACCTCACCGACAGCGACATGGGTGGCGTGTACGCCCCCACCCTCGACATGCACGGCGCGATGCTGTCGGGCGCGTCGCTGCGAGGAGCGATCCTTCCTCAAGCCGAACTCTCAGGCGCCGACCTGGCCGGGGTCGATGCCCAGGGTGCCGACCTTGGCGAAGCGGCTTTGGTAGGTGCATCGCTGCAAGGCGCTGTGCTGCGCGGAGCGAACCTGCAGGGAACAGACCTCCGAGGCGCCGACCTACGAGGTGCCGACCTGCGTGGCTCCGACCTCGCCGGAGCGAACCTCCGGGGTACCGACCTAGAAGGAGCCTTCAGCGACAACGCCACCCGCTGGCCTGACGGGATAGACCCCGACGCTGAAGGTGTGCGAATTGCAGAACGGCACTCTGCGGCGTAGCGAAGGGCTAAAACGGCCCGGCGATAATCCGACAAAGGACGTCACAGACTTCCCCCATCCACGAATAGAGCATCGCGTAGGCGACGGCGGTTTCTTCGTCAGAGAAGACGTCGTCGTCGGTCACACCAAAGTCTTGGTGGAGCTTGAGTCGGGTGAGGTTCATCACGATCATCCAGGCGTCCGCGTCTTCGCCGTGGAGTTCCACCTGGCCGTCAGCTTCAAGCACATCGAGGGACTCGATGAAACGCCGGAGCTCGTCAGAGAATTCGTGCCGGAGACGGTCGTGATGCCCGAGCTGCCACACCGCTTCTTGGATGTCTTCGACCGGATCGAGGTAGGCCCGGGGATACAACCTGGATGGCTCCCCCGTGCCGGAATCCTTCGCTTCTATCGCAGCGCTGGCGATCTGCGCAACGGTTCGGCAGTGCCCCACCATCGTCCGATCCGCCTCGATCAGAATCGCCCCGGGCGAACTTTCTGAGATCCGCACGGCCTCAACCCCTACTCGTCGGCCTTTTGCATGGTCGCCCACAGCCCTTTTGCGTGCAGCCGGTAGACGTCATGCTCGGCCTGGTCGCGGGTTCCAGTCGAAACAACCGCCTTGCCTTCATTGTGGACCTGCAACATGAGTTCGGTCGCCTTCTCGGTTGAGTAACCGAACAGCCGTTGAAAGACCAGGACCACATAGCTCATCAGATTGACCGGGTCGTCCCACACGATGACAACCCACGGCGAATCGTGCTCAACTGACTCGTCGCGTTCCGTCCCGGGGAGACTGGTGGGCGCTTCGGTCAAGGGCTGAGTGCTCATGGCTGGTTAGAGGACGTCACTTGCTGGGTCTTGGTTGCCGTCGCCG
>JAGNEX010000014.1:33170-53748 GCA_018003035.1 Acidimicrobiia bacterium
CGGCGAATCGTGCTCAACTGACTCGTCGCGTTCCGTCCCGGGGAGACTGGTGGGCGCTTCGGTCAAGGGCTGAGTGCTCATGGCTGGTTAGAGGACGTCACTTGCTGGGTCTTGGTTGCCGTCGCCGACGATGTCGGCACCCGACTCAACAGCAAGATCATCTGAGGCTACAGGTTGCGCGCCGTCTGGAATCTTTGGTGTCCCGAAACTGATCTTCTGTGCCGACCCTGCCGACCCTGCCGACCCTGCCGAGCGCACGTCGCTGGCTGAACGAATCTCGCTCGCCGGACGAATCTCCGCGGCGATCGAGGCCAGCACCCCGTTGACGAAACGGCCGGAGTCTTCGGTGGAGAAACGCTTGGCCAACGTGACCGCTTCATCCAAGATGACCGCCGCTGGCACCCCGCGCTGATGGACCAGCTCAAAGGTGCCGAGCCTCAGCAAACTGCGATCGACGACGGGCATGCGACTCACCGACCAACGTTTCGCATGATCGGCGACGAGGACATCCAGGTCAGCCTTGTTGTCTTCGACTCCGCGGAACAGCTCGACAGCGTACTGCTCCGGGGCGACGTCCAAATCGCCGAGCACCTCATCCGCCGACATCGATCTGAGTTCTGCTTCGTAGCAGAGACTCAACGCTCGTTCTCGGGAGTCGCGCCTCATCGGGCCATCCTCGGGTTAGGTCGGGGGGTCTCGTATCGGGTCAAACAGTCGTGTTTCGGCAAGGGGCTACACGCGAGTTTGGTACTCACCGGTCCTGGTATCGACCTTGATGCGGTCACCGATCTCGACGAACAGCGGTACCTGCACCACGAGGCCCGTCTCTAAGGTCGCTGGTTTCCGAGCGCCAGAGACGCGGTCGCCTTGAATTCCGGGTTCGGTCTCTGCAACGTTGAGCTCCACCGATACTGGTGGTTCGACACCGACGATGTCGGTGCCGTGCAGCGAAAGTTGAAGCGATGCGCCTTCGACGAGATACAGGGCCGCTGTGCCGATCACGTCTTCGGGAACGGTGATCTGGTCATAGCTTTCGTTATCCATGAACACCAGGCTCGAGCCGTCGCGGTACAAGAACTGCATGTCGCGCTTATCGACGATTGCTTGTTCGACCTTTTCGTCGGCGCGAAACGTGCGATCGATGACCGCGCCGTTGTCGAGGCGGCGAAGCTTGGTGCGGACGAAAGCCGGGCCTTTGCCAGGCTTGACGTGCTGAAACTCGATCACCTGAAACAGATGGGTGTCCAGCGCGAGGACCATGCCGTTCTTCAAATCGTTCGTGGACACGCTCATCTATGGGGACCTTTCGGTTGGTGGAACTCGGTACTTGAGATTGGTTGGCCGGCGGAGAGGACGCGTCAACGAGCAGCGAATACCGGTGCGCAGATACCCGTCAGTCGGCATCGGCTGCCGAGACACACCGAAGGACTGCGGGACGACGCTCCCGACCGGGGCTACTTAGGCTACGAGAAGGTCTTTCGGCGAGGTGGTGAGGATCTCACAACCATCCTCTGTGACTACGACGGTGTCTTCGATTCTCACGCCGCCAAGGCCAGAAATATAGATGCCGGGCTCAACGGTCACGACATTGCCGGCGACAAGCACATCTGAGCTCGAACCGGAGACCCGAGGCTCTTCATGGATGTCGAGACCGACGCCGTGGCCGGTCCCGTGGATGAACGCATCTCCCCAACCGGCATCCGCAATGACCGTCCGGCACGCCGCGTCAACCTCGCTGGCGGCGACACCAGCCCGGACTCGTTCCCGGCCATCGCGTTGGGATTGCAGGACCACGTCAAAGATACGGCGCGCTTCTGGGCTTGGTTCACCGACCGACACGGTTCGCGTCATATCTGAGCAGTAACCATCGACGATGCAGCCGAAGTCGATAACGACGAGTTCGCCGGGTTCGATCGTCCGTGTCGACGGTCTGGCGTGGGGCTTCGCACCGTTGGGGCCGGCCGCTACGATCGCTTCGAAGCTGAGCCCGTCGGCCCCCATCGACCGCATTGCCGTTTCGAGCCGGATCGCGAACTCCCGTTCGGTTAACCCGGTGGCGAGTTGCGGTCGAAGCTCGGCGAACGCGTCGTCGGCAATCGCGCACGCCGCCCGGATGCGGTCGACCTCGCCAGCGTCCTTGACGATTCGGAGGCCTTCCACCAATTCTTTGGTGGGGACGACCTCACTTTTTGGGAACCACGACTCACGGTACTGATCGGCGCTCGCCCACGAGATGTGCGCCGCTTCGAGGCCGACACGTTGAGCGTCGCCGCAGCGCGCCAGCAGACCAACCCGTTGTTCGGTGTTGGAGATGATGATCTCCGCGTCGACGCCGGCGGCCGAAAGCTGCTCATGTGCTTGTTCGTCGTATCGCCCGTCCGAGGTGAAGGTCGCTCCATCGGGCGTCACCGCCAGCATTCCTGCCGACCCAGTAAAACCGGTGAGATAGCGGATGTTGGTCAGACTGGTCACCAAAACCGCGTCGAGATCGGATTGAGCCATTGCTCGGCGTAAGGCGTCGAGGCGGGAGGCGATATCCATCGGCTGGTACGAAGTGTTCATCGGTGCCTTGTTCCAATCGCGTCGGTTGTCGACCTGTTCGGGCGCCGCCGAGGAAGCGGTCTGATCGCCACGAGCTTTCGTATCACCACAAGCAGTTTCTGGGGCCTTACTCGCGGGCGGGGCGTATTGACCCGACCTGCGCCCGCGCCGTGGCGCACGCCAAACGGGCGGACCCAAGGCTACAACCGCACCGGTCACCGGCGGGCTACGTATCGCTTCAGCCGCACTGGCGTTGAGTTCTCACCCAACTGCACCGTCGGCACCAACGTGCTGAGAGTTTTCCGAAACCAGCTTCAGCGTTCGAGAAGGTTGGCCACCGCTGCAACGGCGAGCGGGTATCCCACCGACCCCAGACCAGCGATCGTCGCGGTCACAGCCGCCGACACGACAGATGAGTGGCGCCATTGTTCACGCGCCGCGGGGTTAGAGATGTGCAGTTCGACCTTGATGCCGTCGAAGGCACGAAGAGCGTCGTGGAGTGACCAGGCGTAATGGGTCAGAGCACCGGGATTGATGATGATGGCGTCGAACGTTCCCCGAGCCGCCTGAATCGCATCGACGATGGGGCCTTCCGAATTGGCCTGCATGGTGACAAGTTCAAGATCGAGGTCCTCGGCGGCTGCCCGCGCCATGTCCTCCAGATCGGCAAGGGTCTCCGCACCATAGATCTCTGGTTCACGGGTGCCGAGCAAGTTCAGGTTCGGGCCTGAACACAGCAAGATGCGGCGCTTGTCGACCTCGGGCGCGTGTTCTGGATCCGGCATGGTGATCCCCTTTTCGATCGGGAGCGGCTTTTGGTCCGGCAGGATCAGACACCGGCCGCGGTGGAGGTTGGTGGTGGGGCGTCGGTCCGGCTAGCCCACGTGAACGGCATCGAACCCTTTGGCCAGCGAGGCCGCCGCGGGATCGTGGACCAGTTCGACCCCACTCGGGCCGTCGAGAACCATCGTGATCCCACCCACCGACTTTTTGTCGCGCCGCATGACGGTCAGACATTGCTCCCTCGACAAAGGGGTATCGCACTCGATCGGCAGACCCAAACGCATGAGAAGGGTTCGGTACCTGTCGGTGGTTCCCCCAGGGACGCGTTGTAAGTCCTCGGCGACCGCTGACGCAAAAACGATCCCGACGGCGACCGCTTCGCCATGGAGGTAGCGGTAGTTCGTCAACGATTCAAGGGCGTGGGCAAAGGTGTGACCAAAGTTGAGCGTTGCGCGAAGACCGGTACGTTCAAACTCGTCTTCAGAAACGACACGGGCTTTGATCGCGCTGCAGCGAGCCACCACCTGCGACAGAAGGTCGGGATCCCGCTGGGCGATCAGTTCTGCATGTTCGGTCAACAGCGCTTCCAGCGGTCGGCTCCCGGGCGAACCGTCCAAGCTTGCGTACTTCGCGACCTCGCCGAGCCCCGCGCTGAACTCTCTTTGATCCAGGGTGCCGAGCGTTCGAGAATCTGAAATGACCGAAACCGGTTGGTGGAACGCTCCGACGAGGTTCTTTCCTTGCGGAACGTTGACCGCGGTCTTGCCACCAATCGCTGAGTCGACCTGCGCCAACAAGGTGGTCCCCACCTGTACGACGTCGATCCCGCGGGCATAGACCGCCGCCACGAAACCGGCGGTATCCCCGACGACGCCGCCGCCGAGTGCGACCACCGCATCGCCGCGAAGAATGCCACCTTCGGCCATTGCCTCGGACAGCTGTTCGACCGTCCGCAGATTCTTGTCGGCCTCGTGAGCCCCCATCGTGTGGACCTGGACCTCAGCACCGCCGTCTGCCAAATATCCCGCAACTTCGTCAAGCCAATGCTGCGCTATCGGCGGCTGGGTGACTACCGCAATACGTCGGTACCCAGTAGCGATGGTTTCGAGTTGAGCCAGAGCCGCCGGGCCGACGTAAATGTCATAGCTTCGGTCGTCGCCAAGCGGCACCGGAATCGTCGTCATCGCAGTCGTTGCGGTCATCGAGTCTGGGTCCTCTCCCGTTGTTCGCTACGCCTTGGACTCCGTCGGCCCCTGCCGGTAGGCGGCAAGAACGTCGGTCAGCATGTGCGAAATCGAACCGTTGGGCGTTGTCACGACGTGATGAGCCGCCGCTTGATAGATCGGTCGCCGCTTTTCGAGCAGGTCACCGAGGATGCTAGCGATCGGCCGTCCGGTCTGGAGCAGCGGACGATTGTGCCCATCGCCGACGCGTGCCACCAACTGATCGAGGGGCACATCGAGCCAGACCACCACTCCGTTCATTCGAAGGAGATGACGGCTTACCGGATCGACCGGAGTGCCTCCACCAGTTGAGATCACCGACGGTTCGCGGTCGGTGACGAGGGCGACGATGTCGCGCTCCAACGCCCTGAACCGCTGCTCGCCTCGCTGGTCGATGATTTGGGGAATCGTCAGCCGTTCCCGCCGGACGATCATCTCGTCGATGTCGTTGAAGTCCATCCCGAGGTTGTTGGCAGCGAGATGGCCAATGGTCGACTTACCCGCACCCATCATTCCTACCAGCACCAGATGACGCGGGTTCTCGGTCGGCGAACGATGCGAACCCATCTATTCGTTGACGTTCGAGACCAGCAACATGCCGGTGATGGTACTCACTCCCTGGCCTTGGGCGGCCGAATCCTCGGCGCTCAACGAGGTGACCGCCAGATACGGCAAACGTTTCTCCAACTCAGCAACCACCAAGGCCGCCTCGTTGGCATCGCCTGCGAGCACAATCCGGAACTCGACGAGATGGGTGTCGTCGGTGAAGTCCTCGGTGTCCCCCATGCTGAGAACATCTCGAGTCATGCTGGTCGTTGCTAGCACTTCGTCGAGTTGGACCGACAGGTTGTCGGCAGCTGTTCGCTCTTCGACAAGATTGAGTTCGGCCGGATAGCCGGCCACTACCTCGTCAATCCTGGCCTGTTCAACCTGCGCTTCAAGATCATCGACGTTGTTCTGGAGCGATGCCCGTTGTTCGGCCAGCGCATCCGCCTCGTCGCGAGCAGGCTGGACAAGGCCAAACCACCAAACGGCCGCAAGCGCTCCCAAGAGAAGCACGACCACGACCGACGTCCGCCGTGAGCTCACTGATCGCCGCCTTTGCTTCCGAACCGCTCCGCCACCGTCGCCGTATCGAGGTCGATCGTCACCTTGAGCGAAATATCGCCCCCATCCGCAGAACCGGCTTCGACGACCGGGTCCCCTTCGACGATTCCTAGATCTTTGAGCTGATCGATCCAGGCGGTGCCCTGCTCTTCGTTGGCGGCCGTCACCGTCGCCACCAAGCGCGGTGCGTCACCGGCGCGGGGCTGCTCGGGGTCGTTGACGTCGAGCTGGGTCGCGTCTACGACGACGTCGAGGCTTTCAAGCGTTGCCGAATCGCCCATGGCGTCCGCCGCGGCTTGCGCCACCTGGCCAATGAATACCTGCCGTCCGGCCCACTCTTTCAGGAGATCGTCGGTCGGCTCTTGAGGCGCCGCGTCCGCAGATGCGACGACCTCGTTTTGCAGGCTCGCCCGGCGCTGGGTCAGCGTCGCGATCGCGTCCCGCTCGTCCGCTGCCCGCCGCGACAGAAACCAGATGGGGAGACCCAAGACCACGACGGCGATCAGCATGAACGCCACCAGTGCCCGCCACCGACGCCTAACCGCCCTGCCGACCATCGTCGGCACGGACAGGTGGGCTTGCCCCATGCTCGCGCCATTGCGGGCTTGTCGGTCGGGGGTGTGGGTTCGCTGATGTGCGCCTTGCACTAGCGACGCGTCGCGGACCACACCGGCGACTGGAACGTTGTCGTTTACCGTCGACCCGCCGTTCGACGCGATGTGGTGAGAGCCTGTTGCGTTCATCGACGCCCGGAGCGCCGCGAACGCGCTGGACTCATCAGAGGACCCAACGCCGAGCCCCGAGAAGCCGTCACCGAACTCGATGAAGTCGCCGTCCAAACCCGGAGTGGCCGGTTGGGCATCGACGGCCGCGGCGCCCAAACCTGCGGCTGCCCCGGCGGCGAGTGTGCCCGCAGCGTTCGGCGCCCCGGCCCCGAGGGACTGGAGGGGCGGATCCGCGGCGCCGTTGTGTCCCTCAGCGGGTGCAATCGCGACGGATTGGTCGCCTTGAGGTGTCAGCCCCGATATGTCAGAAGATTGTGGGGGCGGAGCGTCCGGGTGCGATGGCGACGATGAAGCGGTCGTGAGCACCAAAGCCCCCGGATTGGGGATCGCTCCGGCTCCGTTGTGGTCCGCTACGACATGGTGCTCGTGGTCCGGACCGGAATCGGTCTGGGACATTGTGCCCGGATCGGCGCTCCCAGACGAGTCGAACGGTTCCGTCTCGCCAGGCCAGCGGCCATTTTCTGGCCATCCATCGCTGCTCGGCTCGTCCCCTGGTGTCGTGTACTTCGAGGTCGATTTTCCGTACCCTTCGGGCAACCTGCCAGCGGCAGCTGCCCGGACCGCAGCGGCGTCCAGTCCAAGGGTGGCAGTGTGGTCGGTAACACCGGCGCCCGACGACGCGGCTGGTCTCGAGCCGTTGCCCGAAGACTCCTCCGCCGGTGAGCGCTGAGAAACCACAGCCTCAGGGGTAGCTACGCCGTGTCCGGAGGTGAGCCCGTCGTACGACGTAGCGCCCGGAGCGGACGCGTTGGACTCCGGTGAACTGACGCTCTCAGAGCCCGACGCGGGCGAGCCAGACCCGGACGTGCCTGGCGCCGAGGGTGGCGGCGCGGCCGGGGCGGGCGCGAAGGAACGATCGAAGGCGTCCGCGTGTTCAACCGCGGCGGGGAGGCTCTGCGCGGCGTCGGCTGTTTCCTGCGCCAGCGTGCGTTCGATATCGATATAGGGCGGCCGCGGTACGGATGGATCGGGCCCCTTAGCCGCCGCCTCTTGCCGATCGACGTCAAAGCCCCACGACACCGACTCCATCGAACCTTGTGTACCCGGTCCGGCTTCCGTCGCTTTACGGCGGTCTGCCTTGAGGACGTCAATCGCAATTGGATCGACGACCCCCAGCGCCGCGCCGACAGCGCTGGCGAGCAACGGGCTAATGGCCGTGATCTGGGCGGGCGACATTCCGGTGTTGCCGATTGCCAGGCCGACAAATGGGTCCAGCGGTTTGGCAGAGATACCAAGGGTCAGCTCGATCTGTTCCCCAAGGGCGTGCAGGCGTGAGCCCCCGCCGGTCAACAGCACAACTTCGACAGGGGCAGGCAGTTGTTTGTTTGCGTCGTTGACGACACGAGCGATCGACGACACCAGGTTGCCCAACAACGGCCCGATCGCCCATTGAGCGTCGGTGGTGTCGGCCGGTGGAGCGCTGGTGAGGTGCCGTTTGAGGTGTTCGGCTTCCTCGATCGACATCGACATTCGCTGAGCGATCCGCGTCGTCAGGTCGCCGCCTCCGATTGAGATGGTCTGGGCCGCGTGAACGACGCCACCCTGGTGGATGACGACGGTCGTTGCACCACCACCGAGGGAGACCACCGCTTCGGCGCGCCCCGCAGACGATGCGCCTGCAGCGACGCGCGCCAGGACGAATGGGGCGAGCTCGACGGCGGTTACGGCCATGTCGGCCAGATCAACCGACGAGACGGCCCGGTCGGTCACACGGCGGTGGGCCGCGGCGAACATGCCGAGGTACACCGTCTCGCCCGTCGCGAGAGAGGTTGAATCGTCGATGGAGTAACCGCTGTAGAGGTCATCGATGGGCAGCGGCATTCGGTCGCGAACCGCTTCGAGTACCGCCGCTTCGATTGCCTCGCTCTCCACTGCCGGGATAGAAAACGGCCGGACGAGGGTTCTACTTCCGTTGAGGACGAGTCGCGCGTCTCGGGTACCGATACCGATCGACGACAAGAGTCTCTTCATCGCATCGGCAACCCGTTCAGGGTCGACGACCTCGCCGGAACGAACCGAACCGGCAGGGGTAGCGACTTGACCCAACCGCAGTACGGTCGGCCTTAGACCCGCCTCAATCTCAACCGCCCGAATGGCGCTCGTGCCGACGTCGATGCCGACGACACTGCCTGACATAGGGGCTAATCCTCATCGATTCCAGAGGTCGTGCACCCATCCAGGTATGCCTGAAGATCTGACTCACGAATTCGGAAGTTCTTGCCGACCCTTACAGCGGAGAGTTCTCCTGCTTTGATCAGGCGGTACACCGTCATCGTTGATACACGCATATGTTCGGCCACTTCTCTGACCGTCATGAGCTGATCATCTCTCAACATGAAGACTCCGGAAACGTCGGGGGCGCCGAGCCCACGTGACAACACCACGCTCAGCGGTGTCGTTGTTACTCTCGGCGCGCCGCACGCTCTGCTTTAGCCGCTTGTCAACTGACGAACCCTGCGTTGAGTAGTTGCTCACTGCTGAGAAGGATTGTCAACAACCAACCGCACAAGATGAAAGGACCGAACGGATACGACTCTTTCATGCGCATGCGTTGCACTATTACTAGCAATACTCCGGACGCACCACCAGTCGCACACGAAATAAGTACCGTCGCAACGACCACATCCAGGCCGACCACGCCACCAAAGCAGGCCAACAACGCCAAAAGTTTGACATCCCCCATACCAAATCCGCCAGAGCCAACAGACGAAACAACCAGCAACGCAGCACCAACGACGAGCCCACTAGCAACACCGGCGAGCATGTCGCCAGGGCCCACCCCCCACACGACGACGCCGACCACCCAGAGGGCGACGCCAACACTCAAAACTTCATTTGGAATTATTCGTTTGCGGAGATCAATAGCGGCTGCGACCGCTGCGGTCAGCGAGCCGGCGAACCAGAAGATGAGCACCTCATCGGCTGCGTGCATCGACCTCCAACCGTGGACTGCACCCGCTGTGGCGCCAAATATCGCCGCAGCGACGAATTCCGGCCCACCGATCGCCAGATCTGATCGCCGGGCGCGAAGCGCGAGCACACTTGCGGGAGCGAGTGCCGCTGCGGCCAAGAGCCAGGTGAACAAGATGAGCGAGGAAGGCAAGACGACCGTGTAGGCCTACGGAGCGCCTCGTGCCGCGATGACGCGATCGGCGGCGCTCCTCATCACCTCGACGGGTCCTGGAACGCCCGTCCAAAGTTGGAAAGCCAAGGCTGCCTGATGCACCAACATGCCGAGCCCGTTATCTGCCCGTGCCCCGCAGCCTCGTACATGCCGCATCAATTCGGTCTCACTCGGCCAGTAGACCATCTCATACAAAGCGGTTGAGGGATCCCAAGGGACGCGAGCCAACGGATGTTCTTCGTCTTGGGGGCTCATGCCCAGTGGCACCGCATTGACGACCACGGTCGCGCCTTCGAGGATCCTCGCCGCTGCGTCGTCAGTATCCGGCCACGGTTCGACGGTACCCCCCGGAGCCAGGGTTGCGGCCGCCTCTGCCATTTCGGCGCGCCGCGCCGTCACCTTGACCGACACGCCCAGTTGCCCAAGCGCGTCGATTCCGGCGCGCGCGGCACCACCGGCCCCGACAACCACGGCGACAGAATCGGGACCCAGTTCCACGCCACAGCCGATGAGCGCATTGACCAGACCCTGGCCGTCGGTGGAATGACCGACCAGTTCGTCCCGTTCCCACACCAGCGTGTTGGCAGCACCAAGCCGCTCGGCCGTGGGCGACAAGCGATCGCAAGTCCGCGCTACGGCAGCCTTATGCGGCATCGTGACGTTCAGACCACCAAGTCCGAGGGTTCGCATGGACGACACCGCGTTCTGACCGTCGCCGCGCGCCACGGGAAACGCGACGTACACCCAATCGATCCCGAGATGCTCAAAAGCCGCATTGTGCAGAGTCGGCGACAAGGAATGTTCGACGGGGTCGCCGATCACGCCGGCTACGGTCGTTTCAGCGGTGAGCTCCCGGGCGGTGCTGGGGTCTGTGCTCATGGCTAGCGGACGCCGTTTGCCTTTGCCTCACGGAACAACTCCTGGCGACCAGCTTCGTTACTGGCAAAGCCGTGCGCCCCGTCCGAACTGATCACCATGTAATAGATGTAGTCGGTGTCGGCGGGATGGACGGCCGCATCGATTGATTCGACGCGCGAAGCAGCGATCGGCGACGGGGGCAGTCCCTTGTTCTGGTAGGTGTTAAACGGCGAGTCGATCTCGAGGTCCTTATACAAGACCCGGGTGATGCGCTCCCCCTTGGCAAAGATCACGGTGGCGTCGATCTGGAGCGGCATCCCCTTCTCGATCCGGTTGTGCATCACCGAGGAGATGTTCGCCCGGTCTTGGGGAAGCTTGGCTTCGCCTTCGATCAGGGACCCCATGACGATGGCCTCGTAGGGGGTCAGACCAGACGCCGGGGCCGCGTTCGCAAGGTCGATCGAATCCATCTGCTCGTCGAAGCGGTCGATCATCGCCTTGAGCAAATCGGCCTCCGTGTTGTCGACACCCAGGTAGTAGGTGTCGGGGTACAACAACCCCTCGAGGGTGTTGACGCCCTCGGGCTGCCATTTGGACCTGACCGAACCGTCGGTCGCCATCTTGAGGAATGCTTCTCCGTCGAGTCCTGCCTCGGTAACCCGTTGCGCTATCTCGGGCAGCCACAACCCTTCGGGAATGGTGATCTTTGTAACCGGTACGGGAGCAGGGCCCTTGACCAGCACGTCGATCGCATCGGGAAACGACATGCCTTTGTTGAGCGTGTAGTCGCCCGCCTGGATATCGGCGGGCGGGTTGAGCCGTGTGTAGATCGACCACGCCCTCGGCGAGCCCGTCACCCCTTGGGCGTTCAAAAGCTTGCCGATTGCAGCGACACTCGAGCCCTCAGGGATCGAAAGGCTGACCTGTTCCCCGTCGCCTCCCGAGCCGCTGACTTGGCCTTGGTACCAAAACCAGGGCACCGCGAGAACCACGAGCACAACGAGAACAACCGCGCCCAACAGAATCAGGCGACGACGACGCTTATCGGGATCAGGTTCGTCTGAAACGTCTGCCGCGCTGGCGCGGCTACCCACCTTCTGGCGCGCTTCGCGAGCCCCATCAGGTACGACTTTGCCCGCTGGGATGTATTCCTGCTCGAAGGACTCCTCGACGTACTCGTCGTCGAACGTTGCGTAGTGGTCGTCGTTGCCCCAGGGACCTCGGCCAGGTGCCTCTGGTTGCCACCGCTCGTTCGATGCAGCGGGACGTTGCTGCGGCCGACGAGTGCGCTCGTCACTCCAGGTTTGGTCGGTCCGGCCATAGTCGCCTTGTTCAGGCCGGTGTGGTCGGGCGAGATCACCTTCGGCCGGTCGTCTGACCTGGCGGGGCGACGGTTGCGATCGTCCTTGACGACGGGGCGCACCCTGGCGATCGCCATCGGGACCCCATTCCGGCTCCTGGGGACGCCGCCGCGGCGGCTCGGAGTCGCGGCCATCTAAGCGAAAGTCACCACCGTTTGGGCGGTCAGAACCTGCACGCGGAGCGCGCCGTTGGCCGTCGAGCGGACCAGGGTTGTTGTACATGTCCCGAGGTCGAGCAGTGCCCGACCTGCGACGATCGTCGTCACCGGTCACGCGGTTCCTCCGCCACCATCTAAGAAACTCTGAAGCAATACTGCTGCCGCAACCTTGTCGACCCGCTGTCGACTGGCCTTGCCGCGAACGCCACCTTCTTGCAGCGCCCGCTGCGCGCTCACCGTCGTAAAGCGCTCGTCGTACAGCTCGACGCGCACTCGAGGAGACAGCATCGTACGCAACGCTTCGGCGGTTTCGGTAGCGCGCACGGCCGCAGGACCGATCGAACCGTCGAGCGACAGCGGCAAACCGACCACGATCAGATCCACCGATTCGTCCGAGACGATGCCTTTAAGCTGGGCTCTCGCCTCTCGTCCGTCGCCGCGGACCTCTATGACCGTGTGCGGCGATGCCACGATCCGAAGCGGGTCAGACAGCGCGACGCCCCAGCGACTCTCGCCCGGGTCCAGCCCCAGGACCCGATGCATGTTCGCCTAAAGGCCCGAGGTAGCGCTCTGCGCCGCCGCCCGCACCGCTGCGAGGGCGTCGTCGAGCTTGCCGACCTGAGCGCCCCCGCCAACTACCAGATCGGAGCGCTTCGCCGTGCCGCCACCGAGCAGACGAGCACCCGGAGCCGCGAGTTCTGCCGCCGAAATGCCCCGGTCTTGGAGGTCGGCCGAGACCGCCACAGCGATACCGGCTTTCTCTCCGTCATCGGACGCTCCGACAAAAATCGCAATCCCCGACCCCAGTACCTCGCGAGCACTCAGCGCCATCTCGCGAAGCTGATCGGGAGTGGAACCGTCGACCCGACCAGCCGCTACGCCGTCGCTCGACTGTTCTGCGATCTGACGGGCGCTCTGCGCTGCCTGCCGGGCACGGATGTCCCGGAGGGAGTTTCTGAGCGCCTTGAGCTCGTCCTGTAAGGCGGAAATCCGCGTGACCACTTCGGACGGTGTTGCTTGAAGCTGGGTCGCTGCTTCGCTCACTATTGAACGCTCCGAAGCGAGGTACTCAAGTGCCCCAAAACCGGTCGCCGCTTCGATCCGGCGGAGGTTGGAGCCGACCGACGATTCGGACAACACCACGACCGGGCCGATCTGGCCGAGCGAACGCACGTGGGTGCCACCACAGAATTCAAGGCTCTTCGGGCCGGCCTGAAGAACGCGGACCTGGTCGCCGTACTTGTCGCCGAAGAACGCCACCGCGCCCATCGTCTCGGCGTCCTCGCGCGACGTTTCGATGGTCTGGACTGCAGCGTCGCTCAAAACTTCGGCATTGACGAGGTGCTCGATGCGGGCAAGATCGTCTGCGCTGACCGGTTCGAAGTGGCTGAAGTCAAAGCGCAACCGGTCCGGCCCGACATATGACCCCGCCTGTTTGACATGGTCGCCGAGTACTTCACGCAGCGCCCAGTGCAACAGGTGCGTACCCGTGTGATTACGTCGGATGCGCTCTCGCCGATCGCTGTCGATCACCGCCGTCACGGCCATGCCGACTACAGGAACACCGGAACGGATGACGCAACGGTGCTTGACGAGAGTTCCCGGAAGGGCGTACGTGGTGTCGACAACATCGAGGACGACCGTTCCGTCAAGGGACGAAATGACCCCGGTGTCTCCGATCTGACCGCCCGACTCTGCGTAAAACGGCGTGCGGTCCAAAAACACGTCAACCGCTGCGCCAGACGGAGCCCCACTGGACGCGTCGGCCCCGTGAAGCCCGATGATCGTCGCTTCGGTCAGGTCGGCCCCGTACCCGGTGAACTCGGTTGGCCCGAACGACTCGACAAGCCCGCGCAGCATCTCGACGGTCTCGGAATCTTCCCCGTCTGTTTCACGTTGTGCGGCGCGCGCTCGTTCCCGCTGCGCCAGCATGAGCTCGGCAAAGCCGTCAGCGTCGACCGAAGCACCCCGTTCGTCTGCAATCTCCCGGGTGAGGTCGAACGGGAAACCCAGGGTGTCGTGCAGGAAAAAGGCTTCCTCGCCCGACACCGTCGATCCCTGCTCGGAGACCAATTCTTCAAGCCGGTCCAGACCGCGCTGAAGCGTCCGGCGAAACCGGTCTTCTTCACGGGAGGCGACGTTGAGGATGAAGGAACGCTGCGTCTCCAGATTGGGGTACGCCGCACTCATCAGGTCGATCGATTTGGTGATCAGGGTGACCGCAGCGTCGTCAGAGACGCCCAACCGGTACGAATGCAACACCAACCGCCGCAGGATCCGCCGAAGGACATATCCACGATCTTCATTCGAAGGCACGACGCCATCGCCGATGAGCATCGTTGCCGCACGACCGTGTTCAGCCAAGATTCGCAGCGACACATCGACCGTTTCGTCGGCGCCGTACGCCCGCCCGGTCAGGCTCTCGGCCGCCCCGACCAGCTGGCGCAGTTCGTCGGTATCAAAGATGGAGCCATGGCCGCCGAGGACCGCCAAGATCCGTTCGAGGCCAGCACCCGTGTCGATGTTCTTACGAGGCAATTCGGACAGGGTTCCGTCGGCGGCTCGGTCAAATTGCATGAAGACCAAGTTCCAGACTTCGACGAAACGCTCCGGCCCACCACCCATCGGGCCACCGTCGGGGCCGAATTCTGGGCCTTTGTCATAGAAGATTTCTGAGCACGGACCACAGGGGCCGGTTGGACCCATCGTCCAAAAATTGTCGTCTTCACCGCGCTGAATTCGGTCGGGCGCGATGCCGACGGCCGTCCGCCAAATCTCGGCCGCCTCGTCGTCGTCCTTGTAGACGGTGACCCAGAGTTTGTCGGCGGGAAGGGCGAGAACTTCGGTGACGAGTTCCCAGGCATATGGGATCGCCAACTCTTTGAAGTAGTCACCAAAACTGAAGTTGCCCAGCATCTCAAAGAAGGTGCAGTGCCGGGTCGTGTGGCCAACAATGTCGATATCGGTCGTGCGAAAACACTTCTGAACCGATGTCGCCCGTGCGTACGGCGCCGGTTCGTCACCCAACATGAACGGCTTGAAGGGCACCATGCCCGCAGCGGTCAGCAGCAAACTGGGATCGTGCGGAATGAGGCTCGCCGAAGGGACCCGCGTATGGCCGCGGGCCTCAAAAAACTCTACGAACTGCTCACGAAGTGCCGCCGCTGTTGTGGGCTTCATGGCGCGCCAGGCTAATGCGCGTCGCTCCCCCACCACGACACCGCGTTTCCCGGCCGGCCCCACAAGGTGCCAGCCTTTGCGCATGAACGAGCTCGGTCGCGCGGCGCAAAACGGGGCCAGAAAGCAGCTGGCAGAGGGGCCAACCGCGTTGCGCTAGCCGTCAGCGAGCAGGCTCGGCGTCAGCGTGTACGACCCGGTGACTTCATCGCTCGCCAGGACATGGCCATCGATCGCCGTCCGGGCGTCGGCGAGGGTGAAGACTCCCGAGAGGTCGACGGTCTCCACATCCAGTGCGTAGAGATAGAACGTGTAGCGGTGCACGATCGAGTCGTTCCACGGCGGGCAGGGCCCGTCATAGCCGCCGTAGACACCCTCCATCTCTGGGTCGCCGGTGAACCATCCCGTGTAGTCGTTGATACCTTCGACACCAAAGGCCTGGGCGGCGGGTTGTTTGCCGTGCGGGGTGACGCCGTCCGACGATGCGCCCTCGCCAATCGAGTCCAGGTCGGCGGGAATGTCCACAACCACCCAGTGGCTGAATTCGCCGCGGGGTAGGTCGGCGGGAACCATTCGGCCTTCGACGTTGACGTCGTCGCCGACCGTCGGAGCGCTTGCATCAACGACGAACAACGCAAGAGAACGCGTCCCATCGGGCACACCCGTCCAGCTGACCCCAGGGTTGCGATTGGGGGCCATGGCGACGTTCCCGGCCGCTGCTGGAACGCAGAAGGCGAACCGGCCCGGGATCACACCGCCATCATCGATACCGTCCACGGTCAATTGGAATTGCGACATGTGGAACCTCCAGCTTGTCAGTGAATGTTGTGCACGCAAAACCCACCCGCCGACCAGCGGGAGCGGTCATTTGCAGGGTACCGGCCCTATGACGCGCCGTACACCGGTAACGGCGACGGTGCTTCGGCGATGAGTTGGCCCACAGCGGCGTTGAGTTCCTCTGGTTCCCAGCGTGCGCCCTTATCGACGGTCGCGCCGGGCCGCCATCCGTCCATCAGCGAAATTTTGCCGCCCTCTACTTCGAACACTCTCCCCGTGACCGCGCCGCTGTAGACGCTACCGAGGTAGACGAGCAGCGGAGAGACGTTGTCGGGCGCCATAGCGTCGAAGCTCTCTCCGTCGACCTCGGCCATCATGTCGGCAAAGACGGTCTCGGTCATTCGGGTGCGAGCCGCTGGGGCGATGGCGTTGGCCGTGACGCCGTACCGACCCCATTCCGCTGATTGCACCAGGGTCAAACCGACGATCGCGGCCTTTGCGGCCGAATAGTTTCCTTGTCCGACCGAACCGAGGAGGCCGGCCCCGGAACTGGTGTTGATCACGCGACCCGACACCTCGGCGCCCGCCTTGGACTGAGACCGCCAAAACTCGATCGCATGGCGAGCTGTCGCCATATGCCCTTTGAGGTGCACCGCAATGACGGCGTCCCATTCTTCCTCAGAGACGCTCGCCAACATTCGGTCTCTCAGAAAGCCGGCATTGTTGACGATGACGTCGAGGCCGCCGAACGTCTCGACACATTGCGCCACCAGGTTGCCGGCACCGGACCAGCTCGAGATGTCGTCGCCGTTGACCTGCGCCGTGCCACCCATGGCTTGAATCTCGGCAACGACCTCGTCGCCCGGACTTTCAGCTGTCGGATGCCCATCGAGTGAGGCGCCGATGTCGTTGACGATCACGTTGGCGCCCGCTCGGGCAAAGGCCAGCGCATGCGCGCGACCAAGTCCACGGCCTGCTCCGGTGACGATCACCGACCTTCCTTCACAGATACCAGCCACGTCAGCTTCCCCTCTTGCGCGATCGGACACGCCCGAATGACCAATGACGTCCGGGCGGGCGCTCATCGTACGCGCAACCCGCGCATCGTCACGCGGGTAACAGCGCCGGGACGCCAGAAATCGATCAACCCAACGAAGGTTTCGGTGGTGTGCCGGCGACTGCCCGGAGCGCAGAGGGGCGCTAACCAACGATCGAGGTCAGCGCGGACGAGTGGCCACGTCATCGATCAGCAACTCGAAGGCAAGAACTAACACTGTTCGCAGAAAGTCAGAAATTCTCACGCTGAGCGCGACTTCTGAGGGCTAAAGATGGTCAGTAACTCGAGACGACAAACCTTGACATTCCGCCGATATCGCCACATATCGAGCCATACGTCAACAGCCCTCGATCAGAACCCACCTTCCGATCAAGAACATCTGAATCTTGACGAAAGTTTTGACCGGCATCTTCCGATACATCAGGTGTCGTTCGGGTGCGGCCGAACACAAGGGAGCAGCAGCAGTGGAGACAATCGCGTTCTTAGGTCGGTCACGACCGTTCAAATGGACATTGGCGGGGATGGTCGCACTGGGTCTTGGCGTTGGCCTCCCAGGAGGCGATCAGGCGTCCGGGAACGCTGACGCAGTAACGCCTTTGTCGGTGCACCTCGAGGTGACCAACGCCCGCGGCCAAGCGGCTGACATCGGTGAGCGGGCGACGTCGGTCGCACGGATCACCAACAACGGACCAAACCCCTTGGGCAATATCATCGTGCTCAATAACGGCGCCGCCTGCGGCGATCCGATCGATGACCCCACCTTCCTGATCGGCGTTGGCGAAAGCATCATCGTCGAATGCGAACTCGGCACGGTCTACGCACCCTTCTCGAACAAGGTAACGGTGAGCGCAGACCCCGTAGATCTGCACGGCAATCTGCTGTATGAGCCCGTCACCATGGCTCGCGATAGCGTCGAAGTCGCTGGCTAGCGGGTAGTTCGGCAAGCCCCGGATATTCACCCAGAGTGAAATCTCCACATTCGCGATGTTCGGGTTCGCGACGTTAGAAACAACCCAAATCAGGGCTCCGTTTCGGTGGGCCGGATGGTAACTCCGGTCGTCTAGGCCGTACCCTTGCGGGTTTTGCGCACCTAATCTGCGCGTTCGCCCCACAGGGGTGGGGTTTGCCGAGAGGATTGTTGATGTCTCGTTCCGTCAGTTTTCGCGCGGGCAACGCGCGCCCAAACCGTTCACGCTTCGGTGCCTTTTTTCTGCTGATGCTGAGCGCCGTGTTTGTCATCGCCGCATGCAGTAGCGATTCGTCTGACGATGATGCATCGGGCAACAAGTTCTGCGACGAAGCCAACCGGGTCAATGCCGACCGGGCATCGGTCGACTCGATCGATGCGGGTCTCGAAGTCTTCCAAAAGATGGTCAATGACGCGCCAGAACAGATCGCTCAACAAGCTGACATTGCCAGCGAAGTGGTGAACCTTTGGCTCGAAGGCGACTTCGATGCCCTCCAGCCGTACCGCAGCGAGTTCAAGGGCAACGCCGAAGTCGTCTTGAACTACTTGAAGGACGAATGCGGAATCGACCTGTACGCCGAGTTTGGCGAGGGTCAAAGTAACGACTTCCTCGACCAGCTCGACGCCGTCGTGTTCTCTGAAGACGGCCTCGAAGAGCTCCAGTCCAAGCAGGCCGCAGGCGGGACAACGACCTCCGGTGCCGCAGGCGAAACCGGAGTCACCGGCACCACCCTCGCAGGCGATGAGGCCGACACCACCACCACCACCACGATGGCTGGCGACGAAGGGGACACGACCACCACCATGGCTGGTGACGCCACGACGACAACTGGCGCCGAGGTCACTTCGACCACCGACTCACCCAGCTAGGACCTGTAGCGCTGTCATAGCGCCAACAAGCTTGGTTACGACGGAGGCCTCACCACTGCGGTGAGGCCTCCGTCTTGTTTCTCTCGGCTTGTATCTGGTGATTCGGTCCAGCTCAGCACCTTGTAATCGCTGTTGGCACCGACACACCACCGCTCAAGGTTGGGCGGAGATGTCCTATGAAAGACGTTCGATGATCGTGACGTTGGCTTGTCCGCCGCCTTCGCACATCGTCTGCAGGCCATAACGGCCGCCGGTCCGCTCCAATTCGTGCAAAAGCGTGGTCATCAACTTCGTCCCAGTCGCGCCCAAGGGGTGCCCCAACGCAATAGCTCCCCCGTTGACGTTGACCTTGCTCGGGTCCGCACCCGTCTCTTTCTGCCAGGCAAGCACCACACTGGCGAATGCCTCGTTGATCTCGACCAAGTCGATTTCGTCGAGCGCCATGCCTGCTTTGCCGAGGGCATATGCAGTCGCGGGGATAGGCGCGCTGAGCATCATGATCGGGTCATCAGCACGAACCGACATGTGGTGGATCCGGGCACGCGGCGTCAGACCAAATTCTTTGACGGCGCGCTCCGAAGCGATCAGCATCGCGGAAGCGCCGTCTGAAATCTGGCTCGCAACCGCGGCGGTCAACCGGCCGCCTTCTGACAACGGGGCCAACGCCTCCATCCGTTCGAGACTGGTGCCTCGGCGGGGCCCCTCGTCGGCGGTGACGTCGCCGTAGGGAATGATCTCTCGTTCGAAGCGACCTTCGTCCTGCGCTCTAATCGCTCGCTCGTGGCTCTCTAACGCGAAGACCTCCATATCGTGGCGAGAGATGTCCCAGCGCTCGGCGATCATCTCGGCGCCACGGAACTGCGACACCTCTTGGTCCCCGTAACGCGCGACCCACCCTTTGCTCGTCGAGAACGGATCGGCAAACCCGAGCGACTCGGCCAACATCATCGAGGATGAGATCGGAATCTTGGTCATGTTCTGGACGCCACCGGTGACCACCAGGTCCTGTGTGCCGCTCATGACACCCTGTGCTGCGAAGTGAACCGCCTGCTGCGACGATCCGCACTGGCGGTCGACGGTGACCCCCGGGATGGCTTCAGGTAAACCCGCCGCCAGCCAGCAGGTGCGGGCAATGTCTCCGGCCTGTGGACCTACGGTGTCGACGCAGCCGAACACCACGTCGTCTACCGCCAGCGGGTCAATGTCGTTGCGCTCGACCAGCGCCCGGATCACGTGAGCACCAAGGTCCGCCGGGTGCTCTTCGGAAAGCGACCCGCCGCGGCGTGTAACCGGCGTGCGAACCGCATCGATGATGTATGCCTCTGCCATTGGAATGTCCCCTCAAAAGTTCTTGGTAGTGAAGAAAGAAAGTTGTGGGCCGCACGTATATGCAGCCCCAAGTGGTTACCGGCCTGCGACCGCTCCGCTCTGGAACAGCGCTTCGATCTGGTCCTCGGACAGGCCCATGCTGGCCAACACAGATCGTGTGTGCTCGCCTGGATGTGCCGGCGCGACGGGTACGGCTGCTGGGGTACGCGAGAACCGGGGGGCGGGGGCGGGCTGTTTGAACCCGTCGACTTCAACGAAGGTTCCGCGAGCAACCATGTGCGGGTCGTCAACCGCTTCGTGAAGGTCGAGGACGGGCGCGACACAGGCGTCGGAGGTCTCAAAGATTGTGGCCCATTCGTCGCGGGTTTTGGTCTTGATCACTTCGGCGAAACGCTCCTTCATCGCCGGCCACTGACTCATGTCCATCTGTCCGGGCAACGACGTTGGATCGATCTCGAGGA
>JAGNEX010000118.1 GCA_018003035.1 Acidimicrobiia bacterium
CAAAAACTCGTCTACCTCACCGACGTCCCTGGCCTGCTCAGAGACGTCGCCAACCCCGAATCGCTCATCGACGAAGTCGACCTTGACCAGCTCGACCGGCTCGTCGGGGAAGGTGCTATCCACTCTGGCATGGTGCCGAAACTCGAATCCATCGCGGCTGCCATTCGCGGGGGAGTAAACCGAGCTCACATCCTCGACGGCCGGATCCCGCATGTTCTGCTGATCGAGTTGTTCACACGCAGAGGTATCGGCACGATGATCTGGAATGGAACCGAGCAATGAGCCAGAGCGACGTTTCTCCAGCCTCGGCGACCGCCGCCAACCTCAACGAAACCTGGTTGCAACGCGACCGGGACGCGATCCTCAACACCTATGGGCCGCGTTCGGTCGTCTTCGAGCGGGGTGCCGGCCCCTACCTGTTTGACGCTGATGGCAACCGCTACATCGACTTCCTGTCGGGGCTGGCGGTGACGTCGCTCGGCCACGCCAATCCCGACGTGGCTAAGGCGATTTCGGCCCAAGCCAACACCTTGCTGCATACCTCCAATCTGTTCTGTACCGAACCGCAGGTCAGGGTGGCCGAACGGCTCGTGTCGCTGCTCGGCCCGGGCAAGGTGTTCTTCTCAAATTCTGGTGCCGAGGCCAACGAAGCGGCCATCAAGTTCGCTCGAGCTTGGGGCCGCTCCCACGGCGGGCCCGAGCGCTTCCACATCATCACCGCCGATCGGGGCTTTCACGGCCGCACGATGGGAGCCCTCGCCGCCACCGGGCAACCCGAAAAGAAGGAACGGTTCTTGCCGATGCTCGAAGGGCTGCGGTCGCTGCCCCTCGACCGGCCCGCCGATTTCCTCAACGCAATAGGCCCGACAACCGCAGCGGTCCTGCTTGAACTCATCCAGGCCGAAGCGGGGGTCTTGCCCCTTGACGTCGACTTCGTACAAGCGGTCGCCGAGCGCTGCGACGCAACCGAGACGCTGTTTATGGTCGACGAAGTCCAGACAGGCATCGGGCGCACCGGTAGATGGTTCTGTGCAGAGCACTACGGCGTTCGGCCGAACGTCGTAACGCTCGCCAAGGCGCTTGGCAACGGCGTGCCAATCGGCGCAACCTGGGTTGATGAAGACGTCGCGCAAGTCATTCGTGCTGGCGATCACGCAAGCACTTTTGGCGGCCAACCGCTCGCGACCGCGGCCGCCGAGGCAGTTCTCGACGTTATGGCGCGGGACCGTCTACCCGAACGCGCAGCCGAACTCGGGGACGCGTTTCGAGACGAGCTCCTGGGTATCGAGGGCGTCGAAGGTGTCAGAGGGGCGGGACTGTTGCTCGGGGTGCAGCTTCGTGATGGCACTTCAGCGAGCGACGTCGTCTCCGCGTGCCTTGCGCGTGGGTTGGTAGTAGGCCCGCTGTCCATGTCCGCGATCCGTATGACTCCAGCGCTCAACATCCCCAGAGCGGTCGTGAGCGACGGCCTTGAACGCTTTGCCGATGGGCTGAGCGCCTGCCTCAACTGACCGCCTCGTCCCAACTCGTCACCCAGTTTGGAGTTGACCATGTCCACTGACCTCTTGGACCTCACCGCGCTGGCACCAGCCGACTGCGCCACGATCCTGACCGCAGCAACCGCCTGGAAGAGCGACCCGTCCCTCGTCCCACAGGTTCTGAACGGCACAGGGGCGGCGGCGATCTTCACCAAGCCATCACTCCGCACCCGCATGTCGTTTGAGTCAGCGGTTGCGTCGCTGGGCGGCCATCCCATCAGCTTTTCTGGCCCTGAGGTCGGCCTCGGCGGCCGTGAGACGGCATCTGACATCGCCCGCACCGTCGCGTCGACCCTTTCGGTCCTGGCAGCTCGGGTCCACAACCACGGCGACCTGATCGAGATGGCCGATGCGGTGGATATTCCGGTGATCAACCTGCTCTCCGATGAGAGTCATCCGCTCCAGGCACTCGCCGATCTGCTCACCTGCGTCGAGAATTGGGGCGCGTTGTCCGGCCGCAAGCTCGCCTACGTCGGCGACGGCAATAACGTCGCCGTATCACTCGCCAGAGCATGTGCCCTGACCGGTATGACCATGTCATGCGCATCCCCGGAGGGCTACGCCATCTCTCCGGTCATCATCGACGAGGTCAACGCACGCGGACAGGTCCTCGAGCAGCTCACCGATCCGGTGGCGGCGGTGACCGGCGCGGACGCCGTCTACACCGATGTTTGGACTTCGATGGGACAAGAAGACGAGTCCCAACAACGCCTCGCAGCGTTCGAAGGGTTCACGGTCACTTCGGCTCTGCTCGCTCACGCCAAACCCGATGCGATCTTCCTTCACTGTCTCCCGGCACATCGCGGCGAAGAGGTGTCTGCCGAAGTGATCGACGGTCCGCAGTCACGAGTGTGGCAACAGGCAGGCAACCGTTTTCACGCCGCGCGAGCAGCGATCGCGTGGTGCCTCGATCCGTCGGAGCTGCTCACATGACCGGCCTTTCCAAACCTCAACGGCAGCATCGGATCGCCGAACTCCTCGAACAGCAGGCGGTCGCGTCCCAAGCTCAATTGGTCGAACTGCTCGCGTTGCAGGGTGTCAACGCCACACAAGCAACGGTGTCTCGCGATCTCGAAGAGATGGGTGCGGTCAAAATCCGAATCCCCGGCGGGGCAATGGCTTACGCGGTTCCCGAACGGGTCACCGACCGCCCGCTGCCCGACGACCACCTCAGACATGTCCTCGGCGACTTCGTGTTGGAGGTCGCCCACAATCATCCCATCGTCATTTTGCGAACCCCGCCCGGTTCGGCTCACGTCGTCGCCTCGGCGCTGGACCGCAGCAACCGGGAAGGTGTCCTCGGGACCGTGGCGGGTGACGACACCCTATTGATCGTCGCTGAACGCGGCATGGACGCCTTGGACTTGGCCCATAGCCTCGCCTCACTGGCCGGACTGGAGTAGCTCACAGTGCCTCACGACCACAAAGAACCGACTGCGAGTCCCATGACAGGTGTGGCCGGTGGCAAGACGCTCTGGCATGGCCGTTTCGAAGAAGGCCCGGACGAGGCGCTCATGGCGTTTACCGAAAGCCTCAGTTTCGACAAGCGTCTCGCCGACGACGACATTGCAGGCTCACGCGGTCACGCCACGATGCTTGCGCGTGCGGGCATCATCGACGCGGACGAGCTCGACGCCATCCTGAGCGGGCTCGATCAGGTCCAATCCGAACTGCGGGACGAAACCTTCGTATTCGTCCCGTCCGATGAGGACATTCACACCGCGGTAGAACGCCGCCTCACCGAGATCGCAGGTGCGCCAGGGGCCAAACTGCATTCCGGCCGGAGCCGTAACGACCAGGTCGCCACCGATCTGCGCCTGTGGGTTCGTCGAGAAGGTTCGGCGCTCGGAGCATCGTTGGTCCAGCTCCACAAGACCCTCGTTGATCGAGCTGCCGAGGTTGGGCCGGCCTATCTGCCTGGTTACACCCACCTGCAGCGAGCGCAGCCGGTGCCTCTCGCTCATCATCTGCTGGCGCATTCCTGGGCGATCGAACGCGACATCGACCGTCTCGGTGATGCGTTACGTCGGGCCGACGTTTCCCCCCTTGGCGCCGGAGCGCTCGCGGGGTCAAGCCTCCCGCTCGATCCACAATTCTCGGCGGAGGTTCTCGGGTTCGCCGCACCGTTCAACAACTCACTCGATGCCGTTTCCGACCGCGATTTCGTCGCCGAGTTGTTGTTCGTCTGCACTCTTGCCATGGTGCACCTGTCCAGGCTGGGGGAGGAGCTGATCCTCTGGTCGTCTGATGAGTTCGGATTCATTACCCTCGACGACCGATTTTCGACCGGCTCATCGATGCTTCCGCAGAAGAAGAA
>JAGNEX010000119.1 GCA_018003035.1 Acidimicrobiia bacterium
GTGCAAGGTGATGCGCCCGAGGATGTAGTCACATACGTAACGCTTGAGATCGCTGTCGACGAACGGGTATCAGGGCCCAAACTCGCCGGGTTGGTGCCGGTCGAGTTCCTGGTCAACGTTCCACCGCCTGCAGTCGACGCGTTCGTTCAAGACCTCGAGACCAGCCGCACTGATGAAGAACTTCTCATCTTTCTTCGCTCAAAAGGAGCCGCCGAACAAGGCAGGTATCGGCTCGTCAACAGCAACGGTCTTTGGCGGTCCAACGGACAAGGGGTCGACGCGCCGCTAGCAGATTGGGTGGAGCCCGAGTTGCGTCCAGGTACATCAGGTCGCGCCACTGCACCCTTCGCCGAGGAGATCGCCGGTGTCTCTCAGATTGGCCAGCTTGTCGAGTACCTGCGCGGAAACGGGATGAGTCGTTCTGTAGGTGGTCCCCAGTCGGTGCCAGCTATCCGGTGAGGCAGTAAACCGACCCCGTGATGAGCTTGCGATTTTTTCGAATTTCGATAGCATGGGCGTGTCTCATTCCGCGTCTGAGACAGAAGGAAGTGCTTGACGTGTCGCGCTCGACACTTGAACACGCCGTATTTCCACCTGACGAGTCACTGGACGGCCTCGTCGCATTGCTCGATGCTCCGGAAGCACTCTCCACGACGCTGATCGGGCCCACTGGAGAGCAAATCTCGATGCCGCCCGAGGTGTTTGAGGTCCTGCGCGACGTCGTCGCCGCTATGGCGCAGGGCCAAGCGGTGGTCGTCGCTCCTGTGCATCAGCGACTCACAACACAGGAAGCTGCAGATCTGTTGGGGGTTAGTCGGCCCACGTTCGTCAAACTGCTCGAAGACGGGGAAATCCCCTTCGAACAGCCGGGCCGTCACCGCCGCGTGCTTCTCACGGACGTGTTGGCGTTCGGGAAGCGTCGGTCGTCGCCTGCACGCGAAGCACTGGATCGTATGGTTGAAATCGCCAACGACGGTGCGATGTACGAGCTCACCGCTGCGCCGAAGCGAACACGTTAAACGTCCAGCCCGTGGCGTTCACCGTCCTCCTCGATACCTGTGTGCTCTATCGGGCTCACCTCGGAGACACGGTCCTGCGCCTGGCCGAACGCGGCTTGTTCCGACCACAGTGGTCCGAAGAGATTCTTGTTGAACTCGATCGAGATCTTCGCGAGAGGGGCGTAGAGGGCGCTTCTGTAACCGCCTCATCGAGGCGATCGAAGGAGCCTTTCCCGACGCAATGGTGGTTGGCTTTCGGGGGTTGATCCCGACGATGAAGTGTGACGCGAAAGATCGCCACGTACTCGCTGCTGCAGCAGTGCGGGCCAATGCTGCAGCGATCGTCACATTCAACACCCGCGATTTTCCCAATGGCAGCGTTGAGTCCTTCCAGATTGACATTGTTGATCCAGACGCGTTTTTGCTCGACCAACTGGACCTCGCGCCGCGGCTCCTGCTGGACGAACTCGCTGCTCAAGCCGTCGCCAACCGCAAAGAGCCGACATCGGTAGCAGCGCTGCTCGACGCGCTTGCGCGTGCGGGCGTACCGCAGTTTGCCGACGAAGTCCGTCGCCGACTTTCCTGATCCGAAGCGCGTCCCATGACTTCCCGCTGACACTGGGTGCCGAGAGGCGGAAGAGGCAGCTGGGGGGTTGTCGTGGTGGGCGGTCCGTGGTCGGCGGTCGTCGAGCGTTGTGGGTTAGTAGGTTTCAAAACGGGCGCCGAGCTTGGTCATGTCGGCGGGGTCAGCCGTGAGGACGAACGTGCCGAGCATCTCGGCGACGGTCGTGAGGTGCGCGTCGACGACATCGGACGTCTTGCTGGCTGCGAGCAACGTGCCGACTGACCTTGACTCGTCAAGAGCGTGGACGTCGATGAGTGTGACGAGACGCGCCAGGTTGGCTTGACGTTTTGGGTCGCGCCATACCTGGCAGAGGACGGGGTGCGTGGTGTGGATCTCTTCGCCGCGAAGAGTCGCCGCCTTGATCAGGGCCCACAGGCGTGAGTTGATGCGTTCGGCGTCTGTGATGAGCGGGCCAGCGTCGATGATCACCGCGGCACCCCCTGACGGTCGAGCACCCGGTGTGCCCATTCCATATGGTCGGTGTCGATCGGCCCGTCGTCGGCTTCCCATCCGTCGATGAAATCGAGGAGTGTCCGAGAGCGCCGCCGTCGCTTGGCTTCTGAAATCAGGGCCCGTTTGATCGCAAGCGTCTTCGTCCCGTCGGTCGCCACGAGCTCGGCGAGGGCGGCGTTCATCTCGTCATCGAAGTTGATCGTCGTCTTGGTTGCCATATACATATGGTAACAGGACCGTATCTGGCCCTATCCGTGAAAGGAGTGGGCCCCTACCGACCCTCGGTTACGACCACAGTTTGCAAAGAGATATGAAACATCAGAAAAATGACAGGAATGCATCTGAGTGCTCCTGAAATCCTTCCTGGGTAGCACGGTTTCCGCCGCCATTCTCTGGGCGGTCTGTCGAGAGGCTGTTCTTTGTTCAAACTCGTCGCTGGCCTTGCCTTGGTTGCCCTCCTCATCTCTGGATGTGTCGGTTCGCAATCCTCCTCAGCTGTGGAGGACCTGCCTGTGAATCCTTCGCTCGCCACCGCGCCGCCGGTAGCCCAGAACGCCGGGTCGGTCGGAGAGAACGCTTCGCCTACGACTCCAACTGCGAGCAATCCGATTTCTGGCGTTTCGCGCGCCCAAGCTGCTCAGTGGCATCAGCCCGGTGAACTTCCCAGTGTCGAGCAATACCGCACAGCGTTGGCTGGTGCAGGGACGTGCGCCGAACTCGCCGCCATCGGGGTGGATGTCATGGCAGGTTTCGTTGCTGAGTCCGACAGGATCGGGTCATCGGACGCATCGGCGTTTGACGAGCTGACCGCCCGCTCCGAGGGCCTGGACACCGACCACATGTACGCCCGGGGTGCGGACATGTCGTGTTCAATGGAAGAGCTTGACGGGCTCATGTGCACCGAACTCCCCGGACTGCAAGCCCAGACCGCTGAGGGTCTTGTATTCCTCATCGGCATCGTTGACTCAATCTGCGGGGATGCTGCCCGGACCGACCTCATCGGCGCGGTTCAATCGGCGCCACTCCCTAGCGATCTGACACCAGCTGAAGTGGACTTTTGCACTGCCTATCGTCAAACGATCGGCAACATTTTGACGGCGCCCCTCACCACGGTCGCGTCGCACTTTGAGTCGCTCGCGGCGGTCGCTCCCTCCGAACTGAGATCCGATCTGATGTTGATCGCCGACATCTACCGCCGGCAAGCTTCGGGCGAAGCTCTACCCGGAGACGACGATTCCTACGATCAGGCATCGGCCGCGGTCCGCGAAGCAGCCGGAATGTGCTGGGCTTGATCCGCAGGCATTCGGTCGTCGCTGCAGGCAGCCACTTCACTAACCGCATTCATGTCCGCTGCCACCAAACCGCCGCCGGCCCTGCCGAGTTGACGCTCTCAGAAAAGGAAGTGGCGCTGGCTGGGACACCACGGTGATGATGTCGGGAGCGTGGCCACCACCAGCACCTTCGGTGTGATACGTGTGGGTCGACCGTCCGGCGATCGCCTCCAACGTCGTCTCGACAAACCCGGCTTCGTTCAGCGTGTCTGTATGGATCGCGGTCTGCACACCGCACTCATCGGACACGGCCAGACACGCATCGATCGCGGCTGGGGTTGTCCCCCAATCCTCGTGCAGCTTGAATCCGGACGCTACGGCCCAACGACACCGTCCGCTCGATACCTGGTTCGAACCGCACCGACGTTCCCGCCGGGATCGCCAAGCGGAACCCTCTGGCCGCGGCTCGGTCAAAGTCGAGCGCGGCGTTCGTCTCAAAGAAATGAAA
>JAGNEX010000049.1 GCA_018003035.1 Acidimicrobiia bacterium
CGTCCGGCCCAGCTGTCGCCGACCACGATGAGCCAGGGCTGTCCGGGGGCGGCGCCACCCCTGGCGGGAAGCATGATCGTGAAAAACAAACACAGAGTTAGAACGCGCTTCAACATTGTGGAGGCACCTCGTTGTTGGGGGTAAAGGGGGCGGTGAGGCGCCAATGTAGTCCACGCAGTTCGTTAACCAGCGACCTCTTATGGATATCGCAATGTGAGCCGCACAGGGTCGGAGTCGCGGAAATCGACGTCAGCAGGCCGCCGGCACGTTTGGCAACACGTGCTCGATGTGGCTTTCGTAGCCCTCTGTCCAGACCGGGACGGTGCCGTCCGCGCCAGCGTATTCACCGATGATGTAGGTGCGGTCTTTGGGGATGCCGGCACCCGCGTAGCCCGCAATATCGGACTCTGCGTTGCCGTAGGCGTAGTCGAACTGCCACCCCTGAGCTTCGTAGAACTTGAGGGCCCCGGCCTTGTAGGCCGCAGCGGAGTCACCGTTGACAAACGTGGGGGCAAGGGTGGTCTTCGAGATGCCTTCACCGATCGGGAATCCGTGACGCCACAGCCAATCGTTGGTGACTCTTTCGGGCGACTGACGCAGACCCAGGTAGCGAATGTTCGCGGGGCGGGCCGTCAGATAGAAGATCTTGTAGCCCTGGTCGGCATAGAAGTTGACCAGTTCGACAGCGCCTGGCCGGGCCTTTTGGTCGTAGGCCGAGAAGATCAATTGGATGAAGTTTTGCGTATCGCTAGTGGTCAGGGTTTCGTCGATGTCGAACACGACGGCGCGCTTGGCGCCAGGACAGCGGTTCGCTCCTTCGCCTTCGGCACCGGCGGCCATCGGCACCACGAGCGTCGCAAGTAGCGCGAGTAGGCCAACAACAGCTCCGGGGGCAATACCGATCCAGCGTGAACGCATCATGTGCAAAACCCTCTCCCGTAACAGCACACCAGCGGAGCCATGGTAGCGGTAAATCGAGGAATGTCCAACGAACGCTGGCGGCCGAATGTTGGGGGGTTCGCTGCGGGTCGCGCTCCTACGTAACGCTGCTGGTCCTTGAGGTCGCCGGGGAGCTCGCGTCCGCATCGCTCACCTGCATCTCTGCGCTGATCGGCGGGTTCACTTGGCGGACGTCGACGAACAAGTCGCGGGGCTCATTTCCAGCCAAGTACGTGGGGAAACGGGACAAGTCGACCAACTCAATGTTGTCTCCGTTGCAGTCGACGAATTGGTTGGTTCGGCGGTTCCACGAAACGACGCAACCAGAAACGCCTTCGACCTGTTCTTCGGTGAGCGGGACGCCCTGTGGCAGTGGCTCATCGGGGATGAACATGTGGACGGCGACGAAGTCGTCGTCGAACAGCGCCACGCAGAACGAGCGAATGCCTCCCGTGGGGTCGGCAACGCATACGGGGCCTTCTGTCGCAATCTGAGCAGACAACTCAGGTGCATTCGTCAAGCGAAATGGTTCGTACGGTCCCGTGTCTTCGGGGTTGGTCCCAACCACCTCGACGAAGAGATAGGCAACGAACAGGGCAGCGATTACCGCAAAGCCGGCCGCCAGGACGAGCATCCCTCGGTCTTGGCGGTCCATTCCCGGTCGACGAATCGGAGGCTGAGCATCGGTCATCGTTGCATCCATCCCATGTGAATTGGCCGGTGCGCACGACCAAGGCTCGACGAGCTCGACCGAGGCGACTCCGGTCCCTAATGCTGGCTGAAAAACCAGCGTGGGCCAACTCGGCGTCCCGCCGTCAGGAGGACCAGCTGGCAACGATCGCGGAGAGCCTGTTGACGCTGCTGGGTGCACGACGGCGGCGATAGATCGGGTGTGCGGACCACCTCGCACTGAAGGATGATCCGGGAAATGTGGTAACGCCGCGCCGCGCCGCATAGCGTGGCAGGCCGGCCTGGCGGCTTGCTAACGACCGCACCGGGCAGCCGATCGATCCTGGTGGGCTCCCAACGCGTTTGCGACCGCCCTGCCATGTATCCGAACCCGGACTGAGGTACGCATCGCAGTCCGTTATCCAGTCGAGGCGCGCGTGGATCTTCTTGAGTTCCAGGGAAAACAGGTCTTTGCCAAATATGACATTCCGGTGTCAGCGGGCGAGGCCGTCGAGACGGTTGACGAGGCGGTGGCTGCTGGCGAACGCCTCGGCTATCCCGTCGTTATCAAGGCGCAGGTTCACACGGGCGGCCGCGGCAAGGCTGGCGGTGTCAAGCTCGCCACCAATATCGACGAGGTGCGGGAACACGCGTCGAACATCCTCGGCCTCGACATTAAGGGCCACGTCGTCAAGATCCTGTGGATCGAAAAGGCCAGCGACATCGCCGAGGAGTACTACGCATCGTTCACCCTCGACCGCGCCGCCAAGCTGCACCTCGGCATGCTCAGCGCCGAGGGTGGGGTAGAGATCGAACAGGTCGCAGCCGAGAACCCCGACGCGATCGCCAAGATCTGGGTTGACCCCGTCACCGGTTTGTCGCTCGAACAGTGCCGCAACTGGGTCAAGGCCGCCAACATCCCTGAGGCAGCTCAAGGTGGCACGGTCGACATCCTCCTCAAGTTGTGGACTGCCTACAACGAAGAAGACACCGATCTGGTCGAGATCAACCCGTTGATCTTCACCGAGGACGGCCGGGTGCATGCCTTGGACGCCAAGGTCACCCTGGACGGCAACGCCGAGTTCCGTCACGAAGACTGGGCGCAGTACGAAGCGACACAGCCTTTGGACGGCCGCGAAAAGATGGCCAAAGAGCTCGGCCTCAACTACATCGGCCTTGACGGTACGGTCGGGATCATCGGCAACGGCGCCGGTTTGGTGATGAGCACTCTTGACATCGTCAACCAGGTCGGTGGGTCTGCGGCCAACTTCTTGGATGTTGGGGGCGGCGCAGACGCCCTCGTGCTGACCAATGCAATCGAGGTCATCAACACCGATGAAAACGTCAAGGCGATTCTCATCAACATCTTCGGTGGGATCACCCGCTGTGACGAGGTGGCCAACGGGGTCCTCGCCGCCCTTGAGCGTGTGGAGTTGAAGAGCCCGATCGTTATCCGCCTCGACGGCACCAACGCCGAAGAAGGTCGGGCGATTTTGGCTGAGCACCTCAGCGATCAGCTCCAAGCGGCTCCAACCATGCTCGAAGCGGCGCAGCGCGCGGTCGAGTTGGCTTCTGCATAGCCCCGCGCTGGCATCTACCTCGAAGGACTTCAGAGCATGAGCATTTTCGTAAACGCTGATACCAAAGTTATCTACCAGGGGTTGACCGGCAGCCAGGGCCGTTTCCACGGGCTTCGCAACCGCGACTACGGCACCCAGGTGGTCGCTGGTACCAACCCGAAGAAGGCCGGGACCGACGTCGACGGCGTGCCGATCTACGCAAACGTTGCCGACGCCAAAGCGGCGACCGGCGCCAACGCAAGCTGCATCTTCATTCCGGCGCCGGGAGTTAAGGGCGCCGTTATGGAAGCGGCTGAGGCGGGGATCGAGTTCATCGTCGTCATCACCGAGGGCGTTCCCGCCCACGACGAAGCCTGGTTCTACAACGAGGTCAAGCGCAGCTTCCCGAACTGCCAGATCCTCGGGCCGAACTGTCCGGGCATCATTACGCCGGGTGAATGCAACATCGGTATTACGCCGGGAGAGATTGCCCTTCCGGGCGGACCGGTCGGCATCGTGTCCCGTTCCGGCACGCTGACGTATCAGGCGCTGCACGAGCTGACCCAACGGGGCATCGGGCAGACGACCTGCGTCGGTATCGGTGGAGACCCGGTTCCGGGCACCAACTTCATCGACTGCCTAGAACGCTTCCAAGCGGACCCCGACACCACCGGCATCATCATGATCGGTGAGATCGGCGGATCGGCCGAAGAAGAGGCGGCTGCTTTCATCGCTGACAACGTGACCAAGCCGGTCGTGTCCTACATCGCCGGTCAAACCGCGCCTCCCGGAAAGAAAATGGGACACGCCGGGGCGATCGTTTCGGGCGGAAAGGGAACCGCTGCGGCCAAGATGGAGGCATTGACCTCCGCCGGTGTGCAGGTAGTTTCCAACCCGACCGAGATCGGCGCAGCGATGGCCGAGGCGCTCGGTCTGTAAACACAGTGCCGTCGGCCGGTCGCCATCGGTCGACCCTCCCGTCGGCCGGGCGCGACCCGCTCAACCGAAGTGACTTGTGACATAACGAAGGGGGTTGGTTCCGCGACGGCGGACCAACCCCCTTCGTTTGTTTGCGGCCGACCCGGTGGCGGGTGCCCAGTCCTTGCCGGATAGTCGGTTGGTCTCGCTGAGACATTCGTTATTGGACTGCTAGGTCGACGCCGCTGGTCGGCGGCGGGTCCTCGATCGACGGGTCGGAACTACGCTGCGCTGACGGCCCCGGGTGCAACTTTGCAGACCGCACGGTCTTGCGCCGCCTGAAGCCGGACCGCTCCGACCGTTGCTGGCGGGGTCGGGCCAACTTCAGGGCGTCCCAGGACGGTGACGTTGACCTGTTCTGCAGCGACTCCCTGGGCGGCAAGCTGATTGACGTAGGCCAGCTTGAGCGCTTCGACTGTTCGGTCAAAGGCGATGTAGAGGCATTCGCTGGAACCGATGATCGACTGGGCGTAGGCGTAGGCGACAGGAGCCAGCGACGAGTTGTCATCGACCCATGGCAGTACGTCCGTTGCCTTGCCTACCGCGCCTTTGTCGAAGTCGAAGCTGCCGGCGGTCGCAACGGCGTCCACCCGTGGGCGTTCGAAATGAATGGCTTGTGCCGGCACCACAACCTGGACTCTGCCGTCGGGCATGGTCGTGATCGTCGTCGAACCGGCCTCGACACAGGTGTCGATGTCGCCGATTGCGTCGAGTGTCACCGTGTCGGTGCGGTATACCTGCCCCATCACGCTGTGCTCCCGCTTTGCGGTGATCGGAATCACCGCATGGATGCGGGCCCGGCAGTCGAGAGCGATTGGTTCGATCTGCGTCACAGTTGCCGTCTGAGCCTGTTCGACGCTGGTGGTCTCCTCAACGACATCGGACAGATTGCCGAATGGTGAGTGGAACGACAAGATGTCGCCTTTCACGGCGACCGCAATAAGCGCCAAGATCCCAAGTCCGGCACCCCAGAGAAACGTTTTCATCAAGACACCCCTTTGTTGCGGGTGGAGAATTTCCCTGCTTTCAGACGGCGCGGATCGGGGAAAGGTCGCGCGCCTGCTGAGGCAGCCGTGGAGCCCGGTCGCGAGGCTGTCGCATCCGACGACATAGCGAGGCCGCCGGGGTAGTTGTGGCTGCGTTCGGCAGTCGGGCCCAAAAGCGCACGGACCAGCCCTCCCGCTATTGGCGTTCTGCCAACTGACTCATACAATGCCGAAACCTTGAACAACCGGTCGTTGACCGGGCCGGACGAACAAAGTGAAGTGATGGCGACCGCACAGACCCCCAAACAAGTAACGAGGACTAGTCGGTCGGCCCAGCTCCGCTCGCCGCGAGATGCGAGTGAGACCTTCGTGAACCAGGAGGCGGGGTCGTCCTCGGCGAAGCCGGGGTTTCGTGGACCTTTCGCCGCCGGTGTCCCCGAGCACCTCCTGGACCGGGATGCTCCGCCGCTCGACAAGTTTGGGGTCAGAGAGGCGATCCGGGCTGTTTGGTGTTTCGTCGTGATCGTGGCCAACGTCATCGTTGGTGTACTGACCGGTCTCGTCGTTCGTCGGCAGAAGGGTGTGGCCTGGAACGCGAGCTACGGCATGGTCAATGCGTTCATCTACCTGGGGCCGACGTTCGTCAAGGCAGGTCAGATCATCGCGTCCTCGCCGAGTCTCTTCCCTCCAGCCATGTCTGAACCGGCACAACGCTGCCTCGAAGACGTCCCCCCATTTGGCTTTGACGTCGTTGAGGACGTCATCACCACCAACCTTGGGGCACCGATCTCGACGCTGTTTAGTGCGTTCGACAAGGTGCCTCTGTCGGCCGCTTCGGTCGGGCAGGTCCATGCGTGCCGCTTGCCGGATGGTCGTGACGCCGTCGTCAAGATTCAGCGTCCAGATATAGCGGCCCGCATGAACACCGACCTGCGCATTCTCCGACTGGTTGCCGCTGGGCTGATGCGCACCAAAATGGGTCAGCGCGCTGGCGCAATGGCCCAGATCGAAGACCTCCACCGACTGACCAACCAAGAGTTGAATACCCCCCTCGAAGCGCATCGACAGGACCAATTCCGTTCGAAGATTCACTACTTCGGCGACAACGGGCAGGTGACCGCGCCAGAGGTGTACTGGGACTACTGCGGACCGAACATCATCTGCATGGAGCGGCTCTACGGCTTTGCCATGGGTGATATGGAACGTATGGAAGAGATTGGTTTTGATGCCCGCGGCAACCTCCGTCGCGGCATGAAAACCTGGCTTGAGGCGGTTGCGATTCACGGCCCCTTCCACGGCGATCTCCACGCTGGAAACATCTGGTCGCTCTACCGAGGCCAGACCGCCTTTCTCGATTTCGGGATCATGGGTGAATTCACCGACGAGTGGAAGCAGATGGTCATCGACATCCTCCACACGTTCATGATCGACGGCGATTTCACCCGGATCGTTCGTGGCTACAAAAAGCTGGGCATTCTCAACACCGACGTCGGCTCGGACGAGCAGATCGGCGCTGTGATCCAAACAATGGTTGGCCCGGTGCTGCAGTCCGAGATGAAGGATTTGCAGTTCTCCGAGCTGTTCTCGCAGTCGTTGGACCTTGCCGAACAGATGGGCGACTTCTCATCGCCCAAAGAGCTCACCTTGCTTGGAAAGCAGTTTTTGTACTTCGAGCGGTACGTCAAGGCGATTGCGCCGGACTACGTCCTGGTCCGGGACCCATTTCTGATCAAGAACATCCTGCCCGAAGAAGCTGCTGAAGCCATGGCGAAACTGGAAGCGGATGGGTCCAACCCGGACCAGCCCGTCGATCCCGACGTCACCTAACTCAGGCGGCGGCCTCATTTGGGGTCGCAGGTGGTGCGTGAGTCGCCCCAGATCAAACGAAACGGCCGCTCCTTCGAAGGAGCGGCCGAGTTGTTCTCATCGGAAATAGAGCGGGTGCTGTGTGGCGTTAGCTCGCCTTGTTGACGAAGGGGAGCCCGGATTTGTCGGCGGTCACTTCGAGGTAGCCACCGGCCACCGTTGCCGCAGAGGCAAGTAGGCCGACGAAGAGGCCGAGGGCGCGGTCCGTGTAGTCCTCGCCGGTCAGCGCTTTGATGAGGATGAACAAGAACCCTACGGCGGCGAGAAGGAGCTCCAGCTGCGAAGGTGTCAGAGGCCCCATCGTTGCGGGCATGGAGATGATCTCCAGCCGTCGCAGCACAGCAATCACAGCTGCCACCGTGCACAACAGCCAACCGAGCATGACGATGCCCCCGACGTCAAAGCCGTTGGCGTCAGCGCCGAAACCCCCAATCGAAACCGAGAACCATGGCAGGAACATCGAGATAAAGAGAACGATGGCACCGCCCACCAGGACTTTGTTGCCAGTCGAAAGTTTGTCCATTACCCGTAACCCCATTCGCGCAGGCGACGATCGTGTCCGTCGCGTTCGACACAGTGCATCACCTTTTGATGGTTTCCTCAACAAGTTTCCTGACAAAGATCTGATCCAGGCCGGATCTTTCGCCCGATTGTTGTTGAAGTTGTTGCTGTACCCGGTTGGGATCGCTGCGGCCTTGCTTGGGTGAGTAAGGAAGGTGCCGCAACGCCGCTGGCGTCACATGGGCTCGGCTCGAAAGCGCGGTGCTAGCGTCGCCGCCCATGCGTCTTGCGGTTTTGGCATCAGGTGGCGGCACGGTTCTTCAGGCAATCCTCGGGGCAGGCATTGAGGTCGATGTCGTCCTGACGGATCGAGATGCCCCGGCCGAAGCTCGCGCTGCTGCGGCGGGCGTCAATGTTGTTCGAGTTGAACGCTCGGACTACTTGCCCGATCGAGAAGCGTTAACCGCTGCGGTTTCAGCAGCACTGACCGAACGCAAGATCGACCTGATCGCCATGGCGGGCTTCATGACAATCCTGTCCCCAAGCATTTTTGAGGACTTCCCCGGCCGCGTCATCAATACCCACCCCAGCCTGTTGCCCTCGTTCAAGGGTGCCCACGCGGTGACCGATGCGATGCGCTTTGGGGTGAAGGTCACCGGCTGCACTGTGCACGTCGCTACGGCGGCGGTCGACGACGGCCCGATACTCGCCCAACGGGCCGTCGACATCCGGCCCGATGACACCGAAGACACGCTGCACGAGCGCATTAAGTCGGTCGAATGGCAGCTGTATCCGCAGGTCTTGAGTGACATTCTGGCGGGCGTCATCGACCCCGGGCGGCTCCTTGCCGAGCGTGCTGGAGCCATGGGCGATCCGGCGGGTGCGGTGGACGCCTGATACGCACAATGGATGGCACCCGCAGTCGTCCCACGCCGGTCGGCGGGCGCGCTGGTGTCGCAATGGCGGGCGGCTGCCAGGACCTGTCACGGTGACGGCCAAGAAATCTGCGCGCCAAGCGACTACAAAGGTGCTGAGCGGCCCACCCAGTGTGTGTACAAGGTCGCAGGCGCGTACATTCGGGCGTCTGCCAGTCGACAAACCCAGCCGAGCCAGGAGTCCCATGCGCGTCCGAATCAACCGAGCGTTGCTGTCCGTGTCCGACAAAACCGGTCTGGTCGACTTTGCGTCCGCTCTGACCGGGTTCGGCGTCGAACTGTGGTCTTCGGGCGGCACCGCCACCGCGCTCGCCGAAGCGGGCCTGAGCGTCTCGCCCGTAGAAGACGTCACGGGCGCCCCCGAGATGCTCGGCGGCAGGGTCAAGACGCTGCACCCCAAGGTTCACGGCGGTATCCTCGCCGATCGATCCAAACCCGATCACCTGGTCGACCTAGAAAACAATGGTGTCCAAGCCATCGATCTGGTCTGTGTCAACCTCTACCCGTTCGTTGAGCGCCCGGGAATCGAAACGATCGACATCGGCGGGCCGACCATGGTCCGGGCAGCCGCCAAGAACCACGCATTTGTGACAGTGGTGACGAGCCCCGAGCAGTACGCAACTCTCCTCGAAGAGATGCAGGCAAACGACGGGACGGTCAGCCTCGAGACGCGTCGAGCCTTTGCGTACGACGCCTTCGCCCACACCGCAGCGTACGACTCGTCGATCGTCGCCTGGTTTGCGGGCGATGACCCTCTTCCCCAACACCTCGACATCGCGCTCGAGCGTCAGGATGTGCTGCGGTACGGCGAGAACCCCCACCAGATGGCAGCCCGGTACCGGCGCCGGAACAGTCCAGAGAGCTGGTTGGACACGATGGTCCAACTGTCCGGCAAGGCGATGTCCTACATCAACTACCTCGACATCCAAGCTGCCTGGGGCCTCGTCCAGCAGTACGAACAGACGGCGTGTGTCGTGGTCAAACACGCCAATCCATGCGGCGTTGCGACCGGCGACTCCATCAAAGACGCCTATGACCGGGCGTTTGCCTGCGACTCGCTGTCGGCCTTTGGCGGGGTGGTGGGACTCAACCGTCCGTGCGACCTTGCAACGGCCGAAGCGATTTCGAAGGTCTTCACCGAAGTAGTCGTAGCACCGGCCTACGAAGCAGGCGCCGCCGAGCTGATCGCTACGAATGAGAACGTTCGAGTGATCGTGGCCGAACCTCCGGCACGACCTGCGCAGGTAGTCGTCAGTCTGGCCGACGGGTTTTTGGTTCAGACACCCGACGAGGTGGTCGCTGACCGTTCACAGTGGGAAGTCGTCACCGAGACCGCCCCAACCGACGAGCAATGGGCCGACCTTGAATTCGCATGGAAGGTCGTAGCTGCCACTGGTTCCAATGCCATCGTGCTGGCCCAGGACGGGCAAGCGCTCGGGATTGGTGCGGGCCAACAAAGCCGAGTGCATGCAGCGCAGATCGCTGCGGAAAAGGCCGGGGATCGTTTTGACGGTGGCGTCTGCGCCTCCGACGCATTCTTCCCCTTCCGGGATGGCGTCGACACTGCGGTTGCCGCCGGCGCAAAGGCAATCGCCCAGCCTGGCGGTTCCATTCGAGACCCAGAGACGATCGCCGCCGCCAATGAACATGGTGTCGCGATGGTCTTTACAAAGCGGAGGCACTTCAAACATTGAGCGCACAACGACTCGACGGATGGGCAGCTGCGAACGCAATACGAGCCGAGCTGGCCGAGAGTGTCGCGGAGCTCAAAGCCCAAGGCGTCGTTCCAGGGTTGGCTACCGTGCTGATCGGCGACGACCCGGCAAGCCATGTCTATGTATCGAACAAACATACGGCCTGCGGTGAGATCGGAATCAAGTCGCTGCGCGTGGACCTTCCCGGGGACACCACCCGGGAACAAGCCTTGGACACCATCGCAGCACTCAACGCAGATCCCGAGGTGCACTCGTACCTCATCCAATACCCTGTGCCCGGCCATCTCGATTTCAATGAACTGCTGTATCAGGTAGATCCCGCAAAGGACGGCGATGGGCTCCATCCGTTCAACTTGGGGATGTTGGCCCTGGGTGCCGACGGACCACGCCCGTGCACGCCGGTGGGGATACAGGCCCTCCTCGCGCACCACGGGGTTCGGATCGAAGGTGCAACAGTGGCGATCGTCGGTCGCGGGTTAACCGTCGGGCGCCCTCTGGCGATCTTGTTGACCCTGAAAGAGCCGCAGGCGAACGCCACCGTCGTTCAGTGTCACACCGGCACTCCCGACATCGGCGAGTTCACCCGTCAGGCCGACATCGTGGTCGCCGCAGTAGGCCGGGCGGGGACCATCACCGCTGACATGATCAAGCCGGGGGCCGCGGTGGTCGACGTGGGTGTGAACAGGGTCGACGACAAACTGGTAGGCGATGTCGATCCCGCTGTTGCCGAGGTTGCCGGGTGGCTGTCGCCAGTGCCGGGGGGAGTGGGCCCTATGACGATCACCATGCTGATGAAGAACACCGTGGCTGCGGCACAGCGCGCTGTTGCCGAGCGGTAGCCCAGTTTGTGAACGGCGATCGATGCCCGGTCGATCGAAATCGTGGCCAGCGTCCCGCAACGACGAAGCGTTTGGCTTGTCCGCGCCCGTTACCAAGGTGGTCGGCGGGTTTTGTATCAGGTGTCGCGCCAAACCCCGCGGCGCGACGCCGTAGCCTTGGCGAGTACGTACCCCCGCTGGTGGGGTGTCAATGAGCGGTGACGAACAGCTTGAGACGGTTGGGCAGCTCTGGTTGCGTCACACCACCCGCCATATGCCGGTCCGGCGCCTTGCCGTGGAACGGTTCGATATCCCGTCGGGGAATCCGGCGATGGCTTCCTTGCTCCTTGGCGGTGTCGCGGCAGTGGTCGCGGCGCACCTTTCTGAGGAAGGCCTTGAGCGAGTTCGCGCCTTAGCGGCTGATCCACCGACCGCCCAGGCCAGGCCGCAGATCGTGATGCGTTTCCGGGTGCAGTCCGATACGCACGGTCTGGAGCGATCTAAGCATTCGTTGTTGGCAGCGGGCCCGCGGTTGGTGCTCGAGGTTGATGTGCACTCGCGTTTCGCCGAACCGCAGATCCTCGGTGCGTTCTTGGCGGCGTCGAGACTTTCGGCAGGTGCTCGAGCTTCGGCGCTTACCGGCATCCGTCGCGGTCTCGACATTCCGGCTTGGGTGCCCGACGGTCTGGAAGTCCGCGAAGTTTTGGCGTTTCACGGACGAGCTCCCTTGCTCGGAGCGACAACTCGCCCGTCGAACGGCGGAGTGTGGGACGTCGGCGGCGATGGAGAACCCGACAGTATCGGCATGGATGAGCTGTCATGGGCGTACGGAATTCTGGGCATTCCAAGCGGCACGGTCCCGACCAAGCGGGAAGTCCAGAAGGCTTTCCGCACCCGCATTCGTCTAGCCCATCCAGATCAGGGTGGTAACGGTTCCGAGGCGGCGGACATCATCGAAATGCTCAATGTGGCCCGCGCTGTGGTTCTGACCGGGACAAGCGAATAGCAGGCCCCCGCAGGCGGGGCGGCCCGAGCCATCATCGGGCTCCCGCGAGCGGCGACCTCGACCAGCGGCTTCAACGGAAGTTAAACGTCTGTTTGTTCTTTGCCGGAAGGACTTCAGACGTCGCCTCAAAGTGCCGATACCGGCTCTGTCGGTAAAGGACTCAGAGCTCCTTGGGCTCCACGAATCGTGAACCTGCGTACACGTTTTGTGGGCGCCCCGGTAGCCTGCCTCTGGCACCGATAAATATTGCACAATAGTATTCAGCCGCCGAGCAACAGCTGGGCGGTGGCAAACACCCCGGACGTTGAAGAAGGACGCCTTCATCGCCGAGCTTTGCCGGACAAGGAAGTGGCCCTATGGCGCTCATGGCCTTTGAAGATCGCTTCGCACTCCCAGAGGTTGTCCTCTGGCGACAGCCCAGTCCCTGGGGCAACCTGATGATCGCCGCCTCCGAGCGGGGCATCTGTCGGATCGCGTTACCGGGCGTTGACGACGACGACGTGATCTGCGGGCTGGTGGGGCTCGGTTCGCCACCGATGATTCGGCGAGAAGTGATCCACGTGGCTGCGACCCAGTTTGAGCAGTACTTCCGGGGTGATCGCCGAAAGTTTGACCTGCCGATCGACCTTTCACTGTGCGGAGGCGTCACCCGACGGATCCTCACCCGCCTTGCTGCAGTGGTGCCCTTCGGAAGTATCTGGTCGGTCGACGAACTCGCCCGTGAAATCGGAACCCCCGATGCGCACGAGGTCGTCGCTGCCGCGCTCAAGCGAAACCCCGTACCGATCCTGGTGCCCTGTCACCGAGTTGTGTCGAACACGTACGGAAAGAACGAGACGTGGTCACCGTCCAATATGGACAGTTCGATCCGTTCCGGATTGCTCCGTATCGAAGGCTGGGACGCCGACGAATTCGGCATCATGCAAGAAGAGACCACCTCGGCGCTCGAAAAGCTCGGTCGATCAGACGCTGTCGTGCACCTTCACCAGCGTCTGGCCGTCTCCTGATCGAGAGGTCTTCGGAACGATCCCGAGCAACCTCTGGCGGGCGGACGGATTGGTTCCACGTGGCCTATGGCGCCCGCCTGCCTACAGAGTGAACCGGGTGACCTGCCTGACGTCGGCAAAGACATCGTCGAGTGCTCGGATAAGGGTCTTGTTCTCGACGATCTGGCGAACTGGCCCCCTCAGCCGTAGGCGTCCCGCTTCAAAGCTCTCCTGAACGCCGCAGTCGCCTTGTGCGAGGCAAACAGCCGTCAGATAGTCCGAAACGAGCGTCGCGAAATCACCATGACCGTCGTCTACCGCGCTGACCGAGAGCCTCCCATCGGTGAACGCAAACGCGACCCGGACCGACGAGGCGGCCTCTTCGACTCGGCAAAGCTCCCCGTCGGTGTCACGAACGAGGCCCGTCACCTCGCGAACGAAGGTGAAAGGTCCAACGTCAGCAGGAAACGCTCGCCCCGACGCAGCAGCGTTTAGGGCATCGATCCATTCAGAACTCAGAAACTCGACCCCGTCCATCGATGGAATTGTTACCCGCTTTCGTTGCCGGCGACGGATCCGGTCCTTCCGCAAGCCACGGGCCTCTCGGCGGCCGGTGAGATCCAGCAGCCGATGATCAAGCGGGCGGCGATCCTGCCGATAAAGGACCTATGGCAGCCGTCGTAAGGGCGTGACGAACGTGCACGTACGAGGACAAGAGCAAGTAGAGAGCCGCTTTCGGGCTGCTGTCAGCGACGATGCGCGCGCTGCGCGGATCCTGATCGCTCTGGTGGCCCTTCCCCTGTTGTGGCTGTTCACTCCCTCCGACGGCGGCGATCCCTCGTTTCCTCGTCTGATCGTTTCGATCCAGATCGCCCTGTTCCTTCTGGCGATCAATCTGATCTCCTTTCTTGGCGTCGGGCCGATACTCACCGATGCTCAGGCTCGCCGAAGAGACCGCCACGACCAGTTCGTGGTGGCGCTGGATCTGGTCCTGACGATCGGTGTCGTTGCGGTGCTTTCCCGGGATGCCGGTCCGGCTGGCATGGTCCTGCTTGGGTTGCCGGTAGCGCACGCCGCCGCTCGTTTCGGTCGTACAGCGTTCTTGACCTGCCTGGGCACTGGTGCCTTAGCCAGTTGGCTGGTGGTGAGCTTGTTCGGGGGGCCCGACGCCCTGAGCTATGACAACGTCGACGTCGCGCTCATGGGCATCGTCGGCGCCGGACTCGGCGGGTTTGTCATCACCATGCTGATCCGTCTGTCCCTCCGCCAGATCGAAAGCTTTGGTGTGTCGCG
>JAGNEX010000120.1 GCA_018003035.1 Acidimicrobiia bacterium
GGGTGGATCGCCACGCCTGCTGCGGTTGTCATAGCGATCGCCCGCTTGTCGACGGTCACCGGTTGGCTCGCCGCGTACTGGATGGCGGTGACCAAGTCGCCCAGATCTGCAAGGTCGGGGACCTGTCTGACGACGAGCCCAAATTCGTGTTCGCCGATCCTGGCCACCACCGGGGGAGGACCGTCACCGCTGGCTGGCCGTACCCAGTCCGCTGCTATATGGCTCAACCGTGCGCCGATCTCTTGGACCACACGGTCCGCGCCGCGAGCTCCGACCGTGACGGTATCGAGACGCAGATTGGGCATCGTCAAAACGATGACAGCGGACTGTTCGCCCTGGGCGGCGTCGTGGCGGACGGCAGATTCGACGTGTTCTTCAAACAGGGACCGATTGGCGAGGCCGGTGACCGGGTCATACGACGTGAGGAATCGCAGCTGATCGTCGCGCATCTTGCGTTCGGTCAGGTCCTGACAACCACCAGCGCATCCGAGCAGTGTGCCGTTCGCGTCCAACACGGCATCGCCCGACAGCGCAAGGAAACGTTCTTTGCCGTCGGGTGTCCGGTAGCGGAAGTCGAGGCGGAAGGACCGCCCTTCCCCGGTCAAACGGGTGAGGGCACGTTCGACGCGCACCTTGTCGTCCTCAGCGGCGCCGACAGCAAACTTGTTCACTTCAAATTCGCTCGGGTCCAAAAGCCCGAGCATCCCGAGTGTCGAGGTCGATGCTTCGTGGACGTTGATCTGAAGGTCGACCCTCCACGAACCGAGCTTCGCGGCTCGTTGAGCGACCGCGAGTTGTTCTTCGCGATCTCGCAGCAGGGCGTGCTCGCGCGCTGAGCGGAGCATGTAGCGGACACGTTCGGTCAGGATTGACCAGTTCACCGGCTTGGTCATGAAGTCAGTCGCGCCGGTGTCGTAGGCGCGGTGGATCGACTTGAGATCGTCGAGGCCGGTCACGAAGAGGATTGGGACCTCGCGTGATTCGTGGTCCGCTCGGAGTTCTTCGCACACTTGAAACCCGGACGTATCGGGGAGTCCAACATCGAGCAGGACGAGGTTTGGGCGCTGGTCACGCGCTTGGGTCAGCGCCTCTTCGCCGGTGGCGGCTTCGATGATCTCCACGTCGAGCCGCCGCAGCGCGGCGTTCGCCAACAGCCGTGTGGTCGGGTCGTCATCGACGACGAGGACGATCGGGCGCGAACGCCAAAACCACTGCGTACTCATAGCCTGATCGACGTGGTGGGGACGGTGTCGAGCCAGGCCTTCAGGGCGGCCAGAACCCGGCGATGCTCAGCCACGAGTGCCAACGCTGTGCGTTCGATCTCGAAGTTGTTGCCGTCGGAATCGGCTGCATACTCGAGGTGTGAAACAGCCGCCTTTTCGAGGTCGGTGGCCATCGACGACAGCTTCATGGCGCCTACGTTGGCAGCGGCTGATTTGAGCGAATGCGCCCGTTGCTGGAGCTGGGCGAAATCGCGACACGTCGCGGCATTGGCCAGATCGTCGACCACCCCGGCGCTGAATTCACAGAAGGTCTCAACTACCTCGGAAACCACGTCGATGCTCAACTCTTTGAGCTGGGGGTTTTCGACAATCGGGATGAGGGGCTGGTTCGCTGCTGCACCCGCGTCGACGGCTACCACGGCCGCTGACCCCCAGCGGTCCAGGATCTCGATCAGTGAATTCCGGTTGAATGGCTTGGCGAGATAGTCGTCCATGCCAGCTGCCAAGCATCGCGCTTTGTCGCCCGGCATCGAATTGGCCGTCAGGGCGATAATCGGCACATGGCGCGGGGGGTTCTGGAGCTGCTCCCAGTCGCGGATCGCGCCGGTCGCGGCATAGCCGTCCATGACCGGCATCATGCAGTCCATGAACACGATGTCGAAGTCGTCGGTAGTGATGCGCTCCACCGCCTCGCTTCCGTCCGCTGCCAGCGCGACCTGGCATCCGATCGATTCGAGCATTCGCGATGCAACGACCTGATTCACGGCGTCGTCTTCGACGACAAGAATCGACAACGCCCGCGTGGCCTGGCGTGGTTCGGCGGGTGCGTTGCGGTCGGTGAGCACCGAGGTCGCCTTGAAAGCCTCGGCGCGTTCGAAGGGAATCTCCACCCAAAAGCGCGAACCTTTACCCACGGTTGAGTCAACGCCGATGGAACCGCCCATCAGCTCGGTCAATCGCCGGCTGATCGCCAGGCCGAGTCCGCTCCCGGAACGCACCATCTGGTCGTGGGCGCGGGCCTGAACGAACGGGTCAAAGATGCTGGTCAACTGGTCGGCGGAGATGCCCGGGCCGGTGTCGATGACTTCGAACAGGGTTTTGACCGTGTCTGCTGAGCTGACGTGGCTGGAAACCCTCAGCACGACCGAGCCGCGTTCGGTGAAGCGGATTGCGTTGCCGACCAGGTTGATGAGGATCTGGCGCAACCGCGACGGGTCGCCTCCGACCACCTCGGGGAGGGGTCCGACGACTTCGGTTCGAACCGACACGTCCTTTTTGTCGCCCCGTTCGCGCAGCAGCGCAGTGACGTTATCGACGGTCTCTTCCAACTCGAACAGCGTTGGACGAAGTTCGATCCGACCGGCCTCTATCCGAGAGAAGTCGAGCACGTCGTTGATGATGTCGAGCAGGGCGTTTGCCGAATGGTGCGCCGTGTAGGCGAGTTCGTATTGCTTGGGCGTGAGCCCGGACTGCAACAGGAGTTCGGTCATTCCGAGCACGCCGTTCATCGGCGTTCTGATCTCGTGACTCATGGTGGCCAAGAACTCGGACTTGGCGTGGTCGGCGGCCTGGGCGGCATCTCGGGCGCGAATGAGTTCGGCTTCTGAATGGCGCCGTTCGGTGATATCTCTGAGCACCCAGCAGTAGAACCGTTGACCTGCGACCACCCAGGTGGTGATCGAAACTTCCGCCGGAAAGGCCGAACCGTCGCGTCGGAGGGCAGTCATTTCAAAGAACCGCCCGATGACGGGGGCAACGGCGTGGCTGCCCGCCATCCTCAGGCCTTCCTTGACGTCGCGGCGCATATCGGACGGGATGATGAGGTCGACGACGGACTTTCCGGCCGCGGCTTCTGCCGGCCATCCGAGCAGCTCGATGGCGCGTGGGTTCCAGTCGATCACCGCTCCGTCGTTGTCGGTGGTGATCAGCGCGTCCATCGACGTCTCGACGATCGCTTGGCTGCGGCCTTCGATCTGGTGCTTTTGGAGCGAGACCGTCAGGACCGATGCGGCGGTGTCCAACAGGGCGATGTCTTCAGAGGTGAACCAGTGCTCTTCGCGCCGTGCCGCGATCAGAACGCCCAACGACTGAGCCTGTCCCAGAAGCGGGACCACCGCGACGGAGAGCAAACCTGCCGCCCGTAGGAGCCTGACGTCGGGAGCGTCTGACGCAGCGGTCGCGACCTGTGTTTGCTGTGAGCGAGCCGCCTGTGTCGCCGCTGAATCGGCGGAGCGAACCGCATCGTCGAGACCGTCGATGTCTTCGCCGATGATGGGGGTGAGGATGGCGGATTCGCCGGTTCCGACGGCGATCGACACCAGATCGACCGGCACGAGGCCGGGAAGGGAACGTGTGGCGAACTGAAACCACGTTTCTTGCGACGCGGTCTCGACGGCGCGGGGCGACTCAGGTCGTGTCATAGGGCCCCCAAAGGTTCGGTCGCCTCAACGATCAGGTGAGCTACCAGTAAGCGCGAGGGAACTTCGCTTGTCAACTGGTGCTGGTTTTGCGCGTGAGGATACCTGCTTTGTCACGAATACCCCGGGCATATATCGGGGGTCCTAAAT
>JAGNEX010000050.1 GCA_018003035.1 Acidimicrobiia bacterium
CCCCGCAAATCCCCGCAAATCCCCGCAAACACCGATCGACCGGCGAGTGTGTGTCCCCCATGGCTCACTCGCCGGTCGCTTGTGTTCACGGCCCCAATGCAACGACGACGCTGGCGAGCGCTGCTTTGTCCCTCCGCCCCGTGCGCCAGCGCTGCTAACAATCGTTCCGCTGCTCCGGCAACCGCCTCGGTGCACTCTCCACTCGACACTGCGGGTGGTCGTCAAACTCCCGGGTCCTCGATCTTTATAGGCTCCACAACAGCTCTCCGTGGTTGACTGAAGGCGGAACCACCATGAGCGGAGGCATTTGGGATGAGCAAACTCGTACGTTGTGCCTATGCCGCCGTGCGGGTTGGGTCATCTGGCCCTCCATACGACACCGCTCATCTGCGCATCTGGTATCCCGCCGATCCTGAGTTTTCGATGGCTGCCCGCGACACCGGCGCGCTCCCCGTGGACGCCTCTGGCTCGCCGTATCCCGTCATCATTTTTCTGCCGGGCAACAACCTGCCAGTTGCCGAGTACAGCTGGTGGCTCCAAGGTCTGGCCACCCAGTACGTGGTAGTCAGCCCGACGTGGGTCACCGAGGTCGCAGGCGGGACGATCGGCACATCTGGAGGTCTCGACCGAACGGTGCTGGGGCCAGATGAGCTTGGACAAAGTCCGGCATGCCCGCTGCTCGGACCCATCCTTGAAACCCTGGGGACTATCGACGGTCCGTTGCCAGCCGACGCGATCGATACAACACGGGTGATTGTCGGAGGTCACGCTGGCGGGGGCACCGCGGCGCTGATCGGCGCCGATTCCCAAACCGTTCCGGGTCTTCGAGGTGTCTTTACCTACGCCGCGCACACCCAGGCCGAAGCGGCGATGGGTTGGCCCCCGGACACGTTTTTGCCGATCGCGTTTCAAGGCCCGCTGCTGATGATGAGGGGCAGCAACGACGGGGTCATCGTAGGAAGTGCGCATCGGGCAGCACCGAAGGGGCGCACCCACGATCCGGTCGGACGGACGTTCCGGCACGGTGTCGGGCCGGGCCGCCCGGCCAGCTATCTCGCAACGTTTGTGGGGGCGAACCACATGCTGCCTATCGACCCCCAAGACCCGACGACCGGACGCGGTTTTCTCGATGCGGAGCCCGAAGGTGACCCCGAGCTCTTGAGATCAGACTTTGTCGCCCTGGTCGAAGACTTCGTCAGCGCGTGCTTGCAGGCTGCCCCGGCCGCGCATCCGCTTCCGGCTCGAGCGACCGTTCAGATCGAGGACGGCGAGTAAGAGCCTTCTCAGCAGGTTTGGTCCCAGACATCAAGAGGCGATCGGCGGCAGGAACGCCCGGACGATCTCTTCGTTGGATTGCCAACCGCCACGAGCCTTGATGAGCAGGTCCGCAGCAGCGAGCCGGTTGAGATCTCGACTCAAGGTGCGTTCGCCTGCTCGCGCGTATGACACGGCGAGCTCCGGTGTGAGGCCTTCGAGCTTGTTCCTGGGCACGACCGTGCCTGGTGGCATCGCAAGCACCAGGGCGCGCTGTCGGTCTCGTGCCGGGCTAGCCGGGAACTGCGACATCCGTTCGTGGACGTAGTTGACCCAAGTGACCTTGAGCTGTTGCCGCCTGACGGTATCGATCTCATCGCGTAGGCCATCGATGAGTCCCTGGGTTGCGTACCGCAGGAAGCTGGTGGCTCGCTCCGTTTTGCTCGCTTCCGCAAGTTCTCGGTAGTACTGGTCCCTCGTCAGGTTGTAGTGGTTCGACAAGAGGTGGGCAGCGGGGATCGGTATGAGCCCTGACCGTGCCAAGATCAAATACTCAACCAAGCGTGCCGTTCGCCCGTTGCCGTCGCCAAACGGGTGAATCCACGCCAGGTATAGGTGTGCGAACACCGCGCTTGCGACGGTCAGAGCGAACCGGATTTCTGGGTCGTCCGACTTGAACGTGTCGCCTTCAAGCCATGTTGCAAGCTGCCCCAGCAGATACTCGCAATCCTCGGGTGGGGCTCCGCGGTAGTTGGCGACCACCACCGAGTGATCTCGAAGTTCCCCAGGTTTGACTTCGCTTGAGTAGTTCGTTCCGCTGAGGATTTCTGCGTTGTATGAGCGAAACAGGTCGGTGCTCAGCGTTGGTGCCTCGCCGCTGGTCACCTGGTGATCGATGCGCTCAAGGGCGTGGAGGACATTGCGAACTTCGTGCTCTTGGTACTCGCGGGACGGGGGCGCTTTGTAGGTCCCGTCAAGAATGCCTGCTACCTGTTCTTGGGTAAGCGTGTTGCCCTCGATTGCCGTTGTGCTGTGAGCACCTTTGATCAAAGCGACGCCGTAAAGCTCGGCTGCGACCTCCGGGCGGAGTGGCGCTCCGGCGAGGTGTTCACATTTCGACTTGGCTTCGCCCAGCAGCATCCAGTCGCGCGGCCCGAGGCTGTTGAGATCGCCAGCTTTGAAGTTGATCCACGGATGGGTTTCTTCAAAAGTTCGCACCTGGCAATCGTACTAATAACGGTCTATTTTGACCATACGATTGTCCATGTGTTTGTCCGCCGGAGATGACGGGCAAAACACCCTCGCCAACTCGGCACCGCGGGGCCTGCCGCAAAACAGACCGCGGCCGTCAACGCTCGGTGATCCAGGCAGCGTGGAGTAGTGCCACGGCAGGTGGGCGGGGAGCCAGAAAAGCTGTAGCCGGCACGTGGCCGGCCGCCTCGTTCGGCGCAGGACGGCGTCGGTCGACTGATGGCGCGGCGGTTGATGGTTCAAGTCGGGGTCAGGTTTAGAACGCGTTTTGATAGCGGCGCGAACTTTTGCCCGAGTGGTGCCGATGGGGGGTGGGGGGAAGTGCGTCCGTGGCTAGGAGCTGCAGGACAGCATCGAACAGCCCACTTTGGTGCGTGCCCAGTCAGGTCGTTTTTGCGCCCACTTTTGTTGGCCGGGCTGTTGGTCATAGGGCTGGCGCAGGACCGTTTGTAGCTCGTGCAGTACCGAGAGGTCGCCTGATTCGGCCGCGTCGATAGCGAGCTGGGCCATGTAGTTGCGCAGAACGTAGAGCGGATTGACCCGGTTCATGCTGTCTCGACGCTCAGCGTCATCGCGATCGTCTTGACGTGCCCGCGAACGGTACTGGTCCAACCAAGCCGTCCAGCGAGGAAGCGCCGCCGCCAGTTCGGAGTCGTTGTAGAACGCCGAGCGGAGCGTGTCATTTCCGAGCAGAAGCTCCCGCGAATCGTCCGCTCCGGCGTCAGAAAGGCTGGGCTGTGTCGGGACGTCGGCGAGTCCCCGGTAGAACAAGGTCATATCGACCTCTGACTCCTCAAAGAGTGCGTCCAGACCGGCGATGAGGTCGGCGTCAGCCTCGGGATCGATCGATCGGAGCCCTAGCTTTGCCGCCGTCGAGCTGCGCCACAGGGCCGCGCACTCAACCATGAAGCCATCGACCGCTTCTTGGAGGGGTTCGACCGAATCGATCAGGGGGAGTAGCGAGCTCGCCAAGCAGGCAAGGTTCCACTGCGCAACCTGAGGCTGCGTTCCAAATCGGTAACGCTTTCGTCCGGCGTCGGTCGTGTTGGGGGTCCACCCCGGATCGACGTTATCGATCCACCCATACGGTCCGTAGTCGATCGTGAGGCCCAGGATGGACATGTTGTCGGTGTTCATCACGCCGTGGACAAACCCGACTCGCATCCAGTGATCAACCATCACAGCGGTTCGATGTGCGACCTCGGTGAACCAGGCAATGTAACTGTCGGGGCCCAGCGCACCGGGCGACGCGAACTGGGGATACAAGCTCCTGATTGTGAAGTCTGCAACCTGTCGGAGCAGGTCGATGTCGCCCCTGCTGGCTGGCAGCTCGAAGTTCCCAAAGCGGATGAAGGATGGCGCGACGCGGCAGACCACCGCTCCCGGCTCAGGCGCCGGGTGGCCGTCGTAGAGCATGTCCCGGACGACATCATCGCCGGTTGCGACCAGGCTTAACGCCCGCGTCGTCGGTACCCCCAAGTGAAACATGGCCTCGCCGCACAGGAACTCGCGAACCGACGAGCGCAGCACCGCTCGCCCGTCTGCTCCCCGGGAATAGGGCGTCGGCCCCGCTCCTTTGAGTTGGAGCTCCCAGTCGGTGCCGTCGGTACCTGTCAGCGTGCCGAGGTTGATGGCACGCCCATCGCCGAGTTGGCCCGCCCAGTTGCCGAACTGATGCCCGCCATAGGCCATGGCGTACGGCGCCATCCCGGGGAGGGTTCGGTTGCCCGAGAAGACCTCGGCAAACTCCTGGCTGTTGACCGAGCCGGGGTCGAGACCGAGGAGCGAGACCATCTCATCGGAGACGGCAAGGAGACGGGGCGCGGCCGTCGGTGTTGGATCGACGAACGAATAGGCGGCGCCTGCTACTTGGCGCCGTCGGGGCCCGCGCTCGACATCGCCGGGCAGCTCGTCGGTGAAACGGCTGCGGATATCCAGTTCGAGCATCGCTGCTGGGTTCGTCATGTTGCGTGCAACCCCACCCCGCTGGGTCTTCATTCCTAGCGGTGGCTCCAGTCAATCGCCCCGGAGACTTGCCCGTGGGATCGAAGGGTCGGGACGTCGGGGGTACTTGTGGATCCAGTGAGCGATTCGCTGGTTGACGCGTAGCGGGAGACGCCGGGTGATGCCGCTCGCCACTTTCAAGTCCCAGCCGACCAGAAGGTGCACTGGTGACCGGCCCGGAGAGACGACCGAAACGACGGTCTCGGCGACGCGATCTGGAGCGATCTTGACCCCCAAGCGGGTGGCCGCGGGCGAATCAGCCACCCCTCGTCCCATCGGCGAGTCGACGAAGCTCACCCACACGTCAAAGACGTCGATGTCGTACCGCTTCCATTCCACTGCAAGGGCTTCTGCCAGCGCAGCGACTGCGTGCTTGGTCGCCGCGTAGGTCGCGAACGACGGCACCCCTGACATCGCCGAAGCCGAAGCCATGATGACCACCGTCGATGCAGGGGTATCGCGCAGCAACGGGAATGCAGCGTCCAAACAACGCAGGACGCCCCCGACATTGACGTCGACCATCTCGAGGTTCTGGTCCAGACCGATCGATTCCCAGTCGCCGGAAAGCGCGATGCCCGCGCTGAGAAATAGGAAGTTAATTCGCCCTTCCACAGCAGCGACGTCGGCGAACGCGTCCGCGACCTGGGCGGTGCTGGTGACATCGGCGACGAGATAGCGGTGGCCGCCGCCAGCAAGCGCTGGCATGAGCTCTTCGAGAGCTGCAAGGTTCCGGTCGATCGCCAGCGTATGAAACCCCATACGCGCCAACCGGTGAATAGTCGCCAATCCAATCCCGGAGGCCGCACCTGTCACAACTGCAACGTTGCCTACTGTCGCCATTCAAAGACGGTACAGGCTGTCAACGTCCTGTGCTGTCCCAAAGTTGGTCGCCAAGTTCGTGCGCATGCCGCATGGATGTTGCTCCAACGCTGCCTTAAGCATCATTGCTTAAGGCTCACCCAATATCGACCGATCCACCTCGAAAGGACCCCGCCCACAGAGGAACGGTCATGACTTCAGCCCTCAAGAGTTGGCCACGTTGGCTTGCGATCAGCGTTGTGCTCGCCGTCGTTGCCGGCGTCGCCGTAATCGCTCAACGATCCGCCGTAGCGTCCAGTCTTGGTCTCCGAATGGAAACCCCTACGACGATGCCGGTGAACCCCGGCGACCCCGTCAAGTTCGTGCTGAGCTACGAGTGCGTCGGAATCGACGGTGGCTGCGATGGCGCCACCATCGTCGACCAACTGCCCGACCAGTTCTCGTGGGCGACTGCCGATGTGACCTGGGCCTACGACGCAGGCGCCAACCACATTTCGAACGCGGCGTACGACTCGGCGACCGGCCGGATCACCTTCACGTTCCGCAACGCCCCCGACTTCCAAGGCGGTTCGAGCGGAACCATCGAAGTGTTCGGGGTCTTCAAGTCTGGTTTGCCGGACGGCACGACCGCTTCCAATGGAGCGGTTTTCAGCGCGCCCGGTCAGGCCAACGCCAATGCGAACGCGTCGGCAACCGTGACCGGATCGACCACCCCCGAGATGGACGCTTGGAAGAGCGCAGGTCTGTCGTCATTCGATGTCGGTACCGTCATCCCGTGGGAGATCGGTTGGTCCAACTCCGGTGGGGTCGTCATCGATGAGTGGACGACGGTCGACACGATCGACCCGGCGTACCTTGAGGTCGTTTCGATCGACGTTGGAACGACCGGGTCGGCGGCTGGCGCCGACATCGGGGCCGAGGTCCAGTACGCCACGACGGCGAACGCGAGCCTGGTATCGGCTGGCACTTTCACACTGACCGACGCGCAACAGACCGTTGAAGTTGCCGACCTCGGCCTAGCGGCGGGTGTGCGCATCACCCAAGTGGTCATCACGTACACCGACGTGCCGGTCGGCTTTAGTCAGAGTTCAGGTGGCTCACAGCGGCCCGTTATCCGCACCGAAGTTCTGAACATCCCTGCCGACGGCATGATCGACAATTGCGCAAAGTTCGTCGGGACCGAGGACGCAACCACATTCTTTGACGAGTCGCGATGCGCAACGTCATACGACGCCGATGTGGTCGCTGGCCACCCCTATAAGAGCGCCGACCGGAACCTCGCCAAGATCGGCGATGTCGTCACCTACACCTTGTACATCGAGAACGACGACGCGGCGTCGGTGCCGCTCGACTCGCCGATGGCTGTCGACCTGCTCGCAGACGGGACGTCCTACGTGGTTGGCTCGTGGGCTTTCAAGGACAACGGCCTGCCGATCGAACCACCCGAGTTCTCAGCCGTTGACGACTACAACGGCTCCGGGCGGACCCTTTTGAGCTGGGAGTTCACCAGTGCCTTTGAACCCGGCGATGTGGTTGAGCTGACGTACCAAGTGCTCGTCACCGGCGACGCAACCCCCGGAACGACGCTGTCGAACGTTGCGGCGATGTTCCCCTCAACACTGCCCGCAGGCGTTATCGAGCTGTTCAACGCCTGCGGTTCGCCAGCGTTCGACAACCAGTGGGACCTCGACGGCGATGGTGAACTCGGCGACCGTGACCAACGCACGGGCGATCGTCTGTGCACCACCCAGGCCGACATTGAGGCAGTCGCCGCGACGCCTGCCGCGTTGCAGTCAGTCAAGTGGGTCAAGGGTCAACTCGACCAGGACTGGACGCAGTTCCCCGACGTCGGCGAAACCGTCGATGGCGGGTCGCTCGACTACCAACTCCGAGTCGCGAACATCGGAACGGATTCGGTCACCGACCTCGTGTACATCGACGTGCTCCCTCACGTCGGCGATGTCGGTGTCCTCGACACCGCCGAGCGGGCAACCGAGTGGACGCCGGTTCTGAACTCGGCCGTCCAAGCGGTCGACCCGAACACCGGTGACCCCGACCCGAACGTGGTTGTGTCGTATTCGACGAAGGACAACATCTGCCGCACCGAACTCGGCTTCGAGCCGACCGGCTGCGTCGACGCTCAATGGAGCACCAGCCTGCCCGCCGTCATCACCTCGGTCACGGCCCTCAAATTCGACTTCGGAGATGCCGTCTTGGCGCCCGGCGACGAGCGAGCGCTGACCTGGCGGATGCGGGCACCGGTTGACGCTCCGACGAATGGCGAGATCGCGTGGAACTCGTTTGCCTACTCGGCCAAGACGGTCAACGGTGGTACGTCACTGACGTCGGAGCCGCTCAAGGTTGGGATGCGGATCAACCCGGCGGCGCCCGCTCTGTATGGCGACTATGTCTGGCTCGACGCAAACGGCGACGGCATCCAGAACGAAGGTGCTGGTGCTGGGATCAACGACGTCCGTGTTGAGCTCTACCAGCCCGGCGCAGACGGTGCCCCCGGCGGTGGAGACGACGTGCTGGTCGACTTTGCCTACACGGCAAACGACAATGCCGGTAACCCCGGTTACTACCTGTTCTCAGGGCTTGACGCCGGCGACTACTTCGCCGTCTTTACCCCGCCTGCCGGTCACTCCCTCAGCCCTGCGAATGCGGGGAATGACGATGCTGCCGATAGCGACGCGACCGCGGGTGTTGGCGGATATGCAGGAGTGGTGACGCCCGTGACCACTCTGGCCGCGGACGAAGACGACCGGACCTGGGACGTGGGCATGGTTCAAGGCGCGGCGCCAACAACAACGACGACCGCAGCCGCCACCACGACCACCACCCAGGCGGCAACCACAACAACGGCGGCGCCGACGACCACGTCGACCGTGCCAGCCGCGACCTCCACCACGGCGGCCGCCACCACCACGACGGCTGCTCCGACCACTACGACAACGGTTGCTCCGACCACGAGCACGACGGCTGCTCCGACCACTACGACGACCGCAGCACCGAAGCTTGGAAGCATCGGTGACACGGTCTTCGCCGACGTCGACGCAGACGGAGTCCAAGATGATGGAGAGAAGGGGATTGCTGGCGTTCGAGTAATCCTCGAGAAGGTCGACGGTGCGACCCGGACAGAGGTCGGTCAAACCACCACCAACGCGCAAGGGAACTACACCTTTGGCGATCTGCCCGCTGGGAAGTACGTGGTGTCCTTCCTGGTGCCGCAGAAGCACGGTGTGTCACCGGCCAATGCGGGTGGTGACGATGCCAAGGATTCAGACGGCGTTGTTGCTGGGACCCGGACCGTGGATGGCGTCTCATACACGCTGCTGGCCACCGATGTAATCGACCTAGGCGTTGGTGAGAACGACACTTCGTGGGATCAGGGGCTCATCCCGCCCGCTTCCATCGGGGACTTCGTTTGGCTCGACGCTGACAAGGACGGGATCCAGGACGAAGACGAACTGGGTCTGGGTGGCATTGAGGTGATCTTGGTCCACGTCGGTCCGGACGGTGAAAAGGTCGTGGACCGGGTCACCACCGACGCGGAAGGGCGTTACAACTTCGACGGTGTTGCACCGGGCGACTACAAGGTGCAGTTCCTGGTGCCCGCCACGTATGACCCCACGCAGGCCGGCCAGGGCGATGACCGCGCGGCCGATTCAGACGGCACCACCGTCAAGACCGTCGAGATTGACGGGGTGACCTACTACGTAGTCGAAACGGCGCCAGTCAAGGTCGCATCTGGCGAGGTCAACACCACGATCGACCAGGGCCTAGTACCCGCAGTCGAAGAGCCAATCGACCTGGCGCTCGAAAAGAGCGTGAGCCAACTGAAAGACGGAATGGCTGACTGGAAGTTTGTGATCAGCAACGTCGGAGGCGTCGTTGCCGAAGGCCCTATCGTGATGACCGACGACTTGCCTGATGAGCTGACCGTGACGGAGACAACCGAGCCGGATGGGTGGACCTGTTCGGTAACCGACCAGGTACTGCGCTGCAGTTCGGAAGCGTCGCTAACCCCTGGCAGCTCGGTGACCATCATCGCTAAGACGAAGGTGGACGCGGCTGCGGGCACCAAACTGGTCAACCACGCCAACGTGAACGGCAAGGGTACCGACAAGAACCCCGCAAACAACACCGATTCGGCAGAGCTTCCCATCCCCGACGAACCGCCGACCGATGTGGCGATCAAGAAGACAGCCGAAGCGGCATCCGACTCAGCCGAAGCCACATGGGTCATTCAAGTCGTCAACGAGAGCGAGGTTCCGGCCAAAGACCTCAAGGTTGTTGACGTGCTCCCGGCGACGTTGACATTCAAGTCGGCGCAAGGCGATGGATGGACGTGTGCCGCCGAGGCAAAGGAGGTGACGTGTCTCTACGACGCCGAACTCCCCGCCGGTGAGAGCACGTCGTTCAAGCTTGAGACCGCGGTCGACGCGCCTTCTGGTTCGAGCATCCGAAACACCGCTGTGGCTTCGGTGTCCAACAAAGAAACCACGTTGGACAACAACGAATCGACAGCGGAGTACTCGGTACCTCAAGTCGGTGGCGAAGTGGCGTTTACGGGTGCCAGCAGCTTGCGGCTGGCCGTTGTGTCGTTGCTGCTGGTGGCCGCCGGAGGACTGTTCTTGGCGTCACGACGCCGTGCCTAGAGCGGTGGGCAGCGGCCAACAGCGCTGACCTCAATACATCAATAGCTATGTAGAAGGGGGTGATTTGTCGAAATGACAGGTCACCCCCTCTGCTGTATGACCGGTTCTGCTGATGAATGCGCCCTTTGCATAGCCATTCCAGATGCGACCGTTTGACCAGCTAGAGGGACCTTTAGTGCTTTCTTGACCAAACCGATACCTGCACCAGCCGAACAGAGATCTGTCGTGGTGGATGCTAGGGAGCGGTCAAATGTTGAGTTCATTCGTTGCCGGAAGACGGGGTGTGCGAGCTGGCGCGTTCTTCGCAGCACTTGCGGTGCTTGCGGCAATAGTCGTGCTTCCACCCCTGATCTCACGGGCCGACCCTGGCGACAGCGCAATCAACGCAGTCGCATTCGTCGACGTGAACGGCGACGGGTGGTGGCAGGAAGGCGAACAGCGATTCACCGATCTGCAAGTGAGCGCATATGACAGCGCTGGCAGTTCGGTCGACGGGGTACTCGACAACGCGACCGACCAGTTCGCGATCGACACCTCTGGGCTAGATGGCTTAGGCGCAGTCGCCGACCGGTACCGGATCGAGTTTCACTCGGTGAGCTCGCCCTATGTGTTCTCGGCGCAGGGCGCCGGGACGAACAACAACTCGATCGCCGCGGGTGGCAGCTCGGTGCAGTTCGCCGCGCCCGGCGAAACGGTGTACGTCGCCGTGCACGACCCGAACGCGTTTTGCCAGGACAACCCTCAGCTGGTGACGAACTGTTATGTGGTCGGCAATCAGGTCAACGATGTCAACCAGGACATGGACACGCTCGTTGCCGTCGACTCCCGTTGGGGCAATGACGGAACTAACCCGCCCGGCGACACACAGTTCGATACGTGGCAGGTTGACGAGAACGGCGTCGCCAACGACCCGACCCATGTCGCTTTGGCCAAAGAGATCGGTACCACCTGGGGTCTTGCCTGGAACAAGGGTCGCAAAGAGGTGTACGCCGCGTCGTTCCTCAAATCCTTCACGGGATATGGCCCCGGCGGTCCGAACGCCATCTACAAGATCCCCATGGACCCCTACACCGGCCAACCGTCTGGCCCGAGCGAGGTGTTTGCCACCGTCGGAACATCGACCGGCCTTGACCCCGCCACCGGGAACTTCGACAAGACCTTTAGCCCGAGCGCTGGAGCGTCGGGAGTGAGCGTCTGTGACGACCAGCACGCTCTCGGAACTGACCTCACGGAACCCGTGTACACCCCCGATGTTTGGTCAAACGTGATGAAGTGCTCGTTCGGAGACGTCGACCTGTCCCTCGACGGCAGCACCCTGTATGTCACGTCGCTGAAAGGCCGCGACGTGTTGTCGTTCGACACGGCCACCGGTGAGATGACCGACCAGGACACCTTCGACCCCAGCCTGGTCGCCGATATCTGCCCGAACTACGTAGATGACGCATGGATTTTCGCGACGGGCGTCAACGACAAAGACGTCCTCCATATTGGAGGGGTCTGCAGCGGCGAAACCGATGCCGAGGCATCCCAGGTCTGGGCTTTTGTGTACTCCCTCGACCCCGCAACTGGCACCTGGACCCGTGTGTTCGACACCCAGATGTCTGACGACTACAAGGCAGTCGTCTACCCGTGGGCACCGACGTACAGCGACATCCGCACCTGGATGCTCGAGCCGACAGTCGACCAAGTCGGAAGCGAAGAGGAGCTGTACGCGGCGTCCCATGACACCCAGCTCACCGACATCGAGTTCTTCGGCAATGACCTCACACTTGGTTTCCGAGCCCGGTCGGGTGACCAACTCGGCTACCGAATTCCGGACCCGCAGAACAGCAATGCGCTGATCAGCGGCACCGTCCGAGGCGGCGACATCATGTGCGTCTGGTGGGACGACGCAAACAGTCGGTACGTGCGAGAACTCGACTCCAAGTGTGGGGATCGCCAGATCGACCCGTCCCTCTACAACCAAGACTGGAACAACGACGGTTGGGTGGATGCAGGTCCGGGCCAAGGACACGCCCGTGCTGACAATCAGTTCTGGTGGGGATCCGGCTCCAACAACGTCAACTACGGCGGTCTCCACGCAGAGCCGGTCTACGGCGGCTTGGCCCAGGTCAACACGCAACCGTTGGCGTTCACGGCGCTGAACCCGGCCGACGCGTACGGAGTGTTCATGTGGAACTCCGGTGGAATTGGCTGGGCCGATTCGCTGGACGGATCGCCGCAAAAGACATACCTGCTGTACCAGTCGACGACGTTGGCGCCCGACGGTTTCGCGAGTCCGTTCTATGGGAAGGCCAACGGCCTGGGCGACCTGGAAGCGCTGTGTGCCGCTGCCCCGATGCAGCTGGGCAACTTCGTCTGGTTCGACGTGGACGGTGACGGCGTGCAGGACCCTGACGAACAGCCGGTGGTCGGCGCCACGGTCAGCTTGTACGACGATGCGGGCAATCTCGTCATGCCGTCGGTCACCACCGACTCCAACGGCCACTACCTGTTTTCGTCCGTTGGTGCTGACGGGTTGCCAGGAACTGCCGACGACCCGTTTGGGCCGGGCGATGACCTCGTCGTTCGGATGGATAACCCCGACGACTTCGCTTCGGGCGGTGTGCTCTTTGATTGGCAGCTCACCCTTCGAAACGTCGATGACGGCTCTGCTCCCACGGCCGACGACCAGGATTCAGATGGTGCAATGGCCGATGTAAACGGTCAGGGTGCGGACTTCCCCGAGATTCAGGTCTCGGTTGGCGAGCCAGGTTGGAACGACCACACCTTTGACTTCGGATTCACCCAAGCGGTGCTTCCAACGACGACGACGGTCGCTCCGACGACCACGACCGTTGCGCCGACCACCACGACCGTCGCTCCCACGACGACGACGGTGGCTCCAACAACGACGACGGTTGTGGACGCAACCACGACCACGGTTGTGGATGTGACGACGACGACGGTTGTGGGCGCGACGACCACGACGGTGGTTGATCCGACTACGACGACCACGGGAGTCAACCCCACTACGACGACCACAGGAGTCAACCCCACGACGACGACCGGGGCGCCGACGACTACGACGACCGTGGCGCCGACGACTACGACGACGGCTGCACCAACGACGACGACGTTGGCTTCGACTACGACGACGGAGGGTCCGACGACGACGTTGGCTCCTACGGCGACGATTTTGGTGCCGACGACGACTGTTGGTGTCACGACGACGATGGTTGGTCCGTCGACGTCGACGACTGCGCCGTCTGTGTATGACTTGGCGTTGGTGAAGTTGTTGAAGACCTCTGGGATGGTGTCGCCTGGTGACACGGTGACTTTTGAGGTGTCGGTTCGTAATCAGGGTGAGGTGTCGTCGGGTTCGGTGACGGTCACCGACACGTTGCCTGCAGGGTTGACCTTTGATGCTGCTAAGTCGCCTGGGTGGACCGATCTTGGTGGCGGGGTGCTGGCGCACGACGTTGCTTCAAACATTGCGGTTGGTGGTACGTACACGATCGAGTTGTCGGCCACCGTGGACGCCAATGCTTCTGGTGTGTTGGTGAACAACGCGGAGATCTCTGCGGATGGTGGCGATGATGAGGATTCGACGCCTGATACTGCGATTACCGACCCAACCATCGACCGGGAGTCGTTGACTGATCTCGATATTGATAGCGAGACCGGTGACGAAGATGATCACGACATTGCGCTGGTGATCCTGAGGCCGTCACCGACCACCACGGTTGCTGGAGCGTCGACGACAGCTGCGCCGTCGTCGACTTCTACGTCGACTGCTGCTCCGACGTCGACTACTTCGTCGTCGAGTGTGGTTCCGTCGTCGTCTACTTCCTCGACGGTTGCTCCGACGACGAGCTCGACTGTTGTCCCGTCGTCTTCGACGTCGAGCGTGGCTCCGACAACGACCTCGACTGTCGCTCCGACCACGTCTTCGTCGAGTGTGGTTCCGTCGTCGTCTACGTCTTCGTCGAGTGTTGTTCCTTCGTCGTCGTCGTCGAGTGTTGCTCCGACGTCTTCGTCTGTTGTTGGTGGGTATGACTTGGCGTTGGTGA
>JAGNEX010000015.1:0-38921 GCA_018003035.1 Acidimicrobiia bacterium
GGGCGTACCCAAGGTCTTGTACGAAACACAACGGTCTCCTTCGCAAACACGGAACTTCGTGTTTGTGTCATCGACCGATGCTGATGAGATCTTGAGCAAAATACTTCGCAAGGCGATATTGAACTTCTATATCAACCAGACTGCTCGCAAGCGCGCAGGGTTAAGCAAACAGTCCTTCTAATCACAGGGGCCGCACCCGAAACAGGGGTCGCGGTCGGCTATGCGCAGCAGACCAAAGGCACCTGCGTGCACCGGTCACGGACCGCAATCGCGTGAGGCCTCGGGTATGCAGGTCATATTCGCTATTGACGCGTGGCTTGGCGAATAGTCAAGAACACCGCCTCCGAGACACTCCTTAGGCATCGCGCAGCTGACTTGTCCGGCCGCCTGGTCCGACTCCCTTTCGCCGACAGGTCGTGGCGAGGACCTTTGCCGAAATGGACGGCTGGGCCGCGCTTGGTGTTTGGAGAAGACCTGGCGTTACTTGGTAGCTGTCGATTGGCCTGGTCGACTGTGCCTCGACCGTCCTCCCGGAGGTCGGCCATCCCAGGAGCTCTACCTCTTCGGCTCCGTTGCCAGGTTTCCGAAGTGGTGGTCCAGCACGTCGGCCGTATCGTCTTCCCGCCCCGACGGGTCGATCAGACAGGCCGATCCGAGTTGTTCGGGGATGCGTCGGCTGTAGACATCAGGGCTTCGCAAAAAGGCCGTAAACCCCGCTAAAGGCGACGGGTGCCTCGAACGAGTCGCCCTTTGTCACCGTTTCGCCAACTACCCATTCCGAGGTTTCGGTGTCCCAGTAGGCGATGAATGCGTCGGAGAGGTCTGCGCCTGTGATGGCAGATCCGTCGATGGTGAGGGTCATCGACGGTCCCCTGTCGGGGTCAAGCAAGGCGATGTCGTACCAGTTGCCGACGTGCTGCCCAACACCCGGTGGTGGGTTCAAGTCGTCATCGGAGATCGTGAAGGAGATCCTCGGTCCTCCAGCGCTCATTGGGATCCACAGCTCGGCCCCAGGCAGATTCATTGTGGTGCCGGCCTCATCTGGGTCGTTACCGAGTCCGCACGCCGCGATCATGAGGACCAGCGCACACGACACGGTGAATAGCAATGCGGTTCGAAGGTGAGGGGGGAACGTCATGGAACACTCCTGTGGGGCGCCCGCCGTGAGCGAACGCTGATTGGTCGATCTGGGCGTCGGTCTCGTTCGATCCTGACTGCTTACGGCGTGCGGATCAGTTGGATCGAACAGTTGATTCCCGGCGCATTGGCCAAGCGGGCGTCTGCCGTTACCAACGTGGCGAGAAGTGCTTCGGCGAGAGCGACATAGCAGGCGTCAGATGGAGTCGCATTGTTGCGCAGTTCGTAGGCTCGCCGCATCAGTGGCGCAGCAGGAAACCTTTGAAACGGAAGTGCGGTGAGGTCCTCCACGGCCAAACGAAATCGCTCTGCTGTGAGGCCGTTGTTGAGCCACCGGCGCCGCAGGACTGCCACGGATTCGACGTCAACAAGATCGGGTACAGCGATCCGGTTCTGCGACGATCTGGCCACTTCGCGGGCCGTGTCGCCAGCGGCGCCGTCATCTCCAACGAGGTTGACGACCACCGAGGCGTCGAGGACGATCATCGAGGGCCGCGCTCGGCGTTCAGGTCATCGACGGCAGCCTCAAAGCCGATGTGTCCCCCTTGGCGCTGACTGATCCGGTCGAGGACGTCGTCCAGCGTTGGATTGGAGCCAATGCGTACCAACTCGGCAGTTAGGTACTGCTGCAACGATTGACCGGCGGCCGCGGCCCTACGTTGCAAGCTGGCATGAACGTCATCGGGCAGATCTCGGATCAGCAGGTTCGGCATGCTTGCATTCTGCTAGCGAAGCCGCTCTAAGCGCAACCCATAGTCCGCCTGATCGGCGAAGTTGTCGAGATCGGTATCGAGGCTTCCGGGCCTTGGCAACGTGGTCGTCCGTCACGGCACGGTCGACTGCTGATATCGGCCGATAGGCTGAAGTGCCTGCCGAGTCGACCACTCCGGGGTCGTCCAAATCGACGGTCATGTGAGCAGTCCATTGAAAGCTGCTGGTGGCGACGCAGACCAAAGCAAGTGGATCGTCCACCGTGAGTCCGGTGGACGGTTCCAACCCCCCAGATCGGACTTATCTATGGGCCTGAATGCGCCTCGTCGGTGTAGCAAACGTTCTTCCTCGTGCGCGGGTTTCCGCGCTTCGGCGTTGAGGTCGACCGGTGTGTTGTGCGCGGTGGTGGTTGCCTGCATCGTTGGGTATGCATGTTCTAGCGACGGAGATCAGAAGGTGCTCGCCGACGACACGAACGCGACCGTCGTGCAGGCAAGTGTTGGCGACAGTTCGCTCCAGACGGATGGCGGTCAAGGTTCTGCTGTAGCTGGTGCCGGTTCGACAGAGGTCGCTGCACAAGGAGCTGATCTTGCTCCGAGCTTGTCCACTGACGCTCAGATGCATTCGTCGCCGGTTCAAGCAACCGTTGTTGAGCCCGAGACCACCACCGAAGCTGCCGGTGCGCGGAACCCGTCGACTGGTGTTCCGGTAGGGGTGGCGGTGACGATCGCGACCGCAGCGGCCCCGCTGACTAGCAGCCGGTTGCCGCTGATTTCGGGCACGTTGTTGATCGACGATTCTCTTGGTTGCCTGTACCTCGAGGTCAGCAACGGGGCTCGGTACCACGTCGTCTTTCCGTTCGGCTCTACCTTCGATCAAACAACGGGGCGTGTGCTCGATGAGGAGGGTGCAACCTTCGCCATTGTTGGTGAGCATTCGAGTTTTGGGGTAGCGAGTGAACGTGCCGTCGGGCTCGGGCCGGAGACTTGTGATTCAGAACGTTCCGTCGAGATCTGGAAGAACTGACGGTCGTCCTGTGCCGTCACATGAAGACCGCTAACCAGACACTTTGGCGGCAAGCCACGTGGACCCCTCGGCGCAGCCCGTTTTGAAAGGCTCCAGTTCCCGCACGAGGACTGGAGCACTCAAAGTTCCTCGTGCATCGCCGGGAAATCGTGAGCTCCGACCGCCGTTGCTGTCGATTCCAGTCAGTAACTCGCTGGAGGTGGCCCGCTAGTTGAAGCTAGGCGGCATCCGTTTGAGAGGGGTGGCTCAGGCTGTCGACCAGCACCACTTGACTGAAGATCTTCTGCGGAATTGGGGTTAGGCGGACGGCGCAACCCGCGATGTGCGCGACCTCCTGGGGCGGCTTTGTAGGCATAGCTGCCTAATTGGGGATGTCGCGCCAGGGGAGGGGTTTGTCGGTGCGGGGTTCTCCGGGGAGGCCGAGGACGCGTTCTCCGAGGATGTTGCGCATGATTTCTGAGGTGCCGCCTTCGATGGTGTTGGCGCGTGCGCGGAGCATTTCCCATGCTTCGGTGTGGAGTGTGCGGGTTTCGCCGTCTTCGCCGGGGCGGGTCATGGGGTAGCCCTCGGTGAGGAGCATGCCGTCGGCGTCAGACTGAGTCAGATGCTGCGTGGCTCGATCTTCTTCGCTGCACCGATTGTGGAAGTCATCAACAGCGCAGGCTTTGAAGGCACTACCTTCGAACTTGTCTGGACGGATGAAACCACAGCATGAACGATCACCTACTGAGCTTGATCCCGTGGATAGCGGCTCCCCCAGGGGTCGCTGCAATAGAGGGGTTCTGGCCCACCTCGGGGCGGTGTGGGTGAGGCACGTCGCGAGACCAAATCAATGACCACCTCCGGGAAGCGACTGCCATACGAAACGTAGACAGTGCAGCCGCACGGTTGGTTGATGACCCTCGACAAGCTCAAGGAGAACCCGCACGGGATCGATCTGGGACCGTTGCAGCCGAGGGCTGCCTAACGCCCTCAAGACCGTCGACGGGCATCTCGCCGCGGCACCGCCCGAATTCTCAGGCGCCTGTCCGAGGTTGCGGCAGGTCTGGCCAAGCGGGTCGATGTACCGGTGTTGATCGGTCGGCGGGATGTGCGCTCGAACAACTGTTGGCTGCACAACGTCACAGGCCTGGTCAAGGACAAAGATCGGTCACGTTGTGGGTCAACCCCGCAGATGCTGCTGATTGGGGTATGTCCAGCGGTGATCAGGCGCTGATCGCCAGTGCCGTCGGCGAACTCGAAGTTCCTGTCGAAGTGACCGATCGGACGATGGTCGGCGTCGCGAGCCTGCCACCCGGATGGGGACACGACGCGCTCGGCACCCGACTGAGCGTTGCCCGCGAACATGCTGGCGTCAACGTGAACCAGCTGGTCCCACCAACAGATATCGACCCGCCATCCGGCAACGCAACCCTCACCGGCATCCCCGTTACCGTCACCGCCGCCATCCGCTAACCATCGACTGTCAGAGCGAGTCGTTTGAAGCGATTGAACGGAAGGGCTGTTCGCGGGCGATGTAGGTGACGACCGCGGCGCCGCACGTCAGCGCGGCGAGAACGACGATCCACCTGTCGGCCCACGGTCGTATCAGCAGTGCCCAGCTGGCCGGGCTGTTCCCTGGGGTCGGAGTTCCGAGCAACCAGCACGCGACGGGGAACACGAACGCCGGCACCCAAGCGGCCTGCCGAGCAAGGCACAAGGTTGCCAAAAAGCTCAGACCCGTGAGGAGAAGTCCATTGCGTACTCCGATGAGCGCCGACTCAGAATTGCCGAGGGCAATGAACGGTGCTGCCACCACCATCGCGAGGATGGTCGCCGATGCATGTTGCCGACGCATCTGGACGGGAAGCGCCGAAACGATTTCGCTGGGCTCGTAGGACGTGTGCAGCACGGTCGGGGCGTACATGGCGACCAGCGCCGGGACGATCGGTAGGAGCATCCATTCGACATCATTGTCTCGCCCTGGAACGCTCACCGGGCTTTCCAGGACCTTCCACGCCAGCACTTCCATTACGGCGATCAACGCGACGATGTGTATCTGGTACCGCCGAGCCCACAGACTCACGGGCCACATTCCGACAAGCGTTCCGCAATGGCGCGGATGTGCTCGCGAGCCTTCGGCGTGTCGCCATCCGCAACCGCAGGCGACACGATCGGGCTGTATTCGGCGATTCCGACCAGCGACTTGGCCCAGTAGTCCACGTCGAGGTAGTCCTCGTAGGTTTGTCGATCCTTGCCGATATCGCATTCCGGAGGGATGACCGCGAACGTCAAGAACCCGGCGACGGTCACCGGATCAGGTGCATCGGTTCCGAGGTACCCCGTGTCGGTGTTGGTTACGGCAGAAAGGTCTTGGGTCAGTCGCTTCGGCGGTTGAAACCCGGCAGCTTGAGATGCCGCAAACGGTGCAGCCACGGCTTGGCGTGTGGGCTCTTCGAGGAACGAGTACCCCCCGTTGAGACAGATTTCAGGGTCGCTGCCCTGGCAGACGACGTCGGTGTGCCTATGGACGAAGGCATCTCCACCGATGCCGACGAGCACCGCTGTCGGAAAGATGGGGAGGATGAGGGCAAAGCTTGTGAGGCGTACAGGTGCCCACGGGTCTTCACGCTTTGCGACAAGGCCGAACGAGGCCACGGCGACCGCCGCGTACAGGGCGGTCTGGAGCAGTTGCACCGACGACCGGGGACGGAGGCCTAGGAGCGAACCGGTGGAGCCTCCAACGTCCAGCAATGTGGCAGGGAGTGTGGTGTAGCCAACGAGCAGCAACAGGAACAGCACAACGGCAACTGCCGCGCCGGAAATGGCCCGTCGAGTGACGATGCCAACTGTAGATCCGGCTGCTGCAGCCATAGCGAGCATGGCGAGCGGCGGCAGGCTGGTGGCAACAATTGACAGGTTTGGTATCCCGGGTGCGGTGCTGAGTGTCGCCAGCGCGATGGCTCCGAGAAGCCCGGCAACATACGCACCCCAACCAACAAGCATGGACGGGACTGTGGCGGCCACACAACCATTTCCCAGGTGCCCGGTCGGTGTGAGGTAGGGCATGGCGCGCGACCAACGTGCGCCGTCCCATGCAGCGATCCCAGCCACAAGGGGCGCCAAGAAGATCACGACAAACTGGTATTGGTCGAAGGCCCAGTACCACTCGTGGAGCCAAGGTTGGCCTCGAAGCGCGATGTGCGCGATGACGACAACCAAGAATCCCGGGATAGCAGCGAGTGCCACCGAACGTCGAAGCGCACGACCCAGTCCAGCGGTCAAGGTCGGGAGTCCATCAGTCTGCTGAGAGCCTCTTCCAACGACACGTTCCTGTTGGCCGCCCTCAGCTGCCCTGTCGTCCCGACAGCGGTCGCGGCGCCGCCGGCAACAACGACAATTTCGGTGTCGAGGTCGTCCAGGTCTTCGACGTGGTGACTTGTGAAGACGACGGCCCGATCGGACGCCAGACGCTTGAGCACTTGGGAAAAATCGCGTCGACTCGGAATGTCCAGGCCGACGGTCGGTTCGTCGAGGAGCAGAACGGGCGGGTCGTGAACCGTGGCCTGGGCCAGAAACGCGCGTTGTCGATATCCGCCCGACAATTCGCTCAGCTTCTTTTGGGCGACGGTGCCCAGGTCAAATCGGTCCAGCGCGTCAGCGCAGGCATCGCGCGGGTCGGAAACCCCCTGAATCTGCCCGCTATAGATCAGCATGTCGGTCACGGTGAATGTTCCAGGAAAGCCCGGATGTTGCGGGACGAAGCCGAGCTGGCGTCTGGCGCTTCTGAGTCCGGCTCGACCCTCGATAGGGGTCCCGTTGAAGGCAAAGGTGCCGGCTTTGGGGCGGAGGAGTGTCGCCAGTGTCAGCAGCAATGACGACTTTCCCGCCCCGTTTCGTCCGACGATGGCGGTGATGCCCCGCCCAATCGAAAGCGAAACGTCGGTCAGTGTCGCCTTGCTGTAGCCGACTGAAAGTCGTTCGGTTTCAATTGGGCGAGACTCCACGGTTAGTAGCCCCAGGTGGTGAGCGCTCCGGTACTGCAGCTGTCGGGGACCGGCCAACCCATCTGAGCACACGCTTGGCTTTCGGCGCGAGATTGGGAGCCCTCAGGGTGGAGGGGGACTTTGACCGTTACGGTTCTCGTCGCGTTTTTCCATTCGCCCGTACTTTGTACGCCGCTCTGCACCCACGTGACCTGCCCTTGGGCATTCGGCCTCCAGAAGTAGAACGTGGTTTTCCCGTAAACATTGTTACCGTCGTCACGTCGATCTTTTATGGTCATCGTGTTTGCAGCGTTCAGTGACCGATCGTTGAAATGGGTGCCCCATCCCTCGACGACAACGTTTCCTTTGTATTGACTGGTCACACGCCCCCAACTTTTGGACGCAGCGCCGGCGAACGAACTCATGAGTGCGAATGCGCAGACGGTGACAACCAATGTCGAGAAACTTCGCTTATTGTCATTGTGAGTCTCCTGAAGTGGTGAGTAGTGAAACCCAACGCGGGGGAACCACAGAAGTTCTTGCCCTTGGGTGGCGAAACCGTAGGGCTCTCTTCGGGGGGCAAGTCGGGAATGGCATGGGGACGATCAGGACGGAACGTTAAGACACTGTCGGACGGACTGAGACATTCGCCGACGCTTGCCACCTGCCGCGGGCGGCCCGAATCGGTTCCGGAAGGGCCAGCACTTGTCCGAGGTGGCGCGGTGTGGGCGAGGGGACTCGCGATGCTCCCACCGGGCGGGTTCTCGAGGCGGGGGACCGAAGTGCATTTCCAAAAACGATCCAAAAACAACGGCATTTAATTAAATCCCGTTGTTTCATGCGATTCTGCGGCAGCCACATATGAAGCCGGCTGGGCTGTCGATCTTGGATCAGTTTCGTTGATGGGCTCCCGCGCTTCCTGACGCAACTAAACCCCTCGGAGGCGCGGTGCACATGATCGCCTGCAAATCATCGGCCCAGACACGGCGGAGTTCTGACGATAATCGGGTCGACCACGTCGACATCTGACGCGATCGACGCCGTCGTTCTCTCAGAACTTCGACAGCGCGAGACGAGCGGTAACTCGGGGGACCTGGGCGCTGTTTTGGCTATCGGATCGCACGAGCCCCCGGGGTTCGTGGCCGCCCGCAAAGCGTTCGAACCTGGGTGCCAAGCGGGCCTTGGCGCGGATCCCCAACGTGACGATGCTTTGTCGTCCGCCACACAGACCGTCACTCTTGGTCGGACGGGAACCCGGACCGGCGGACGTAAAGTCTGTTCAGTGTCCTACCCGTCTGGCAGGGTTGGTCTCGCCGGCTGGACGATCCTGGAGGCGGCCGTGGCCGACAAGGAGATGACGATGGTCGGTGAGTCGATGATGAGGTCAAGGGAGCGCGACCCAGAGAAGCGCGGTCCGGAGAAGCGCGGCGGATTGCTGGCATTGCTTCGCGTGGCGTCGGTCACCGCACGCACCACCTATCGACTGCCCTACTACTGGTCGCGCATGCGGCTCGACCAAGATGGGCAGGCCTTTCACTACACGTGTCCGAGACGCTGGCCAGGCCCCAAAGGGGTGATGTCGACTGTGCGGATCGATGTCGGTGGCCCGTACGTGCCCCACGAACTCACCGAGTTCGACCACTACCTCACCGCACGATGGCGCCTCTACAGCGCCAGAAGGAACGGGTTGCGCTACGCCCTCGCCGAACACGACCCATGGCCACTCCGCCGGGCCACTCTGGTCGATGTCGATGACGAACTCGTCACTGCTACTGACCTGCCCGCACCCCAGGGCGAGACCGTCGTTCACTGGTCACCGGGCACCGAAGCCCGAATCGGCTTCCCTCACAGACCGAACGCCAAATGACGTCGCCGCACCTCGACTTCTTAGTTTTGAGCTGCCTGACCATCGAGGCGACACGAGCGTTCTATGAGTTGTTGGGCGTCTCATTCGTCCGAGAACAGCACGGCGACGGGCCGGAGCACTGGTCAACACATCTGGCCGGGACCGTCTTGGAGCTGTATCCGGCTGAGTCGCGCGCCACCGCAGACTCCGATGTACGCCTCGGGATGATCGTCCCAGACCTCGACTCCGTGATCGAAGCACTCGAACAGAACGGGTGGTATCCCCGCGACGTCAGAGGGCCGATCAGCTTCGTCGATCCGGATGGCCGGATCGTTTTCCTACGAGCGGAGCACCACACCGGGTAGTCGAGCCGGCAGAGCATGCAGGGACATCAGACCGGAACCTTGTTCGATCCGCGCCGGGCGACAACCAGGATGGACGAATGACGGAAGCGGTGAACCGGCCTAACCCAACACGCGGCCGAACCGGAAGGTGTCTCGGCCATAAGCACTGCTGCTGAGGAACTAGCGTTGAGGGATGCTCCGCCGAATCACGATAGAGGGCTTCAAGTCCATCAACGCGCTCGACGTACACCTGCGTCGGCTGTCTGTCCTCCTCGGACCCAACGGATCGGGCAAGTCGAACTTCATCCAGGTCTTCGAGCTGCTCGGCCAGATGGTGAGAAGCCAACTCCAACTGTCGGTTGCGCTCGCTGGCGGAGCGTCAACCCTCCTGCACTCGGGTGACTACCGCGCCGAGCGCATCTCGATCAGCACCAAGTTTGGCGTCAACGGATACAGCGCCGCCCTGGTGCCCACCGACCTCGAAGAGCTGATCTTTGAGACTGAAGTCGCTTCATTCATCAACCAGGACAAGTACACGGAGCCCTTCCTTGTGGACCTGGGGAGTGGCCACCGTGAGTCTCGGCTCCACACGAGCGATAGGCCGACGGCACGGTGGGTTGGCGAGAAATTGGCCAGTTGGGTCGTGTACCACTTCCACGACACGAGCCGCTCCGCTCCCGTCAAGCGGGCCGGGGAGCTCAACGACAATGACGCTCTCAGGCCCGACGCTGGCAACCTGGCGGCCTTCCTGTACCGCCTTCAGCGCAGTGATCCCTCCTCCTACGGCCGCATCCTGGACGCCGTCCGTGCAGTAGCGCCCTTCTTCGATGAGTTTCACCTGCGTCCGGATCGCTTGGATCCCGATCGAATCCGATTGGAATGGAAACAACGCTCATCAACCGCCTACTTCGGCCCGAACGCGTTGTCGGACGGGACGTTGCGCTTCATCTGCATCGCAACGCTCTTGCTTCAGCCCGAACCCCCGTCGTTAGTGCTACTCGACGAACCGGAACTAGGCCTTCACCCCTATGCAATCAATCTCGTCGCCGACATGCTCGAAGCGTCCGAGCATCAGATCATCGTGTCGACACAATCGGTGACGCTTCTCGACCGCATGGATATCGCTGACATCTTCATCGTCGAACAAGAACAGAGCGGTACAAAACTTTGGCGCCCCACCCCCGATTCACTCTCTCAGTGGGTCAACGACTACAGCGTCGGTGAAATCTGGGAGAAGAACCTGATCGGTGGGCGTCCGGAGCCTTGGTAGTGGAACGGTGCCGCTTGCTGGTCGAGGGACAAACCGAGGAAGCGTTTGCTCAACAGATTCTTCGCCCCCACCTGTTTGGGCTTGCATTTCAAGACGTCACCGTGACGATCGTCGCGACCAAGCGCCCGGCGTCGGGCCGCAAGCATCGTGGGGGAATCACGAGCTGGTCAAAGCTTCGCACGGACATCGTGAACCTCACCCGTGATGAAGGCGCGATCGTGACGACGCTTGTTGACTTCTATGGGTTGCCACAGGATGTCCCGGGCATGGGGACCCTAGATCTGTCATCGGACCCGTACGACCAGGTGACAGCCATCGAAGGTGCAATTGCGGAAGACGTGGGCCGTCACAACTTGATCCCCAACTTGCTCCTCCACGAATTGGAGGCGTTGCTCTATTCAGACCCTGTGCAGGTCGGTGCGCATTTCGACGACGACGGTGTTGTCAAAGCGATGGAACAGGATCTCGCTGAGTGCGGTTCCCCTGAACTCGTCAACCAGAGCCGGGACGGCGCGCCATCAAAGAGGATCACGCGGCATCGCCCGGGGTATGTAAAGACAGTCGATGGGCCAGCGATTCTGGCAGATCTCGGCCTTGATCTGATTCGAAACCGCTGCAAGCACTTTGACTCCTGGCTCACCAAGATTGAAGCACTGTCGCCCCGACGGCGGACATCTGGGGGCCGTTCTGAGTGACGCGCTTCGTACCTGCACTATCACGCGGTTCGCTCGGCACTCACGGCATGCCAGGGCGCGTTCGAGACTCTCCGCCGATAGGGCCTGCAGTTGACGGAGATGTCTAGGGTTGTGCTCGTGGTCGTGGTGGTGACCGCCGCTCCCGTGGTTGTGGGAGCAGCGGCCGATTCACCCGATGTGCAGGACGCTGCCAGGAGTGCGGGTGCCGATGTGACCGACAGGACGGCGTGGTATAGGCGTCCTGTCGCATAGAGGGGTTCATGCTTCAGTCTGGCCGTGGATAGCGAGAGACTCGATCTCGGCGATCAACTTGAGAGCTGCTGGATCCTTCGTGGTCGGTGAGAACCATGCGAACGCGAGCGAACGCCGAACAAACCGGTCCGACCTCGCAGCCTCGACGAGCGCGCTGAGTGACTCGACCCGGCCGCGATTCACGATTGATTCTGGAATGCCAGCACCGAAGTAGGCCAGATCCTCGTCCGATCGGTCCCGGCAACACTCCAAGATGAATTCTCTGAGCACACCTGGGTCGTCGGACTCGATGAGGTCGACGCCCTGGTCGAAAGCGTCGACCCAAACCGGGTCGTGCTCGGGAAGGCCTGCGTGTAGCTCACCGAGGTGGTTGATCTCCGCCTGTTTGGCCCTGGCTCGTGTCGCCATGTAGGCCGCTGCCACGGCCGGAATGTCCAGTGGATAGCTCATAGGACCGCCTTCAAGGTGACTACTGCTGGCTAAGAACAAACGCACAGATCGGCGCTGCTGGCCCGGAGAACGGAGCTACGCCCTTGCCTATTTGGGGATTTCTTTCCAGGGGAGGTTTTTGTCGACGCGGGGTTCGCCGGGGAGGCCGAGGACGCGTTCGCCGAGGATGTTGCGCATGATTTCTGAGGTGCCGCCTTCGATGGTGTTGGCGCGTGCGCGGAGCATTTCCCATTCTGAGGAATGCATGACGCGGGTTTCGCCGTCTTCTCCGGGGCGGGTCATGGGGTAGCCCTCGGTGAGGAGCATGCCGTCTGTTCCGTCGAGGTCGACGCATGCGTTGTAGATGCGTTGGTTGAGTTCGGCGGAGGCGAGTTTGCGGATGGAGCCTTCGGGGCCGGGGTTGCCGGCTCTGGCGGTGGCCCTGGCGCGGATGGTCGTCAATCGCAGTACTTCGGCTTCGATCCAGAGTTGGGTGACGGTGTCTTGCCAGATGGCGTGTTCGATCGGGTCGAGGCGGTTTTGGCGTTTGGTCCAGGTGCTGATGAGGCGGCTGATGGGGCCTTTGCCTTTGGGCATGGTGCCGCCGCCGAGGGCGACGCGTTCGTTCATGAGGGTGGTGAGGGCGACGCGCCAGCCTTCGCCTTCGTCTCCGAGCATGTTTGCGTGCGGGACCGCGACGTCGGTGAAGAACACTTCGTTGAATTCGGCTTCGCCGGTGATTTGGTAGAGGGGTTTAACTTCGACGCCGGGGGAGTGCATGTCGACGACGAAGTAGGTCATGCCTTTGTGTTTGGGCGCGTCGGGGTTGGTGCGCACCAACAACATCCCAAAGTTCGACAGGTGAGCGAGTGTCGTCCATACCTTCTGGCCGTTGACGACCCACTCATCGCCGTCACGTATGCCGCGTCCCGCCAGGCCTGCGACGTCGGAGCCGTGGCCGGGCTCGCTGAACAGCTGACACCAAATGTCTTCACCGGTGAAGATGCGTTTCAGATACTTGTCGTGCATCTCTTCGGTCCCGTACGTCAACACGGTGGGTGCTCCCATCCCGATGCCGATCGGGTTGACGAGCAAGTCGTGCCAGGGCGCACCGGCTTCGCGCAGCGCCTCATTGACGATCCGCTGCCGGCCGGGTGACAGGCCGAGGCCGCCCTTGCCCTCGGGGAAATGCACCCATGCCAGTCCATGGTCGTATTGAGCGCCCCGAAAGGCGAACTGGTCGGCCGTCTTGGGGTCGACCTCGTCGATGAGCGCTTGGGTGCGGTCAAGTAGTTCTTCGTCGGTGATGGACATCGATCTCCCCAGAGCTGTGTCAGTGACCGGCGTTCGCAGGCCCCGTCGGACCAGCCAACGATCAACCGGAATACGCCGGTGCCATACTGTATGGTACCGAACTATCTCCGGTGGGACTGCGGCGCCGCTCGCCGCGCCGGGAAGCCACAGTTCCGAGCTCGTCAAGGCTCAGGAACGCTCGACGTTGGGAGTCGTAATGAAGATCGCAACCGCGTTGCCGTATGCCAGCCGTTTTGTCGACGCTGCCCGCCAAGTCGTCGAGCTTGACAAGGCCGGCCTCGACATCATTTACGTTGCTGAGGCCTACGGAAACGATGGCGTCTCGGCGATGGGCTACCTGGCAGCGAAGACCGAGAACGTCCAGATCGCATCGGGCATCCTGCCGATCTACACCCGCACGCCGACGCTGCTCGCCATGACGGCGGCGGGCATGGACGACGTTTCGGACGGCCGCTTCATTTTGGGTCTTGGTGCGTCAGGTCCGCAGGTCATCGAAGGGTTCCACGGCGTTCCGTATGACGCTCCGCTGGGTCGTACACGAGAGATCGTCGAGATCTGCCGGACGGTCTGGAAGCGAGAAGCGCCGCTTCAACACGACGGGAAGTACTACACCATGCCGCTGCCGGCCGATCAGGGCACTGGGCTCGGCAAGGCGCTGAAGATCATCACGCATCCCGTCCGCAGCGCCATCCCCATTCACATCGCTGCGCTCGGACCCAAGAACGTGGAGATGACCGCCGAAATTGCCGACGGCTGGTTGCCGATCCTGTTCGTCCCCGAGATGATGCAAAAGGCGTTCGGTGACTCGCTCGAAGCCGGCAAGGCGAAGCGGGACGACTCGCTCAGTCCGCTCGACATCGTTGCTGGTGGCGCGGTCTGCATCGGCGACAACGTCGACGCCGTCTTGGACTTTGCCCGCCCGATGGTGGCCCTCTACGTCGGTGGTATGGGTGCGCGTGGCAAGAACTTCTACAACTCCCTCATCCAGCGCTATGGCTATGAGGACGCCGCGGCCGAGATTCAGGATCTCTACCTGGACGGCAAGAAGAACGAGGCAGCCGCCGCCGTTCCCCGCGAGCTCCTTGAGAAGATGAACTTCGTCGGCACCGAGGGCTTCGTTAAGGAGCGCGTCCAAGCCTTCAAGGAAGCTGGCGTCACCGTCCTGAACGTCACCCCGGTCGGCTCGCCCGAAGACCAGGTGCGCCTGATCGGCCAACTCAAAGAGTGGGCCGCGTAAACCACATGTCGATGGCCCGTTCGGGGCGGGTCATCCCCATCCCGAACGGGACAGTTCGCCGATTGGCCGATCTTCCAGCACGACGATCATGGTGTCGGAAGACATTAGGTGTGGTCTTCAATGTCGTCTTCGGGACCCTCGTCTCGTTCGTCTGTGTCTCCAGGGTCGAACGATGCATTGGCGAGTTGGGTCAGGAGCCCCGGACCAAAGACTCCGGCAGGCAGCCAGCTCTTCCACTCGCCAGCCCCAACCGCGGCGGCCAGAGAGTCAGCGGCGTCGAAAACGAGAGCTCGCGAAATCGAACCGGTCGCGCTGGACGCCGCTGCAGCGAGCGCGGCCGGCCCCGAGAGTTGTCGAGCAAGAGCTGCCACTCCGGCGCCCATGGGCGTCGTTAGCTGGAGCTGATCGAGGTCGACGGGGTTCGATGTCGACGTCGGCGTTGGAACGAAGGAGATCGCTAGGCCGAGCGCGTCTAACACCACCAAGGCTCGCCCCAGTTCGGCTGTTCGTTTGCCGTTTTCGAGCTCGGACAACCACGACCTGCTGACACCAGCTCGATGGGCCAGTTGGGCCTGGGTCAGCCCACGTTCTTTTCGGGCCCGCCGGATCGAGGAGCCAAATGTCGCTGCCGTTCTTATTGTCCGCATCGCTGTTCAGTCTTGAGGTCGCCGTACGCCGACACTACCTCAATGTTGACGTACGAAGACAGCCTGGGAGATGTAGCCGTACGGTGACACATCGATCTCACCGCAAACGGGACCAGGTTGCGAACAGTGCGCCAGCGTTCAACGTCGTGCGGAGTTTCATGGGGGGACCTTTTATTTGGAGGGGTTTCGTGAGGGTGACCCCGTGCATCCGGGGAAGCAACGGTCCAGCGTCCTTCTTTAAGTTGCGTCCGCCGAATCTTCACCCGGCGTCTCTGTCGGCGATATCACTGAGGCGCTGTGTCTGGTGTCAAAGCGAACCGCGAGGAGCGATCCATTCATGGGGTGCTCCGCCAACTGAGGAAATGCGCTCGAAGTCAGCGTCGTAATGGAGCACGACGAGACCGCTGTGCAGCGCGGCCGCGGAGATGATGAGGTCGGGGATGGGTATTCGGTGCTGGCCCCGTCGCGCGAGGGCGCGTTGTAGCTCGATGGCGGTGTTCATGACGTCAGGGGTGATCGGCGCGGACTCGAAGCTCGATCGCTCGAGCAGAACCGATTCGTATGTGGCCAGGTTTCTGCTGCTGTAGAGAACCTCCAGGTCGATGATGGCGCAGGTGCCGACGGCGCCGTCGATGATCAACGGGCGTAGGCGGGAAGCGACCTCCGGCAACGACACGCGAGCGAGGGCACTCTTGTCGGCGAGGTAGCGGGCGCTTAGCGCCATGCTTGGCTCATCACCTCTGTATCGGCCAGATCAAGATCTTCGAGTGCCGCTAGCCGATCCGCGTGTTCGACTCGTCGCGCTGCGCGAACGACCTCTGTCAGGGAGCGGTTGACCGCCTCTTTCATCGTTGAGGCTCCAAGCACCTCGATCGCCGCTGCAAGCAGGTCATCGTCGATGTCGACCAGTCGTTTCGTCATGCGGGCAGTATATAGCGCTTCGGGGGGCGAGGATATATCCCTGCCTCTGTCCTCGCATTCCTCTGTGAGGGCACTTTGCGGCAAGCGTGAGGGATTCGACGATGAACTCGCTGCATCCGCCAACGTGCCCGATGAAGACCTGATCACGTCCGACGCCCCTTGGCTGCACAACGCAGTGCGGCTGGCGGGACACGAGTTTCGGTGTTTCTTCCCGCCGACGTCATCGAAGAAGCCAACCGCGTTCTTCGTCGGGCAATCCGCTTTGGTGGAGCGTTGTTTCCTGTGGCTGCGGAACTGCCACTCCATGTCGGCAATCTGCCTATAAACTGCTTGCAAATTGCAACACGTGTGAGGGGGTTGTTCGGTGAAGACGCTGTACTTGCGGAATGTTCCAGAAGAGGTAATCGAACGCCTGGAGAGGCTTGCTGCGCTGGACGCGACGTCAGTCAGTGCCGTGGCGGTGCGAGAACTCAGCGAAGTGACTCGGCGGGCAGATAACGCAGCGCTGCTTGGGGCGCTCCCAGACTTGGACGTGTCGGTCTCTTCGATCCTGGCGACGCTCGACGCCGGTCGCAGCGACGGTTGATTCGCGTTCTATGACGGTCGTTGTCGACGCTTCCACTGTTGTGTCCGCACTGTTGAACGCCGGGCCCGCCCGACGGGTCCTGGACACTGAACACCTTCATGTCCCACATCTCGTCGACTCCGAGGTAGCGAGCGCGCTCCGTCGGCAGGTGATGGGAGGCACCTTGACCGAAGCCGAGGGGTGGACTGCGCTTGATACTTGGAGAAGATTGGGCGTCACTCGATATCCGGCGATTGGCCTGTTCGACCGCGTCTGGACGCTCCGACACAACCTTTCGCCAAACGACGCCACCTATGTGGCGCTTGCCGAGCACTTGAGCTGCAACCTGATCACGGCCGACGTCCGAATTGCGGGCGCCCCAGGTATCGCCTGTGCCGTCACCGTTGTGCCGCGCTGAGCCACGCTCGCCGGCTCGCCCCGGGGGGTAGTGCGTTTATCTGCCAGCTTTGCTGGAAGAGAAAAGTGGTTGACCCGGCTCCAGGATCGCTTCTGAGGTGCAAGGATCGGTGCCAGATCCGACCGTTCCAATCCGGCCAGTTCGGGCAGACGGCCACCGCAAAGGAGCAGCACATGAGCGATGGACAACGCATCAAGGTTTCAGAGCGCGGACCGTATCTGGTTCGTGGGGGAGTGCCACTCAAGACCGAGGAACCGTTGTTCGCGTCCGACGGCGAACCGTTGACGTGGCGTCATGACGACGGCCCCGAGGCAGGGACGTCGTACGCACTGTGCCGCTGTGGCGGGTCGGGCAACAAGCCGTTCTGTGATGGAACGCATGCGAAAATCGAGTGGGACAGCGCTGACAATGCGCCAGGGAACTACGACGACAACGCCCGTGACCTGGGCGGGGAAGGCGTCGATATCAAAGACTTCCGGGCGATCTGCGCGCATGTCGGGATGTGTACCGGGCCGGCGACCAACGTGTGGAAACTCGCGCATCAAACTGCCGACACCGAGAAGCGGGCAGAGGCGATCGCGATGATCGAAAACTGTCCATCGGGTGCGTTGACCTATGCGCTCGATGGTCTGGTGAACGAACCCAACCTGCCGGCTCAGATCGGTGTGCTGCCTGACGGTCCGCTTTGGGTGAGTGGCGGCATCCCGGTCGAGCGGAGCACCGGCGAATCGCTGGAGGAACGCAACCGGGTCACCCTCTGCCGCTGCGGCGGCTCGGCGATCAAGCCGCTGTGCGACGGCACCCACAAAGAGGTGTGGGGTACGGCCAAAGCTGGGGAGTAGCCGCTTGTGCTGGAGCTAGTTGTAGGACGCGTTGACGTGGAAGACGTTGTGGTCCGCGGTGCGTCAATGAGCGTTGACCCGGCATGGTCGACGGCATCCGGCCCCCAGCTTGCCGATCCTTGAGCCCAATGGCATGTCCAGTTGTTGCGCCGCGCCGATACGCGCTTCGGAACCCGGCAAGTGGCCTATTGGCTGACGGCGGGCTGCTGGGGCTCGCCGTCTGACGAATCTGGTGTCGTTGGGCCAGGTGTCAGCGGTTCCGAATGTGGCACCCCGCGGCCCCCCGTCGGTACATCTACCGACGGCCGTTCGGTGGCTGACCAAGGCACTTGAGGGGGCATTCGGTCGTGCGCGGCCTGTTGAACCCCGGCGTTGATCAACCCCCGCACCTTCTGCGGCTCGAGCGACCGGAGGTTCCCCGACATCGTCGAACTCCCAAAGGTCACGGTTCGTCCGTCTTCGAACAGGATCCTGCCGTCCGCATTGAGGACGAAGTAGTGGTCTTCGGGCTGTTCGGATCCCGATTTGATCAGGAAATAGAAGCCTTTGTCCCCGATCAGGCTCCAGGGATTCCCGTCGATTTCAAACGGCTGATTCATGCGATCAAATCCGTCTTCTTCGATCCAAATGGTCTGGGGAGCTTGGCCCTTGAGGGCCGACGAGACTTCGAGTTGGACATCCCGCAATCCCAGCCCAACGTCACCGTCTTCTTTGCCATATTGGCGCCCTCGCTGCACATCCACCACGGTTGCCTCGACTACCAGATCGGCGGTCGCCGCCATGGCCGCGACCGAGTCGAAGTAGTACGCGCTTGCAGACGCTGCAGCGACACTCTCGGGTCGCAGGCCGGCAATCGACTGTGATTCAGCGTTCGCGTTGCCACAACCGAGGGCGATCAGTACGGGTAGGACCGTGATCGCAACGAATCGTTTGGACGTCGATGGGGGAGGGCAACGTTGCATGTGGCGACTTTAGGACCCGTCCCCGGGGGGAAAGGGTCGTTGATTGCTTTTAAACCTGTGAAGGACCTTCGAGGTCGACGCCCGCAACGACGAGCGGTTCCTAACTGTGCAACGCGGATGAACATCGATTGCTCGGAAGGTCATGCCATCGGTCCTGTCGACCGTTCCCCCTGCGCAGTCACGATCGACCGCGCAGGGGCGGGCGGAGGCCTGCCCCCGATTCTCCGATGGGAAAGCGGCTTGACCTAACTGCAGTACCTAACAGACCCGATCCCCGACGTCGGATAGCTGCTGGAGCTTTTGGAGAATCGTCTGACGGGTGGCGGGGCTGAACCCCTCGTCTGGAAGGTCAGCGAACGCATCAGAAACCTCCCGCGCTGTTGCGCGATATTCCAATGGGGCGCCGCGCACGAATTGTGGGCTGAAGACAAGGGTCGCTATTGACCGCATGTCCTCGCTGCCCTTCAAACCCACCAAGTGATTCGGGTCAGCCGGAGACCCGAACAAAAGGCCGTCTGATCATCGGTCTGCAGGGTGCGGGGGCTGCTTGCCCAGCGGACAAGCAAGACCGCTACAAGTACGACAGCTAGGCAGCCGAGCACCGTAAAAAACCAGGCTCCCCGTTCTGAAGTTCCACTCGTCACATTTGGACGCTCCAGTTCTCGCCGACGACACACTGACTCCCGGGACTGGCCTGCGCGCATGTGTGTTTGTCTCCAAACGCTGCAGCTGGGTTCGGGTGCATAACGTGCCGACACCTAGGCCCAAAACCGAGCGGCTCCGGGTCGTCGGCCAGCCAGGGACCCCAAATACCCTCTCACGGTCTTCTGAGTCCAAGGGGAGTTCTTCGCGGCGAAATCTGGCACAAAGCGGCTCCCTCGTCCTTGGTCGGCGGAGGATGAGGAGTGGTTCCCGGTTACTGGTCGGCGAGTGTGATGATCGAAAACTGTCCATCGGGTGCGTCGACCTATCCGCTCGACGGCCTGGTCAACGAATCCAGTCTGCTGGCCCAGATCGGTGTGCCGCCGGACGGTCCGCTTTGCGTGAGTGGCGGCATTCCGGTCGAGCGGAGCACCGGCGAACCGCTGGAGGAACGCAACCGGGTGACGCTCTGCCGCTGCGGGGGCTCGGCGATCAAGCCGCTGTGCGACGGTATCGACAACGAGGTGTGGGTACGGCCATAGCCGGGAGAGTAGGCGCTGGAGCTGAACTGCTAGTTGAGGAAGCCGTCAACTTCGTTCCTCGCTCGGAGGATCTAGATGCCCGCAGCGGCAATAGCGTCGTACAGAGGCTCCCCATTCTCCGGTGCGGTTCGCCCCACCTTCTCCAAGCTAGGCGGGACGTCGCCATCTCGCGGCCAGGCTCTAAGCGAGAGGGAATCGGCGGGTTGTCGTCGATCGGCTCCGCCCCGGTAGTTCGACCACGGATCCGCGTCGCCCGAAACGGAACTAGGGGTTGACGAGCAAACGCATGTTCGATACCTTGTGGATCTCGGTTCGAACCAGTTTCGACCGTACGTGCGCCCTACGGCTGCCCAACACTCCGAGTGAAGGACCGTGGCGTGCATTTTGTTACAGAACCGACGCAGCTTGGCGATCTTCCGCCTCGCGCTCCCAAAGCCAAGGGTGTTGCGACGAAAAGCTCTGGCTCTGGCCAGCGAGCGCGTTGGCGGACACTGACCATCGACGTCGTGTTGCCGGATTCCGTGGCCGCGGCTTCCATTGAAGAACTCCGCGAGGGGGTCCGGCGGCTCCGAACAGCGCAGGCCGGGCTCGACGCCGCTGGTTTGGAGCTCCATGCCGAACTTGCCACGCGATCTGAGACTTCGCCGTCAATCCGCCTGACCGAGATCCTCAAGATCGAGGGCGGCCTGTCGGGCCCTGCCGCCAAGCGCCAGTCCACGATCGCGGGACGAGCCAACTTCGTCCCGGACGCGGTAGCGGGTCTTGCGGCCGGAGACCTCAGCAACGGTCATCTTCATCAACTCGTCCGCGCCCAGATGGCCCATCCAGGGACATTTGCCACCCAGCAGAAAGAGTTGGCTCGGCACGCCTCTTGCACGTCAGTCGACTTGTTTACCCGATACATCACTAACTGGATCGCCCGAAGCGATCCCGACGACGGATCCGAGCGGTTCAACATCCAACGCGAAAGGCGCGCCCTGTCGTTCGTCAGCAACGCGGACGGCACCGTTGGGATCCGCGGCACGTTTGATCCTGAGGTGGGCTCCACAATCCAAAGTGCGGTCGGTCACGTTGCCGACGACCTCTGGAGGAGGGAAAGCCGAGGGGCCCGGCCGCGCTGCAGTCATGCTCAGCGTTTCGCCGACGCGCTCGAACAACTTGTCACCTGTGGATCTACGGTCGGAACCGTTGAGAGCGTTGCGCCATCGGGTTCCGTCGTAGGTCAGATCTCACCGGACGGTCGACTCAGATCCGCTGGGCCGGCCCGCTCACCACGGCCGGTGCTGCATGTTCGGTGTGACGTCGACCTGCTCGCCGGGGACCTACAGCGCGCGGCTGAACGGGGCGTCCACGTTGGCCAAACCTCGGCTGGCGCTGCGCTCGGCGCCGCAACGATCCGTCGGTTGGCGTGTGACGCTCTCATCATCCCGACGGTGATGGGCGGAGACAGTCAGGTTCTGAATGTCGGCCGGACGCGACGGACTGCCACGGCGGCACAACGATCTGCGCTCGAGCATCGAGACGAACATTGCGTTTTTCCTGGCTGCGATCGGCCCTCAAACTGGTGTCAGGTCCACCATCTCAAACCTTGGCGGCAAGGCGGGCGCACAGATCTCGACAATCTTGCGCTGCTGTGCTCAACACACCACCACATGGTCCACGAAGGTCGCTGGCGCATCACCCGAGTCGGAACTCGATGGAAGGTCGCGTCACCGACCTCACTTGATGACCCGTGAGCGGCTCGCATCTTGGTCACCGGACCCGCTATCCAACGATCCGCAATCTTGGTTTTGCCGGATACACAGAACACCGTCACGCGCCCTTGCGTAGCTCCCGGCCAATGTTTGTCCGTCGCCCACGGTCGCCGCCCAGAGAACCCAGGGGATCCCGACGCTCACGAAGGACGTTTTGAGAGGATCGCCTGGTCATCTCGCACACGAGGCCGTCAGACCGAGGCGGCGGCTCATGTCGGATTGCATGATGCCGGCAGGGTCGACTTTGTGCTGTGCGGCTCGCCATTCGTCGAGACGGGGGTACATGGTCGACAAGAGCTTTCCGGACATGCGGGAGTCTTTAGCCAAATAGATCCGACCGCCATCGGCCGCCACCAAATCGTCCAGATCGTCTAACAGTTCTGACAGCCCGCCGGTCCCGGCCGGGATGTCGAGGGCCAAGGTCCAGCCCGGTGCTGGGAACGACAGGGGGGCGGGGTTGGACGGCCCGAACCGTTTCAGTACGGTCAGAAAGGAGGGCGCGTGCGAACTGAGACGCTCGGTGCAGATGCGGAGGGTGTCTTCAGCCCCGTCAGGCAACACGAACTGGTACTGCACGAAGCCCGTTTTGCCATAGAGCCGACGCCACTCTCTAATGCCGTCGAGCGGATGGAAAAACGCAGTGATGGTCTCGGGGTGAGCGACCTGATGTTTGGGTGCTTTACGAAACCACAGTTCGTTGAATGCCCTGATGGTCGCCTTATTCAGCAGCCCGGTGGGCACTGCTTTCGGAGCGGAGAGCAACTCTGAGGGCGAGAACTTGAGAGGGTCATCACGCAGGTTCGTTGGCAGCGCCTCAGCCGCCAGATGATCGCCCCGAGTCAGCACACCACGCCCTAGACGCTTCCCTTGCGCCACCGAGTCGATCCACGCAACCGAATAACGGTAGCGATCGTCGCCCTCGACCATCGCCGCCATCGTCGCATCCAAGTCGGCGGTCCGTTCGGTGTCGACAGCGATAAACGCCGACTCAATCGGGAGCAGGCGCACCGCAGCTTCGAGGATGACGCCCGTCAACCCCATGCCGCCCGCAGTGGCCCAAAACAGCTCTGCGTTGTCGTCCGGGGAAACGGTGAATTCACCTACAGGGGTCGCCAAGCGAATCCACAACACATGTTGCGTGAAGGTTCCGTCGAGGTGGTGGTTCTTGCCGTGGATGTCAGCTGCGATCGCCCCGCCGACGGTCACTTGACGCGTTCCGGGCGTGACCGGCACGAACCAGCCGAAAGGAATGAATGACCGCATCAACTGATCGAGCGTGACACCGCCGTCACAGACGACGACGCCTGTCTCGGCGTCGAACCGGCTGATCCGGTCGTACGCCGCGCCGTCGACGACAGTTCCGCCCGAGTTCTGAGCCGCATCACCATAGGACCGACCGAGACCACGGGCGATCACGCCTCGGGGGTCCGCATCATCGGTCAGAACCTCGGTGATCGAAGCCTCGTCGCCAGCTGAAATGCGGCGTGCGCGGGTAGGTGCCGTCATCCCCCAACCGGTCAGCAGCCCATCACGGGCTCGAAAACGACGCATCGCCCGATGCTATAGGGACGGAGGAGTGGACATGACTGCCACGCCCATCAACACGATCGTTGCCGCGGCCAAGATCTGCAACACTCGATCGGAGAGGAACACCTCTTCGGGGGCGCCGCCTCGGCCTTCTTCGACAACTAGCGAATACCGCAAGACGGCCAGCACGAACGGGGCGATCGACATCTCGTACCAGAACGAACTTCCCCGTGCTGCGGCCGAATCAAAGGCCCACAAGCAGTAGGCCATGATCGTCACGCTCGCAGCGACCGCTCGCACCTGACGCAGAAACGACAGGCTGTACTCATTCAGCACCGGCCTATGGTCGCCACCCTTCTCAGCCATCGTGAGCAGTTCGCTGAAACGTTTGCCGCCCGCAATGAACAACGCTCCAAAACAGGTGACCATCAGGAACCACTCGGACAGCCCGATGTCGGTCGCAGCACCGCCACCGACCGCACGCAGGATGAAGCCCGAAGCTAACAAGCCCAGCTCAACGACCGGCAGATGCTTGAGTGCGAGCGAGTACGAGATGGTGACCACAACGTAGGCGGCAAGAACAAGCGCAAACTCTGCGGACAAAGCAAACGCCACCAACAGTGAACCGCCGAGCAGCGCTACGGCGACGGCGACGCCGAGCTCGGGAGACACGATGCCCGCAGCGATCGGGCGGTTGCGCTTGGTCTCGTGCTCTTGGTCGGCATGTCGATCAACGATGTCGTTGATGAAGTAGGTTCCACTCGCCGCCATGCTGAATGCCACAAACGCGATGAGTGACCGGACGAGAACGTCGCCGTCATCGAGGGCGCCCGCAGCGAATGGCGCGGCGAAGACCAGCAGGTTTTTGATCCACTGGCGGGGGCGCGCCTCGCGAAACAGGCCGCGAGCGACGGAGGTTTGAGGGGCGTTAGCCATCGGACGCGCCGTCGACGCCCGAGCGGTCCGATGCGCGCGCAAGCTCGAACCAAGTGAGGGGCTGTTCGGGTGCCCAGAGCGCTGTCCAGGTGGGCTGCCCGGACGGACCGAGGTGGCCGAGTCCCGACCCTGTCGCGAAACCGGCCGGGCGCTGGCCCGATGAGCGGCGGCTGGCCGGGCTTTCTTTGCCGGCTGGGGCGGTCGGTTCCGCTGGGCTTCTCTGCCCTGCTCGGTTGTCTTGGTCTGCTGGGCGGTTCTGCCAGCTGACCTGGCGCTGTCCGTCGGCTTCGACATCGCCTGGTGCTTGAGGGCCTCGCCCCGCCGTGCTTCGTCGATCATCTTTGGCCGCGCCGTCTGAGCGAGAGCGGTTCGTTCCGGCTGTCTTGGTCGTTGACGTGGTGTCTGCGACGGCTGTGGTGGTTGTGCTTCCTGCACTGCCTCTGCCAGCGACAGTGGTCGACGAGCGGTCTCTGGGTTCAGTTCCTTGCCCCTGCGAAACCGTGGTCGTCGTTTCGCCGCCCGAGGCGTTTGCACCTGCTTTGCGGTCCGGTGAGGCTTCTGGGGTTTCTGCGACGTCCGCATCGCTGGCCGCGCCTGAGGCGTCCATTGGCGGAATGTCGATGACGTCGATGGAGAGGACTTTGGTCCCGACGAGCCCGCCTGGATCAACTCGGAAGAAGAGGCCGTCGGTGTCGCCAAGCGCATCGATCGGGAAGGTAGCGAGTTGGTGGCCTGGTGCCTTACGGACTTCGACCTGGTTGGTCTCGTCGAAGCTCTTTGGATCGTCTCCCCAGAAGAGCTGGATTCCGTAGTCTTCGATGTCGAGCGGATCAGGTTTCTGGTCTTCGATTTCGAGCTCGACGGCGAGATATCTGAATGCATCAGGGTCGTCCTTCGGTGGCAACGAAGGCAACAACAGTTGCCCATCAACTGTTGTCGTCACGACCGCACCATTTCTGAACTCCACATCCTTTGTTGAACGCAAGTTTTCTTTGGTGAGCGGGATGTTGGTGGTCGGTAGCCGGTCCCGCAGGCCGAGCAGCAGGTTGTCGAGGAACGGGAACCGGGGGTCAAGGCTCGGCAGTGCCCAAAAGTTCAACTCTTGGGTTTCGAGAATCAATCGATCCACGGCGCCGAGCTCTTCGATGAACCAGTCGGTCTGCAGCGTCGTATAGAGGTTGGCGAAGGTGATGTCTTGGAAGTACTGCGACAGCATCGGGATCGTCATCCATCCCATCGAGTCGTGCAGCATCAGGGTGCGGCCCGCGATCAACGCGTCGGGGTCTTCGGATTCCGCTCCCAAGATACGGACCGGTGAGGTGTCGAGGCATAGGTGCGGTACTTGCTGAACGAGAGCGCCGTCTTCGTTGAGCTCAAAGGCGGGGGCGCCCTGTTCGCACTCTTCCCACACCCGCGGGTTGGTCTGACCTGCGCCTTCTGGCTGGTCTTGACGAACAGTCGTGATCTCGATACCCGGGCGTGCGATCTGATAGTGCGGGGCAGTTTCGATCCGGGGGAGATGAATGTTGTGGGCGGCGTTGGCGTAGATCTCTTCTTCACCGTTGCGGGTGAGGGCGTCCGGATCCCACAATCCGGGTTGAACGCGGTCGACGAGCTGGCGAGCAAAGACCGAGGCGCCGAGGGAGTTCCAGTGAAGGTCCTGGTGGTAGTACAGCGATTCGCCATCAGAGGTCGATTCGGCAGCCGTCCGCATCGGGTCCCAGAGGGCCAACATCGAATCGTGCTGGACGAGCGTCTTGGCGAGCTCCGCCCGCTGTTCAGCCGCACAGTTCGCGGCGGCGTGGCTGCGGCGGATCAGCCGTTCTGGGTGCACTGCGGCCTTTGACGGCGGGGCCGTCACGATGAGTTCGACGCCGGCCGCTGCCGTGATTCGCTCGACCATTGCAAGCCAGTCGCTCACTGCTTGCGGCAGTGAGATGTTCAACTCGGCGGCAGCAGCCTTCCAGTTGGGCGCGCACGCACCAAGGATGTTGTCGGTCCAGAACAGCCAGTCGCCCTTGCCGGGCGTGATCGATGCGACAGGGGAGTCATGGAAGATCCGCCAGTCGATGCGAGCTTCCTTCTCTTGAAAGACCGAACGCAGGGGCATGCGGTCGGTGAGGTACGCGCCCATGAGCGCGTAGTTCTTGGCATCAAAGAAGCCTCGAACGCCCCAGTCCTCGACCGCGGGTCGGGGCATCGCCGGATTGAAGACCGTGTCGTCGGCACGCGTCCCGCCGAGCCATGCCAGCGCAGGCGCGAACATGCCGAGGACGAAGAGGATGGTGACGACAAGCTGGGCCCGGCGGCTCATGGCGTTCTCAGAACTGGAAGTACAGGAACGGCGAGAACGAGCCCGCGGCCATGACGGCCGCCGCGTACGGCAGTGCAGCACCGACGGTTACGACCCGGGCGGCAGTCGGCCACAAGCCCTGGGCTTTCTCGAGGTAGATGCCCATCCGGAAGTCTCGTGGCAAGAAGATCGTCATCAACGCCCCGAACAGGATGATCGAATTCAAGTTGGTGATCGAATCCTCGACGGCCGCTGGCAGCGACCAACCCGTGGGCCAGAACATGGCTTGGTAAAAGTCGATGGCCTGGCTCATCGTGTCGCCGTTGAACATCGGGTAGCAGATGAGGATCAGGATGAACGTGCCGATCCGTCGAGGCCAGATCCATGACACGCCTTCGGTCGTCACCTTGTCTTGGCCGGTGATGTTCTCGATGACGATCAGCACACCGTGGTAGAGCCCGAACCAGAAGAACGTCCAGTTCGCACCGTGCCAGACACCGATCGCTAAGAAGATGATGATCAGGTTGACCTGTTTGCGTACCGGCCCGACACGGTTCCCGCCCAGAGGGATGTACAAATAGTCCCGGATGAAGTTGGACAACGTGATGTGCCAACGGCGCCAAAAGTCGGTCAACGAGATCGCGCTGTAGGGCCGGTTGAAGTTCTCGGGGAAGCGGAACCCGAACATCAGCCCAAGCCCGATTGCCATATCGGAGTAACCCGAGAAGTCGAAGTACAACTGGAAGGCGAACGCTGTCACGCCGAGCCAGGCCGTTGCGAAGTTGAGTTCGCCGCCGGGAAGCCCGTACACCGCGTCTGAGATCCGGGCGATCGAATCGGCGACGATGACCTTCTTGGCCAGACCGTGCGCGAACCGCAGTGCGCCTTGGGCGAACTGTTCGACGGTCTCTTCACGGTGGTAGAGCTGGTCGACGAGTTCGTGGAATCGAACAATCGGTCCAGCGATGAGCTGCGGGAACAGCACCACAAAAAGCGTGAAATCAAAAAAGCTACTGAGGTGCCGGCAGCGCCCGCGGTAGATGTCGATGCTGTAGCTCAGCGACTGCAGCGTGAAAAACGAGATACCGATCGGCAAGATGAAGTCAGAGACCGGCGTGGCCCCAAAGCCAAGGTTCTCTGACAAGATCGAAATTTCGGCGGTGACGAAGTTGGCGTACTTGTAGAAGAACAGCATGCCGATGTTCAGGACCACCGCGGTGATCATCGACAGTTTGGCCTTGCGGTCGTTGCCCTTATCTCGGGCGTCGTCGATCATCCAACCGAACACAAAGTCGGTAGTGATCGAAAACAGCAAGATAATGACGAACCAGCCGCCACCCCACACGTAAAAGACGAGTGAGGCGACCAACAGGGCGGCGTTGCGGGCGGTCAGGCTGCCCTTCTTGATTCCGTATTTAGCGAGGACAAAGGCCCCGTAGTAGAGCGCCAGGGTGACGGGCAGGAAATAGAAGACAAAAGGTATGTCAGCAAAGACCACGTACTTCTCCCTGCAACCCTCTGGCGCCCACGCTCACCTCGCGCCAGCCACCCGTCAGTTGTGCACCCAAAGGCTTTTTGAAGCGGGCGACTGCCGACAGCTGCGGCAATGTGGGCTCGCCGTCGCTCTCACCCGCCTCCCGAGTGCCGAATTGTTCTCTTTGGCCTGCCAACGCCGGTGAGTCTGGGACCACCAGGGCTCAAGCCATCGGGGCAACGTAGCACCGCACCCGGTGGGCATCCCTGTTCGGACCTGCTACCCCTTGCCCCGACGGCGCCCCTTGCCCCTGCGGTTGGCGTTGTTGTTTCGGCGGTTCGCGGCCCTGCTTGGCGTTGATCCAGATGGACCGCCCGCGGTGCCCGACGTACCTGGTGTGTCTGCGTCGTCGGCGGCCGGTCGAGCTTGTTCGAGTCGTGACTTTTTGGCTGTGTCCGCTTCAGCGGGCGGAACGTCTGGATCCCTCGTCGAGTGGGACGAGGTCGCACCGGTGGGCTCGTCCGTATCGTCTGGCGCGTTTGTGTCGGTGTCTGAAGCGGGGGGCTCAGATCCAGGAGCGTCATTCCCAGCGGAGTGGGGGCCGGCCGAATCGGTCCCGGGTGCGTCAGAGCTGGGCGCGTCAGGGCTTGAGTCGTCGACGTCGGAAGGGTAGGCGCCAGCCGAATGATCGTGGCTGGGTTCTGTCCCAGGGGCTTGTGTCGCGTCACCGATCGCCCCCGGCTCGCTGGCTCCCGGCGTGTCTCGATCGGTGTCAGAGCTCATCGGCGAAAGCGAAGTGGTGCCGCGGGCGCCACCGATACTGGCCGTTCCGGACTGGCGGAGGGTCGGGCGATCGTTACTTGAGTCTGAGGGTTTCGAGGACGCCGCCGAGGATGTCGTTGAGGCCGCTTGCGTTGCCGAAGCACCGAACGTGTCAGCGACCTCAGGGGCTGCAGTTCGGTGACTTTCGGGCGGCGCGAACGCTGGGGCGTCGACGTCCAGTTGGAGGCTTTCGACCTGCTCGCTTGTGGCGTCGGCAACGTCGCCGTCGCCAGTGGCGAAGTCGTCGTTGCTCAAAGCCTCAACGGGCGTTTGAGCTGCGGTTGGCGACCGATCTAGGCCTGCTTGAGACGCCGATGGGCGATCCCGAAGGTTGGACGGGGCTTCGGTGATCTCGGTCGACTCGGGCTGACGACGGCCGAGACGCCTGCTCTTAGCCGGTTCGAGCGGCTCCAACACGCTTGACGAACTCGACGTGACGGGAGGTCGACGAATCACACGGTCCAGCCTGTTCAGGAACGGTTCTTCCGTCGAACGTCCTTGGCGATGAGGCCGCTTGAAGTAGGCAGCTTTGTCGTTGCGCATCAGGTGCCCGGTGATGTTGGTCGAGCGACCGTCGATACCGACACCATGCTGCAGCGAGACCAGCTCCCACCCTGCGCCACCCAAGATCGCCATCGCGGACGAGAACGAAACGGGCGAAATGACGCCGCTGCGGGCGATCTCATGGTGGATCACCCGGCCATCGGGGCTGTAAAAGCGAACCCAACACTCATAGGTTCGGTAGCGCTGGCCGTCGCGCCGAACGATCCGTCCGGTGGTGACGCCTAATTGGCAGTATTCCCAAACTTGTTCGCGCAACGCCGGGCTCCTAAAACCGGATGGACCGAGAGACCGTAGCGCAACACCGCCCTCCTGCGGCGACCAGTCGCCGACACGGTCCTTGGCTACGTGTTCGACGCCCACGGGTTGAAGGTGGGAGGCACTGACAGACCGCTGCGAGCCGTCTGCGTGCTGCGCGTTGGGATCTCTCATCGGCGCGTGCGCTCACCGGCGTCTGGCGCGTACGGTTTTGGGTCTCGAAGAGGAGTGAGCCCATGTCGTACGTAGTGAATCTGCCCCAAGGTCGAGTTTCGGGTTTCGCAAAGCCGGCACCCGACGGACCTGCGACAGGTGCCGCCTCGCCTCAGAAGGGTTCCGCGGTCCACGTGCGGGGCATCCCGTATGCGACGGGGGGCCAGAAGTACCGGTTTAAGCCGGCTGGTCCCGCGCCCACTTGGGAAGGTGTCCGCCCAGGGATGGCTTTTTCGCCAGGTTGTCCCCAGGTGCCGGGAATGCTGGAACAGGCCATGGGCAACACAGAGGACAGCTTCGACGAGGACGCCCTGACCTTGAACGTGGTCACGCCCGCGCTCGACGACGGCAGTCGCCCCGTAATGGTGTGGATCCACGGCGGGGCGTTCACCAACGGTTCGGCCGCAATCCCGTGGTACAACGGCACGGCGTTCGCTGTCGATCACGACGTTGTTGTGGTCACTATCAACTACCGGCTCGGCCTGCTCGGCGGGCTACACCTCGGGCTGGTTGACGGCCGCGGCGAGGCGATCAACCTTGGGATTCAAGACCAGATCGCCGCGCTCAAATGGGTCTCAGAGAACATTCACCTCTTCGGCGGCGACCCTGGCAACGTCACGATCTTCGGAGAGTCTGCCGGTGGTATGAGCGTGTCGACGCTGATGACGATTGCTGGCGCTCGCGAGTACTTCGGCCGCGTCATCGCCCAAAGTGGCGCGGCTCAGAACTGTTCGTCGATCGAGACAGCGACAGCAATGGCCGAATTCGGATTGGATCGCATCGGCATCGGACCCGGCGACATCGACGAAATGCGGGACTGGCCCCTCGAGCGTTTGATGGACGCTCAGACCGCCATGGACCTGCCGATGATGCGGCAATTCAGCACGACCAACGGTCTCATGCACCTGTCGTTCCAACCGGTTGTCGACGGAACGATCATCGGTCGGCCACCGCTCGAAGCGATTGCCGCCGGAGAAACGGCGGAGATCGATCTGATGTCGGGCACCACCCGCGACGAATGGAAGCTGTTTGCTTTAGCAGATCCCAAGGTGGCGACTCTTGACTGGGAGGGCAGCCGCAGGCGGATGGAAACCAGCGTTGGAAGCGACGGGGCTGAACTGCTCGAAGCTGCCTATCGCTCCGAAGACGCTGAGCGCTCAGCGAAAGACACATGGATCGCTTTTGAGACGGATCGGGTGTTTCGGATGCCGAACATTCGCATGGCTGACGCTCACACCGGCGCCGGAGGCAAAGCCTTCACGTATTGGTTTACGTACTCGACAAACGCGATGGGAGGACTGCTCGGGTCGTGCCACGCGTTGGAGATCCCGTTTGTGTTCAACATCGTGGACAAGGCTTCGGCGCGGCTCTTCACCGGCGACGCGCCCGGTCAAGAAGAACTGGGTGCGCAAATGAACGCCGCCTGGGCCGCATTCGCACGCACCGGATCACCGGCAGACGGCCTCGGCGTCGAATGGCCGAGCTACGAGGAAAACTCGCGGCAGTTCATGCGTTTCGACACCGAGGCGGTTGGAGCGATCACCGACCCGCAGTCGGGTTCGCGCAAAGCGTGGGCGAGTTTGCCTGAAGGCGGCTAGACGCCGAGGTTGACGTCGCAGGTGTTTTCTAGGTAGCGAGCCAGCTCGACAGACGAGTTGGAGATGCTCGAGATGATCCCTGGGATCATTCCCAGGGATGACAGGTTCTGAGCGGCGTTGCCCAAAATGTTGCTCAGCTCGTTGACGTTGAATCTGATGTTGTAGGCGTGCAACGCCTCACCTTCGGGCATGATCGTCTGCAGGTACGCCATGACGTTGGTGACGGCGGCGTTCAAGTCGCCGTCGAGCAGGTCGACCGCGGCCAGGGTGCCGCCAACCCAGTTGGCCGGGTTGAGCAAGCTGACATAGAGCGACGGAATTCGCTGGGCCATCAACTCAACGTCGTCACGAAGCGACGCAGGGAAGGCAGCGGCGGCATCGTTGAGGATGACCGACAGACCCGCGGGATCGCTGACGACGATGACGTTCGTGTCAAGGGCGGCAGTGACCTCTCGGCACAGCGCCGTCATTCCTGTCGAGGGTGTGACTGCGGGGACCGTCGGCGCAGACGTCGCCGATTGGGCGTTGCTGCCTGCGGGGGTGGCCGCCGGGTAGGTGGCAGGCGTCGTCACACCGTTCGTCGCGGGCGGGTTCGGCGCGTTCAAGGTTGCTGGCGTCGTCGAGTTCGGGTTTCGCACGGCGAGGCTGTTGGGGTCAACAAGCGACGGGATTGAGGGGAGCGTTCCCCCCGAACGCAGGTACTGGTTCCAGTTGACGCCTTGCTGGGGCAGAAGGGTGGCACTGGGCAATGAGATCTCGCTGAGGCCCTTGTTCAAGCTGTTGAGACCGCTGGTGTTAAGGTCGTTCGTCGACCCTTGCGCGTTGATCGTGAATTCGGATAGCCGTCGGTTGAGTTCTTCAGGATCGCTGAGTAACAGCGTGTCAGGCAGGGTGACCGGCGTGCCGTCGAGAGCGGTCAGCGGCGTTCCGTCGGGCATCGTGACCTGGGAAGATGCCCCGTATTCGCGGCTGACGATGCCGCCTCCGTCGCCCATGATGACGCCGTTGTTCACCGTGGTGGTTTGACTGTCGGTGACCAACAACTGGTTGTCGCCGTCGCCACCAAGGCCGTTGCCACACCCCGCCGCAATGACGCTGGTAACGCACAACCCGATCAGCTTCTTGCACGTCATCACTTAAGTTGGTCCTCGCCGCTTACGCCCTGGTCTTGCTGCACGGAGTCATCTCGAACCGAGATATGGTCAGGGACTTCTCGGGGCCCCGAAGTTGTGACCCGATATCTCACCTGAATCGGCGCAGCAAGGTTCGACAGCAGGAAATGTACGTCAACAACGACACGTCGACGACGCGCCGCCCGCACATTCCAGCCCTCGACGGCCTCCGCGCGCTTGCTGTTAGTGCGGTATTAGCGTTTCACAACGGTTTTGACTGGATTCGAGGCGGCTTCCTCGGGGTATCGCTTTTTTTCACCTTGTCGGGTTTGCTGATCACGTCGGTGCTGTTGTCGGCGTGGGCGAGCGGCGGACTCGGCCTGGACCGGTTCTGGGTTCGGAGGATCCGCAGGCTGACCCCGGCGCTGTTGGTCACCGTTGCAGGTTCGGTGTTGGCCTTTTGGGCCGTCGGTGACGAGACCCAGTTGGCGACGCTGCGAGGAGACATCCCGTGGACGTTGACCTACACGGCCAACTGGGAACACGTGATCCACTCCACGTCGTATCTCGACCTGTTCATCGCTCCGAGCGCACTGCTTCATACCTGGTCGCTCGCTATCGAAGAACAGATGTACCTGATCGTTCCCTTCCTTGTCTGGGTCTGCCTTGGGAAGGCGGCGCCGAACGATCCAGAAGAGCGCTACCGCCGGGTCAAGCGTCTGGCGCTCGCATTCGCCGTCCTCATCGCTGCCTCGCAGGTTGCGAGTGCACTCAGCGCCGCACACTCGATCGACCTCGCCTACTACGGAACGCACACCCGAGCTTTCGAACTGTTGGCGGGCGCCTTGTTGGCGACGGTGATCTTCCTCAGGAGGATTGGCGGCGCTTCTGTTCCATCCGCTGCGCTCGGCCAGCTCGTCGGCGTACCTGACATGTCGGCTCGCGGAACCGCTCTCGGGGCTCGGCGCAGCGGAACGGTCGACGGGCGAAGGGGTGACGCCGGTGAGCTCCCCGCCCAAACGCGAGCAGAACGCCGTCGACTCCAACACGACAGCCGCATTAGCGCTCCGCTTACTGCGGCGGGTGCTTTCAGCCTCGCCCTCATCGTCGTGCTCTGGACGACCGCTTCTCAAGACGACCGGTGGCTGTACCCCTACGGTCTGATGCTCCATGCCGCCGCGACCTTGGTGCTTCTGATCGTTGCGAGCGGACCCGGTCCGCTTGCCGTCGGCCTGAGTGCGCGCCCGCTGAGAGCGATCGGGCGTTGGTCCTATGGCATCTACCTGTATCACTGGCCGGTGTTTATTTGGCTCGATCCGGGTCGAGCGCATCTCGACGGGGTGCCGCTCTTCGTCGTTCGTTGCGCCGTGACGACCGCGTTAGCTGCCGTTTCTTACCGGTTCCTCGAGGAACCGGTCCGCACAGGGGCGCTCCCCAAGCCGAGCCGCGCTCGCCCAGCGCTGGTCGGAGCCGTCGCTGCGACCGTGCTCATCGCTGCGGTGTTCACCGGGGGAGCGATCGAACCGGCGACCAACTTGGTTTCACAGCCACTCGACCTGGCGGATGCGACGGCTCCTCCCGACGGCGTGGTCGGCGCGCCCGGTCGAGTAGTCACGGAAGGGCCGTCGCTAACGACTTTGGCGGGAGGCACCGTTCCGATCTCAGAGTCGGCGGCCGAAGGCGCGGGTGCCGGTAGCGCCCGCGGGCCTGAGCCAACCCAGGCGTCGGGGCTGGCTGACCCGACGGACCCAAGCGGTACCGCCAACCAAGGCGGTCAGAGCGGTCAGGCCCGGAGCGCCTGGATCGGTGGCACTGCGGGGATGGTCGGGGACGATCTGGTCAGCCAACTGACCAAGTACGGCGATCTTGCCGATCGTTCAAAGTTGCCGAGGCCGTTTCGAATCATGGTTTTTGGTGATTCGGTCGCCGAGTCGCTCGGCCATGGGCTCACCGACTGGGCGGAGGCAGAGAACGCGACGGCGGGTACCCAGATCACCGTTTGGAACATCGCCATCCCAGAATGCAGCTTCGCCCGCGAAACCGTACGGCCCCGGATCTATGTGACGGAACGAGGCCACACCTGTAACTACTGGGCCGACTACCTGCCCGACCACCTGTCTGACTTCCAGCCCGACGTCGTCGTCCTGCTGTCCGGTCAGCTCGACCGCCAACGGGTCAAGCTGCCGCAATGGGACCGAGAGCTAGGGCCGGGCGACCAGGTCTATGACGACTGGCTGCTGAGCGAGTACACCGCCATCAGCGAGCTGATGCTGAGCAGCGGTGCCCACGTGTTCTGGCTGACATCGCCCTGTCGTGATAACTCGTTTATCACCCCGTCCGGCCTGGTTATCAAGCCAGATGACGGACCTTTGGAGCCGATCAACGACGGGGTCGTGCCACAGCTCGCCAAAGATCTCGACAGCGACCGGTTCAGGCTCGTCGATTTCGACGCGGTTGTCTGCCCAGATGGCGGGTTCACCAACCGGGTCGGACCGGTCCCAGAGGGTCGCCCCGACGGTCTGCACTTCACGACAGCGAGCGCCGACTGGCTGGGCGAACTGATCGGGCCTGTACTCGAACAAGGGTTCCTCAGCGGGCGATAGTTGCGCGCTGGGATAACCCTGTGCCGCGCTAGGGCGCAGGCACCCACACGGCGTAATCCTCTAGGTCGTCTGACCATTCCATATCGATCAGTCCTCGGCTCTGGGCGGCCCGACAGAAGTGTCGGAAGGCCCGGAAGCCCAGATCTTTCTCGCTGAACGAGGGATCTTCCCGCCGCAGCAAGGTCTTCAGGCCGGACAGCACGACCCGCCCTGATCCGGTCGCCTTGGCTTCACGTCGCACGACGGTCTGCAACAGCGAAAAGGCGTCGTTCTCTTCGCGGGTGTGCTCGGCAAAGGACACCTCTGGATCGCCGACGGCCGGTCCGTCTTTGAGGGCGACAACGTGTCGGTCGCGAAGATGATTCAGGAGCTCGCCAAAGCCGCGGAAACCGGCGTCGGATTCGTCGAAGGTGGGGTCCTTACGCAAGATCGCCTGTTTGAGCATCGATGCGGTAACGGGACCGGTCGCCACACGATTCAGGCCCGCAAGGGTCTGAACGACGACGCGCCCGAGGTCGAGGGCGACATCGTTTGACGACCGAGACCCGTCGGCGAGAGCGACGCCGTCGGGACCGATGCGCCCTCCAACCCGGTCGTCGAGCGCCATGTCAACGGGATCGGCAAGGTCAACATCTGTTGGGGGCAGGTCGTTGGCTGGCACTCCTGTCGCTCGGGTCATTGGGCGCCCGCGAACCAGTCGCCGCGGCCGTTTCCGCCCGGACCGAGCTGCGACTTCGTCCAGAGATTCGACGCCGTCGAGCTTGCCGTAAAACAAGAACTCGTCACATGCAGGCGGCAACAAGGCGGAGGTGGACTGTTCGATGCCTAACCCAATCACACGCTTGTTGAGCTCGCGGAGCTTGCTGACGAGGGGTGTGAAGTCGCTGTCGCCGGTGCCGATCACAAAGGTGGTGATGTAGTCGCGTGCGAAGGCGAGTTCGAGCGCGTCGACCGCCATCTTGATATCGGCTGCGTTCTTACGAGTGGCCCCGATGCGCTGGGGTATCTCGATCAGTTCGACCTGTCCCGCGACCAGCATGCGTCGGTCATTGTCGAACAGGTTCCAGTCGCCGTACGCGCGGCGAACCACAACTCGGCCGCGGTCGGCCAAGGCGGAATTGACAGCGCTCAGATCAAATCCCTCGTATCCGCTTTCACGTGCACCGATGGCGAGGTTCTCGTAGTCGAGTAACAGGGCGATGCGTTCTTCATCGTTCAAAGTGTTCCTAAAGGGTGGGCCATGCGTCAGCCGGGATCGCCCGACACGCGCCAATCGTATGAGGTTCTGACCAGCAGTGCTGTTGGTTCAACAACTCGGCTCGGAGTGAACTCGAGGACGGTCAGTTCCATCGATCGCGCTGGCAGTGCAGCGGCTGTCGGGTAGGCCACTTCGAACCTTGCGGATGCGACGGTGCGGTTTGCTCCGTCGGGGAGGGACGGGTCGTCTTCGGCCATGACAAAGCCGGTCGACGTCGTCGGTTCGTCGTCGGGTCGGTCAGGGGCGGCGCTCGTTTCTGCGGCGCTACGGTCTGACGGCGACGTGGTCATCGCTGCAGCGGAGGTATTTGAAGCTCCGGCCGTCACCACCGTGGTCGGCGAACCTGTTGCGGGCGGTGCGGCCGACAGACCTTCTGGTGATCGATCGAACACGGTCAGGTCGATCGACATTCCGGCAAGGTCTTCGTTGCCGCCGTTGTCGATCAGGGCCAGCACACGCAGCGATCCCGTGGAGGTCCAGTGCGGGGCAAAGGGCATCACCCGGATCGACCCATCGGAACTGGTCGCTGCGTGATTGGCGAGAAACTGCAACTGTTCGTTCATCCGAGTGTTCGATATGTCCATCTCGGGTGCGAAGCGAACGGGGTAATCCACCGGAATTTCGGTGTCGGCCCGAACGTCGAGAAGTTCCGCGACGGGGATTTCGACACCGCCCACAGCGAATTCGTCGGTGGGGAAGAAGTCGGCGTCGACGATTGGCGGAGGTTGAGTGGTGGTCGTTGTCGGCGCGGCCGTTGTGGTGCTCGTCGTGGGACCCGCCTGGGAAGTTCCCGAATCGCATCCTGCGAGGACGGCGACCGAGACAGCGATGCTGGCCGCCACCGGCGCGATACGAACGGCTCTGAGTTTGTGAGAGACAGTCGATGAGGCGAGGTCGTCTGGTCGGCGGTTCATATGCGTAACCATCTCGACGGGGAGGCAGGACGGGTCAATCGATAGTCCAAAGGCGATGTCTTTGGGGCTTCAAAGGAGACGCCAAATATGGGGCGTTATTCAGAAGATGCCAACACCATAGTTGCCAGGGTGGCTGTTGTTCCTTCGCGATGCTTGTGAAATGACCCACGCTTGAGGTTTTAGGTGCGAGGTAGCACAATTCGTTCAGGTCAGCGCGGCATTCGACCCATGCGGTCATTCGGACCCGATCCCACGGTCTCGGCAATTTGGATCGGGCCGGTTCGGTCCCGGTGATTCAGAATGGCGCTCACTATCAGCCCAGAGCGTGACTTGGGCGAGACCCCGCGAGCCGACAAACCAGGAGCCATGACGATGTCAGCAGCCGATCCGAACCCAACCCGAGCGCAGAACAACCGTGCGGTAGGCGCGGCGATCGTGGGCTTTGTGGTGCTCCTGGCGACAACGCTGGGGCTCATCTCGTGGTGGAACGACGACGACAAAGCGACACCCATGCCGCCGGCCATCAACGATGGCCAGGGCAGTGGGCTGGTCTCTAACCACATGAACGACGGAGAGTTCCAGATGTAGGGAAGCCCACTGCCCCGGGTTGCCGCGGGCATGCAAGCTCCCCGTTGGTTAGAACTCGGTGCTGTAGCCGTCGAGCCTTGCGATGATCCGCAACATCACTTCATCGGCGCCGCCGCCGATGGCGAGGATGCGGTTGTCTCGCATGAACCGCGACGTCCAGGTTTCTTCCATGTACCCAATGCCGCCGTGGTACTGCATGCACACGTCGGCGACCTGACGGACCAGTCGACCCGCCTTGAGTTTGGCGATCGTCGCCATCCTGGTGGTGTCTTCGCCGTTCGCAAAGCGCTCCGCACACGTGTAGCAGTACTCCTTGTACATATCGAACTCCGCAGAAAGCTCGGCCAAGGTGAATTGCAGGTGCTGGTTTGCCAGGAGCGGCTTGCCGAACGCCTTGCGTTCGTTGAGGTAGTCCCGGGTCTTGCGGAGGGCTTCTTCGATCCCGCCAATCGCGTTGTACGCGGCGATCATCCGCTCGTTTTGGAACTGCATCATCTGCTGCTGGAAGCCGCGCCCGGGGGCGCCAATCGTGTTCGAGACGGGCACCCGAACATCTTCAAAGACCAGTTCGGCGGTATCAGAGGCACGCATACCGAGCTTGTTCAGCTTGCGGCTGACCGAGAACCCGGCGACATCGGTGGGGACGATGATCTGACTCATCCCCGCATAGCCGCCCTCGTCTGAGGTACGGGCGAGCAGGCACATCCAGTCGGCCTGGGTCCCGTTGGTGATGTACAGCTTGGTCCCGTTGATGACCCATTCGTCGCCGTCTTGGACGGCCCTGGTCCGAATGGCGGCGACGTCTGATCCGGCGTCGGGTTCGGTCACGGCGATGGCGGTCACCATGTCTCCGGACAGGGCGGGTGCCAGGTACTTAGCCTTGAGTTCTTTGCTGCCCCATCGGGCGAGGGCGGGGGTGGCCATATCGGTCTGGACACCGGTGGCCATGGCAATCGAACCGTGGTGGGCGCGCCCAATTTCCTCACCCAGAATCACGGTGAACGTGTGATCCGCGCCTTGCCCGCCATCCTCGACGGGGTACTCCAGGCCAAGAAAGCCGAGGTCACCCATCTTTTTGAAGATGTCGTGCAGGGGCATCTGGCCCGCTGCTTCCCACGCTTCGACATGCGGGTTGATCTCGTTGTCGACAAACGCCCGAACGGTGCTGCGGAACATTTCGTGATCTTGGGTCCAACGCATGCCTGGAAGTCCTTTGGTGGATTGTTTGACGGCCGTTCCCTATTC